>JALEOD010000068.1 GCA_022767345.1 Emergencia sp.
GGAGAACGAGCAATCCGTAGACGCATGGCTGGACATGGTGCAGGATTACTACGATTTACATGAGCTTGATCGTCCCACCCTCATGCGGCTCATCCAGAAAATTGAGATCAGCGAGAAATATACGGTGGACGACCATGAGGAGCGGGACATCCACATCTACTACAATTTCGTCGGTTACATCGAAGTTTGAACTTGTCATTCTTTATGCGAAGTGAACTAAGAAATGAGTGAGGCCTGATCGGTTGTCCTGAAATGGTGATTGGCAGCCCGGGAACTTTGCAGCATCTCATTGTAAAGTCTAAAAATATATTTTGATGTGATATATCGAAAATCCCACGAAATTACAGGCACAGATGCGCGCCGCATTCACTCGTTTTTTCTCAAGTTATGGCACATGCCCCTTTCCGAACGCCATTTTTTAATTGCTTTTTTGAAGTTGTGGCGCAGGCACCTGAGAAAACGCCATCTTGGGGTTACTTTTTTGAAATAATGGCGCGGCAGAGGGCGGTATATCGCGTGAACGGTATTAATGGCTTTCAAATCAAGATGTTTGCACGCCGCAATTTCTTGAAAATAATTTCAAGATGGCGCTTGGCGCCGCTTTGCAGGCAAAACTCTTATAATAATGGCGTTTTTCGAATGATTGCCGCCGTAAAAAGGAAAAAATCTCTTCAATATGGCGTTTCGGAAAGGGGCGTGTGCGCCGTAACTTCAAAAAAATTAGCTGAATGTGGCGCGGTCAAATTCAAAGTAGCGTTTTCCGAAAGACCTGCGCCATATGAAAGCCATTCTATTAGTGGGATTTTGGTGAAACAAAAATATATTCTTATCTGCTATTTTTCGCCATAGCTATAACAATAGTTTTATGATTTTAAATATTTGTGGTTATAATATGATAGACAAATTTATGATAAAGTGATATGATTTAGAAAATAAAATATAAAATTTCATATATCACATGAGTATTAGAATCTGTTAGAGAACGGTATCCTTAAGAAAACTGTAAAAGTGTGACAGGGAAAGTAAAGAGATGAAGAAGAAAACGAACAGAGAAATGCTGGTAATCTGGATTATTATTGCGATAATCCTACTGGTTTTAAATGTTCCATGGCCGGTACACAAGGAATTGACTGGTATTATGATAAAAATGGATGACCCGGAATTTTGTGAAAAGGTTTCCGTTGAACTTGATGGAAGCTACTACGTTAATCTCCTGAAGGAAGATGAATACTGGGGATATTTTCGCCTTTCCAATGATAAAATGACGCAGAACGAGCAGGTCACTTTCAATCTGTCAATTGGTGCGGATTATGAAGAGGATCTGAGCTATCGATTTTACGAAAAGGAAAATCCGTGGGAATTCGCACAAGCCGGCAATGAGTTAGGCGCATATGAGTCGGGGCGGCTTCTGTCCAAACGATTCCTTCGCAAAATCTGCATAGAGGTGCCGGATTATGTGAAAAATGGATGTGGTGTCTATGCGGGGTTAGAGGAGCGTACCGGATATATGATTGTCACCGGCGTAAGTAATTATAAAGAGGCGATGAATAGGATAGATGTATGCTACAGCGATATCGTATTCATGCCGGAGCATTTGAAAGAGCGGCCGAATCGAGTAAAAATTTCCCATAAAGTTCATACTTTGTAGTGTGTTTTTTAGGCATGTGACAGGAAGTATATGAAAAGACCGGAAATTCGGTAAAGGAGGATAAATCCTATGAACAAAAGCACCACATCTATGTTTGCTGTATTAGTCATCGTTTCCCTGCTGGCGTCAGCTTTTGCAGCGTATGACATATTTTGGAAAGAAACGGTAAAAGAAAAAGAAATGGGAAAACTCGAAAACGGCGAAGTTTTTAGTATGCGGACGAACAAGAAACTGGTCAGCGGCGTGGCAAATGAAGCGAATCACAGCATTGTTCTTTCTATCAGATATAATAAAAACAGAAACCGGACTTTTGAATGGCAAATAAAGGATTATCCAACGGAAAAGTTTGCCCCAGAGGAAGAAAGCTTTTGGCATGATGTGATTGACTATGCGGAGAAAAGGATTACCGAGGCCAGTGTAATCGAAGTACGACATTTCCTTTTGTAGTAGGAGATTGGAAAATGGAATCAATGCTGTATTTGGACGGAAAATATGATATTGTAATTGGTCCGGTGGCAGATGATGCAATCGCTGCAATCATTAGGCGATACATGGGAGAAAAGTTAGATGAGGAAGGCCTTAAGAGAAGGTTGACATATAAGGAACTGAGCAATCAGTACTCTTTTCATTCAGATAAATCTATACAATATCTGAGAAAGGCAGGCACTTTAAATGAGTGATAGGGAGTTTCTTGTCGAAACCAATACACAAGACGTAATAAAGTATATTGTGGAAGAAAAAAACATATCTATTATGAATGCGTTGCGGGAATTTTACGTTTCAGAAGTTTTTCAAAAGCTTCAGGATTATGAGACGGGGTTGTATCTTGAAAGTCCTTCGTATATATATGATTTATATAAAAATGAATTACTTCATTCGGGAATTATTCAAGATGAGATTTAGCAGTGATTTACCCATCAAATCTATCTTGACTTTGTCATAAAATCACAGTAAAATATAACTAGAGTGTTGGCTTTAGCCGCACGAAGGGGCACACCACCGCGGGTGTGAACTTTTCGTGCGGTTTTTTGTTTAGGAAAAGAAAGCGCTATAGAGCGTGTGGGCATTTAATCTGAAACCTGGCACTTGAGACTTAACCTAAAATGTAATTTTTTCAAAAAAGTGTATAAGGGATTTTAAGAAATGGTGGAGTTTGCCTTTGAAATCAGCGAAGCAATGGGGATTTTCCGCAGAAAACAGCAATATTTACGCAGAAATCCCGCATCAGGAATGAAAAATGGCGAGAGGTTTATACATTTTTTGGGGATTTCTTTGATTTCGGTTAAGTTTACGAAGTTCTCTTATACATAAAAAATGATTTTTTGAGATTTCGGTTAAGAGGGAGCAGGAACCAAAGGCCATCACCCGGCACTGTCCGGTGGACTTAATACATTTGAGAAGGGAGAAAACCATGGTAAGAATCAACGGTGTTGATGTCTGCGCAGACGGAAAAAGCCTGGCGGCATATTTAGAAGAAAATGATTTTCCCATGGCACGCATTGCCGTAGAGCGCAATGGGGAAATTGTACCAAAGGCAAAATATGAAGAAACCATATTGGCAGATGGCGACAAAATAGAAATTGTAAGTTTTGTAGGAGGTGGCTGATGACGGAGAATAACAGAAAACTGCCGACCGAAGCGGAAATCAGAGAATGCCTTGAGCTGCGCCACACGAAAGCGGTGCAGGACAAACTGGCGACAGCAAAAGTTGCTGTTTGCGGACTGGGCGGACTTGGCTCAGCTATTGCCATTGCGCTGGCGCGAAGCGGTATCGGACAGCTTCATCTCATTGATTTTGACAGGGTGGATTTGTCTAATTTGAACAGACAGCAGTATGCGGTCAGCCAGCTGGGACAGCCAAAACCCGAAGCCTTGGCTGATGAAATCCGAAGATTTTCCCCTTATGCAAAAATTGTCACTGACTTTGTAAAGCTGACAGAGGAGAATATTCCAAAGTTGCTGGCGGAGGATATGTACATCTGCGAAGCCTTTGACAAGGCGGAAGAAAAGGCGATGCTGACCAACTGCGTACTGACGGAATTACCGGGGAAATACCTGGTAGGCAGCTCAGGCATGGCGGGTTATGGCGACAGCAACACAATCCAGACAAGAAAAATTACAGAACACTATTACCTTTGCGGTGACGGTGTTTCAGAAATCAGTGAAGGCCGGGGGCTCATGGCGCCGCGGGTTATGATTTGCGCGGCGCATCAGGCCAATATGATTATCAGGTTGATAATAAGCACTGAATTGGAAACGTTGCTAGAGCCGCAGCACAAACTACAAAAAACAGGAGAAAAATATGGAAAAGAAAGACACATGGAATTTAGGCGGGAGAGAGTTTTCTTCCAGATTTATTTTAGGCTCAGGAAAGTATTCCATGGAGCTGATTAAAGCAGCGGTAGAGCAGGCGGGTGCTGAAATCATCACCCTTGCAGTGCGCAGAACCAACACAAAACAGAGCGAAAATATTCTGGATTTTATTCCGGAACATGTAACGCTGCTGCCAAATACCAGCGGCGCGAGAAATGCAGAAGAAGCAGTGAGAATTGCTCGTATGTCCAGAGAACTGGGCTGCGGCGACTTTGTGAAAATCGAAATCATGAAGGACAGCAAGTACCTGCTGCCGGATAATGTGGAAACGGTAAAGGCTACAGAAATTCTGGCAAAAGAGGGCTTCATTGTAATGCCGTACATGTATCCGGACCTTTACACTGCAAGAGATTTAGTAAATGTCGGTGCTGCTGCGGTTATGCCGCTGGCTGCGCCGATTGGTTCCAACAAAGGTCTGGCGACCAGGGAATTTCTTCAGATTCTCATCGATGAAATCGACCTGCCGATTATCGTAGACGCTGGAATTGGAAAGCCGTCACAGGCATGTGAAGTCATGGAAATGGGAGCGGCGGCAGTGATGGCAAATACTGCCATTGCAACAGCCGGAGATATCCCTGCCATGGCGTCAGCTTTTAGAAAAGCTATCGAAGCAGGGCGAAGCGCGCATCTGTCAGGTCTTGGAAGAGTACTGGAAAGAGGCGCAAGCGCCTCCGATCCGCTGACGGGATTTTTGAGAGATTAGGAGAGGGAAGCCATGAAAGAAAACCAGTTTTTTGTAGACTCGGAAAAGCTGAGTCCACAGGCTCTAGCGAGAAAGCACCAAATAGAAGAAGACCCGTCGGCGAGAACCAATCACATGGAATATATGGAAGGCATGGAGCAGATTAATTCCGATGTGATGGAGAAAGTGCTGAGTCAAATGAACGACTACGATTATGACAGCTATACAGAAAGCGACGTGAAGCGGGCGCTGGCTCATCAGACCTGTACCATAGAGGATTTCAAGGCGCTCCTTTCGCCATCGGCGCTGCCGTTTCTCGAACAGATGGCGGAAAAAGCTAAAATCGAAACCAGCAAACACTTCGGCAATACCGTGTACTTTTTTACACCGATTTACATTGCGAATTATTGCGAGAATTATTGCATTTACTGCGGTTTCAACTGCTACAATGATATCCGCAGGAAAAAGCTTTCTTTTGAGGAAATCGAAAAAGAAATGCAGGTTATTGCGGATTCCGGTATGGAGGAAATCCTGATTTTGACCGGCGAAAGCCGCAAGGTCAGCAGTGTGGAATATATCGGTGAAGCGGTGAAAATTGCCCGCAAATATTTCCGCAATATTGGCATTGAGATTTATCCGGTCAACGTGGACGAATACCGCTATCTTCATCAGTGCGGCGTAGACTATGTGACCGTTTTCCAGGAGACTTATAACTCTGATAAGTACGAGACTCTTCATTTAATGGGTCATAAGCGGGTGTTCCCGTATCGTTTTGAGGCGCAGGAGCGGGCTCTCATGGGAGGCGTGCGGGGTGTTGCCATGTCGGCGCTTCTCGGTCTTTCTGACTTCAGAAAAGACGCCCTGGCGTCGGCGCTGCATGTGTACTATCTGCAGCGGAAGTACCCCCATGGGGAGTTTTCTCTATCCTGTCCGCGGCTTCGTCCTATCGTAAACAATGACAAAATTAACCCACTGGACGTGGGGGAACGTCAGCTTTGTCAGGTGCTGTGCGCGTACCGTATTTTCCTGCCGTATGTGGGGATTACCGTATCTACAAGAGAGGAGGAGCATTTCCGCAACGGTATCGTAAAAATTGCCGCAACAAAGGTTTCCGCCGGCGTTTCCACCGGAATCGGAGATCACGAAAGCAAATATGACGGAAAGGACGCAGAGGATGCCGGTGACGAGCAGTTTGAAATTGCAGACGAGAGAAGTTTTGCGCAGATGTACATGGACATCGAAAAAGAAGGACTGCAGCCGGTAGTCAACGACTATATTTATGTGTAAAAAAATTGCAATTACAAATCGCCATCTGGTTCATGGCGATTTTTTAACCCAAATCGAGAAAGTCCTGCAAACAAATCCTGCGGCGCTGATTTTAAGGGAAAAAGATTTACCAAAGGAAGTGTATGAGAGGCTGGCAGAAAGGGTGCTGATTCTTTGCAGAAGATACAACGTGCCATGCCTTTTCAATAACAGAACGGAACTTGCAGAAAGGCTGCGCCCGGACGGGCAGCAGCTGTCTTTTGCTGCATTTTGTGACATGGAGGAAGTGCAAAGAGAAAAAATCGGTGCTGCTGGTCTGCTCGGTGTATCGGTGCATAGTTTAGAAGAGGCAAAGGAGGCAGAGAACCTTGGCGCAGCCTTTGTCATTTTCGGTCATGTCTTTGAAACGGACTGCAAACCGGGTCTGCCGCCGCGGGGCCTTTCCGCGCTGAAAGAAATCTGCGCCGGCGTATCGATTCCCGTTTATGCCCTTGGCGGCGTGAATGGGGAAAATTCCCCATTGTGCGTGGAAGCCGGTGCAGTGGGGGTGTGCATGATGAGCGGATTTATGGAGATGGAGTAGTTCAGCGCAAACATTTTGATAAACCAACAAAATATTTTGACGAAAAAGGAAATATGTGCGTGACAAACGGCAGCAATTGGTATAGAATGAAATTGTATACACAAATTCCAGCGTGTATCGCTAAATTGAATAGACTGCTTCCGCCGAAGCGGCCTAAGTTATAAAAAGAGAAAAGGAGAAAAACTTTATGACTATGGTAACCAACCGATTGGTAAACGATTGGGTAAAAGAAATGGCGGAATTAACCAAACCGGACGAAGTTGTCTGGGTTGACGGAAGCAAGGAACAGCTTGATGAAATCAGAAAGCTATCTCTAGCAACCGGTGAGATGATTGAGCTGAATCAGGAAAAGCTGCCTGGCTGCCTTTATTACCGCACGAACCCGAAAGATGTAGCCAGAGACGAAAAGAGAACGGTCATCTGTACCCGCAGAAAAGAAGATGCCGGTCCGACTAACAACTGGGTGGACCCACAGGAAATGTATGATAAGATGGGAAAACTTTTCGATGGCTGTATGAAAGGCAGAACCATGTACGCAATTCCATTTTCCATGGGCGTACCGGGAACAGAATTTGCCAAAATTGGTATTGAACTGACAGATTCCATTTATGTAGTACTGAGCATGGCAATCATGACCCATGTAAATCAGAAAGTAATTGATTTGCTCAATGAAGGTGCGGACTTTACCAAGTGTCTGCATTCCAAAGCACAGATTAATGAGCAGGAAAAGTACATTGCACATTTCCCTGAAGACAATACAATTTGGTCCATCAACTCAGCTTATGGCGGAAACGTGCTGCTGGGTAAGAAGTGCCTGGCACTGCGCATCGGTTCTTATCTGGGGAAACAGGAAGGCTGGATGGCAGAACATATGCTGATTCTTAAGATTGAAAACAAAGAAGGCGAAGCGAAGTATGTTTGCGGTGCTTTCCCAAGCGCTTGCGGAAAGACCAATCTGGCAATGCTGACGCCTCCTGACTATTTCAAGAAAAAAGGATATAAGATTTCCACTGTTGGTGATGATATTTCATGGCTGCGTATCGGAAAAGACGGAAGACTCTATGCAGTTAATCCGGAAAACGGTTTCTTCGGTGTTGCGCCGGGAACTAACGAAAAATCCAATCCAAACGCCCTTAGAACTACACACAAGGATACCATCTTTACCAACGTGGCAAGAAACTTAGATGACAACACCGTATGGTGGGAAAAACTGGATAAGAATCCTCCTGAAAACGGTGAGGACTGGCTGGGCAACCCTTGGAACGGAAAGACTTCCGAAGAAAAAGGTGCGCATCCAAATTCAAGATTTACAGCGCCTGCCGCGAACTGCCCAACCATTGCTGATGAATTCGCTACCGGAGAAGGTGTGCCTATTTCCGCAATTATCTTCGGTGGAAGAAGAGCAAAGGCTGAGCCGCTTGTTTATCAGGCAAAGGATTGGAACCACGGCGTGTTCATCGGTTCTGCTATGGCGTCTGAAACGACAGCTGCAGCCAACGGAAAAGTTGGTGTCGTGCGTCATGACCCGATGGCAATGCTGCCGTTCTGCGGATATAATATGGCAGAATACTTCCAGCACTGGATTGATATGGGCAAGAAGATGACCAACCCGCCGCAGATTTTCCACGTAAACTGGTTCAGAACTGACGAAAATGACGAGTTCATGTGGCCTGGATTCGGTGATAACCTGAGAGTAATCCTTTGGATGCTGAACCGCTGCGAAGGCAGTGTAGATGCAGTGGAAACACCGCTTGGTTATGAACCGAAGGCAGAAGATATCGATACCAATGAACTGGATATCGATCCTGAAACCTTAGAAAAGCTTCTCCGCGTAGATAAAGACGTTTGGAAGAACGAAATCGCAGGAATTGAAGAATTCTACAGTCAGTTTGAGTGGTTGCCTGAGGAGATTACAGATAACCTGAACAAACTAAAGGAACAGATTTTATAAGATAAGAAACAAAGGTACTTTAAACTATTTGTGGGTACTGAAGTAGAAAAAGAAGAGCACTGAAAGCCTGATAACAGGTTTAAGGTGCTCTTTTTGTGTTGCTATTGCCGGATTTTCTGTACGCTCCTTCTGTATGCAAAACCTCTAAAAGTCACTGATTACCTTGGATACTGTCAAATATGTTCTGATTCTTCCATGCATGTTCTCTGTAAATTCGTTAAGCTGTTTAATTTTGGCATTTCAAAATTTCTCTGCGATGACAGGAAGCTGTTCAACTGCCTGTTCCTATTATTTTACAAATTAATACGTGATATTTCTGATGAAATAATATCCGGATTTACCGACACAGAATTATCATAGTCCAGCATAACCATGGTCTCCAAAAATTTTATCGCATTCACCATAGGTTCGATAATGGTTACGTTTATATGCTCCTGTCTTAGCCTTCTATTGAGACTATCAGCGATGTAGAACATTCCTGTGCATCCTAAGCATATTGCTTTTATTCCCTGTTTTTCCGACATTTCCCTGCAGATTAACACTAATCTGTCAACCAGAAGTTCAGGCTTTTCACGAATCTCGTCAACTTCTAAATCAGCGGGTACAATGGATGTGATGTTTCCCATGATTCCTGCTTGCCTCGCTTTCCTTTCCTCATGAATAATGCCTGCTTTATCAGTAGTAATGATACCGATTTTATCTGCAAGTGTTAAGGCAGAGTGTATTGCTGGCTGATACGGACCAATCACAGGAACAATGCTCAATTCTCTGCACGGAGATACTCCCGGATCATCAAAACAATTTATATACACACCGTCATAGGACTTGCCCAGCACTTTTACTAAATTTACGATTTGACACCCATTGTAAATTCCCTGCAAATCTGATTCGATTGATGTAAAGCCTTCTGAAATCTGGGCAAATTCAACAATTGTATCAGGATTAAGATATCTGTGAAGATACGCCTTAATTTCATCTTTTCGATGTTGATACTCGGCTGTTACCGGGATTAAAAATAAAAGTTTCATGCAATCTCCTTTCAGTCAAGAAAAATTTCGTTGACATATTTCTGCATCTCAATTTCTAAAATCTTTTCTATTCTTTCATATACATCTCGATACATGAGCCCTTTTCCCAGCAGCATTTTCTCCTTAGGAGCCGCGACTACTATAATATTGCATCCATTTTTAATTTGTGCTGTTGTCAAAATTTCTCCAGTTTCCCAATCTATCGTTGTAATCAGATCAGGGAATGTATGCAGCCTGTCTTTATTTTTTTCCACTGCCATATACTCATTGAAGAAATATAATTTGTATTTATCATTTTCGCTGCAAACTGTAAAAGAGCCATGATCCAAAGCATTCTCTGTATTGAGAATATAATTTTCCACTCTGCCCCGGCAAATCACAGTGCCTCCCACCACTGAACATACTGCAGTGATTTTATCCATAACGGTTTTTCCTTTTAGGTATGCTTCTCCAATCTTATATGCCAGATCATAAGCCCCTGTGGCTCCGGCATTCTCAATCCAGAAAGGTGAAACTGGATTTCTTGCAACAGCCACGGCGCCTCCTGCCTTTGCCGCCGCATTTCTAATTAGATCAGAGGTGGTTTCTATAGATCCGGTTAAAAGAATTTCTACGTACGTATTGGTTTCTTCTTTACCTCCTGCGCCTGCCTGAATTGTAATGTTGTTTCCACTCTTTTCTAATCCCAGTGAACCCATAATTCCAAATGGATGAGCCCTGCCGTCACAGGCAGAATTAATTACCGGAATATTAAGGCGGGCAGCTGGAATAAAAGGCTCAAATGAGGATGAACCTCCCATTTCACATGGAATAAGCCCTATGATCTCTCGTTTTTCTTGTGATTGTATCAGTTTGAGAATTCTTTCGTAGACGTCCTCTGAATAATAAGCGGTATCTGATGCGGGAGAACCAACGCCGGATATGGTAAGAATTACGCCATCCTTTTTTCTGATTTCAGATAAGGGGACAATCTGCACCTCGCCTAATTCCAGGGCTCTTTTTGCTGCAGCAAGACCTTCGCGAATATCTCCGCCGCCACCGCCGCCAAGAAAAAGGCTTCCGATTGCAATTTTTTTTATATCGTCTAGATTAACTAACATTTTTTCTAGTACCTCCATATTGTAATGAAAGTACCGGAATTGCACAGTGCCAGTATAACCTCTTCAAAAATAAAAGTCAACCCATATATTTTGAAAATTTTAAAATCTGCTTGACACTAATTTCCCTTCATGATAGACTAATCCTAGTTAAAATGTCAATATTCATAATTGTTCTCGCTTGCAATTTGATCTGCAAATCAAATCAAAAGAAAAGGAGAAAGTTATGAATAACACAGAAAACAAGCAGAATGATATTTTGCTTGAAGAACGAAAAGAGTTTGATAAGCATAAAATTACTGCAGATCAGATGCCAAACGTGAAAGAACCTGCAGTATTTGTTGTATCTATTATTGTTGCAATTTTAGGTTGTATCGTAGGGCTTCAGGTACAGATTCATACAGGTACTACCCCGGATACTTCCATCGTCGGCGCTATTTTTGCTATTCTAATTGCTCAGATTCCACTCAGATGGTTAAAATCATTCAAAAACATTCATCGCCAGAATCTGGTGCAGACAACCATTTCCGGCGCAACTTTTGCTTCTGCAAATTGTATGTTTTTAAGTATAGGAATTCCTGTTATTATGGGCTGGCCTCAGCTGATGGTTCCTATGTTAATCGGTTCAACTCTTGCTACCGTTATCGATGCAACCATCTTGTATAAATCTTTTGGTTCCCCAATGTTTCCTGCTGAAGGAGCATGGCCGCCGGGAATTGCCGTGGCCGAATCCATCTATGCTATGGCCGATCGTGGAAAACGCGCAATTTTATTACTGGTTGGCGCTGTAGGCGGATGGTGCGGCGCAATGATTGGAATTCCAATGGATTTAGTCGGTGTAGTATGGGTCGGAAGTTTAGTTGCCATGGGTGCCTTTGGCGTCGGTGCGCTGGTGAAAGGTATTTTATCCACGAATGGATTTTCTCTGACCTTTGCCGGTCATACTGCAACTTTTGCGACTGATATTTTTGGAGCAGACTTCTCATTTGCTGACAGCCTCTCGCTTTCCTATCTTGGTCATGGAGCTATGATTGGTGCCGGAATTATTTCTTTATTACAGTGTGCGAAAATTCTGTTCAGAAAAGAGGAGAATGGTTCTTCCGCTGCTTCAAATTTCGGAACAAGCCTTTCCGATATGAAGAGCGCTCTTGGAAAAGGATTCATCGCTTATATTGTCATCGCTATCATCCTTGCTGTTTCCACTGGACTATATTACGAAATGAGCGTCGGCAAACTGATTACCTGGATCATTTTTGCTGCAATCGCAGCCCTGGTATCTGAACTCATCGTAGGCGTTTCCGCAATGCACTCCGGATGGTTCCCAGGTTTTGCTACAGCGCTGCTGTTCCTGATTATCGGCATGATGCTCGGATTCCCGCCACTTCCATTAGCCATTCTCGCCGGATTCACAGCCTCTACCGGCCCGGCTTTCTCTGATATGGGTAATGATTTAAAGGCCGGCTGGATATTACGAGGCAAAGGCGCCGACATGGAACTTGAGAAGGTCGGCAGAAAGCAACAATATTATGCAGAACTTCTTGGTTTTGCCGTTGCTTTCGTCATGGTTGCGATTTTTGCAAAGAGTTACTTCAATCAGGGAATGTTTGCACCAATTAATTACGTATATCAGTCAACCATTGAAGCTGGCTCCACCATGGAAGTTATGAAATGGCTCGCCATCTGGGCTATTCCAGGCGCGTTAATCCAGATTCTCGGTGGAAATCATCAGGCAGGTATTCTGTTTGCAACCGGATTCCTTGTCGGATGGACCGAAGCTGGAATTGTAATTCTGATTGCAATTCTAATCAGAGCAATCGTTATCCGTAAACATCCTGAAAGAGATAGTATCTTTGCGATTCTCGGTGCAGGTGCACTCGTAGGTTCCGCACTTCGCGATTTCTCTACCTCTATGCTCGGGCTGTTTAAAAAATAAACGAAAAGTATGTTTTATACAAATGCTTTTATTTTCATAATTTTATAGATGAAATACAGCGTTTGATTAAAATCAAGAGAGCTTTTTCCATACGGAATGAGCTCTTTGATTTTATTCAAACGGTACCGTACTGTATTGACATGAATGTGCAGGTGTTTTCCTGTTCTCACATGATCGAGATCGCATTCAATAAAGGTTACCATCGTCTCAATCAAATTAGAATGATGCGCTTTATCATATTCCGCAATAGGCGTATACACTTCGTTAAAGTAATCCTCGAGAATCGGATTCGATGTCAGTTTAACCAAAAGTTTCGATAACCCGATATCTCTAAAGTGCACCGTGCCGTTTATATCATGTGCGCCGGTTAAACCGGCCATCGAAGCCTGAACAATCGCTTCGTCCATCTTTTCCAGCGGCAGAAGTTCACTGATTCCGATTACGGCATTAGGGAGGATTCTTCGAATAAACTCTATTTCATCTTCACAGAATTTCGTATTTGTTATGCTGTGATAAGACCAGATGATCAGCATTCCCTTCTTATAATGGCACCCTGATGCAAACTTGTTCTCCTTGATTTTGCTCAACAGATAAACCTCGTTACTGATGGCGGCGATTTTATTCGATGAAAGATCTGTATTAACACAATAAAAAACTCTGATATTGGAATAAAAATTCTTATTAAGCAGAGAAATAATCTCAGCCTTTCTTTCTTCCTGACATTGCGAAGAAACCAGCTCGTGTACCAGATTTTCATGGAGTTCAGATTCTTGATAGGATAATTTTAACTCCATGATGGAAGAAATAATTAATGCGTACGGCGTGTTGCTGTCAATAAAAATAATGGGAATCTTGTACGCATCTGCCAGCGCATATGCACTAGCCGGAAGATCTCTTAAATATTCATCAATGATGCAGACTGCAGAAACCTTCAAATCAGCAAAATGATGGATCAAAGTATGGACATACTTTTCATTATTCACCCCATAGGCCATAGAAGTCAGATAAAAGTTCTGCCCAAAATTGATCGGTGTAGATTCCGCCGCTGTCTCATCATAATAGTTATCCAGTACGTTTACGTAGGATACGATGTTAGATAGCCCATTCTGACCGGCCTTTAATTCTGCATTAGCCATAATCGGCAGCTGTAAAATATCCAGTACTGTAATATCCTTCATAGTGCTTCCCTACCTTCCAGAATTGTATAATCATATTATAACAGTATTTTCTATACACGCAAACTGTTTTGTATGATAATATATTTTTTCAATGCTTTTTTTATATTCCCATACAGTTCATTCTTGTTCTCCGCTTTGCTAAAATGAATTTCAATACCGGAATTGCACAAACGGAAAAAACGCAGGTCTTATATTCCAGACAAGAACAATCCCGAATATTGACATTTTAACAACAAATTAAAAACTTCAGGAGGTACATAATGGTATTCAAACAAATGCTCGAGGTCTTTGATATTCTCGATGATATACATGCAAACGGCAGTAGAATGGAAGATTATCTCAAGTCCATTAAACCGGATGCAGATATCGAAGTAAAAACACTTTATGGTGATAAAGGAAAAACAGACCTGATCAAGGTTACTATCCCGGGAACCAACGGTCGTATAAAGGGTGGCGACGCACCGACCCTTGGTTTAATTGGACGACTGGGAGGTCTGGGGGCAAGACCGGAAAGAATCGGCTTTGTATCCGATGGAGACGGTGCACTTACAGTATTAACTGCAGCTGCAAAGCTCCTTGACATGCAAAACAAAGGAGACTCTCTGGAAGGCGATGTAATTGCAGTTACTCATATTTGCAGTGATGCCCCGACCGAACCTCATGAACCTGTAGACTTTATGGATTCTCCTATTAGCATGAAACAGTGTAATGATGAAGAAGTCTTCGATGAAATGGAAGCAATTCTGACCGTTGATACAACAAAGGGAAACAGAGTCATCAACACCATGGGCTTTGCCATTTCTCCGACAATAAAAGAAGGATACATTCTGAGAACCAGTGAAGATCTTCTGGATTTAATGCAGATGACAACAGGACGCCTTCCAAAAGTTTTCCCTGTTACAACACAGGATATTACCCCTTACGGAAACGACCTATACCATTTGAACAGTGTTTTGCAGCCGGCTGTTGCAACAAATGCACCTGTGGTAGGTGTTGCCATCACCACTGAAATACCTGTTCCGGGCTGCGGTACGGGTGCAACACACGGTGCAGATGTAGATATGACAGTAAGATTTGTCCTGGAAGTTGCCAAAGCCTATGGAAGAAAGCAATGTAGCTTCTACGATGAGATAGAGTTCAATCATTTAGTCGAACTCTATGGGCCTATGACACAGTTACAAACCATGGGGATGAAGTAAAATGAAAAAGATAGGGTTTATTACAATAGGCCAATCTCCCAGAGATGATATTATGCAGGACATCTTCCCCCTCATCGGCAACGACACGGAGATTTTGCAAAAAGGGGCCTTGGACGGCCTTTCCGAAGAAGACCTGAAAGCGATTGCGCCCAAGCCCGGCGATACAGTTCTCGTCTCATCTCTTAGAAACGGACAATGGGTTTCCATGGCAGAAGAAAAAATTATAAGTCTTCTTCAAAAATGTATTGATGAACTAGAGATATGCGGAGTCAGTGGAATCATGTTCTTGTGTACAGGGGATTTCAAGGATCTTCTTTCCTCTCATGTTCCTCTGATTTATCCGAACCGCCTTTTAACCGCTCTGATTCCTGCAATATGTACGAGAAAAAAACTTATCGTCCTCGTTCCTGAAGAAGCACAAAAAAATGAGGCCATCGCACAATGGGAAGGTATCGGTATGCATACGGAGGTCTTTTCGATCTCACCCTATGCGTCTACCGAAGAAGAATTTACAGCACTGAGCCTTACTTTAAAAGACATGGACTGTGACTACATCCTTATGGATTGTATGGGCTACTCATCAGCCATGAAAAATATTCTCTGTCATGGCAGCAATAAAAATGTCCTACTTCCTCGCACTTTTGCTGCTTCTGTGCTAAAGGAACTTATTTAAGGAGGAAATATGAAATCACTCGTAGAAATATCAAAAAATATTTTAACAGATTGCATGGGCCTGAAAAAGGACGAAACACTGTTAGTTATTACTGATACTTTAAAATATGAAATTGGAAAAGCTTTATACGAAGCCGGTCTTGAACTGGGTTGTGAATCCCTGCTCATGTCTATGCAGGTTCGTTCAGTCTCCGGTGAAGAACCTCCTGCAGCTGTAGCAAACGCAATGCTAGGAGCAGATGTTATCGTCTGCCCTACAGAAGAATCTCTGACCCATACCAATGCAAAGATCCAGGCAGTCAAAAAAGGGGCTCGTGTAGGTACTATGCCGGGTATCACAGAAGAAATGTTTACAAAGGGCGCCATTACCGCCGACTTTAAGGAGGTCGAAAAGCGTACATTAGAGCTTACACAGATGCTCACAGATGCAAAAGAAGCTGTAATTGAAAAAGACGGTCTTTTGATGAAACTGAATCTGCAAAATAGAGAAGGTGTTCCAAGTACCGGTGTCTATAAAAATTCCGGGAACAGTGGAAACCTACCTTCCGGCGAAGCATATATTGCTCCGCAGGAAGATGGATGTAATGGAGAAACACGTATTGACGGTTCTATGGTGGGCGTCGGCACACTTACCGGCTCTCTTCATGTTACTGTAAAAAATGGTCAACTTCAAACAATTACAGGTCCCGGTTCTGAAGAGTTAGACATTTTATTTGCCAAACCGGAAAATGGAATTGTTGCAGAACTTGGCATCGGGACCAACGAAAAAGCGCTTCTTTGTGGAAACACCTTAGAAGACGAAAAAGTCTATGGTACTGTACATATTGCATTTGGCACAAATTCTTCCTTTGGAGGAACGAACAAGGCGGATTGTCATATGGATGGTATCATTTTAAAGCCTACCCTATATCTGGACGGAAAAAAGATTATTGAGCAAGGCGAATTTGTTTATTAAAAATCTTATTATCACGTCCACCCACACGATTATTTAGAGCGCCATAAGAAAAAACAGAGACCTTGCATGATTTTGCGGGGTCTTTGTTTTTCTGGGTCTTGCCGAAAACTTCGAGGTAAACTTTGCAGTTATGATTTGCGGAAGCAAAACTTTTGTTGGGAATTTCTTAGAAGTGTGGTATACTGTATTTAATTTGTTACAACCGAGAGAGCAGGAGGCATTTTGAATTACGAAATGAAGCATGAAGACCTTAAGTACCTGGCAGTTGCTTTGCCGGAGGACATTTTGAAAGAAAAGTGGAGCGGTCACTTCGACCGTGTGAGAGAAATTATTGCAAGACGGCTGGCAGGAGAGTTGACCTATGCTATGCGCTGCCGCCTTGAAATAGAGCTTACCAATCTGGAGCATTTGGAAAAATGCTATAATCGCACAGAGGAGGAGGCCCTGGCAATGATTCAGGAGAGAATTCCGTCCTTTACGGCGGAAGAACTCGATGAACTGCGCCTTGAAAATAAAGTGGATTTCATTTATCTGAACGGAGAAGTCCGCTATCTGAGAAGTTTCTGCAGTACTCTTTTCAACGTATATCCGGAGATGGAGGAAAGAGAAGCGAAGGAAAAGGGCGATGCCTATGAGAAGACGAAGGCAAGGTCTGAGGATGTCGAGGTTATCGATGAATTTATTGAGAACTTAGAAGATGGGCAGGAGACCTCAGCCCATATTCACATTCGCCAGAAGGTGTGGATCAATGACGAGGCACTGGAAGAGGGCAAAACGGTGCATGTTCATGTGCCCCTTCCTGTGGAAAGACAGCAGATGAAAAATGTGAAAATTATAAGCGTAACACCGGAGCCGAAGGCAATGCCGTCTCTTGAAGATGGTCACCCGGTTGCATACTTTGAGGAGAAAGCAACGGCAGGGCAGACTTTTGCTGTGGAATACAGTTTAGACCATGTGACGCATTTTGTGGATTTATCTTGGGCAGCCATTGAGAAACTGGGCGAAGACAAGGGTGAGATTCCGGCAGAAGCAGCCTGCTATCTTGACGAGCAGCTGCCGCATATTCAGTTCACGCCATATCTGGAAGGTCTGGCAGAAACCTTAAAGGAGCCGTCGGGAGATTTACTGAAAACAGCTAGAAATATTTATGATTATGTAACGACTAAAGTGACCTACCGCTTTGTCAGAGATTACGCGGCAATCGATAACCTCAGTGAATACTGTGCAGTAAATCTGCGCGGCGACTGCGGTATTCAGGCACTGCTGTTTATCACCCTCTGCAGAATCTGCGGCATTCCGGCAAGATGGCAGTCGGGGCTGGACACCAAACCGGGAAGCCTGGGGCAGCACGACTGGGCGCTGTTCTATCTTCCGTCCAAAGGCTGGCTGGGCGCAGACCTGTCCTACGGCGGAAGTGCTTACAAGAAAGGTAAGATGAAGCGCTGGGATTATTTCTTTGGAAATGTTGATCCGTTCAGAGTGCCTATTAACGATTCGTTCCAGTCGGAAATGGTTCCCGCAAAAAAATTTCCTAGAGAAGACCCTTGCGATAATCAGTGCGGAGAATTGGAATACGAAGACCGCGGCTTGTATGGAAGTGACTGGGGCTGCGACTATGAGGAAATCGATATTCATAGGATTAAATAAATATAGTTTTATGGCTTATTTGGAAACTGCATGGAGGGTAATTTACCGCCTATGCAGTTTTTATTTTTCATTAAGGACGGCTATTACCTTAAAAACAACTTGCCAAAATCTATCGGGGGGGGGTATAATATATATGTATTTTATAGGGAGGTAAACAAATGGAACAAAAGAAAAAGAAATTTGCGGTGCCTCATGTATATATCCTGCTGCTAGCACTTATTCTGTTATGCAGTATTCTTACGTATATTATACCAGCAGGAACATATGACATGATGACACTGGAAGACGGAAGAGAAGTTGTTAATGCAGAAACTTTCCACAATGTCGATTCGACACCGGTCAGCTTTATGCAGTTCTTGACCGCAGTACCCCGTGGTATGCAGGAATCTGCGCAGATCATCTTCTTCATCTTTATCGTTGGCGGAACTATGGCTGTGGTACAGGAAACCAGAGCGATTGAAGCCGGCATGGGAAGATTGATTAAGGCGCTGAAGGATAAGTCTATCATAATCATTCCGATTATCATGATTCTGTTCTCTATCTGCGGCTCTGTATTCGGTATGGCGGAAGAGACTATTCCGTTTATTCCGATCTTCGTATCGCTGTGTATCGCCATGGGATTCGACTCCATCACAGGTACAGCTATTGTGCTGTGCGGTGCAGGTGCAGGATTTGCAGGTGCTTTCATGAATCCGTTTACGGTTCAGGTTGCACAAGGTATTGCAGGCGTGCCGCCGCTTTCAGCAATGGGCTTCAGAGTAGTTTTATACATCTGCTTCGTATTGCTGGCAGTCGTATTTGTAATGAGATATGCGCTGAAGATCAAGAAGAACCCGCAGCTTTCCAGCATGCATGAGTTTGACAAAAACAGAGAAGAGTCTGTAGATTTGGACTCCTTACCTGAATTTGGTGGCAAGGAAAAAGCAATTCTGCTGGTTTTCATCGTTTCCATTATCATATTAGTATACTGCGTTATTCAGTATGGATGGTATATGGACGAAATTGCAGCGCTGTTCCTGTGTATGTCTTTCATCGTTGCAGCAATCGCAAGAATGGGATTCAACAATTACGCAAATGTACTTGGAAGAGGTATGGCTGATATCGCTTCTGGTGCGCTGGTTGTAGGTTTTGCAAGAGGTATCCTGGTTGTGATGAACGATGGACAGATTTTACATACGATTCTGCAGGCTGCAGCTTCTGGACTGAGCAAACTGCCGTCTATGGTATCCGCTATCGGAATGTACATTTTCCAGTGCCTGCTCAACTTCATTGTTCCTTCAGGTTCTGGACAGGCTGCCGTTTCTATGCCGATTATGGCACCTCTGGGTGATCTGGTAGGTGTAACAAGACAGACTGCTTGTCTTGCATTCCAGATGGGTGATGGTATCTCCAATATCTTCACACCGACTTCCGGCTACTTTATGGCTGGACTGGCTATTGCAAAAGTGCCTTGGAGCAAATGGGCAAAATGGATTCTGCCTTTAATCGGATTAGAATATCTGTTAGGCGCAATTTTCATTGTTGTTGCACAGGTAATGCAGTTAGGACCATTCTAAACAAATGTTGACAGAAAAAAGGGCATATTGAATGATATGCCCTTTTTCATAACCTAGGAAAGTACCTAGAGAAGTATCGCCCTGTAGTGGGCGGCATATGTGCATAGGAAGCTTTGCTTTCGTTATGTACATTTTTCTTATAGGAGGAAACAAAATGAATTATGGGGAATTAAAAGAGAAAATTTTTTCGGAGATTGAAAAATATAGGGAAGAATTGACCGTGCTGAATGACAATCTTGCTGATAATCCGGAAATTTCCGGAGAGGAGTATGAAACTTCTAAGAAAATCGTCAAGCTGCTTAAGTCTCACGGTTATCAGGTAGAATATCCCTTCGCTGGACGTGACACGGCGTTCAAAGGTGTTTACGGGGAAAACCAGCATACGCATAAGGTGGCAATTTTGACCGAATACGATGCACTGCCTGAGATTGGTCATGCCTGTGGTCACTGTCTGTCAGGTTCCATCAGCATTTTAGCAGGTTTGGCAACGAAAGAGCTGCAGGACGAGCTGGACACGGATATTCACATTATAGGTACGCCCGTGGAGGAAACGGATGGGGCTAAGTGCCAAATGGTAGAAGATGGTGTATTCGATGGATACGATATGGCAATTATGGTGCACCTGTACAATACCAGTCTGCTGACACCAAAGCTGCAGGGGTTGGCATCCTATATGTATTGTTTCCATGGTAAAGCAGCCCACGCTTCAGCGGCACCTTGGGAGGGACAAAATGCGTTTAATGCAGCGCAGCTGATGTTCCATGCGATTGATATGCTGCGACAGCATAGTACACCGGATGCGCAGTTTCACGGCATTATCAGAAATGGAGGAGAAGCACCAAATATTGTTCCTGAGGAAGTTACAGCAGAAATTTTTATTCGTGCTCTGGATAAGCATTATCTAAGAAGTCTGATTGACAAGGTAGACGATTGTGCTGCAGGTGCGGCTATTGCGACCCAGACGACTTGGGACAAATATCCTACAGCAGCCATTTATGATAATATGAAGCCGAATCCTACAGGTGAGGCAGCGCTGGCTGAGATCTATGATGAACTGGGGATCGAAGTAAACGGGGATCACGTTAAAATCTTTGGCTCTTCCGACGCTGGAAATGTCAGCTTTGCTTGCCCGGGTTTCCACCCTTGTCTGCAGATTGTCGATGAGAATGTTCCGATTCATACCAGAGAATTTGCAGAGGCAATGAAGAGTGAACGCGCCCATCAGGGACTGGTAGACGGAGCTAAGATTATCACACTGCAGATCGCAAAGATTTTTGGTGATGAAGAACGGCTGAAAGCCATGAAGGCAGATTTTGCGGAGAAGTAAATATGGGATATCTATTATTCTTTCTGCCGCCGGCATTGGCGCTGATCGTTTTCATTGCAGCAATGAAACATGGATTTAACAAAGCAGCTTTTTTTGTATCTGTTGGCATCACAATGATCATCAATATGTTTGCCATACATCATTTAACCTGGTATGGTCTTCTCTGCACGCTGACTATACCCCTTGCAGGCATATACGTTGTCATCTGTCTGGTGTTGTCTATTCAAGAGCATCGCAGCGGACAGTAAACCGTTAAACATGGGAGATGAAAATAAAACCATTTGCATGGCGGGGAAAAAAGTTGTATAAAGATTATAGAGGAGTATGATGTAAAAGCGAGTTGCATCTAAATCGTTATAGGAGGTGTTTGCACATGTTGGACTTATTAATAAAGAACGGACAGTATCCGGACTTTGCAGCCGGAGAGATGAGAAACGGCAACATTGGAGTTGCTGACGGTAAAATTACCTATATCGGGGCTGCTTGCCCTGAAGCTGCCAATATCATTGATGTTGAGGGAAATGTAGTTTCTCCTGGCTTTATCGATATTCATATGCACGAGGAAGATTTTAAGCAAGAAGGAGAACACTACGTCATTGCACAGATGATGTTAAATATGGGTGTCACTACGGCGGTAGGCGGCAATTGTGGTATGCAGAAACAGGATTTGTCGCATTTTAAAGAAGTGATCGACAGACTGGGCGGTTGCCCGATTAATTATATCATGCTAGCTGGGTATAATACCTTCCGCTATCAGCTGAACATTGGAAGATATGAAGCTGCGACACAGGAGCAGAGGGAACAGATCCGAACCCTGCTGAGAAGAGAATTAGATGAAGGGGCATACGGGATTTCTTTTGGTATTGAATACGATCCCGGTATTACAACAGAGGAAGTTCTCTATGCTATCGGTTGTACTGATGACCCGAATTTGCTGGTATCTGCGCACTACAGAGAAGACTGCCTGCAGAATATCAAACCGATTGAAGAGATGATTAAAATTGCAGATGCCATCCCGATGAAATTCCAGATTTCTCACTTGTCCAGTTGTTCGGCTATGGGCTTGATGCAGGAATCTCTTGATGCGATTAATCAGGCGATGGAGAAGAACCCGAGATTGAATTATGATACTTATCCGTACAATGCTTTCTCTACGCATATGGGTTCTGCGGTCTTTGAAGACGGCTGCATTGAAGGCTGGCACAAAGATTACAGCGACATACTTCTGACGGACGACCCTTACAAAGATGTTCGCTGTGATAAAGAAACCTTTGAAAAAGTTCGGGAAGAATACCCTGATATGCTTGCAGTTGCTTTTGTCATGAACGAGGAAGAAATCGCCGCCGCTATTGCCAATAAAAACGGCATGGTAGGCAGTGACGGTATTATCAACAACGGCAATGGACATCCACGAGCAGCCGGTACATTTCCGAGAGTGCTGGGTAAGTATGTGCGGGAGGATAAAGTTCTGCCGCTGATTGACGCAATCAGAAAGATGACGCTGGAACCGGCGAAGCGGTTGAATCTGGACAATAAAGGAAGAATTGAAATCGGCTGTGATGCGGATTTGACAATATTCAATCCGGATACCATCAGAGACGGCGCTACTTTTTCTGACCTGCATATTTTGCCGGAAGGGATTGAGTATGTATTTATCAATGGAGAAAAAGCAGTAGATCATAAAAACGTTGTCAATGACCGGCTGGGCAGATTTATCAGCTATAAGTAACTTTAGCATCTATAATTCATATGCCTTCTTTTAGGTTCAAAACGCCCCTTTTTGAAGCAGAACTGCTCCAAAGGGGCGTTTTTATTAGATGAAAATGTATAAATATGACATATTTATCGATTAATAGAAATTATAAAGGGCTTAAATGACCATTAAATGCAAACAACTCCCAGATGATTCAAAATCAGGGAAGAATGCCCCCCGCTTTTTTTCGCAGCAGTTTTCCACCCACCCTTTTTCCTTATTTTGAGTCTAAAAGGGGCAGATTCCTATTTTCGGCTTTCCAGAATCATCAGACCCTTGTCGGTCAGGGACATGCCGTATTTGCCATGGGTAGCGGAAATCAGTTCCTGCTCAGCCAGCATGGAGATATGTTTACGAATTTTGTATTCGGAAATGCCATAGCCCGCATCGTGAAGGAACCAGTAGATTCGATTTCTGCCGGCGATTTCACTTCTCTGGTTAATTTCTCGAATTGCTGACAAAATAAGGTTAGAGATATCGTCTGTTTTTTCAGCCGCTGCAAAATGCAATCCACTTTCTGCGGAGGCGGCATTGTCATAAGGGAAATCCTCTGGCGTGATGGTATCACTTTCACAAACTGCCAGGGTAAATTTTATGGTAGTAAAAAGTTCGCGGATATTGCCCTGCCATTCCCTTTGCATCAGAGCCTCCATGGCAAGAGGGGTAACTTCTTTATTGGTGCAGAACAGCGTGTTCAGCCAATGGGTGACAAGAAGGGGGATATCTTCCTTATGCTGAGAAAGAGGAGGAAGATAGAGATAGCCTTCTTTTAAGCGGTAGAGTAAATCCTTGCGGAACGTTTTTTCAGCAGTCATTTCTTCTAAATTGTGATTGGTGGCGGCGATGATGCGAACATCGACGGGAATGTGGCGCTTGCCGCCGGCCTTTATAATCTCGCCGGTCTGCATGACCTGAAGAATTTGCGCCTGCACCTTTAGAGAAGCCTCACCGACTTCATCAAGGAAAACAGTACCGCCTTCGGCCAGTTGAAAAAGTCCGATTGTACCGTCTTCTTCGCAGCCAAAAAGCTCTGACTCAATCTGGTCATCGGACAGCGCAGCAAAGTTGATAGATACAAAAGGGGCGTCTTGTCTTGCGGAAGCGTGGTGAATTGCACTTGCAAAAATGGATTTTCCAGTTCCGCTGTCACCCTCGATGAGAACAGACATGTCTGTAGCGGCAATTTTTTCGGCGGTGGATTTCGCCTTAGAAATACAGGAACTTTGTCCAATAATATCTCGGAATTTATATTTTGCATAGCAGTTAGGACCGCAAAGCGCGGTACGTACTGCTCTGGAAGTTTTGCCTGCTTCGTTGGCGGCATCCGAAATTCGCCTTGCAAAGATTAAAAGGTCGTCGAGATACTGTTTTGCGTAGGACTGGAGACTGGATTCCAGAAGGTGATAGTATTCCATAATCTGTATGATTGTGGAAAAATCAAAGTTTTTCGCGCCGATATTATAGACGTTTTCAACGCCGGCAGGCACGTGAATCATGGCGTCGGCGGTGATAGCGATAGGCCTTGCTTTTGCGGAAAAATCACAGTCCGGGGAATAGGGTACAAATTGGTAAAAGTTAAAGCCGCTTCTCTGTAAATCGCTGATGATTTCCTCAGCAGAAGCGCGGGATTCCATAACAACGAGGATTTCCCGGTCGCGAGGCAGGAAGAGGATCTTGTCCAGCTTGTGACTGGTAATGGTTCGACTGCCAATTAAAGATTCTTCCAGATGGTCCGAAAGTTCGCTGTCAAGAAATTGCTGATAAACTTTCTCGCTGGAAAAAACGCCGAAATACTGACCGCTCAAGGCAGCGGAATCTCCGGCGGAGACATTATATAAAGTAATCGAAACATCTTCCGGCAGAAAAGTCCGGAGCTGCTCCTCCAGGGTACGTAATGTGAAGAAGTGGTCTGCAACTAACAGCAGACGAGAATTCATTTTGAAAGCCATAGTAACTCCTCTTGCGTTTTGATTGCGGCACTGCGGCAACGCCGATACAATCTATGCGTTCATTATACCATAGCTATGGATAGGTGAATATGGATTTTAAATTATTCTTCTGGAAAAATTTAAAAAAATTAATTGAAAGTATCGGTATTCTTAAAAAATCAAGTAGTTTTTTTGAAGTATTGCAATTGGAACGCCGCCTATATAGAATAAAGAAAAATTCCAAAAGAAAGATGGGGAAATGAAATCGTGAGCAACAAAAAAGAATTTACCGGTGCACAGAAAATGATTTGTCAGATTTTGGATCCGGGCAGTTTTATGGAAATTGGAGAGGCGGTCACTGCCAGACTGACCGACTTTTACACACCGGATACGCAGGACAAACCATCCGATGGTGTTATCACAGGATATGGAACCATCGGCGGACAGCTGGTTTATATATTCAGCCAGGATGCGGAAGTACTGGGCGGCACCTACGGCGAGATGCACGGCCAGAAAATTAACAGGCTTTATCAGCTTGCAATGAAAGCGAAAGCGCCGATTATCGGGCTTTTGGACTGCCATGGATTCCGTATTGAAGAGGGCCTTGACAGTCTGGACAAATTTGCAAGACTGTATGCGCTGCAGGCACAGGCTTCAGGTTTAATTCCGCAGATTATGGCGGTAGTCGGTATGTGCGGCGGTGGTATGTCCATCGCTGCGAATATGGCGGACTTTGTCTTCGTGGAAAAAGAGCACGGACAGCTCTTTGTTAATTCGAGCAGTTCCATCGACCGCAGTTTTGATGAAATTGTGGATCAGGCGGATTTTACCGATGCCAGCATGAGCTTTGATGAAATCAAAGATTCCATCAGAACTCTGGTGCACACGCTGATTCCTGCCAATACAGAAAGAAAGCCGCGTCAGAAACCGTGCAACGATGATTTAAACAGGCTTTGTCCAAATCTGGCCGGACTTTCCGGTGACGGCAGAGCGATTTTGAAAGAAATATCAGATGACGGTTTCTTCTTTGAAACCAGAAGAGATTGTGGTGAGGACATGGTAACCGGTTTTATCATGCTGGACGGCATTGTAATCGGTGCGGTGGCAAATCAGAAGTCAAAGGCCGGTACGAGAAGAATCAGCGCGGAAGGCTTTGATAAGGCCGCAACTTTTATTGAACTGTGCGACAAGTTCTCCTTCCCGATTTTGACACTGACTGATACAGAAGGTTTTGATACATCTGAGGAGCAGGAAATTTATCTGCCGAAAGCAGCAGGCCGTATGATTAAGGCGCTGACAAAGGCAAAAGCACCGAAAGTAAACCTGATTACCGGAGAAATTTATGGAAGTGCGTACAGCATTATGAACAGTAAAGGTCTGGGGGCTGATTACGTATTCATGTGGGACGGCGCAAAGGTAAACTTGATTAACGCGAAACAGGCGGTAGAAATTCTCTATCCGCAGGCGGATTCCACGTTGATTGAACAGCGTATCGCTGACTATGAAAAGAGCCACAGCAGTGCAAGAGCGCTGGCAAGACATGATTATGTAGATAGAGTCATTGATCCGGCAGACAGCAGAAAATATCTGGTCGGAGCTTTTGAAACCTTTGCTAATTTGTATTAGGGAGGACGTCAATGACAATCGCAGAAATATTTTCAAAAGCAGGGATGAATACGCTGCTTGGTATGGGCACCGTGTTTGTCATGCTGATTTTAATCAGCTGCATTATTTCCCTGTTCAGATTCATACCGGAGCCGGGAGCTTCTAAAAAGCAGAAAGAAAAAACGGCGAAAGCATCCGCAGCAAATGGCGCGGCGCCTGCTGCAGTGCCGCCAGGCGCCAGTCAGGATGACGGTGTTCTCATTGCGGTTATCACTGCTGCCATCGCAGCGTCAAAAGCCGCCGAAAACAGCACGGCGTCTTCTGAAGAAAACGAAGGCGAATATATTGTTCGGTCTATTAAGAGAAGAGGAAAGTAAGAGAGGAAAACCATGGAAACATATATGATCAAAGTCAATGGAGTGACATACGAAGTAGAAGTAGAGAAGAAGAGCACAGGTACGGCACCGGTAGCACAGCCTGCAGTCTCAGCCGCAGCGCCTGCACCTGCTCCATCTGTTTCAGCAGCTTCTCCTGCCGGAGAAGGGGAAGCCGTAACCACAGGAACTGCGGGAAAAGTATGGAAAATCTCCGCAAAAGTGGGCGATAACCTGAAAAAAGGCGACACGATTCTGATTCTGGAGGCAATGAAAATGGAAATTCCGGTAGTAGCGCCGAGAGACGGCAAGCTGACTTCCATTACTGTTGCAGAGGGAGACAGTGTAGAGTCCGGACAGACTGTAGCAACCATTGCATAGATGTAGAGGAAAAACATGGAATATATTATTACAACATTAGGAAATTTAATCCACCAGACCGCCTTCTTTGATTTGACCATAGGCAATTTGGTAATGCTCGCGGTGGCGTGTGGATTCTTATACTTAGCTATTGCCAAGCAGTACGAACCGCTGTTGCTGCTGCCGATTTCTTTCGGCATGCTGCTTGTCAATATTTATCCTCCTATCATGGAAGAAGGGGGACTGCTCCACTACTTCTACATGCTGGATGAGTGGACGATTCTGCCGTCGCTCATATTTCTGGGCGTTGGCGCACTGACAGACTTCGGGCCGCTGATTGCAAATCCAAAGAGTTTCCTCTTGGGTGCGGCGGCACAATTCGGAATCTTTGGCGCATATATGCTCGCTATGTTAATCGGGTTCAATGACATGGCAGCAGCTGCGATTGCCATCATCGGCGGAGCCGACGGCCCGACTTCTATATTTTTAGCGATGAAGCTTCACCAGACTGACATTATGGGACCGATTGCAGTAGCAGCATACTCCTACATGTCGCTGGTTCCAATCATCCAACCTCCTATTATGCGAGCGCTGACTACAAAGGAAGAGCGTTCTATCAAAATGGAACAGCTTCGTCCGGTTTCCAAGAGAGAAAGAATTCTTTTTCCTATTGTAGTCACCATCGTCGTGTGCGGCCTGCTGCCGTCCACTACGCCGCTTGTAGGAATGCTCATGCTGGGAAATCTCTTTAGAGAAAGCGGCGTTGTAAGACAGCTGACAGAAACAGCTTCCAACGCGCTGATGTATATCGTTGTAATTTTGCTGGGAACTTCCGTAGGCGCTACCACAAGCGCAGAGGCGTTCCTCAACTGGGATACACTGAAAATCGTAGGCGTAGGTCTTGCGGCATTCTGCTTTGGCACAGCTGCAGGGGTACTCTTTGGAAAACTGATGTGCAAGCTTTCCGGCGGAAAAATCAATCCGCTCATCGGCTCAGCAGGCGTTTCCGCAGTACCGATGGCTGCTCGTGTATCACAGAAAGTAGGCGCAGAGGAAGATCCGACCAACTTCCTGCTCATGCACGCTATGGGACCTAACGTAGCAGGCGTAATCGGCACAGCCGTTGCAGCAGGTGTATTTATGGCAATCTTCGGCGTATAAAGGAGTAATAAAATGAGTGACAGAAAGTTAAAAATAACAGAAACCATTTTGAGAGACGCTCACCAGTCTCTCATCGCAACAAGAATGAAAACAGAAGATATGATTCCGATTTTGGAGAAGATGGATCAGGTGGGATATCATTCCATCGAATGTTGGGGCGGTGCGACTTATGACGCTTCCCTGAGATTTCTCAATGAAGATCCATGGCAGCGTCTTCGGACTTTGCGCCGCAGAATCAAAAATACCAAGCTGCAGATGCTCCTTCGTGGACAGAATCTTCTGGGATATAGACACTATGCCGATGATGTGGTAGAATATTTCGTACAGAAATCCATTGCAAACGGTATTGATATCATGCGTATCTTTGACGCATTTAACGATTTGCGCAATGTGGAGACTGCCGTGCGTGCCGCAAAGAAAGAGGGCGGCAACGTGCAGCTGGCAATGTCCTACACCACAGGAAGCGCATACACTTTAGACTATTGGAAAAAACTGGCCTCAGATATGGAAAGTCTTGGTGCGGACTCAATCTGCATTAAGGATATGGCAGGCATTTTAACCCCGGACATGGCTGACCGCCTGGTAAGAGAACTGAAAACCCAGGTGAAAGTTCCCATCTCTCTGCACAGTCACTGCACCAGCGGCGTCGCGCCGATTACTTATGTAAAAGGTGTGGAAGCAGGCTGCGATGTGATTGATACAGCAATTTCCCCATTCTCTATGGGAACCAGTCAGCCGGCAACCGAGGTTATGGTGGCAACCTTTGCGGGGACACCATACGACACAGGTCTTGACCAAAATCTTCTGGCAGAGATTGCAGACTACTTCAGACCGCTCCGTGACAGCTCTATTGCAAGCGGACTTCTCGACCCGAAGATGCTGACCGTCGATGTAAAAACGCTGCTCTATCAGGTGCCGGGCGGTATGCTGTCCAATCTGGTTTCTCAGCTGAAAGAGCAGGGTGCAGAGGATAGATTTTACGAGGTGCTGGAAGAAATTCCAAAGGTTCGCGCGGACCTTGGAGAACCGCCTCTGGTAACGCCGTCTTCTCAGATTGTGGGAACCCAGGCGGTACTCAACGTGCTGACCGGAGAGCGCTATAAAATCATGTCACAGGAAACAAAGGCGATTTTACACGGTGATTATGGAAGAACCGTAAAGCCGTTTAACCCGGAAGTGCAGAGAAAGGCCATCGGTGACGCAAAGCCGATTACCTGCCGTCCGGCAGATTTGCTGGAGCCGGAACTGGAGACCTTAGAAAAAGAAATTTCCGTGTTCAAAACTCAGGACGAAGATGTACTGTCCTACGCACTGTTCCCAAAGGTGGCAACAGAGTATTTCAAGTACAGGGACGCAAAGGCGCATAAAATCGATCCGGATAAATATGATTTGACAAACAGAGCCTATCCGGTATAACATAGAAAGCATATAGTAAAGATAGAAATTTTTAGGAGGTATGTGCGAAATGATTATGGCACAGCAAAATGGAAGAAAAACCATTGGAGCACCAGATAAGCTCTTCGGTGTTTCTTCCAAAGCAAAAGCAAGAATTGCAGAAAAAGGAAAAGAGAATGTAATCGATTCCACCATCGGTGTGCTGCTCAATGATGAAGGAAAGCTGGTTGTTCTGGAATCTGTAATGGAATGTATCAGAGACCTGCAGCCGGAAGATTACGCGGCTTACGCGCCGATTCTGGGGCTGCCTGAATACAGAGAAGCAGTAAAGAAGGCTGTTTTCATGGACGATATGCCGGAGGGCGTATTTGTAGAAAGCTGCTATACACCGGGCGGCACCGGCTCCATCAGAAATGCCATTTCCGCATATACAGCGTTCGGAGATAAAATTCTGGTCAGTGACTGGCACTGGAATCCGTATAATCTGATAGCTGCTGAAATCGGCCGCAGCGTTTCTACTTACAGACTCTTTAACGAAGAATTGAAGTTTGACAGCGCGTCCTTTGAGAAAGAACTGGCAGCGATTTTAGCAGAGCAGGATGAAACCCTGATTATTATCAATACGCCGGCACACAATCCAACCGGCTATACTTTCACAGAGGAAGACTGGAATCAGGTGCTGGCTGTGCTGAATTCTTACGAAGGAAAAGGCAAAAAGATTGCCCTGCTGGTCGATATCGCATATCTGGACTTCTCCGGCGACGCAGTGGAATACAGATTTTTCTTGAAGAAACTGGCAGGTCTTCCTGCGCACATTCTGCCGCTGATTGCGTTCAGTGCGTCTAAGGGTTACACCATGTACGGCATGCGCTGCGGCGCGCTTTTGTGCATGGCACAGACCACTGAAGTTGCAAAGGAATTCGTGGATGTCATGAGCGTAGAATGCAGAGCATCCTGGTCCAACGGCAACAGAGCTGCTATGAAGGTTCTGGCAAACATCGTGGAGGATCCTGCGCTGATGGCGAAGGTAACGGAAGAAAGAGAACACTATTTGCAGATTTTGAGAAGACGCGGCGCAATCTTTATGGAAGAAGCCGAAAAAGCACGTCTGACAGCTTGCCCTTACGACAGCGGATTCTTTATCACAATTCCTTGTGAAAAGCCGGAAGCAGCAGGTGAACTGCTGCAGGAAATGGATATTTTCTGCATTCCGATGGGCGGAGGAATTCGTGTATCCGTAGCTTCCAACACAGAAGCTGAGTGTAGAGTAATGCCTGCAAAAATTAAAGAAGCAATCACCAAAGCATAATAATAGTTCCTAATAATCGAAAGCAGAACCTAAAAAGTTTTTCAACTTTTGGGTTCTGTTTTTTGTGGAGTTGTGGTATAGTTAGTATTGAAATTTGATGAAGGCAGGAGTTTTATGAGAAACTTAGATGATATTGATATTAAGATTTTGAATCAGCTTAGAAAGAATGCGCGTACACCGATGAAGGAGCTGTCAGCTCTGGTATATCTGACAACCCCTGCGGTTTCCGCCCGAATCGATAAACTGGAAAAGGACGGCTATATCAAAGGCTACCACGCCAATCTGGATTTGGAGAAACTGGGTTATGGAATCAAGGCGTTCATCATGATTACTGTGGAGCCGGAGGATTGTCCGAAATTTTATGACTTTGTCAAGTCGGAGAAAAGCGTGCTGGAATGCAATCACATCACAGGACCGTATTCTATGATTTTAAAGGTGGTCTTTTCCTCCACCAGTCTTTTGGACGAGTTCCTCGGAAAACTGCAGGTCTTTGGAAAGACTGAAACGCAGGTGGTCTTTTCTACCGCTCTGGAAAGGCATTGACTGAATCAGGATTTTGAGATGATAAGAACCGTTTGCAGCTGAACTGCCTCGCGGTTCTTTTTGTTTGAACGATACCGCAAAAGTGTCCGGCAAAATACCACAAAATCACTCGATGAAATACCACAAAAGTGTCCGGAAAAATACCGCAAAGTTACTCGATGAAATACCGCAAAAGTGTCCGATTTTGCTTGACTTTTTTGAAGAAGTAGAGTAGACTTGAATTGAGGTGAAAGCATGAAAAATCAATATCTTCCAAGAATTATAGATGATGTTTTAGATGAATATCTGGACGCTTTTGGAGCAGTGCTTATTGTAGGCCCAAAATGGTGCGGAAAAACGACATCTGCTGAACAGGCAGCAGCAAGCATTATTAAGCTGCAGGATAGGAAACGGTCAAGACAGTATATGATGATAGCGGAATTGAATCCTGCAAAGCTTTTGGAGGGTGAAGCACCAAGATTAATCGATGAATGGCAGATGGCTCCTGTTTTATGGGACCCTGTCAGAGATGAGGTAGATGAGCGCAGACAGTCCGGGCAGTTTATTCTGACTGGGTCCGCAGTGCCAAAGGACGATGGAATCAGTCATACGGGAACTGGCAGAATCGGTCGATTAAAGATGTATCCGATGAGTTTGTTTGAATCAGAGGAGTCCAATGGACGGATTTCTTTGCGTGACCTGTTTGAGGGAGACGCCGATATTGATGGAATTATGTCGGACTTGGATATTGAGCACCTTGCTTTTGCGATTTGCAGAGGAGGCTGGCCCGAGACAGTAAAGAAGACCGGCAGAAGTGCGCTTTTGGCAGCGGAAGGCTATATACAGGCACTTTGCGAAACTGATATATCCCGTGTGGATACGACCTTGCGCAACCCCAAGAGAATTCGGGCAATTTTACGTGCTTATGCCAGAAATATATCCACTTTGGCAAAGAAAACGTCAATTCTTGCAGATGTGCAGGCTAACGATATGAGCTTTTCATCCAGTACCTTTTATGAGTATCTGAATGTTTTGCAGAGGCTGTTTGTGATAGAGGATATTCCTGCATGGTCACCGGCAATTCGCTCAAAATCAGCCGTTCGCTCAGGGGATAAAATTGGATTTACAGACCCGTCCCTTGCGGCCGCGGCAATGGGACTCACGCCGGAGAGAATGCTGGGTGACCTGGAATCCATGGGATTTTATTTTGAGGCACTTTGTATAAGGGATTTGAGGATTTATTCCCAGCGTCTCGGCGGAGAAGTTTCTTATTATCATGACAGATACGGCCTCGAAAGTGACTGCGTACTGCACTTGAAAGATGGACGATATGCGCTCATAGAAGTGAAACTGGGCGGCAGGCAAATTGACGAAGGCGCGGCCCATTTATTGGAGTTAAAAGCGCTGGTGCAGAAATACAACCAGAGCGGAAAGGGAAGCAAACTGGAGGAGCCGACTTTCTTAATGGTCCTTACAGGGGGAGAATTTGCATATCAGAGAAAAGATGGTGTGTACGTAGTGCCTGTTGGGTGTTTGAGAGACTGAGAGTGGGCTACAATAGTGCTGATAAAACAGCTTTTGTCCAATGGCTGTAGGGATAGAAACAGAAAATGTGAATTGTATTGAACTAATTATATAAAAGGGGGTACTACCAATGAAACGAGAACTGGAATTTGGAAGATGTGGGCTTGCCTGCTGTTTATGCTCAGAAAATGTGAACTGCAGAGGATGCAATTCAGAGGATTGTCTGGGTAACGACTGGTGTAAAAACAAAAAATGTTCCCTCGAAAAAGGATATAGTCACTGCTATGAATGTCCACAGGAATGTAGGATTGGACTTTTGAGCAAAATCAAGCCATACGGTTTTACGCAGTTCATAAAGCGGTATGGAAAAGATGAGCTGCTTGATTGCCTGGAGAGAAATGAAAAAAACGGCGTCGTTTATCATAGAGAGGGGATCAATGGTGATTACGACGACTTTGACGATGTGGAAGAATTGATAGATTTTATAAGAAAGTAGACTGCGCCGATATAAGGTGAAGAATTACAAATTACATATTTTCGAGAAAAATCCCCGAAATATGTACGAAGCTCTACATATTTTTGAAAAAAACCCTAAAAATATGTACAAACAAAGCTGCTGAAGGACTATTTTACTGTTCTTTTGGCAGCTTTTTCGATTTTAATAAGATAAATATGCATATTAAAGTCGGTTTCCTTAAAAATATGCACACGGTTGTACATATTATCGACATAATTCGCTAAAATATGCACAGAGGAAGATCTCATAGCCTCGCAATGTAGGGGAGCTACGGAGAACGAGTGAAAGGAAAACAACCGGAGCATTTAGCCCCGGTTGTCAATTACTTCTTATAAACCCATTCCAGTACATCGCCTTCCTGCAGGATATACTCACCGGCAGGAGATGCGGATAGTTCGCCGTTGACTTTGTACTGCCAGATTCTGTTCGGATGAAAATCCCCGTTATTCAAACCGTTAATGCCGACGATGGTGCCATCGGTGGTTTCTACATTGATCGGCATATCGTTGACATTGCAGTAGAGCTGGATGGCTTCCAGAACAGAGGAATTTTCTTCGATTTTAAAGTCAGTATTTTCCACATCGGGAATTTCCGACTTCTTTGGGTAGTCGATACTGATTGTAATTGTAATTGGATTGATGATTTCCAGCGGTTCGTCCTTTTTTCCGCAGCCAGTCATACATAAAACCGATGCGATGAAACAAAGGCATAGGATGAAACAGATAAATTTCCTCTTGTTCATGAAGTCTCCTTTAAGTTTGTTCTATAGACGTGATGTTATCATTTATATTCTATCACAAAACGCCGCTGATTATAAGCGCATTGTGACAAGAAGGTCGTACATTTCTTCGTCGCAGGCATTTTCCAAATCATAGACCACCTGACTGTCAACGATGGTCATGGAGGCGTGCATGGAGGAAAAGTACTGCAGACTTTTTTCCAGTGGATTTTCTGCAAAGACTGTAAAGTCAGCACGCTTGCCTTGTTCAATACTGCCGTATTCTTTGGAGCAGCCCAAAAGTTCGGTAGCGCCGATGGTCAGCATATCGATAGCCTCAGAAACACTCTTTGCGCGGGAATAAACAGACTGATTCAGGCAGTCAGTGGACCATGTAGTAAGGAATTCATCGTCCTTATCATCGGCGTCACCACCCAGCGCGCGGTCCGCTGCGAGAACCAGCGTATTGTGTTTGCAGCCCTTTGCACGCAGATAGGAAAAAACTGCGCGGGCTTTATCGACAGAAGCCTGATCCAGCGCGTCCAGATGAATATTGTAGCCTTTGTCGCAAGCTGCCTGACAGATGGTCTTCAGTGCGTCCTCGGAGAAATAAGCAAGGTTTTTGTCATCGCAGACCTCTAATTTCAGGAAGTCATAGGAAATCAGGTGATCCAGCTCGATGCAGGCGGTCTTTCCCGCGGTCAGCTTGTGCAGAATCAGTTCCGGCGCAATGGGGCGGTTCACATAAAGGCTGGAAAAGAGACGCTGTTTGACAGGGATGCTTTCACCGATGAGGGCAACCAGACAGTCCCGATACAGGCGCTGAAAATAGTCCGGCGTATTCAGCGGGAAAAAGGAAGTGATACCTCTGTCACAAAGCATATTGGCAGAGTTTACTACAGCTTCTTCCACCTCCTCAAAATCCAGAGGGCTCAGCACATTCATCACATAGTCAGGGGAAATATACTGCATGCCGTCGTCTTCTGCGGATTCAGCTACCATGTCCATGGCCAGTGAGTTAAGCCAGCAGTGCACGCCGCTGTTTCCAAGGAGAAGAACAGGCTTGTCCAGAAGGATATCGTCCAGAAGCTTCTGCACTTCCGCGGCTTCCTCATAGTCAGCGAGAATATTTTCGTTGTAGCCATAGGCAAAGATGATATCGCGGTCCGTATCTTCGGCATAGGCCGCCACCTCTTCTAAAACTGTATCTAAATCCCATACCGGGTCAATTTCCAGATAAAGATCCTCAAAAGCCTTGAGAATATCCGTGTTATGCACTTCCATGAACCCCGGAAACAAATATTGCTCCGCAAGGTCGACAACCTGCGTGTCAGAAGATACAATTTCGTCCATTCCCTCAAAATCGCCTACGGCGATGACTTTGCCGTCTTTGCACGCTACAGCGCTTGCCCAGGGAAAAGCCGGGTCCTGTGTATAGACGTGACCGTTCATGTAAATGATATCAGCTGTGCTCTTTTTCTTAAATAATCCAAATGCCATGTGTAACCTCCGCAAGAATACTATATAACCAGTTTACCACAAAATCATTTTATGGTAAACTGGAACTATGAAAATTGAGACATTTACAAAGACAATTGACGTACCGACCTATGTCGAAGGGTATGTCAACGTAGAAGAATTTTTAGAATGCTGCAAAGTCTGCGGGAATTATGACAGGAAATGGTCCTGCCCATCCTATGACTTTGACCCTGTAGAGGACTACTGGAAACGGTTTGATCACTTATACGTAGTCGGCAAGAAAATGATTCTCACAGAGGAGGAAAAAGATAATTGGAAGAATCTGATGACAGAGGTCAAGGCGCAGCTGACAGCGGAGCTTTTTGAAGAGGAAGAAAAACATCCGGGCAGCAAGTCACTAAGCGCGGGCAGCTGCCATATTTGCGGGGAAGATAACTGCAGTAAGCCTCTGGGACAGCCGTGTCGTTTTCCGGATAAGATGCGATATTCGGTAGAATCTCTCGGCGGCAATGTAGGGCTTACCGCAAGCAAACTTTTGGGAATAGAACTACAGTGGATTGAAGAAGGAAAAGTACCGGACTATTTTGTGCTGGTAGGCGGTCTGCTGTATTAGGGGAGGAAATATGCAATCAAAAGAAGTAGATTTAGGCGTAACTCCGGTGAAACGCCTGCTTTTTGTGCTGGCAGTTCCGGCGATTACGTCTCAGGTAGTCAACGCACTGTACAATATGGTGGACAGGGTATACATCGGTCACATCCCCGGAGAAGGCGCTGCGGCGCTGACCGGCGTGGGAATCTGTTTTCCCATTATCATGATTGTATCGGCCTTTGCGTACCTGATGGGCATGGGCGGTGCGCCCAGAGCCAGTATTTTTATGGGAAAACAGGATAAAGAGACGGCAGAGAAAATATTGGGCAACTGCTTTGGCGCACTGGTGATAACGGCGGCGATACTGACGATACTGCTGCTGCTGTTCAATGAACCGCTGCTGTATCTGTTTGGCGCCAGCGAAAATACTATTGGTTACGCCGGCGCATACCTTACGATTTATGCGCTGGGAACTGTATTCGTACAGGCAACTTTGGGACTCAACGCGTTTATATCGGCCCAGGGTTTTGCCAAGGTCAGCATGATGACTGTTGTAATCGGCGCGGTAACCAACATCGTGCTGGATCCGATTCTTATCTTTATCTGTCACATGGGAGTGCGGGGCGCGGCAGTGGCAACGGTCATATCTCAGGCAATCAGCGCGCTCTGGGCGTTCCAATTTTTGCGGGGAAAGAAAACCATGCTCAGGCTGAAAAAAGAACACCTTCGTTTACAGAGGCAGATACTGCTGCCTTGTATCGGACTGGGTGTTGCGCCTTTTGTGATGATGTCAACGGAAAGCCTTTTAACGTTGTGTTTCAATACCTCGCTGCTGAAGTACGGCGGAGATCTGGCAGTTGGCGCCATGACAATTCTGGCCAGCGTCATGCAGTTTGCTATGATGCCGATGCAGGGACTGACCCAGGGCGGACAGCCGATTATCAGCTACAGTTTCGGCGCAGGAAATATGGACAGGCTGAAACAGGCGGTCAGGCTGCAGGTGCTCTGCTGCTTTATTTATGCGGCAGCAGTATGGGCGCTGTCAGAGCTGGCGCCGCAGATGTTCGCGGGGATTTTTACCAGCGATCCGGAGCTTGCGGAATTTACGGCATGGGGGCTGCGTATCTATATGGCGACGTCTGTCCTGATGGGATTGCAGGCGGGATGCCAGCAGGCGTTTATCGCCCTTGGAAATGCAAAAACCAGCGCTTTTCTTGCCATTTTCAGGAAGATTTTAGTTTTAATTCCGTTGATTTATATCCTGCCGCTGTTTTTTGAGGACAAAGTCTTTGCGGTGTTTCTGGCAGAACCGGTGGCGGATGCCATTGCAGTAGCGACAACCGTGGCACTGTTTACGCGGGAGATGAAACGATTGCTGCGGAAGCATGGGGAGAATTAAGTTTTTTTTAAGAATTTCATCAAGGTTTTTCTAAAGGGAATTGTGTAAAGTAATGACAGGATATGGAGGAGGTTAAACTGATATGGAAGCAGAGACAATTTTGATTGTAGACGACAACCGGGAAATTGTAGATTCTTTAGGCAAACTCCTGAAGCTGGAGGGATATTTTATCCTGACTGCCTATGACGGCATGGAGGCCCTTGCTGTACTGGAAAAAAATCCTGTGGATTTGATTCTGCTGGATGTGATGATGCCGCGGCTCAACGGTCTTTCCGCACTGATGAAAATTCGGGAACATCACAAGATTCCCTGCATTATCTTATCTGCGAAGACGGAGGAAAGTGACAAAGTGTCAGGCCTGGTGCTGGGCGCTGATGATTACATCAGCAAGCCTTACAACGCGGCGGAGCTGATTGCCCGCGTGAAAGCCCAGCTGCGCAGGTATCACATGTGGGGCGACAGCGCGCCTAAATCCGACGAGGACAGAGTGGTAAACGGCGGGCTGGTTCTGGACAGAAATCAAAAGAACGTCATCGTAGAAGGAGAGGAAGTCAAACTGACCGCTACAGAGTATAAGATTTTGAAGCTGCTGATGGAGAACGCGGGGCGGGTCTTTCCTGCGGAGCAGATTTACGAAAATGTCTGGGGTGAAGAGGCGACTTTCGCTGTGGAAAATACAGTCATGGTACATATCCGCCATATCCGTGAGAAAATTGAAATTGATACCAAGAATCCAAGGTATATAAAGGTGGTGTGGGGAATTGGATACAAAATGGAAAAGTTCAACCAGTAAAATAAAAAAGACACTGAAAGAGAAGCGTAAGTTGATTTTTGGAGTTTTTCTGGCCGCACTGGGCGTATTTTCAATGTGGATTATACTGCACAATATGGGGGCGCTCAGCACCAGTCAGGTCTGGACGGTGGGGCTCATTGGCTATGTGCCTATGGTTGGCGCCGGGAGGCTGCTGGTGCCGGAGGTACTGAACCAGCTTTATCGGAACTGGATTCCCGAAAACGGGGATTTTTATGAAGAATGGAATCAGAAGCGGAACAGGCAGCAGAAAACGCTGGGAATTTTGTTTGTAGTACTGATGATTGTTGCGCTGCTGTTTTACCGTTTTCAGAGAGTCACGGCCTATTATTACTATTACATGAATCTGGCGACCAGTTATTATATGATTGCCACGGTGGTGGTTATCTATATGGTGTGTCAGGCGTGTGTCAGCAGGTTTATGCGGCAGCGTCTGGACATGATGATGGAAAAGGTGACTGATATCAACAAAGCAAGGCTATTAGAGGCCATCGAACTGGAGCGGAAGAGTCTTGAGAAGGAAGCCAAGAGCGAGCAGCTGAAGGTGGATCTGATTTCCAACGTATCCCACGATTTAAAAACGCCGCTGACCTCTATGGTCGGCTATCTGGAACTTTTGAAAAAAGAGGAACTGGACGATGTGGCAAGGGATTATGTGGACGTCATTTCTGATAAGGCGCAGAAGCTGAAAGAAATGATAGAAAGTCTGTTTTCTCTTGCAAAGGCCAGCAGCGGTAATATTCAGATTCATCCGGAACCGGTGGAACTGAATATGCTCATCGAGCAGATTTTCGCTGACATGGATAACCAGATTCAGGACAGCGGGCTGTATTTTGTTACTTCCATGACGGAAGAAGATACCCATTTGATGACAGACAATCTGCATCTGTACCGGATTTGTCAGAATCTCATTGAAAACGCACTGAAATACTCCGCGAAGGGAACGAGAGTTTTTGTACGAACCTATTTTGCGGAAAGAGCTACGGAAAAGAGACTTTATCTGGAGATTACCAATACAGCAGGGTATTTTATGGACTTTAATGCGGAAGATATTGTGGAGCGGTTTGCCCGCGGCGATAAAGCCCGTTCCAGCGAAGGAAACGGGCTGGGACTTGCTATCGTCAGCACCTATGCCGGAGCCCTTGGCGGCGCTTTTGACATCAATATTGACTGCGACCAGTTTAAGGCGACTTTGAGTTTTCCTGTCGAAGAAACCCGGTGCGAAGAATAAGGGGAAATGCACCATTTCAGGCGAAAATAAAGCCGATGGTGCATTTGGATTTTTTGAATGATATTATTTTGCAAAGAGCGGCGTGGACAGGTATCTTTCACCGATATCGGGAAGCAGTACTGCGATGGTTTTGCCTTCATTTTCGGGACTCTTTGCAAGGGTTACAGCAGCGTGCAGGGCTGCGCCGGAGGAAATGCCGACAAGCACACCTTCCTTGGCTGCGATGAGTCTGCCTGCCGCAAAAGCATCCTCGTCCGATACGGTGATGATTTCTTCATAAATTTCGGTATTCAGTACCTGCGGAACAAAGCCTGCACCGATTCCCTGGATTTTGTGAGAGCCGGCAGTGCCGGTGGATAATACCGTGGGAGAGATTTTAGAACTGGCGGAAGGCACACTGGCGATTGTAGCGTGTTTGCAGAAGGGCGCGGAAAACTGCCCGCAGAAGAGCAAATGCAAAACGCTGCCGATGTGGCAGCGTTTTGATGATATGGTATATGATTTTTTCTTTCATATTACTTTAAAAGATTTGGTCGAAGGAAATTTTAAGGACTAGCTTTATTTAGCTGGTCTTTTTCTTTTTCATAGCGAAAAATACTAAAACGATGACAGCGATTGCTGCGACGGCAATGCCTCCGATGAGAAGCGGACTAACTGGCTTTTTTAAATCATCAGCTGTTAATCCCTCGGTCTGTTCATAAAGGGCAATGGTATCGATGAAGTCGCCCTGCAGGATTCGACCGTCGCCGTTATCCAGTTCGTCTCCGCCCATGACAACGGTGTACCACACCAGGCCGTCTTTTTCCATGCAGCTGGAAAGACACCATCCGGCGGCAGGGGTATAGCCGGTTTTGATACCTGTTACATACTGGGAGTAAGGGCTTTCGTAGCGATCATCGGGGTACTTGACATAGTTGGTGGTGTAATAGTCAAAGCCTTTTTCTCTCACGTTTGAAGCAGGGACTGCACCGTCTTCCATAGCGACAATTTCGCGGAACTTATCAAACTGCATTGCATATTCGCAGATTTTCACCATATCGCGAGGTGTGGTGTAATGGTCGCTGGAAGATAGTCCGACGGGATCTTTGAAATTGGTATTTTCGCAGCCGAGTTCCTTTGCTTTTGCGTTCATCATATCGATGAATTCAGAAAAAGTATCGCACAGCTCAAAGGCGAAAGCGGTAGCGGCTTCGTTTCCCGATGGAATCAGAAGGTACTTCATACACTCTTCGTAGGATATGACTTCGCCGGCGAGGAGATGTCTCTGCGGTTCCATGTAACTGCAGTAATAGTGTCTGACCGCGTTTTTGTTTACTGTAAGCTCGCCCTCAAGGGTAGGATTTTTCTCCAGAACCAGAATGGCAGTCATCACTTTTGTCATGCTGGCAGGAGGAAGCTGCATATCTGCATTTTTCTCGCAGACCACGGTTCCTGTTGTCGCTTCGTAAAGAATGCCTGCTTTGGAGTTTTTGATGATGTCCTCGCCGGAAAGTTCGGCAGCAAAGCTTTGCTGACTGCCTGAGAGAAGGGTGAGGATAGTAAAGGCTGCAATCACAAGGACTGCGGAAAATTTCTTTCTTACATTGATCATGGTCGTGGTTCCTTTCGTAAATTTAATCGTTTATATCTATAACATTCTACGGGGAAAAGTTACATAGCGTCGTTGGACTGGGCGAGGAAAGCAAGACCGGTTTCGGTGATTTTTGTGCCGAAACGGCCTTTGCCGATTTCGATGTAACCTTTTTCCTGCAGTGCAGATAATTCGCTGCGCAATTTGAAATCACTGATTTTGATGCTGCGTCGGCTCAGACTTTGAATCAGTGTGCCTCTGCCAATGCCGTGAGACAGCTGTGTATGGTCGCTGATTTCTTTCAGAATGGCGAGATCGATGCTGGTGCCGGATAGTCTGGTTGAGATTCCATCGCTGCTCTGGTCTTTAATCTGGTCAGGTAAAGCAGAAAGGGTTTGGTAATAAGTTGCGATATTCTCCAGCTCCCTGATATTGCCGGGCCAGTTGTAATCGGTCAGCTGGCGCAGCTGTGCAGGGGGAATGCTCTTGAAAGTGGTGCCGAGAAAATGCTGCAGCAGGGGCAGAATATCTTCCTTTCTCTTTCGCAGGGGTGGTATGGTGATGGGCAGCACGTTGAGTCTGTAAAACAAATCGCTTCGGAAACTGCCCTCTCTGACAGCGGCTTCCAGATCCCGGTTGGTTGCTGTAATCAGGCGGATATCGATGTCGATGAGTCTGTCGCTGCCAACTCGCATAACCTGTCTTTCCTGGATGGTTCTGAGCAGTCTTGACTGCAGCTTTGGGGAAATGTCCCCTATCTCA
>JALEOD010000005.1 GCA_022767345.1 Emergencia sp.
GTTTGGATTAATATCAATGTTAGACTACTACACCGCAAGGTGTGTGACATGTTAAGTTGATTGAACCGCCGTGTACCGGACGGTACGCACGGTGGTGTGAGAGGTCGGTAGGCGAAATAATCGCCTACCTCCTACTCGATTCTTCTTGTGTTTTAAAGAAAATTCGCATATACTGGTAGTAAAGAGAACAAAGGTTTGCGGAAATCAAAGGAGAGATGGAAGTGAAAGATACAAGAGATTCATCAGCAGATATCCAACAGGGCGAGATTGTTATTTATCAGACGGAAGAGGGAAATACAAAAATCGACGTAAGATTCGTTGATGAAACGGTTTGGCTGACGCAGCAGCAAATGGCAGAATTATTTCAGTCATCAAGAAGCAATGTCGTAGAACATATACAACACATTTATGAAGAAGGAGAATTGGATGCAGCATCAACCTGTCGGAATTTCCGACAGGTTCGAACAGAAGGAAACAGAACGGTTACGAGAGACTTGCCGTATTATAACCTCGACATGATTATTTCGTTGGGCTATCGTATAAAATCGCGAATTGCTACGCAGTTTCGCCGCTGGGCGACAGAGCGACTCAAAGAATATATGATTAAAGGCTTTACAATGGACGATGAGCGCTTGAAAAATCTTGGTGGGGGAAACTACTGGAGAGAACTTCTGGATCGTATTAGAGATATTCGTTCTTCAGAAAAGGTGATGTATCGTCAAGTGCTTGACCTTTATGCAACCAGTGTGGATTATGATCCTAAAAGTACTGAGTCAATCGCCTTTTTTAAGATGGTGCAGAACAAGCTGCACTATGCTGCACATGGACATACAGCTGCAGAATTGATTTACGAAAGAGCAGACGCAGATAAGCCATTTATGGGACTTACTTCGTTTTTTGGAGATTTTCCTACTGCCAGGGATATCGGTGTTGCAAAGAATTACCTGGATGAAAAAGAATTAAAAATACTCAATGGTATTGTTTCAGGATATTTTGACTTTGCGGAGGTACAGGCCGTGCGCCGCAATCCTATGTACATGAGTGATTACGCAGAACATTTGGATAATCTGCTCAAGTCGACAGGGGAGAAGCTTTTAGAAGGTCCGGGAACGGTGAGTCATACACAAGCCATGGAAAAAGCAAAGCGGGAATATCAGAAGTATCAGGTACAAAGCCTGTCACCGGTGGAAGAAGCGTATTTGCAGACCATCAAAGATACCGAAAAAGCAGCGAAAAAGAAAGTGTCTGAGAGTAAATAGAAAATAGTGAAGAGGAGGAATCATGCCAATAAGCAAGTTAGACGAGTTTTTGCAAATGATGGGTTCAGATACATATATGCCAAAGGAATATTATAGGGATATTTTTCATTATACATCACCGGTAGGATGTACTTCAATCCTTACAGAGGATTCTTCTGCATTGACTCTTTGGGCAAGCCGCTACGACTGTCTTAATGATATTTCTGAAGGAGAACTAGTACAGGATAGATATAGGCAAGTATGCGAAGAATTATTGGAGAATGGCCAAATATCGAATTATCTCTATGAACTATTCTCTGAGATTCAGCCTGCACGAACTATCCTTATACCTATTAATGGCAACCATACGATTCGGGTTAAGCGGGTGGAATATGATTACTATGTTTGTTCATTTTCAAAGAACAGCGATTCTCTGGCAATGTGGAACTATTATTCAAAGTCTAGCAAATATGAAGGCTATAATATTGGTTTTTATGCAATGATAAAAGAGAATATCGAAAGTTTTTTTGAATCTAAAGAAGCAGTGGCTGATATTTATCCTGTTATTTATGAAAATACTGCGCAAAAAGAGTTAATCAGAGCATTGTTGTTGAAAATGAAGGAACTTTATTCACAGGAGCAGGAGACTTCAATACGATATGTGATTTCTAACAAATTAACAGAATGGAGATTAGTATTCAAAAGTGATTATTTTAAACATGAAGAAGAAGTTCGTATTGTCGTAAAAGTATCAAAGAAAGGAAGCGGAATACCTTTAAAATTTCGTAATAATGCGGGATATCTGATACCTTACATTGAGCTGAAACTGGATAAAAGTATGGTTTCTTATGTGAATGTTGGACCGTTGAACTGTCCTGAAGAACAAAAAAGTCAGCAAGTGAAAGTGATAGAAGAATTTTTAAAGGTGCATGGGTACTCTGCTATTGTAGATTACTCAAAGATACCTGTCAGGTATTGATTTGCAATCATAAGGAAGACATCTGGAAGCATACTGAGTTGAAAGGAGATGCATAAAGTAAAATATAGAAAAAAATTTACTGAGAAAATTACATAGCCGAGAGACTTTTAATCTACTGAAAGCCTCTCGGCTAATTTTATTTTCAATATTAAAATCACAGGATGAGCCGACGGAGTATCATTGATTGTGTCCTTAGAAATCTTAAAATTAGAGGGGGACTCATCAATTATTTTGCTCCCGGATAATCAATGCCATACTGCTTGATTTTTCGGGATATGGTAGAAGCGTTGACGCCCAGTTTCGCTCCTGCGTCTCTGAGACTGTTTGAATCTCTCAGCACGGATTCAATCAGGCTTTTTTCGTAGTTTTCCAGAGATTGAGACAGCGTTCCCGTGCTGGTAATGATTTCGTCTCCCTGAGAGATATCCAGAAGCCCCCGCAGCATTTCGTCAGCGACTTCCTTTGTGCCGGAAGCGCAGATGGTCAGGTATTCGATGACGTTTTCCAGTTCACGGATGTTGCCCGGCCAGGTGTACTGCTTCATAATCTCAAGCTGATCATCGGTCAAAGTAAACGGCCGCCCGTGTTTTTCTGTAAAATATTCCACAAAGTGGCGGCATAAGTCGTCCAAATCATTGAGCCGCTCTCTGAGAGGCGGGATATAGATAGGGATGACATTGAGCCTGTAATAGAGATCCTGCCGGAAGGTGCCTTCTGCGATTTTGCGCTTCAGGTCGCTGTTGGTAGCCGCAATAAACCGGATATCCAGCTTAATCGGTTTGGTGCCGCCAACACGGGTAATTTCCTTATTTTGAATGGCACGAAGCAGCTTGACCTGCAGATCCATGGACATATCCCCGATTTCGTCAAGAAGCAGCGTTCCGCCGTTTGCCATCTCAAAGAGACCCTGTTTTCCGCTGGCATTGGCGCCGGAAAACGCGCCCTTTTCGTAGCCGAACAGTTCGCTTTCCAGAAGGTTTGCGGGGATGGAAGCGCAGTTGACTTTGACAAAGGTTTTGTCCGCCAATTTGCTGAGACGGTGGATTTCATCGGCAACGACTTCTTTTCCGACGCCGGATTCACCGGTAATCAGAACGGTTGCGTCAGTAGGCGCTGCCATTTGAATCGTATTCCAGACTTTCTGCAGCGTGTAGGAAGAACCTACCAGCCTTTTGGAACTTTCTGTGTTTTCCAGAATGCGGACATTTTCCCGGCTTTTGTCCAGCGCGTTTGCCTCCGCGAGAAACTTGCCGAAGTCTTCCTGCAGAGATTGGAGTGTCAGAATCGGCCGGCTGCTGACAACGACCTGATGGAGACTTCCGTTCTGGTCAAAAATCGGCACGCCGACTGCGTAGCCGACGCTGGGCGGATTGGTCTTCTGCACGGTAGAAAGACGAAACACTTTTTTCTGCGTTTTCAGTACATCCAGCGTAGCGCCGCCGGTAAACAGTGTACCGTCTTCGACGATGTCGGACACTTTGCGGCCGATGACTTCTTCGGGCAGGATGGTGGTGTTGCGCTGGTGGGCGGGATTGACATACAGACAGACCCCGTCCTTGTCTGTGATAAAAATGCTGTCGTCAAGGGAGTCGACTACGATTTTAAAATCGACACCCTGTGCAAGAAAGACGGATAAATCCTGATAGATTTCCTGTAAAAGCTGTGCGCTTTTCTCGGGATTCTTATATGCTTCCGCCGCAAGTGCATCTTTGATTTTTTCCTGTACCTTCTGAATTGCTAATACCTGATCCATATGTTCCTCCTTGTGCTGCTGTGTCCCAGATGTATGAACAGTAATGAAATTACTATCAGTATAACAAAGTTGTTGCCATAGTGCAACGCCGATTTGCCGGATGCAACATAGCATGCAGGATTTCTGTTGAAATTACAGGATTTTTCATTGGCACAGAATTTGCTATGTATATAGACAAATGAAAGAAAAGGAGAAGGATTTCTGTGAAAAAGCTGTATATTAACTGTCAGTCGGGAGTCAGCGGCGATATGATGCTTGGCGCAATGCTGAATCTGGGTGTGCCGGAAGAATATCTGAAGAAAAGTCTTTCCGCGCTGAGACTCGATGAGTTTGAGCTTTCTGTCAGAAAGAAGGAAATCAGCGGAGTAGTGGCAACTGATGTGGACGTTGTGCTGCGCCGCGAAGAAGATTTATGGAAAGCACCGTACAGCGGTTCTTATCGGAATTACGGACAGATTAAGGATATCATCAGTCACAGCGATCTCAGCGATCGTGTCAAGGCACTCAGCAGAAAGATCTTTGACATTAAAGCAAAAGCGGAGGCAAAAGTCCATCAGGTTTCTGAAGAGGAAGTGCAGTTTCATGAGGCGGGCGCGGTGGACTCCATCGTCGATATTGTCGGTACCGCGATTTGCTGCGATTACCTGAATATGGATGAAGTCATTGCAAGAGAAGTACCGACCGGATTCGGAACGGTTCAATGCGCCTGCGGCCAGCTGCCTGTGCCTGCACCGGCGGTCAGACAGATTTTGAGCGATGAAAAAATCCCTCATTATCGTTCCGATATTTGTCAGGAAGTACTGACACCTACCGGCGCGTCTATTCTGGCGGGGGTGGCTGATACCTTTGGCTGGAAAGATATAGAAGAGAAAATTGTTTCAAGGGGCTTTGGAACCGGAAAGCGAGATACCGGTCTTGGACCTTTGGAATTGATATTAGCAGAAACAAAGGAGAATTAAACGATGCTTGAAACAAGAAGATTAAATGACAAAAAGAAAGTAATTATATCTGCGGCCCTGACCGGCGCGGTAACTACAAAGGACAACAACCCTAATCTGCCGACGCAGCCTGAGGAAATTGTAAAATCCGCCATTGCCTGCTATGAGGCGGGAGCTGCCGTGGCGCACATCCACGTCCGTGACGATGAGGACAAGGCAAGCATGCGCTTTGACAAATTTGAGGAGACTGTCAGATTGCTGCGGGCATCGGGATGTCCGGTGATTCTGAATCTGACTTCTTCCGGCGGCCAGGGATTTTCCTGGGAAGAGAGAATCCGTCCATTCAAGGAATTAAAGCCTGACATGGCGTCCTTTGACGCGGGAACTATGAACTGGCTCAACAGCGTGGTGTTCATGAACGAACCGGGTTTTCTGGAACTGTGCGGCAGGGAAATGATTGCCGCGGGTGTAAAGCCGGAAATAGAGGTGTTCGACATGGGCATGCTCAATACGGCAAAATATTATATCAAAAAAGGTATTCTCAAAGAGCCGGCTCATTTCCAGCTGTGTCTGGGTGCGCCGGGCGGCATGGAGGCGACTACGGAAAATCTGGTATATCTTGTGAATCATCTGCCGGAGAACTGCACCTGGAGCGCTTTTGGCATCGGTAAAGGAGCTAATGAAATTTTACTGTCAGCCCTTGCTATGGGTGGAAATATTCGCGTGGGTCTTGAGGACAATGTTTACTACAATGCGGGACAGCTGGCGGAATCCAATGAACAGTTTGTTGCTCGTGTAAAGCGGATTGCAGAGGAAATGGGCAAATCCGCTGCGACACCTGATGAAGCCAGAGAGATTCTGGGCCTTGGAAAATAACGGAGAAGCTTTCACATAGTTGCTCTCAAATATATTTCGAAAAAACAGTTCGGTCAGAGCTGTTTTTTTATGCCCTGCTCTTTATGTATACATGGCTTTTGACAATCAATCGTGATAAAATAAAAAAAATCGATATTTCATTGACATGATATAGAGAAAGAAGGGAATCGAATGAATTTGAAACGATTGATTAGTGTTTTCCTGTGTTCTGTTATGATGTTGTGCTTATTATCAGGCTGCGCGAAAGTCTCTGACAGCGTTTCAGATGAAAAAATGGAAACGATTGGTAATACAGCGGATGAACGAAAACAGACAATTCTGAACAGCCCTACTGCAATTGTAAAAGCAGACAAATACGTAATGGGGGAAAGCTACTGCGGTACTGCTTATTATGTTTCTAATAACGGTAATGATAGAAACAATGGCCGCAGTCCTTCTGAGGCTTTTGCAACGTTAGAGCCTTTTCAGGAAATTGAATTAAAGTATGGCGATGCCGTTTTCTTTGAACGCGGCAGTATCTGGCGCGCGGTAGAATTGCCCTGGAATATTCTTGGGACGCAGGGAATCACACTATCTGCTCTTGACAGAGGATAACGTGATTACCTACCTTGGCGATGAAACCGGTACTGTGAATTAAAAGAGCGTCAATAGAGCAGTTTCTATGCATCCCCCCAAAAAGTTGTCCTTCAAAGTATCATCCCTTCAAATTTTTTGGATAGCCGCAAAAATTACATGCCCTGAGCAATTAGGCTCAGGGCTTTCTTTTGTTTAAATTTTGCAATTGCGTTGTTGTTCCTCTGCAACGCCCCGTGCCGCGCTGCAACAGAAACCGTCTGACGAAGAAAGAACACCGGGAGGGCTTCCCTTGACGAAAATAGAGTAAATCCAATGGATATGAGAGTTTTTGGAGAGCTGTTAAAACTTTGGCACAGCCTTTGCTATGTAATATAGCATCGAGAATAAAAAATTCCCTTCTGGCCGCAGCGGGATAATCGCCGCGCCGGAAATATAAGATGAAAAGGAGAACTTATCATGTCAGAAATCGCTGTAAGACACACCCGCGAAGAGTGCTTCGCGCATACAAATGATTGGAAAAAACCTTATGATGGAAGTATCTTTGATATGTTTAAAGACGGATCCTTTGAACTGATTGATCTTTCAAATCCATTTGGAAGAGGCAATCCGCTCTGGCCGTCCAATGGAGATTTTCATATTGACAGAGTGCAGCATATGCCGATGCATTACCGTCTTCTGCAGACCTTTAATGATTTCCATATGCACAACTCCACCCATGCGGATTCTCCGTCTCATGTTATTCCGGAAAGTCCGTTTACTCATGAGCTTCCGATTCAGAATTACTTTGGTGAAGCAGTTTGTCTGGACATTCCAAAGGGAAAATGGGAACTGATTACAGTCGAAGATATTGAAGAGGCTGCAAAAAAGGTTCCGGGCGGAATCAAAGAGGGCGACTGGGTTCTTCTCAATACTGGTACACACAGACGCTGGGGTGAAAATGATGATTATTTTGCGTACAGCCCGGGACTTTCCATCGGCGGTGCAAAATGGTTTGTTGAACATCATGTAAGAGGTGTCGGCTTTGATATGCAGGCAATCGACCATATTCTGTATACTTATGCTGCAGACCATGGTCCGGGACCTTATGTACCTCGTATCGTAGAAGAATATGAGGAACAGTTCGGACATCCTGCACTGGAAGATTTCCCGGAATGGGAGCCGTGTCATGATATTTTAATGGCCAACAACGTAATGGGTATTGAAAATTTAGGCGGAGATTTGGATAAAGTAACGAATCAGAGATTCCTGTTCTGTGCATTCCCACTTCGCTGGTACATGGGTGACGGCACCATCGTTCGCGCTGTTGCGTTTGTTCCGTCTGACAGAATTGACAGAAGCGTTCCGGACAAAGAGTATCCGTACGGCGTATATTAAAAAACAAAGGGATGGGAAATTCTGCAGTGCAGAGTTTCCTATCTTTCTAAAAAGGAGACCAATTATGAAAGATAAGAAAAAGGTAGCCGTTTTGGGCGCCGGTACGATGGGAACCGGTATCGGACAGACCTTCGCCATGGCTGGCTGTGACGTGACCTTAATCTGCATGTATGACGACATGACCCGGTCAAAGCCTATGGAAACCATGGAATCCAATCTGAAAGTATTGGCAGAGAACGAGGCGCTGGATCTGGCGCGTATTCCGGAAATTCTGGCACGGGTCAGTCTGACCGAGAGCATGGAAGAGGGCGCCCGTGATGCAGACATCATCTTTGAGTGCGTGGTGGAGGATCTGGCTGTTAAACAGGACTATTTTGCGAAGCTGGACGCCCTTTGTCCGCCGGAAACTATACTGGCGACCAATACATCGGTCATCAGTGTGACAGAGATTGCAGAAAAATCTGTGCATAAAGAGAGAATCATCGGCACACATTTCTGGAATCCCGCATACCTGGTGCCCCTTGTCGAAGTGATTAAGACAAAATATGTGTCCGATGCTGTGGTGGAAGAAACCTATGAACTTCTCGAAAAGGCGAAAAAGTGTCCGGTAATCGTACAGAAGGATGTGCCGGGATTTCTCGCCAACCGCATGCAGCACGCACTCTTCCGCGAAGCGATTTCTATCGTGGAAAGAGGCATAGCGACGGCGGAAGATGTGGACAAAGCGATTAAATACGGCTTTGGTATGCGTCTTGGCGTGCGCGCACCGATGGAAGTCATCGACGCAGGCGGCACAGATTTAACCTACAACATTCACGAGTATTTGTTTCCGCATATTGAAAACAGCACAGAGCCTTCAAAGCTGCTGAAAGAAAAGCTTGCTGAAGGCAAGCTGGGCTTCAAGAGCGGAGAAGGATTTATGAAGTGGAGCAAAGAGGAGATTGAAAAATCCCAGAAGGATTTGATTGAAGGCCTGATTAAGGTTGCAAGAGCGCTGGATAGGCTGTAAAAAGTCAGAGCCTGTAAAAGCCAGAGCAGGGCACTTGTGACAACAAAGGAGGAAAAGGTATGGCATTGATGACCGCGGCTGAGTATATCGAAAGCCTGCGTAAATTAAATACGAGAGTATATATGTTTGGAGAAAAAATTGACAACTGGGTAGATCACCCGATTATTCGTCCGTCTATCAACTGCGTGGCGATGACCTACGCCCTGGCACAACAGCCGGAATATGCGGATTTGATGACAGCGAAATCGAGTATTACGGGAAAGACCATTAATCGTTTTACCCATCTGCACCAGTCTGCCGATGATTTGGTGAAGAAAGTAAAGATGCAGAGGCTTCTGGGACAGAAAACGGCTTCCTGTTTTCAGCGCTGTGTAGGGATGGATGCTTTCAACGCAGTATTTTCGACGACTTTTGAAATTGATGAAAAGTATGGAACAGAATATAATAAACGTTTTCTGAGATTCCTGGAAATGGTACAGGAGGAAGATTTAACGGTAGACGGTGCAATGACCGATCCGAAGGGTGATCGTGGAAAAGCGCCGCACCAGCAGGAGGATCCGGATCTTTTCCTGCATATCGCAGAGCGAAGAGAAGACGGTATTGTAGTCAGAGGCGCAAAGGCGCACCAGACAGGTTCTATCAATTCCCATTGGCACATCATCATGCCGACCCAGGCCATGAAAGAAGCCGATGCGGATTATGCCGTTTCATTTGCTTGTCCAAGCGACGCTGAGGGTCTGTATATGATTTACGGCAGACAGTCCTGCGATACCAGAAAGCTGGAAGAGAATGCCGATATGGATTTGGGAAATCGGAAATTCGGCGGTCAGGAAGCACTGGTTGTCTTTGATGATGTCTTTATTCCTAATGAATATGTGTTCATGGCAGGAGAATACGACTTTACCGGCATAATGGTAGAACGCTTTGCGGGCTATCACAGACAGAGCTACGGCGGCTGCAAAGTCGGCGTAGGCGATGTGGTAATTGGCGCGGCGGCGCTGGCGGCAGAATACAACGGCGCGGAAAAAGCTTCTCACGTAAAGGATAAGCTGATTGAAATGACTCACTTAAATGAAACCCTGTATTCCTGCGGCATTGCCTGCTCCTGCGAAGGCTGTCCGACTAAGGCGGGAAATTACCAGATTGACCTGCTTCTGGCCAATGTCTGCAAGCAGAATATTACCAGATATCCTTATGAAATCGTCAGACTGGCGGAGGACATTGCGGGAGGCCTGATGGTTACAATGCCTTCAGAAAAAGATTTTAATTCTGATACGGTAGCGGGCAGAAACGGTGAGACCATCGGCGAAATCTGCAACAAGTATTTTGCGGGCAGAGAAGACGTTTCTACAGAGGATAGAATGAGAGTGCTTCGTTTCCTTGAAAATATCTGCCTGGGTTCTGCGGCAGTGGGCTACAGAACAGAATCTCTGCACGGCGCGGGTTCGCCGCAGGCGCAGAGAATTATGATTGGAAGACAGGGAAATATTGAAGGAAAGAAAGAACTGGCGAAAAGGATCGCAGGAATTAAAAAATAGAGAAACACACAGTTTTTTCAGCATAATGTCATAACAGAAAAAAGACGGAACATCTGCAGCGCAGACTTTCGTCTTTTTTCGTCTTATAAACATCGCCTACTTCAGCGAAACGATTGGTGAGACGGGAGAAACAGCCTTTTCTCCGGTAATGGAGAAAATAACCCATTTTGCGATTTCAACAGCGTGGTCTGCCATACGCTCGAGGTATTTGGCGATCATCAAAAGATCGAGAACTTTTTCGCCGTTTCCATGAGGATTTCCGAACTGCTGAATCAGTGTGGTCTTAATTTCGTTGAAAAAACCATCGACTACGTCGTCATATTCGATGACGGATTTTGCAAGGACAGTGTCTTCCTTAACAAAGGCATCGATACTGTCTGTGACCATTTTAATCGTTGCTTTTGCCATGTCCTGAATCAGCTTTGTATCATCGGCAGCGGAAAGGTTGCACATGGTAACGATTTCTGCGATATCTCCGGAATTATCGCCGATTCTCTGCAGATCGGTGACCATTTTTAAAGCGGAGGAAATCGTCCTTAGATCTGTGGCTACCGGCTGCTGGCGAAGGAGCAGCTTCATACACATTGACTCGATTTCTCTTTCTTTTTCGTTGATTTCATCTAAAAGGGGAAGGGACTGCTTCGCCGCGGCAGAGTCTCCGCTGATCAGAGCTTTTACAGCCATTTCAATGGACATTTCACAAAGGGAACCCATGTTGATGAGGGCTTTGTGCAGGAGCGCGAGCTCCTCGTTGAATTTTGAACGCATTTAACCAAACCTCCCTGTAATATAATCTTCTGTGCGTTTGTCATCAGGATTTGAAAACATCTTTTCTGTTTCCGAAAACTCAATTAAATCTCCCAGCAGGAAGAATGCCGTACGATCGGAGATGCGAACTGCCTGCTGCATGTTGTGTGTCACGATAATAATGGTATATTTTTCTTTCAGACCCATGACAAGCTCTTCAATATGAGAAGTTGAAATCGGGTCCAGCGCCGAGGTGGGCTCATCCATCAAAAGAATATGGGGCTCCACTGCCAGGGCTCTTGCGATGCAGAGCCGCTGCTGCTGGCCGCCGGAAAGGCCCAGGGCGTTTTTCTTCAGCCGATCCTTTACCTCGTCCCAAATGGCGGCGTCCCGAAGAGAACGCTCTACGATATCGTCCAGATTTATCTTGCTTCGAATTCCGTGGGTACGCGGGCCGTAGGCGATATTGTCGTAGATGCTCATTGGAAAGGGATTTGGTTTCTGAAATACCATGCCGATGTTTTTGCGAAGGGCGCTGACATCGACGGAAGGATCATAGATGTTTTGCTGATCATATAGAATTTCTCCGGTAATTTTTACATCAGGAACTAAATCGTTCATTCGGTTGAGTGTTTTCAAAAATGTGGATTTTCCACAGCCCGATGGACCGATCAGCGCGGTGATGCTCTTTTCGGGAATTATCATATTGATATTTTTTAATGCCTGTGATTTCCCGTACCATAAACACAGGTCTTTGACTGTCATGATAGGATTCATAGACTCCTCCTTTTCTTGAAATAACGGCTTACCAGTGTCGCTGCAAAATTGATGAAAAGGGTCATCAGCATTAAGATTGCGGCGATAGCAAAGGCTGCCTCAAATTCTCCCTGCTCTTTCGCATAAACGTACAGCGCGACGGTCAGCGTGCAGCCGCTGTTTAAAAGGCCGCTGACAGGACCTGCCAGTACGTGCGCAAATCCGGCGGTAAAGAGCAGAGCGGCTGATTCGCTTACGATTCTGCCGATGGTAAGAATGCAGCCTGTAATGATGCCGTCGATACAGCATGGCAGGACTACGGTTCTGATTACGCGCCATTTTCCGGCGCCCAGACCAAATGCTCCTTCTCGATAGAGAGCAGGTACTGCCTTAAGACTTTCCTGCGTCGTTCTCATGATGGTTGGTAGATTCATGATTACCAGGGTGAGTGCACCGGCGAGAAGGGAAGTTTTCATGCTCAGAAACTGACAGAAAAACAGCATACCGACAAGGCCGTAGATGATGGACGGAATGCCGGAAAGGGTTTCAGCGGCGTACTCGATGATTCCCACAATTCTTTGATTTTTGGCGTATTCTGTCAGATAAATGGCGGCGCCGGCGCCCAGGGGAACGACCACGACAACGGTGGTAATCATGATATACAGAGTGTTTAAAATATCCGGCAAAATGCCGATTCGTTCGGTCAAATAGCTGGGTGATGTGGTGAGAAATTCCCAGGAAATAAAAGGAATTCCTTTGATGAGAATATAGCCTGTTAAAAACACTACCAGGCTGGCTGTGGCTCCGGTAGAAATCCACATGAGAAGTCTAAGACCGAAGATTGTGCCTCTTCTTCTGGTTGACATTTCCTGCGGCATATTATCCCTCCTTATTTCTCTTTAAAAACAGATTCAGTGCGGCATTGATCAGCATGATAAAAAGGAACAGAACCAGTGCAATGGAGAACAGCGCCTGCCTCTGAAGTCCGCTGGAATAGGACATTTCACTGGTTACAGCTGTAGTCAGAAAACGGACGCTTTCAAAGAGGGCGGGCATGTTAGGGGCGTTGCCTGATACCATCATAACAGCCATTGCTTCTCCGATGGCGCGGCCGATTCCGAGGACCACTGCGGCTGAAATACCGCTCTTTGCAGCAGGAACGGAAACTCTGAAGTAGGTTTCGACAGGAGTTGCGCCCAGTGCCAGAGAGGCATCTTCATACTCCCTTGGAACAGATTCCAGCGCCGTGATGGATACTTTGATAATAGAAGGGAGAATCATGACTGCCAGCACGATAATTGCCGCCAGAAGACTGGCTCCATCGGGAAGATGAAAGCCGTTTCTGATGGCCGGAACCAGTACAATCATACCGACGAGGCCGTAGACGATGGAAGGGATTCCTGCAAGAAGACTTACTGCGGCACCTACCATAGACTTGACTCTTTTCGGCGCGAGCTTTGCAAGATATACGGCGGTGAAGAATCCGACAGGAACGCCGATGATGACCGCGCCTGCAGTGCCGTAGACACTGGTCAGGATAAAGGGCAGAATTCCATAGGTCGGATTGCCTGCAGTAGGAGCCCAGCTTTTTCCGAAAAGAAAATTGAACAGACCGATTTTTTGGACTGCCGGGATGCCTGAAAAAATCAGGTAGACGGTAATTAAAAGAACGAATCCTACGGTAATAAGTCCAAGCATCAGAAAGATACCATGAACAACATTTTCAAACATTCTTTTTTGATGGTACATTGATAAATTCCTTTCTAAATATGGGAAGCGACGGCTGATTACAGCTGTCGCTTTGCAGGGCATTTACTGGATTGGTACAGCACCGGCGCTTCTAATTACGTCAGATGCAGCTTTTGAAATCATGTAGTCATAGAATTTCTGTGCCGCAGGGGAAAGGGCTGTGTCCGCCTTTGTAACCAGTACAAAATTACGCTGTACCACATAGCTGCCGTCTTTGATGGTTTCTTCACTTGGGGTTACGCCGCCTACAGTCAGCGTTTTTACTTCATCGGAGACGGAAGCGAGGGAGGCATACCCGATGGCGCCGGGGTTTCCTGCAACTGTTGTAATGACGTCGCCTGTGGAAGTCAGTTCCTGACGATATTTGCAGAGTTCTTCCGTACCTGTGATGGATTCAAAACCATCGCGGGTGCCGCTTCCTGCTTCACGTCCGATGAGCACGATTTCAGCGTCCTTGCCGCCGAGTTCTTTCCAGTTTGTGATTTCTCCTTTATAAATTTTTGCGATATCTTCAAGAGAAAGGTCGGTGACCGAATTCTCCGGATTTACGATAACCGCGATACCGTCATAGGCCAGTATGGTCTGTGTCAGACCGGCTTCTATTTCTTCATCCTTCAGATCACGGCTGGAAAGACCGATATCGCAGCGGCCTTCGGAAACTGCGGTAATGCCGGAGCCTGAGCCGGTAGGATTGTATGTAACTGTAATATCTCCATTTTCTGCCTCAAAAGTTTCCTTCAAAGAGCCGATTACTTTTTCCATGGATGTGGATCCGTCGGTGGCAACAGTGCCGGATACCGCAGCATTGTCGTCAGGTGCTTCAGCTCCGCTTTTATCGCTGCAGCCTGTAAAGATTGCCAAAGCGCAGACTGCTGAGAGTGCAAGTGCAAGTATTTTTCTTTTTTTCATTTTCTTTTTCTCCTTTTTCTTTTTTCTTCACTTTTGATTTCGAGCTTATTATAGACGGCCAATATCAAATCTGTTACCGGGGAAATGTAAAATCTTTGTAAAGCGGCAGAAGAAACTTTTGAAATTCATTCAGAGAGCGTTTGACCGTAAATCACCGTCATGATATACTGATATAGGTAAAACGGATTGAATCAGAAAAGCGGAGAGGAAGCAAAGATGAATTATTTAGAAATTGATATAGAAACTTCGGCTGCCGGCATTGAACCGGTAGTCAGCGCCCTTTTGAATCTGGGCATTACGGATACCGTAGTGGAAGATCCAAGAGATATTGAAGATTTAATGGACAAGAAGCAGACTTACGACTGGGATTATCTGGACGACAGCATTCTTGAGAAGATGAAGGACAGCCCTAAAGTGACGGTGTATCTGGAAGACACAGATGAAAACAGGGCGCTGGCGGATCAGATTGTGCCTGCTATGGAGGAACTGAAAAACCAGGCGAAAGAAGGCGTGTTCGGTGCGTGTGCTGATTTCGGGAGTCTCAAGATCACCCGTAAGGCAGAAGACGACACTGAGTGGAAGGATAAGTGGAAGGAGTATTTTAAACCTGCGAAAATCGCTGAGCATATTGTAGTAAAGCCGACCTGGGAAAGCTACGAGAAGCAGTCCGATGAAAAAGTCATCGAAATCGATCCGGGCATGGCTTTTGGAACCGGCACCCATGAGACGACTTCTCTCTGCGTGAAAATGCTGGAAAAATATCAAAAGGAAGGTGACAAGGTACTGGATGTGGGCTGCGGCAGCGGTATTCTCTCCATTGCGGCAGCGCTCCTTGGGGCCGGTGATGTGCTGGGCGTGGATATCGATCCTGTTGCTGTTGAGGTTGCTGCCGAAAATATTGCCCTCAACGGTGTTTCCGGCACAGCAGAAGCGCAGTACGGAGATTTAACCAAGGGTATTGACTATAAGGCTGACATCGTAGTGGCAAATCTGATGGCGGATCTTGTCATGATGCTGTCTGAAGATGCAGCAAAACATATGCAGCCGGGAGGACTCTTTATTTCCTCCGGTATTCTGGTGGAAAAAGAAGTACAGGTTGTGGAACATCTGCGCGGCCAGGGCTTTGGTATTGTAGAGGTAAGAGAAGACGGCGGCTGGTGCTGTATTGTTTGCAGAATATAGCATGCGGGGGAGGAAACTGTTTGAAAAAGGGTAATACAAAACGAAAAAATGACATTATATTCATGCTGTTTGCGCTGGTTTTAGGCCTGTTCATGGGGTGGGCCGCATGTGACCTTGAGGGCATAGGCGTTGCCGGCGCAATCATCAAAAATATCGGCATCTGGGTGTTCGTCTCGGCGCTCCTTGCCGTCTACACTCCGGAGGCTTTTAGGGCGGCGGCTCATGTGCTGCTGTATTTTATCGGTGTAATCACCGCATACTTTACGAATTTTGCTGTCATGGGCGGCAGCGTATCCTTCCGGACGCTGATTTACTGGCTTATCTTCGGGGCAATCGGTGCCCTGGTGGGCTTTATAGATTGGCACGCCTGCGCAAAGGAATGGCTGGGCGCCGCCTGCGCGGCAGTTCCGATTTCTCTTCTGGCGGCAGAGGCCTATTATATTTATAAAGGATTTTCAATTTCTTTGGCATTTGATATCGTGTGCGCAGTAATCCTTTATGTCATCATGGCGCCGGGCAAAATGCAGAAGCTGATGGCCCTTCCTTTTATCATTGTCTTTACCTTTGCGCTGGTATATTTCCACGTGCTTTCCGGGATTTTAGGAGGCTGGATATGAAGATTTTTACAGATGCTGCTAATATAGAAGAGAGCCTGGTCCGCATCACCGATCAGGGTGACATTCGCCACATGATTAAGGTCATGCGCATGAAAGAGGGCGATGTGCTGGACGTTTCCGATTCAGCGCAGTGGGAATATCGGGCTGAAATTTTATCCATCGATGAAGATTTGGTGCTTTTGTCCATTTTGGATAAGCAGAAATTCGCCAGAGAACCGGGTCTTTCAGTGACTCTTTTTCAGGGCGTGCCAAAGCAGGGCAAGATGGAAACGATCATTCAAAAATGTGTAGAGCTGGGTGTGGCTTCTGTGGTTCCGGTCTTTATGGACAGGACAGTGGTAGTAGAAAAAGGAAACTTTTCAAAGAAGTTAGAACGCTGGCAGAAGGTGGCAGATGAGGCAGTAAAACAGTGCAGGCGGGGTATCATTCCTTCCGTTTGCCCGCAGATTAAGTTTGAGGAGATGGGCACGCAGCTTGCTGGGTTTGATTTGGTGCTGTTTCCTTACGAGAATGAGGAGAATTACTCGATCAAAGACTGCCTGCGGGGGCTTTCTGAAAAGCCGAAATCCGTCGCCATTGTCATCGGACCGGAGGGAGGTTTTTCTGACAAGGAGGCAGAGCGGATGAAGGCGTGGAATGCCGCCTGTGTGACCCTTGGAAAGACCATATTGCGCACGGAGACAGCCGGTATGGCGGCTCTTGCCATGACCATGTATGAATTGGAATTATAAGAAAGTGAGCATGATAGAACAAAAGGGACTGTGGCGGTGAAACAGTCCCTTTTAATCTTTTAAGCAGTCTGCGATATTGGTACGAGGGGTTCGGATATTCCGCTTCAGCAGAAACAGCCCTTCTGTATCGCCTTTTTGTATTTTGTTGATGCCGCTGTTACAGCTTAAGCTGGCCTCAAAGCCGAGGGTCTTCAGCAGACCGCGACAATCCTTGGTGTAAGCGCCGAATGGCCAGGTAAAGGTATTTGGCACGGCACCGGTTTCTTCTTTTATTGCTGTCTGCAGCATCGATAAGTCCTCTTTCAGGAATTTTTCATAGGCCTCTTCTGACTCACCGGCTTTGCGGCTGGCGCCTTTTCGTCCCTTGTTTAAATCGTGGAGATCATAGGTGTGGTTTTGCACTTCCCAGACGCCGGAGTCCAGCATTTCCTGCAGTTCTTCCCAGGAGGCGGCGCAGGTAGCTTTGTTTTTATAGGGCGTGCCCGACATCTCTTCTGTGGCGCTGCCGATGATAGAGATGACAGCTTTCATCTGATATTTCTTAAGGAGCTCGGTGCCGTAGGTGTGATTGTTGAGAAATCCGTCGTCAAAGGTGAGAATGACCGGCTTTTCGGGTAGGGTTACACTGCCGGTCTGGTCCTTTACATAATTGATCAGCTCGCTCATGGTGATTGTGCTGTAACCGTTATTTTTCAGGTATTTCAGGTCACTTTCCAAGGCAGATGCGCTGATGTAGTAATCTCCCATGGCGGTTTTACCGCTGTTTAAACCGTGATACATCAAAATCGGAACATCGATGGTAGTTTCCGGTGCAGAGTCCAATTCAGAGGCTGGTGTCTGTGCGGCCGCCCGCGCCGACGCTTCCGAACGATGGGAGGAAAGAAGGCGAATCAGCGGATAGGTATCGATCCAGATTTCGGAAAGACACTCTTTCTGTGATTCGTCAAAGATCAGCTGCATGCCGAAATGGAGATGGGGTACGTTGATGTTGTTGACATTCTCTTTGATACTGTAGCCTGTCTGACCGGAGTAGCCGATGACCTGACCGGCTTTTACACTGCTGCCTATTTTTAAGGTTTTCGCGTAAGGGGTGTCCTTGCGCAGATGTGCATAATAATAGTATCGCTGTCCGTCGCCGGAGCGAATACCGATTCGCCAGCCGCCGTACTGGTTCCAGCCAAGGGCTTCTACCTTGCCGTCCTCTACGGCGACAATCGGTGTGCCCACAGAACAGAACATATCGTGGCCCAGATGTTTTCTGGCAAAACCGTAGCTGCGGCCGTTTCCAAAGTCATCACTTTCCGTGTACCAGTATCCGGCAGCGACGGGTGAATAGGCCGTAAGTCCGTAGGTGCCGTCTTTGCGGAGTCCCAGGAGGTTTCCGATGACAGCCGAGTATGCCTTATAATAATAGTCGTAGACTTTCAGATTTTTGGTTAAATCGTCCATGGAGCTTCCATTTTGACGGCTTTCCGCAAACTGCTGCAGACTGGCTTTTTTATAGCCTTTAAAGTTGCCGCCGTTTTGGGATGCCAGATAGGCGAGGCTTTCTACCCATGGCAGGTGCAGATCCTGTTCAAAGGTTTCTATGTCAAGGTCCATCGCGTCTTTCAGCGCTTCATAGGTGATGTTAAAATCTACCCATTTAATATAATCTGCGGATTTTTTTGTGCTTTTTGTGCCTGCGTCTGTTCCCATGCCTGCAGCTGTCTCAGCGGCAGAGGATGCGGGCGAGGAAGCGGCAGTTTCCACGGGAGGCGTGGACTTTTCCGCTGCGGTCACAAAGACCAGCAGACACAAAAGAAAAACAGAGAAAAATTTTTTTACCATGATACAATCCTTTCAAGATAATATATCGGGAAAAGACAAGATTATTCTTGAAGAAAAGGGAAAAAGGTTGTACTATTTATATAGGAAAACAAGAGAGGATTTTTATGAGAGTTGCATTTCACACATTAGGCTGCAAGGTCAATCAGTACGAGACGGAGGCCATGAAAGAGCAGTTTACCGCTGCGGGTCACCAAATCGTAGGTGAAGAAGACTTTGCTGATGCCTATGTTATCAATACATGTACCGTAACTAATCTGGCGGACAGAAAGTCCCGCCAGTATATCCGAAGGATGAAGAAGGTGAATCCAAAGGCAGTGGTGGCGGTGACAGGCTGCTACGCACAGGTCAGTCCGCAGGAAGTTGCGGCGATTCCTGAGGTGGACATCGTTACAGGAACCGGTGAAAAGGAGAAGCTGCTCCGCTATATCGAGGAAGGCGTTTCTGGCTGCCATGTTCTCCCATACGAGGCCCTGACAGAGTATCACTCCACAGGCATTATCACTTCCATGGAATCGAGAACCAGAGCTTATATCAAAATTCAGGAGGGCTGCAACAGATTTTGTTCCTACTGTATTATTCCTTTTGCCAGAGGAAAAGTGCGCAGCCGCGATTTGGAAGAAATTGTAGAAGAGGCCAAGGGACTTGTAGATAAGGGTTTTAAGGAAATTATTCTGACCGGTATCAATACAGCACTTTACGGTGAGGATTTGGGATACGGCGGAATCCAGCCGCTCATTGCAAGGCTCAATGCCATTGAGGGAGATTTCCGAATCAGACTCAGTTCCCTTGAGCCTACGGTGATTAACAAGGACTATGTAAAGGGACTTTTGGCATACGAAAAACTGTGTCCGCACCTTCACCTGTCTGTTCAAAGTGGATCTGACAGCGTGATTGCCCGCATGAACCGCCATTACAGCAGAGCGGAATACTTGGAAATTGTAAAAGTGCTGCAGGACTTTGATCCCCTTTATGGTATTACGACAGATATTATCGTAGGTTTTCCCGGGGAAACGGAGGAAGAATTCGCTGACAGCCTGCAAATGGTAGATGAAGCGGGCTTTTGCAAGGTTCACGCTTTCAAGTATTCTCCGCGCAAAGGCACCAAGGCTGCAGATATGGCAGACCAGGTTGACGGCACTGTGAAGAACGCACGGAGTCAGAGGCTTATAGAAAAAGCTGACGCCGCCGCGGAAAAATTCTTTGCAAAGTGCAGCGGTGCTGTCCGCAGGGTGTTATTTGAGGAAATGACAGAAGACGGACTTTTGACCGGTTATTCGGATCATTACGTCAAGGTTTACGCGGCGGGAGAGCCTGAAATGCTAAATCAGTTTTACGATGTAAAACTTTTAGAAAGCTATAAAGACGGCATGAAAGGAGAGATTGAAAATGGCTGATTGTATTTTCTGCATGATTGCAAATCACGAGATTCCTTCCAACGTGGCATATGAAGATGATAAGATTATCGCGTTTCACGATTTGGACCCGCAGGCACCGGTTCACGTGCTGGTGATTCCGAAGAAACATATCGCTTCTCTTGATGATGTCAAAGAAGAAGACTGCGAGCTGATGGGGCACATCATGTTTAAGATTCATGAAATTGCTGCAGAGCTGGGACTGGAAAACGGTTACCGCGTTGTCAGCAACAACGGCGAGGATGCATTCCAGACCGTAAAGCATCTACATTTCCATATTCTGGGAAAGCGCAAGCTGACCTGGCCACCGGGCTGATGAGAGATTGATGTGAGATGTCAATGCAAGATATCGCTGCGAGTGCATATTTTAGTAAAAAACTTCAAAAATATGCACAGCAGCCTGCATATTTTCAGGTAAAATCAAAAATATATGCACATTTTCAACTGCTAGACATGGATTAACCGCCTGTTTAGCAGTTTTTATATTGCAATTTGTGCATATTTCAGGATAAATGTAAAAAAATATGCACTTCTTCCAAGGAAAATGTGCATATTTTTGAAGTTTTCTTTTAAAATATGTACGCCGAGGTCGCCTGGAGGTCGCCTGGACAAGTACTACAGCTTGAATGTCTGGAATTTTTCCTCGGTGCCGTCTTCTTCTTTGAATTCGTAATCATTGCCCGGCAGAATTGCGTTGGCAGCAATGCCGACGATGGCAGCGATGGCAAGTCCGGATAAAGTAATGGTCGCGCCGGCTACTGTAAAGGAGATGCCGCCTGCAGCGTTAAAGCCCAGTGCGCAGACCAGAATCAAAGCAGCGATAATCGTATTTCTTGATTTTGTAAAGTCAACCTGATTTTCAACTATGTTGCGGATTCCGATGGCGGAAATCATGCCGTAGAGAATCAGGGAAACGCCGCCGATGACAGCAGCCGGAATGGAAGAAATCGCAAAGCTGATTTTCGGAATAAAGGAAAGCAGGATTGCGAAGCAGGCTGCGATTCTGACAACGCGGGGATCATAAATCTTTGTCAGCGCGAGAACGCCGGTGTTCTCACCGTAAGTAGTATTGGCAGGACCGCCGAAAGCTGCGGAAAGACAGGTAGCAAGTCCGTCACCCAGTAAAGTCCTGTGCAGACCCGGGTTTGAAATGTAGTTTTTGCCTGTGGTAGCGCCAATGGCGGAAATATCTCCGATGTGCTCCATCATGGTTGCAAGGGCGATCGGCATAATGGTGATAATAGCGGAAACATCGAATTTCATCACGGTCAGGTGAGGCAGTCCGATGATAGCTTCCTCTCCGATTGCAGACAGGTCAACTTCGCCCATGAAAATTGCTGCAATATAGGAAATGACTACGCCTAAAATGATGGGAATGATTTTCACCATGCCTTTGCCCCAGATATTGAAAATGATGATGGAAAGCAGGGCAATCAGCGCCAGCGGCCAGTTGGTCTGGCAGTTGGTAATCGCAGTCGGCGCTAAAATCAGTCCGATGGAAATGATAATCGGCCCGGTTACCACCGGCGGGAAGAAGCGCATTACACGCTTTGCGCCGAAGGCTTTGATCAGAGCGGACATGATGACATAGACAACGCCGGCAACAAAGACGCCGCCGCATGCGTAAGGCAGCATTTCCTCGTTAGGCATGCCGTCTGTCATAGGTGCAACGGCGGCGTATCCGCCGAGGAACGCGAAGGACGAGCCCAGAAAAGCCGGAACTTTACCTTTTGTCAGTAAGTGGAATAAAAAAGTTCCAAGTCCTGCCATCAGCAGGGTGACAGATACGTCAAGACCGGTCAAAATAGGCACCAGTATCGTTGCGCCAAACATGGCGAAAGTGTGCTGTAATCCCAAAATCAGCATTTTAAAAATGCCCAGGGAAGAAGCGTCATAGATACCGTTAGTTCGTGTTTCTTTCTCAGTCATATATCAATTCTCCTTTGATTAAAACGGTAGGAATAGTTGCTCAGCTACTCATGTTACTTTAAATCTGGACAGATGTCAATATAAAATATATAATGTTTTTATCAAAAGAGATAAGGAGAAACCGGCATGTACTTGACAGTAGGAGAAATTTCAAAAGCTCTTGGCATATCTACAGAAGCAATTCGTTATTATGTGAAAGAAGGGATTATTACCCCAAAGCGAAACGAAGAAAATAATTACTGGGTTTACTCATCTGACGATTTGATGAAATTGACAGACATCATGTTCTATCGTTCTATGGGGCTGACTATGAAGGATATCAAGGACATTATGTCAGGCCTTGCCCTTTCGGAAAAAATCCTGAAAACCAGAAAAATGTCCATGCTTGGTACATGGATTTTAGGTATTATTGTTTGTGTTGACGATTATTTGAACTGTCTGGCAGTAAGTGCTGCGGTAAGAAAGATTACTGACAACGAGAAGGTTTCCAGGGAAATGCTGGCGTACATCATTAACTCGACCGGTGTGACAGTATGCGCAATTATTCCATTCTCATCCTGGGCGGCGTTTATGGGCGGTCTGATGGAAAAATCCGACATGCTGGGCGGCTACAGCGTATCCGGTGCTTATATTCACACCATTCCGTTTATGCTTTACGGCTGGCTTGCGGTAATTTGCGTACCTCTGTTTATCCTTAAAGTGATTCCGCTCTTTGGACCGATGAAAAAATCCGAAGAAAGAGCGCTTACGGCCGGCGAAGTATTTTCTCCGGAAGCAAAGGCGTAGCTTGGAGAGCTTCCTGATGAAGAACTGAAATTTAAAGATAAAAAATGCAGAACAATTAACTTTTTAGCGCCGATTCTTTTAGTAGCGGTTCTGACAGTAACCACAGAAGATCTGCTCATCGGTGTATTTGCGGCTCTGGCGCTGTGCTTTATCATGTATCTGCCGCAGAGACTGATGACTGCCAAGGAATATTTTAACAATATTATGGCTGGCCTGCAGGATATGTTCGGCATGCTGGTTGTAATCATTTTGTCCTATACGCTGATTGATATCAATGGGCAGCTGGGACTTGTTGAGTTTGTCGTAAGTGTGGCTCTGAAGGCGGTAAATCCGGCGCTGCTTCCGGTAACTGTATTTGTAGTAATCGGACTGCTTTCCTTTGCTTCCGGCAGCTTCTGGGGACTTGCGGCGATTGCATTCCCGATTGTAGGCTCTCTGTCTGCAGCACTGGGTGTAAGCCCTCTGCTTTGCGGCGGCGCGCTGATTTCTGCCGTTGCCTTCGGCGGACATATCTGTCTGTATTCTGATACCGTAATTTTGACTTCTGCTTCCACGCAGATTACCAATGCAGAATACTTCAGGACATCTGCACCGCTGGTGGCAGTTCCCTTTGCGATTGCGGCAATAGGGTTTATCGCACTGGGATTTGTGATGGTGTAATAAGAATGATGCGAACAGGCTGGCGTCTATTGCCAGTCTGTTATTTTTATATTATAATGAATCATAGTATATTAAAAAAGGAGATATGGCATGGCGGACTTAGCACTATACCTGTCTATGGCAGTAATCGGATATTTTTTCGGAAGCAGACTCAGGAGTCATGAGACTTTGATTCGGTGGACGGGAAGACTGCAGACCTTTGCGATTATGATATTGATTTTCGCCATGGGAATGAGAATGGGCGCAAACCGTGAGGTAGTGGAAAACCTCAATTCAATCGGACTCTATGCGCTGATTATGACGATTTCCATCATTTTGTTTTCCATTGTGATCATGACGGCGGTTCGTAAACTGATGGGCATTGACCGTTTTGGGAATCTCCGAAGTAAGGCAGGCCGCGGCGAGGCGGTGCAGAAAATGACTGCGGAAACTGAAATAGAAGCGGAAGGACCGGCTGACGAAGAAAACCCGGAAAATAAGATAAACTTTATGACTGCCATTATCGTTCTTTGTGTAGTAGGAGGGCTTCTTTTCGGACACTTCTGCGTGCCTCGTATTTTCTCTGATATGGATGCTTTTGCAAGTTTAATCGGTATGATGATTAACATAGGACTCTGCGTACTGCTGTTTTTTGTCGGCTTTGATATGGGTGTGGATGGCACAGCCCTGCAGCACTTCAGACAGGTTGGCGTGCGCGTATTTCTCTTTCCTGTGGCAGTGATGACAGGAACTCTCATTGGGGCGGCGGTCTGCGTGCCGATTCTTTCCGGCCTTTCGCTGCGGGAGGCTCTTGCAATTGGCGGCGGATTCGGCTGGTATACCTTTGCCCCTGGTCTTATCATGGAGGCCGGGTTGGTCACCGCCAGTGCCATCTGCTTTATGCACAACGTCATGCGCGAATTTATATCGATTTTGATTGTACCGCTGGTAGCCAAAAAAATCGGCTATCTTGAGGCTATGGCGGTGCCTGCGTGTTCATCCATGGATGTCTGTCTGCCAATTATTGAGCGTTCTACCCGTGGTGATATCGCGATGTATTCTTTTATCAGCGGTGTTGTACAAAGCGCGGCAGTTCCCATTGTAGTGCCGCTGATTTTAGGATGACAGGATTGAGAAAGCAGTCACAAATGCTGAAGCGGGAACTCACGACAAAGGCATGAAAGCGAAGGAAAGTTGACAAATATTCGTGATTTCTTTGTTTTTGTCAACATTTCATGGGATTCCCACCCAAGTTTATATGAAAATTAACTGTTTTTGTTGACAAAGTTGACTAAAATCAAAAAAAGTGTCAATTTTGTCAACGTTTTTGCGATAAAACGTTGACAAAATTGACAGATTCTCGTTTTTTTGTCAACATTGGCAATGTTTAAGCCATATTAGCGATGTCATTTAGTCTGTTTGTTGACAAAAATACGCGGGTCTAACGAAATTTGTCAACGTTGATAGAAGAAAGAAATCTTTATGTGCCTTCATGCCTTTGCCGTGCGCAAGAACTGCAGCAATGCAGGCGGCAGCAAGAAAGTCAAAAGAATTTCAAATTTAGACTTGCCTATCTTCATCAAAAATAGTATAATAGTTCCGTTATAGGCAAAAGACTGTTCACAGCTAATGATTTTCAAGTTAGTCAGGAGGTGAATTGGAATATGGCACAGGTAATCGTTAGAGAAAACGAGAGTTTGGAAAGCGCTCTGAAGAGATTCAAGAGATCATGCGCCAGAGACGGCGTTATGAGCGAACTCAGAAAGAGAGAGCATTACGAAAAACCAAGCGTAAAGAGAAAGAAAAAGTCTGAAGCTGCTAGAAAAAAGGCTAAGAAATACTAGTCATTTAGGATCGAGGTGAGAGTAAATGACTTTAAAAGAACAACTAATGGCTGATTTCAAAGAGGCGATGAAAGCCCACAATGAGACAGCTAAGAATACAATCAGTTTAGCTCGTGCTGCAATCAAGCAGTATGAAGTAGATAACAGAGAAGAACTGGACGACGCAGGCATTATTGCAATTTTATCCAAGCAGGTAAAAATGCGTAAGGATGCCCTCGCTGATTTTGAAAGAGCTGGAAGAACAGATCTGGCAGAAGCATATAACGCAGAGATAGAAATTCTGAATAGATATTTACCGGAACAATTATCCAAAGAGAAAGTTATGGAAATTGTCAAAGAGACTGCAGCTGCACTGGGAATTGAAGGCGGCAAGCAGAATATGGGTAAACTGATGGGACCGGTTATGGGTAAGGTCAAGGGCCTTGCTGACGGTTCCTTAGTAAAAGAAGTTGTAATGGAATTTCTGGCATAAATCTGAAATACGAAAACAGGACAACCTGACGGTAATGTCAGGTTGTTTTAATACAGAAACGGAATTCCAGCAGGCAGTGCTTACCGGCAGTAAAATTCAATTGCTTCTTTGACAAATTCCGCGGTGCCTTTACCGCCTGCTTTGTCGATATTTTTCGTAAAACGTGGGTCGCAGACGTACATTTCACCTAAAGATTTTAGAATTTCATCGCTGCACTGGTAATGATGCCGGGAAATAAAGTCCTGCAGTTTTTTTACCAGTGCTTGTACCTCCGGTGTGCCCGGCGGCTGTGACGTCAGAGCGCCGAACTCTGCGAAGATATCGAACATCTGCCGGGTGAGTATTTCTTGGGAAACTGCATTTTCAGCAGCGCTGCCGCTTTTTTCCATAAACTGGCGGTAGCTTTCCGTATGACCCCAGCGGGCTTTTACCTCCTTGGCGTAGTCATCTATTTCTTTTTTATCAAAGCTTTCAAAATTTAACATATGATCAACTCCTTCCTTTTGAATTTGCAAGGCAAGGGCGATGAGCTTTTCCAGCCGCTCTTTCTGCAGCGTGAGCATCTGAATCTGCTGGGACAGCGCTTCCCCTTTGTTAAAATCAGGGCTGTCTAGAATTTGCTGAATTTCTTTCAGGGGAAACCTAAGCTCCCGAAACAGCAGGATGATTTGCAGCCGCTCAAGGGCCTTGTGGTCATAGAGCCTGTAGCCTGCAGAGGTAATCTGCGATGGTTTGAGCAGCCCGATTGCGTCATAGTGATGCAGCGCACGGATGCTGATTCCAGTCAGCTTGCTGACCTCCTTTACCGTTTTCATAAAACCCCTCCTTTTTGTAAAATTTTATCCGGATAACTATAGTATAAAGGCTCACGTTGGGTGAGAGTCAAGACTTTTTTCGCATACTGAAGTGCCCATTGGCATATACTTTCACCATGAAACTACTAAACGAGATTACATACGATTTTGATATAACAGGACCGAAGATTACCGCGTCTGCCAAAGCTGCCATCATCGAAAATGTAAAGCAGGTGGTGTTAATCAGCGATACTCAGGTGACGGTGGATACGGGCAGATTTTATGTAACGGTGACGGGCAGTCGTTTTATCATCAGTGAAATTTGGGAAGGACGAATGGAACTTGAGGGCGAAATCACAGGAATCGAATTTTATAAAACATCGGGTAAGCGTTAAACTGGAGGGCTTTAAACCGGAGAGAATTCTGTCTCAGGCAGCGGCAAAGGGAATTTTGCTGCGTCAGATCCGCTATAAAGATGAAACTGAAGTCTATTTCACTGTCAGCAGGGAGGGGCTGCGTACTTTAAAAAAACTGGCAGGGAGTAAGTACAAGTTCACGCAGATTGGTGAAGGCGGTGCAGTCTGCCTTCTGAAAAAACTGAGGGCAGGCAAGATGATGATTGCAGGAATTTTCGTATTTCTGTTATTTTTCTTTGCGCAGACTCTTTTTGTGCGGGAAATCAATATCATCGGCTGCAAGACCATTACAGAGACCAGTATCAGAGAGCTGATTGCCGAAGAAGGACTTTATGAGGGGGCGCTGCGCCGCTTTGATTGTGACGAGATAGAGAAAAAATTATTTCAAAACTTTGATACCATTGTCTGGAGCAGAGTGGCTTACGAAGGCGGTTATGTGGAAGTGCAGATTTCAGAAAGCGAGCAGGCACCCATTGCTGCCGCGGACAGCAAAAACCCCTGCGATATTGTAAGTGATCAGGATTGCTATATCGAGAGAATTTATACCTATAAAGGCAGAGCCAGAGTCAGTGAAAATGATTTTGTAAAGAAAGGCGATATTCTCATTGCGGGAACCGTACCCATCGAACATCCCTCTTATCCGGTAGAGGAAGGAAAAACCATGGAACATTATACCCATGCCGACGGTAAGATTGTGGCAAGAGTGCCTTACTATTTTTCCTTTTATATGGAAGCTGGGGAGTCAAAAAAGCGGGCAGAAACCCTGCTGCGGGATTGGATAAAAGAAAATACACCAAAAGGTGCTGAAATTTTAAATAAAGACTTTTACTTTGATGAAAAAAAAGGTAAAATTAGAGTATACGGAACAGTAGAAACGCGCCAGAGAGTTGGCGTAGAAAAGGAGATTGTAATTGACAAACAGGAGCGAGGAACTAAAGAGAATTCAGATAGAGGATGATATAGACCGGATTGAGCTTTTCGGCAATATGGATGCCAACCTGAATCTGATTCAGGATAACACCGGTGTGGAGATTTTTCAACGGGATGACAGCCTTCTTCTTCGCGGCGAAGAAATCAGCCTTGCAGAAAACATTCTGCAGGAACTGATGGCGGTGCAGAGAAGCGGTGAACATTTAGACGTGCAGAAAGTGAACTATATTATCGGTCTTGTAAAACAGGGAATGTCTTACAGAGAAAATAATGTAAGCAAAGACATCATCTGTTTTACCAGTAAGGGCAAACCACTTCGTCCTAAGACCATCGGACAGAAAGAATATGTAAACAGCATTCGAAAAAAAGACATCGTGTTCGGAATCGGCCCTGCAGGTACAGGAAAGACCTATATCGCAGTTGCCATGGCAGTAAGCGCATTTAAAAATAAAGAAGTGCAGAAGATTATTCTGGCAAGACCTGCGGTAGAAGCCGGGGAACGGCTTGGGTTTTTGCCCGGCGATTTGCAGGAAAAGGTAGATCCGTATCTGCGGCCTTTGTACGACGCTCTTTACGATGTGCTGGGCAGAGAAAACGCTCTGCGTCTCAAGGAAAAAGAAGCCATTGAGGTAGTGCCTTTAGCCTATATGAGAGGCCGAACTCTGGACAACGCTTTCATCATTTTGGACGAAGCGCAGAATACCACAAGAGAGCAGATGAAAATGTTTCTGACCAGAATGGGTTTTGGTTCCAAGGTGGTTGTGACCGGCGATGTGACCCAGATAGATCTGCCTCGGGGCAGAAAGAGCGGTCTTGTGGAGGCGGAGCGGGTTTTGAAACATGTGAAGGACATTGACTTCTGCTATCTGAAAGACGTCGATGTGGTGCGCCACGAACTGGTAAAGAAAATTATCAACGCATACGATGTCTACTATAAAAAACACCCGGAAGAAATACAGGAATAATTGAGGTTTACCAGATGAAGATATTTTTTGAAGAAGAACAGCAGGTTACCAGGGAAATTTTGGAAACCATGGAAAAAGCATTAGGGTGCTGTCTGGAACTTGAACACATTGATCAGGAACGCAGCGAAATCAGCGTTACCTTTGTCGATGAAGAGGAGATTCGCTGCCTGAACAGAGATTACAGAGACACGGACAAGGTCACTGATGTTTTGTCTTTTCCTCAATTTGACGACCTAAATGACCTGCCGGAGGTTGGTGAAATCTGTCTGGGCGATGTGGTAATCTGCAAAGAAAAAGCGATGCAGCAGGCAGAAGAATTCGGACATACCTTTGAGCGGGAAATCATTTATCTCTTTACCCACAGCGTTCTGCATCTTCTGGGCTATGATCACATGGAAGAGGCAGACAAGAAAGAAATGCGGGGGAGAGAAGAACAGGTTATGTCGTATTTGGGAATCGGACGGTAACCCCGGATGAAAAAGGAGATTGACATGGAAGACAGACAGTTATTTCAAAAAGCGCAATCGGTTCTGGATAACGCCTATGTGCCTTTTTCGGATTTTCCGGTAGGCGCAGCTCTTTTAGCCAAGAGCGGAGAAGTTTTTACCGGTGTCAATGTGGAGAATTCTTCTTACGGCGGCACCATCTGCGCGGAGAGAACCGCCTGCGTAAAAGCCGTATCGGAAGGCGTTACTGACTTTGAAGCCATCGCTATCGCGGCGGAGAAAGGCTTAGCCTTTCCCTGTGGAATCTGCAGACAATTTCTCTATGAGTTTGCGCCGCAGCTTCGGGTGATTGTGGGAGAAGATGAAGAACATTTGAAGATATACACTTTGCAGCAACTACTGCCGGAAGGATTTAAACTATGATGAAATCAGGATTTATCGGTATTATCGGCCGTCCCAATGTGGGAAAATCGACACTGCTGAACAGCATTTTAGGAGAGAAAGTCGCCATTACGACGGACAAGCCCCAGACTACCAGAAACAGTATCAGGGGCATTTACACCAGATTTGATGACGAAACCGCCACCGGAAACGACGGTGTGCAGATGGTATTTATTGACACGCCGGGGATTCACAAGGCGAGAAACAAGCTGGGTGAGGCCATGACGGAAATGGCAGTCAACACCTATAAGGAAGTAGATGTGGTGTTGTTTCTCGTTGACGGCAGCATGAAAAAAGGCCCGGGGGATAAATACATTCTGGAAATGATTCGCAGTCTGGATACACCAAAAATTTTGGTCATCAATAAAATTGATAAAATGGGACCAGAGGAATATAAAGAAATCTTTGAGGAATACGAGGAGACCGGTGTTTTTGACGCAATTTACGGTACTTCGGCCCTGGAAGGAAAAAATGTACCGCAGCTCCTAGCAAAGATTGAAACCTATTTGGAGGAGGGACCGATGTTCTTCCCGGAGGATATGGTGACAGATCATCCCGAGCGGTTTATTGTCAGCGAAATTATCAGAGAAAAGGTGCTGAATTATCTGGAGGAGGAAGTGCCTCACGGCGTTGCTATAGAAATTGAATCCTATAAAGAAGAACCGAATATCACCAGAATCGGCGCGGTGATTTACTGTGAGAGAAAATCACATAAAGGCATTATCATCGGAAAACAGGGCAAGAAGTTAAAAGGAATCGGCAAGAGCGCCCGCCTTGAAATAGAGGCGCTTCTGGGAACCAAAGTATTCCTGCAGCTCTGGGTGAAGGTAAAAGAAAACTGGCGCGACAGTGATTTTGCACTGTCAAATTTTGGTTATAAGGAATAGGCTATGTACACGAGTACGGAAGGAATCGTTTTTCGCCAGATTAAAGCTGCCGGCGGCAGGCGAATGATTCTTTTGTTCACAAAAAAATATGGGAAAATCAGCGTCGGCAGCAGCCTTTCTGAAAAAGGAAGAAGCAAAGCGGCTTTGGCGCTGCGCCCGTTTACCTATGGCAATTACGAACTTTACAAGGGCAGAGAGTACTATAATCTGAACAGCGGCGAGGTGGTGCGCAGCTTTTTCAGAATCGGCGAGGATGTAGATAAATATATGGAATCTGCATTTGTGCTGGAACTTACAGAAAAGATGGTGCCGGAGGATCTGCCTCAGCCGAAGCTTTTTCATCTGCTGACGGAGTTTCTCAGCGCCATGGAAAAGCGGGATAAGAAGCACCGGACGCTGGTTTTAGCTTACGAAGTCAAGGCGATGGGCATTTTGGGCGTTTTTCCTGTTTTGGACTGCTGTGCCTGCTGCGGGTCCAAAGAAGACCTGCGGTTCTTCAGCGTCAGAGACGGCGGTATGGTCTGCGGAAAATGCGGAAATTTAGGCAATGATACATTGATTTATGCGCCAAAATTTGATATAGTTAATATATTAAAGTTTTTTTCGAAAACGCCTGTGAGCGGCTTTGAAAAAATTGCGCTTGCAGATGGTGTGGGTGAACAGCTGCAGTGCATTTTACGCGAATACATGTCATACTATTTAGAGATTGGCACACTGAACAGCGAGAATATGTTTAAAGGAGAATTTTAGGAGGTATCAACATGGAAATCACATTGGAAAAGATTGAACTGGTCAAAGACAGAACCGGTGTTACCTACAAGGAAGCCAAAGAGGCTCTGGAAGCAGCAGAGGGCAACGTGGTAGACGCGATTATTGCCATTGAGGAAACCATCGACCAGAAACCGGCAGCAAAACTGGGCGAGCAGAAAGAGGCGCTGATTGCCAAGATGAAAGAAGCAGTCAAGAAAGGAAATATTTCCAAAATTTTGGTGACTCGCGACGGTGAGACACTGGTGAATATACCGCTTACTGTAGGGGTTTTGGGCACAGTCGTTGCTCCTTGGGGGATGATTGCAGGTATCGTTGCGGCATTTGGTTTCAAATGCAAGATTGAATTCGTAAAAGATGACGGTTCTGTGATTGATATTACAGAAAAAGCAGAGGATCTTTACGAGGATGCCAAAGAGAAAGGCTCCGACCTTTACGGGGATATCAAGGAAAAGGCGCCTGGCGTTTACGAAGATATCAAGGAAAAGGGCGGTATCGCTTTTGCAAAAGCAAAGGATGCTGCAATGGAAGCCAAAGACAAGCTGAAAAAAGACAGATGTGACGATGAGGATGACGATTTTGAAATCGACTGCGTCAACATTTGCGATAAAGAATGCGAGACTTGCGAGGAGCCTTGCGAAGAAAGATGTGATGATTGTCAGTATGACGAGCTTCACGAAGAAGAACTTCAGAAAGAAGATTAAAATCTATAATTTGGAAAGGTCAGGAATTTTATACCAATGAGCAGAGAAGTTACAATGGAAAAAATCGTTGCACTAGCGAAGAACAGAGGATTTGTATATCCGGGTTCTGAAATTTACGGAGGGCTTGCGAACACTTGGGATTACGGTCCTTTAGGTGTGGAGTTTAAGAACAACGTAAAGAGAGCATGGTGGAAAAAGTTCGTGCAGGAGTCGAAATATAATGTTGGTCTTGATGCTGCTATTTTGATGAATCCGAGAACTTGGGAGGCTTCCGGACATGTGGGAGGCTTTGCGGATCCGCTGATTGACTGTAAGGAATGTAAGTCCAGATTCAGAGCGGATAAGCTGATTGAAGAATACATGCAGGAAAACGGAATGGAGGTTGTACCGGTAGACGGCTGGTCCAACGAGAAGTTAGAGGGATACATCGCCGAAAAAGGCATCAAGTGCCCGGACTGCGGCAAGAGCAATTTTACGGGAATCAGACAGTTTAACCTGATGTTTAAGACTTTCCAGGGTGTTACAGAGGATTCCAAGGCAGAGATTTATTTAAGACCTGAAACTGCTCAGGGTATTTTCGTAAACTTTAAGAATGTACAGAGAACAGCCAGAAAGAAAATTCCATTTGGTATTGCCCAGATCGGTAAATCTTTCCGTAATGAGATTACACCGGGCAACTTTACATTCAGAACCAGAGAATTTGAGCAGATGGAACTGGAATTCTTCTGCAAGCCGGGAACTGATCTGGAGTGGTTCGACTACTGGAAACAGTACTGCATCAACTTCCTTGCGTCTCTGAACATGAACATGGAAAACATCAGAACCAGAGACCACGAGAAGGAAGAACTTTCCCACTACAGCAACGCAACCACTGACCTGGAATACTTGTTCCCGTTCGGATGGGGCGAGCTTTGGGGCATCGCGGACAGAACTGACTTTGACCTGAGACAGCACAGTGAGTTTTCAGGACAGGAGATGAACTATGTGGATTCAGAGACCGGCGAGAAATATATTCCGTACTGCATTGAGCCGTCCCTTGGCGCAGACAGAGTAGCGCTGGCCTTCCTGGTCGACGCATACTGTGAAGAGACGCTGACCGATGGCAACGGAAAGGAAGACACCAGAGTTGTGATGAAATTCCATCCTGCTCTTGCGCCGTTTAAGGCGGCGGTACTGCCCCTTGCAAAGAAACTGGCGCCGGTTGCGGAACCTGTTTACGAAGAACTTGCAAAATACTTCAGCGTGGATTACGATACTGCGGGATCCATCGGAAAGAGATACAGAAGAGAAGACGAAATCGGAACGCCGTTCTGCATCTGCGTCGACTTTGATACAGAGACTGACGGCTGCGTAACCGTTCGTGACAGAGATACAATGGAGCAGGTAAGACTGCCGATTGGGGAAGTAAAGGGCTACATCGAGGAAAGACTTGTCTTTTAATCGGGTGGCAAAAGGAGATTAGGGCATGAGCAAATTTGTATATGCGTTTAACGAAGGCTCAAAGGATTTAACGGAGCTTTTGGGTGAGAAGGGGGCTAATCTGTCCGAAATGACCAGAATTGGTCTGCCGGTACCTTTTGGTTTTACAGTAACGACTCAGGCGTGTCGTCAGTATGCCTTAGATGGCGGTATCATCAGCAAAGATATCTGCCATGAGATCTTTGCGAAACTGGAAGAACTGGAAGAAGTGACCGGAAAGCAGTTTGGAGACAGGCAGAACCCGCTTTTGGTGGCGGTTCGTCCCAGCGCGGAACATGCTGCTGCAGTGATGCCGGGTGCTGTCTTAAACCTTGGATTAAACGACGATATCGCAGAATGCCTGAAACAGATTGGAAATTCTGAATTTGTTGATGACTGCCGCAGAAAGCTGCAGCAGACCTATGAAGAGACAGTAGGGAGTCGAAGGGTTCCTGAGGAGCCGAAAGAGCAGCTGATTGCTGCCATTGCCGCTATATTTTCTGCATGGAATTCCTCATTGGACGGGGACACTGATGCTGTGGAAGCCGGTGTTTCGGAAGCTGGCATTGCAGTCTGCGTGCAGGCTATGGCCTTTGGAAATCTGGGGGAAGATTCCTGCGTTGGAATTGCCCATTCCAGAAGTCCGCAGAGTGGTGAAAAGAAGCTTTGCGGGGAGTTCTGGCAGAATACGCAGAGTAAGGCACCTGTGTCAGACCGAAGTGCTGCGAAACCTCTTGATAAGATGGCGGAGCTTTTTCCTGCTGCTTTTGCGGACCTTGTACGGATTTCGGAAGTATTGGAAAAGTATTTTTTGGACATGCAGGATATGGAGTTTGTCGTTACCTGCGGCAAGCTGTGTATGGTGCAGACCGGCACGGCAAAACGAACTTCTGCTGCGGCAGTGAAGGCGGCGGCGGATATGGCCTGCGAAGGTCTGATTTCCAAGGAAATGGCGGTTCTGCGAGTTGAGCCGGGTAAAGCACCGGAGGCGAGAAGCGCCGGCAGTGAAGAATTTGAAAAGATTTTATCCTGGGCTGACGAAATCAGAACACTGAAGATCAGAGCCAATTTAGATGAAGCGAAAGATTTGAAAATTGCCGCTGAAATGGGGGCTGAGGGAATCGGACTTTGCAGAACGGAGTATATCCTTTTGCGTGAGGAGAATCTGCCGGCTCTCTGCCAGCTGCTGATAGCGGAAAGTGAACCGCAAAAGAAACTTGCTGCGGAACGTCTTTTTCAATGCCAAAAAAAAGGTTTTAAGGCAGTGTTCAAAGCCATGGAAGATAGACCGGTAGCCATTCGTCTGATGGATGCGCCTCTTTCCGCAATTCTGCCACGTGAGGAATCTGCCGCAAAGAAAGTTGCGGCGCAGACAGGGATCTCCATTGACAGAATGAGAGAGGCTTTTGAACAGTTTCATGAGATGAACCCTATGCTGGGGCATAGAGGCTGCAGGCTGGTGGTTACGTATCCTGAGATTGCGGAAATACAGACGAGAGCCATTATGGAAGCTGCTATTTGCGTGCAGCAGGAAAACGAAATAGAAATTGTGCCGGAGATTATAGTGCCGCTGATTGGTATTGATAAAGAAATGGAATTTGTCAAGGATATCGTAGTCAGAACGGCACAGCGGTGCAGTGAAGAAAGCGGTTGTGCAATCCGTTTTTATGTGGGCACGATGATAGAGGTGCCAAGAGCGGCGCTGGTTGCGGATAAAGTGGCAAAAGAAGTGGATTTTTTCTCTTTCGGTGCCAGCGATTTAACCCAGATGACCTTTGGATTTTCCAGGGATGATACTGAAGTCATGATTGCGGAATATATTCGGAAAGGAATTCTGACAGAAGACCCGTTTCGGACCATCGATCGGGATGGAATCGGCAGTCTGATGGAAACAGCCGTCAAGGCAGGAAGACAGGCGAAGCCTACCTTAAAAATCGGGCTATGTGGTGAGCACGGGGGCGACCCTGCCAGCATTGCGTTCTGCCATCAGCTTGGGCTGAACTATGTATCCTGCAGACCGCAGCTTTTGTTTGCCGCTAGAATTGCAGCGGCGCAGGCGGCAATCAGAGATAAAAAATAGCAAGGTAATAGGCAGACCTCCTGTGGATTTTGCAGAGAGGTCTGTTTTGTAAAGAATGATTCAGGGATTAAGGATAACTCTATAAGGATAATTCTGGAAATTGATAATTTTTTGTCAAAATTTCCGAAAGAGTATTTACATTGGTACGAAAATATTATATAATTAAGTAAAGTAGGAGTAATTGAGATTCAAATGATGAGTTTTTGGGGAACACATACCGGCAATTTAATAATGACAATGCTGATTTCCATGGTTCCCGTTCTCGAACTGCGAGGAGCAATTCCCGCAGGCGTAGCAGCGGGACTTTCTGTAAAAGAAGCCCTTGCCGTTTCGATTATAGGGAATCTGCTGCCGGTGCCGATTATTATTCTCTTTGTCAGAAAAGTTTTTGACTGGATGAGGAAAAAGAGCGTGCGGCTGGATCATCTTGTGTGTCGCTTTGAGGAAAAGGCAAAGAAACAGTCTGTCATGATTGATAAATACGAGTGGCTGGGCCTGGTTCTTTTAGTAGCAGTACCTCTTCCGGGTACAGGAGCATGGACCGGCGCACTGGTAGCGGCGATGCTGAATATGCGGCTGAAACGAGCGCTTCCAGCCATTTTCATCGGCGTAGTCATCGCTGGGATTGTTGTCTCTTATATCACATACGGTGCAAGTATGCTGATTTAAGAAATAGAAAGAGAACGTTTTAGCAAGAAAGAAAATCAAGAGGAGGTAAGGTTGTTGACGATTTTAGGATTGACTGTCAGCATGTCGGTATTCTGGCTTGCTGCGACGATTGTTTTCGTTGTAGTAGAGGGATTGACGATGGGACTGACTACTATCTGGTTTGCCGGCGGCGCGGTGATTGCACTTGCTGCTTCACTTTTAGGCGCAGGCATTGCAGTGCAGGTAGTGCTTTTCTTTGTCATATCTGTTGTTCTGCTGATTTCTACGAGGAAGCTCTTCGTCAAAAAATTGCAGACCGGCGCAGAGAAGACCAATGTGGATGCACTGGTTGGGAAGGAGGCTGTTGTCATTTCAGCGGTTAAGCCTTTTGAGCCGGGTATTATCAAGCTTTCCGGTCAGGAATGGACGGCAGTCAGCGAGAACAGCGAGGAGTCACTGGCTGAAGGGAGCAAAGTTAAAGTGATTAGGATAGAAGGGGTCAAAGCAGTTGTAGCCCCTTGGATTCAGTAAGGAGATTAATATGGAAGCTATTATTAATGTAATCATTATCGCAATCGTGGTTATCATTCTGATTTCTCTGGTTGTAACCAATATCAGAATCGTACCGCAGGCAAGAGCCTACGTTATTGAAAGACTGGGAGCATATAAAGGAACCTGGCAGGTGGGACTTCACTTCAAAGTTCCTCTCATCGATAAAATTTCCAGGAAAGTATCGCTGAAGGAAAAAGTCATCGACTTCCCGCCGCAGCCGGTAATTACCAAGGATAATGTAACCATGGAAATTGACACAGTAGTGTATTTCCAGATTACTGATCCGAAACTCTATACTTACGGCGTAGAAAGTCCAATGGACGCTATCGAAAATCTGACAGCAACCACCCTCAGAAATATCATCGGTGAACTGGAACTGGACGAGTCCCTGACAAGCCGTGAACATATCAACACCAAAATCAGAATGGTGCTGGATGAGGCAACTGACCCATGGGGCATTAAAATCAACCGTGTGGAAGTAAAGAACATTACACCGCCGAGAGACATTCAGATGGCCATGGAAAAACAGATGCGTGCAGAACGTGAAAGAAGAGAAGCGATTCTCAGAGCTGAAGGTGAAAAGAAATCCGCAGTGCTGATTGCGGAAGGTAACAAAGAAGCAATGATTCTGGAAGCCCAGGCGAGCAAGGAATCTAAGATTCTGGAAGCTGAAGCAAAGAGAGAAGCTGCAATCAGAGAAGCAGAAGGTCAGGCAGAAGCAATCAGAATGGTACAGCAGGCTACTGCTGATGGTATCAAGATGCTGGTTGAATCTCAGCCAAATAAGGAAGTTATTGCTCTGCAGAGCTTAAATTCCTTTGAAAAGGCAGCTGACGGTCAGGCAACCAAGATTATTATTCCATCCGAGATTTCCGGTCTTGCAGGTCTTGCAACCTCTCTGAAGGAACTGATAAAAGAAGACTAAGTTTACAATTGGCGCCGGCAGTAACGGTACTTTACCGTTACTGCCGGCATTTGTTTGTTTAGAAAATATAGGGATACAAGGCTAGGCGGTATAGCACGCCATACACAAACCCTAATTTTGCATGCATGGCGCTGCCATGGTATGGCGTGCCCAAATATTATACCAATTTTTCTGTTAGTTGTGCGTGCAGCGAACCTATCGATGTGTTACAATGAAGGCAAAATAAAAGAAAGAAGGACCTTGCCATGATCGGAATTGGAATTGATACTGGGGGAACCTGCACCGATGCAGTGGTATTCGATACAAAGAGTCACCAGGTGCTTTCTCAGAGTAAAACACTGACAACGAGACAGGATTTAAAAGTTGGTATTTTAAAGGCGCTGAAAGGACTATCGAAAGAAGCTGTGTCTAAGGCGCAGTATATTTCTTTGTCTACAACTTTGGCGACCAATGCTTGTGTAGAACATAAGGGAGGCAGAGCGAAACTGGTGTTCATCGGCGTTAATCCGGCGCAGATTGAAAAGACGAGAGAGGCTTATGGACTGCCGCCTCTTTCTGAAATATATTTTATGGCAGGAGACGCGAAGAAGGATGACAGCCCGGAAAACACACCGGACTGGAAAAAGCTGAAAGCAGATTTGCAGAGTCAGTTTGCGGACTATGATAGTGCAGCTATCGTGCAGGTCAATCCTAAATACGATGATGGAGCCTATGAGATAGAAGCAGCACGTATCATCAGTGAAAGTTTGAAAATTCCTTGTGTCAGAGGATTTGAACTTTATCAGGAACTGAATGTACTGCGGAGAGGGGCGACAGCACTGCTCAATGCAAGACTGCTTCCGGTCATGGAGGAGTTCTTTGCGTCCATTGATGCGTCCCTTTCCGAGATGGGGCTCGATTTGCCTATCGTCATCGTCAGAAGCGACGGCACTATTATGAGTAAAGATTTTGCGGCGGAGAGACCGGTAGAAACTCTGCTATGCGGTCCTGCGGCAAGTATTATCGGCGCCATGGAGCTTTCCAGTTATGAGGACGCATTGATTGTGGACATCGGCGGAACGACCAGCGATGTGGCATTTGTGAAAGAAGGCGTGCCGGTATCTACCGACGCAGGCATTGCCATTGGCGAGTGGAAGACCATGGTGAAAGGTGTTTCTATCGATACCTTTGCTCTTGGCGGAGACAGCGCTGTGAAATACAAGGGCAGGCAGCTTTACCTGGAAAAGCGCCGATATATTCCGCTCTGCATGCTGGCAAGTCAGTATCCGGAAGTGGTGAAAAAGCTGAAAACTCTGGTACATATGGATCAGCCTTTCAGCTATCCGGCTCATGAATTTTTCCTGCTGATGGTAATGCCGGAGAATTTGAATCGGTATACCATAGCGGAGCAGCGCTTGATCAAAGCCTTGAAAGGCGGCCCGCTGATTTTTAAAGATGCTGCAGAGGCTGCCAGAATAAGTCCCCATGTGCTAAACATGAAGCGTCTTGAAGATGAGGGGGTGGTGATGCGCGCAGGCATGACACCGACCGACGCAATGCACGTCTTCGGCGACTATACGGAATTTGACTGTGACGCCAGCAGACTTTCCGCAGCTTACCTTTCAGCTGTAACTAAATTGCCTGCTGAGACGGTGTGCAGGGAAATTTATCATCTGACAAAGTCCAGACTGTACAGCAATCTGGTGCGGATTTTGATGAAATATAAGACGGGAAAAGACTTGACGGAAGAAGAAACCGAGCAGCTGGAAAAGCTGACGACTATGGTCTTTGCAGACTGGACAGAAGGCAATGGGGCCTGCCTGGTTCCATCCTTTGCGACACCGCTGAAACTCATCGGAATCGGCGCGCCGACGAAGATTTTTATGGAAGATGTGGCCAAACTTCTTGGCACTGAGGCGGATTTTCCTGAAGCTGGTAAGGTAGCAAACGCTATAGGCGCAGCCATGGGAAATATCAGCACGGAAAGTACCATCACCATTGAGCCATACAAGGGAATCAAGAGCTCCTATTTAACCTATGTGATTACCGGCGGAGAGAAGACTTTCTCCATTCCTGAGTACAGAGAAGCAGTGGAAGAGGCAAAGAAGCTGGCGAGAGAAGCTGCAGTGAAGAGAGCACGGCAGCAGGGTGCTTTAGGCGCCATCGAAGTGGAGGTCACCGTCAAGGAAAATACTTATCAGAGAAACAAATATGCTCACCCGGAGCTTTTGGACACCAAAGTCATTGCAAGAGCTGTAGTGAAGGACGTTCTATAGTGAGATATTGTGGGATTGTAGTACCCGGCTTTCTTGCTGCACCATTTTCCTCGAAAATGGACAGAATGGTGCACTTTTTAAAAGAAGAGAAGTAACATCTGCACCATATACAGCGAAATAAGGAGCTATGGTGCAGATTTTTTTTATGAAATTTAAAATAAATGGATTTGCTGGAAGGGAATGAGAAATAATGGAAAACTTTGCTTCCATTTTATGCAAACTACTTCCAGAAACATAGAAACTTATGACAATTTTTTTGTATTTTCAGTATCTGCACGCACCATTACCCTTGTTTTTGGGACTATTTGGTGCAGAATTCAGATTTGCAGCAACATGAAATGCACCATTATCCCATTTTTTTCTCAAAATGGTGCGCATTCAATCTTCAAGGGCTTCATGGGTTTGCTCTAATTGTGCTGAAACCGGCAGATTTCTATTACAGTCAGGATATCATCCTCTACCTGAAAACGCACATCAAAGCCTGCGAAGCGGATACCGTAAATCCGCTGGCTGTCATTTTGGTAAGATGGCCGCGGATCTTGGGAGAGAACCTCTAAAAGTCCTTTTTGCAAAGGGGCTGGAATCACAGAAAGGAGCTGCGGTGGAAAATCAACTTTCAGCCGGTAGTCCTTGGTCTCTTCCTGAAATCCGCAGACGGCATCAGGATGGCAGTCTGTGGAAATATATGGTTTTATGTCATAAATCGGTGTACCGTTCATTAAATCAGCGCCGGAGACGATGATGACAGGTCCCAGTTTTGAATCCTGCCGGATTTCTTTGATACGGACTGAAGAAAGTGCAAGTCCGTTGGGTCTGAAGGAAGAGCGGGTCGCAAAGACACCGACTTTTTTGTTGCCTCCAAGACGGGGCGGCCGCACTGTAGGCGACCAGTTCTTTTCGGTAATCCGGGGATTTTCTGAAAATCCCCAGATGAGCCAGAGATAGGAAAAGCCTGTAAGGCCGCGAAGGGCATCCATATTTCGAAATGGCTTTTCGAAGACAATTCTCGCTTCTATGTCCTCAGCAAGTCCGCTCTGACGGGGAATGCCGAACTTATCAGGAAATATGCTCTCAATGTGGGCGACAGGTGAAATCTGTAGATTCATTTATCTGTCTTCCCAAGCTTTTTTTACTGCGGCAGCCAAAGCATCTGCGGCGGTCTTGTTAAATACAGTCGGCAGAATATTTTCAGCGCAGAGTTCATCTGCAGGAATGCTGTCAGCCAGTGCATAGACTGCGGCAATCAGCATTTCTTCTGTGATGGTAGTTGCTTTTGCGTCGAGAGCGCCGCGGAACAGGGACGGGAATACCAAAACGTTGTTAATCTGATTCGGATAATCGGAACGGCCTGTGCCGACTACTGTAGCGCCGGCTGCTTTTGCGTCGTCAGGAGAAATTTCCGGAACCGGGTTTGCCATAGCGAAGATAATTGGATCTTCTGCCATGGTTTTTACCATTTCGACGGAAAGAACGCCAGGAGCGGAAACACCGATAAATACGTCAGCACCTGCAACAGCTTCTGCCAGACCCCCTTCTATATTATCTGGGTTGGTGAAAGCAAGCAGTTCTTTCTTGGCAGGGCTCAGATTTCTGTGGGCGGAGACGATGCCTTTGCTGTCACAGATTAAAATGTGGTGGCAGCCCAGGTTATATGCCATCTGAGAGATAGCGCTTCCCGCGGCACCGGCACCGTTGATAACGATTTTGCAATCTTCCATAGCGCGGTCTGTGATACGCAGGGCGTTAATCAGCGCAGCGCAGGTAACGATAGCTGTACCGTGCTGGTCATCATGGAATACCGGGATGTTCAGCTCTTTTTTTAGACGTCTTTCCACCTCAAAGCAGGCAGGGGCGGCGATGTCCTCCAGGTTGATGCCGCCAAAACCCGGCGCGATATTTTTTACAGTTGCAATGATTTCTTCAGGGTCCTGTGACGCAAGGCAGATAGGGAATGCGTCGATTCCCGCAAAGTGTTTAAAGAGAATGGCTTTTCCTTCCATCACCGGCATGCCGGCAAGAGCTCCGATGTTGCCGAGACCTAAGATAGCCGAGCCATCGGTTACAATAGCCACCAGTCGGTCTCTCGATGTGTATTTTGAAGCAGCAGTCGGGTCGTCTTTGATAGCCAGGCAGGGCGCGGCAACCCCCGGCGTGTAGTAAACCGCCAAATCTTCGGCGTCTTTTAGTTCCACGCGGGAAGTGATATCAATTTTGCCGCTGGCTTTCTCGTGACGTTCCAGTGCCAGTTTTCCGTAATCCATGTAAATCAGTCCTTTCAGTGTGTATATTTATTCTTTGGCGTTACCAGTATACAACAAACGAGGGAACAAATCAAACACCGCAGGAATATTTTTTCAGTTTTCAATGGAAAAAATATTTGGAAATACTGGGTTTCATGCTATAATAAATCGGAGATTTTAATCAAGTGGAAGAAAGGAAGTTACAAGCGGACTGATGGTACAGGAATTACATCCGATGGTCTTGCCGATGGTTTCTGTTTATTATAGTCGGTATTGTAGTGCAGATTTTCGGAGAATATATACAGCCCTCCGCACAGAAAGGAGTTTGAGTAGTGAGCACAGAAATGAAATTTGAAATAAAACAGGGGAAATACCGCCACTTTAAAGGAAATGAATACGAAGTCCTTGGAGTGGCAACCCATTCAGAAACCTTAGAACCTATGGTAATTTACAGAGCGCTCTATGGTGAGTATGGCATTTGGGTCAGACCTGCCTCTATGTGGAATGAAACCATCGTAAGAGATGGGGTAGAGAAAAAGCGCTTTACTTATATCGGAGAATAGAAAAGAACCCATGACTGCCGGAATTTGATTTTCGGACAGCCAGGGGTTCTTTTTACTCTTGCAGTTTTATTAGTCCATTTTCGGCAGACTGTCGAATCCTGTCTGTAAATCTTCGTCAGTCGGTACATAGTCGCTCATTGCGCCGTCATTGAACTGCTGATATGCTTTCAGGTCGAAGTAACCGGTTCCGGTCAAACCGAAGAGTATGGTCTTTTCTTCGCCGGTTTCCTTGCAGCGGAGAGCTTCGTCGATGGCAGCTTTGATTGCGTGACTGCTTTCCGGTGCAGGCAGAATACCTTCTACTTTCGCAAAATCAGTAGCTGCTTTGAAAACTTCGGTCTGCTCGTAGCTTCTTGCTTCCATCATGCCCTGATCGTAAAGTTCAGAGAGAATCGGGCTCATGCCATGGTATCTGAGACCGCCTGCGTGATTCGCAGATGGAATAAAGCCGCTACCCAGAGTGTACATCTTAGCCATCGGTGTAACTTTTCCGGTATCGCAGAAGTCATATGCGTATTTACCTCTTGTCAGGCTTGGGCAGGAAGCAGGTTCAACAGCAATAAATCTGTAGTCTTTTTCGCCGCGGAGCTTTTCGCCCATGAATGGGGAAATCAGACCTCCAAGGTTGGAGCCGCCGCCGGCACAGCCGATGATGATGTCAGGGGTAATGCCGTATTTGTCCATGGCTGTCTTTGCTTCCAGACCGATGACACTCTGGTGCAGCATTACCTGAGAAAGCACGCTGCCCAGCACATATCTGTAACCCTCTTTGGAAGTGGCAGCTTCAATGGCTTCGGAAATGGCGCAACCAAGGCTTCCCGTAGTTCCCGGATGCTCTGCCAGGATTTTCTTACCGATTTCGGTGGTATTAGAAGGGGACGGCGTCACCTTTGCGCCATAGGTTCTCATAACTTCACGTCTGAACGGCTTCTGTTCGTAGGACACTTTTACCATGTACACGTTGCAGTCAAGACCCAGATATGCGCATGCCATGGAAAGGGCAGTACCCCACTGACCGGCACCAGTTTCTGTCGTCACACCTTTCAGACCTTGTTTCTTCGCGTAGTAAGCCTGTGTAATTGCTGAATTCAGCTTGTGGCTTCCGCTGGTGTTATTACCTTCAAATTTGTAGTAAATCTTTGCCGGCGTCTGCAGCTTCTCTTCTAAGCAGTAAGCGCGAACCAGCGGGGAAGGGCGGTACATCTTATAGAAATCCTGAATTTCCTGCGGAATATCGAAATAGGCGGTATCGTTGTCCAGTTCCTGTTTTACAAGTTCCTCGCAGAAAACAGGGGTAAGGTCAGCTTCAGTTACAGGCTGCAGCGTATCAGGATTCAGCATCGGCGCAGGCTTTTTCTTCATATCTGCGCGGACGTTGTAATACTGCGTAGGCATTTCATTTTCTTCCAGATAAATTTTGTAAGGGATTTTCTTTTCGTTGTTCATTTTTCTTTCTCCTTTCAATTTTGCGCGGGAGAGGGGTGTGTCATTTAAGCTCAAAAAGCAGAAAACTCCTGTCCCAGACTATAACTGCTGGGACAAGAGTAAAAATTTCTCTTGCGGTGCCACCCGGCTTGACGATAGGATTACCCTGCCGTCCACTCTGCGCATACTATCATATGCCGACTTTGGTTACGAAGTGTCTTTCTCCGTCGCCCCTACTGCGGTATAATGAAAACGACCGGTTCGGTTTGCCCTCAGGAGTCCATTCGGCTCTGTCTTTGCCTGCTGTAATCTCACCATCTACAGCTCTCTCAAAGGTAAGTTTCAGAACTTACTACTCTCCCTCAAAGGTTTAGCTCATATTTAATTCTTCCCTATCATAACACCGGATTTGGTGCTTGTCAATAAGTTTTTGTAAAAAAACCAAAATTGCTTTGTGAAATGTGTGGAAGTTATACAAATTTTAGAATTGCAGCAGCACGAAAACGCCTTCCTAAAGGTCAACCTGAAAATCTGCACCATTTTGCGCTGATATGAACTAAATGGTGCAGCCCTTCAACATGCAAAACCAATAATCCGCACCATTTTCGCCGAAATGCGACGGCATGGTGCGGATTTTTCTGTGAGAGTATTGAATCCAGTATTGAATCCAATGTGTTTTTGGAAGTTTGTGGTAAACAATGGTAAATCCTTTTTCCTGCTTATGTATATAATTTCCAGAACACAAAGATAGCATTTAAGTTTCCAGCATTTACTGCTCCGTACCTGCACCATTGCCTTTTATTTGATATGATTTGGTGCGGAATCAGGATTCACTGGCTGAAGACTCGCACCATTTAGTTCATATCAGTGCAAAATGGTGCGCAGTCCCCATTATCCCAAACTCACATCCAAAATCATCATAATCAGAAACCCCGCAATAAAGCCCAAGGTTGCGGTTTTGTCGCCTTCACACATCTGGGCTTCGGGCAGCAGTTCCTGCACGACAACGTAAATCATCGTACCGGCAGCAAAGGCGAGAAGCAGCGGCATCAACGGCGTAATAAAGGTTGCAATGATTGCCGCAAGGACGCCGAAAACCGGCTCCACAAAGGCGGACATGCTGCCGATGAAAAAGGCTTTTTTCTTGCTCATGCCGTCTTTGATCAGAGGCAGGGCAACGGCAGTACCTTCCGGATAATTTTGAATGCCGATGCCAAGAGCCAGTGCCAGTGCACCGGAGAAAAGGGCAGGGTCAGCGCCATCACTGAACGCCAGGGAGAAAGCAAGACCTACTGCCATGCCTTCCGGGATATTGTGTATCGTGATGGCGAGCACCAGCATCATAGTGCTCTGTTTCAGACTGGCTAGCTTTCCACTGGAAAGTCTGCGCATGTAACTGCGTTTCATGTAAGCGTCAGCAATTAAAAGTACAATGACGCCCAGGAGAAAACCGCCGCTGATAATCAGACAGCTGATCTGTCCGTTTTCCTCGGCTCTGTCAATGCCGGGAAGGAGCAGCGACCAAACCGAAGCTGCTACCATAACGCCGCCCGCAAAGCCGAGGAAGACACACTGTACACTGCTGCTGACTTCTTTTTTTACCCAAAAAACATTCAGGGCACCCAGTGAAGTTACCGAAAAGGTGAACAGGGTGCCCAGTAAAGCCCATATGATTCCGTTCATATCATTCTATCACTCCAAACTCATAAGGATATTTCCATTGATATACATTATTCTTATGAGAAGGAAGCGGATTTGGTACGTCGTCCACTAACGAATTTGACCGTTTCCTGTGATGATGTATTTGTATGATACCAGCTGACCTACGCCCATAGGACCTCTGGCGTGAAGTTTCTGGGTGGAAATGCCGATTTCAGCGCCCAGTCCCATTTCGCCGCCGTCAGTAAAGCGGGTGGAAGCGTTGTGGTAAACCGCTGCCGAGTCGACAGAGGCAAGGAATTTGTCTGCTGCTTCTTGATCCGCAGTGACGATGCAGTCGCTGTGATGGGTGGAGTATTCTTCGATGTGGGCGATTGCTTCATCCATGGAATCAACCACCTTTACACCCAGAATGAAATCCAGATATTCCCGACCCCATTCCTCATCGGACGCGGGCACAGCAGACGGCAGGATGGACATAGTCGCACTGTCGCCGTGAAGGGCGACATTTTTTTCGGAAAGGCGTTCCGCCATGGCAGGCAGAAAGCGCTCTGCGATGTCTTTGTGAACCAGCACTTTTTCAGCTGCGTTGCAGACAGAAGGTCTGGAAGTCTTTGCGTTGAAGACGATGTCAAGGGCCATAGAGAGGTCAGCGGCTTTATCCACATAGATATGGCAGTTGCCTGCGCCGGTTTCGATGACCGGAACCTTTGCGTTATCAACAACAGAGCGAATGAGGCCCGCGCCGCCTCTGGGAATCAGTACATCCAGATAATCGGTCAGGGTCATCATTTCGGCTGCGGACTGTCTGGAAGTATCCTCAACCAGTTGTACGCAGTTGATATCCAGAGCAGATTCTGCCAGGGCGTTTCTCATGACCTGCGTAATCGCCTGATTGGAATGAAAGGCTTCCTTACCGCCGCGGAGAATGCAGGCGTTGCCCGCTTTGATGCAAAGGGCTGCGCAGTCGCTTGTGACGTTAGGGCGAGCTTCAAAGATAATGCCGCAAACGCCCAGAGGCACTGCGGTTTTACGGATATGTAAGCCGTTTGGCAAGTCTCGTTCTTCTAAAACTTCTCCCACAGGATCGTTCCATTTGGAAACTGCGATAACCGCATCAGCCATGGAAGAGATACGTTCTGCGGTCAAAGTCAGCCTGTCAATCATAGACGGGGAAAGAACGCCGCGGGCAGCTTCTAAATCTTTTTCGTTAGCAGAAAGGATGTCTTCTGTGTGGGTGATAAGGGCCTCTGCAATCAGCGCAAGTGCCCTGGTTTTGTCTTCTTCGCGGGCAGTGCGAAGGGCGCGTTCTGCGGCCTTGGCGCGCTGCCCCATGATTTCTAAAGCAGTAAAGTTTTTTTCCATGATTTAATCCTCCAAATTTCCAAAGATAGTACCCATGTCTTTTCCGTCGAAGAGGTCGTATAGATTTTCCGGACGGTCGCCTGCAATAACGCAGCAAGGAATACCGGCTGCGGTGGAAATCCTGGCTGCGCTGACTTTGGTTGCCATGCCGCCGGTGCCGAATTTGGAGCCGGCACCGCCAGCCAGCGTTGCGATGGTATCGTCGATGACAGGCACGTGGGCAATGCGTTTTGCGTCAGAGTGCTTTCTTGGGTCCTTATCGTAAAGTCCATCGATGTCGGTGAGAATAACCAAAAGATCCGCCTCTGTCAAGGTGGCTACCATAGCAGAAAGGGTATCATTGTCACCGATACTGAGACCCTCCAGTTCGTCTGTGGCAACGGTGTCGTTTTCGTTGACGATAGGAATAATGCCCAGGGCTATGAGCTCGGCGAAAGTATTCTGTACGTTTTCGCGGCTTTTGTCGTTGTCAACGATATCTGCGGTCAGCAGAATCTGTGCTACGGTCTGACTGAACTCACCGAAAAATTTATCGTACATAAACATCAGCTCGCACTGTCCTATGGCAGCCAAAGCCTGTTTTTTGCTGGTTTCTTCGGGCCGGGCGGAAAGTCCCAGCTTGCCGACGCCGACACCGATGGCGCCGGAGGAAACCAGAATGATTTCTTTTCCGGCATTCTGCAGGTCGCAGAGGACTTTGCAGAGGTTTTCGATGTGGCGCAGGTGCATTTTGCCGCCGGCGTGGGTCAGGGTAGAGGTGCCGACCTTGACGACGACTCTTTGGCTATTTGTAATTTTATTTTTATTCATGAAAAATCTCCAAGCTTCTGTCTAAAATTCCATTGATATGGGCAATCAGTGTGCCGTAATTGGTAAAGGGAACACCGGCTTCCCTGGCAAGTTCCATGCGGGAAAGCATTTCCCGCTCGTTCAGCATGCAGCCACCGCAGTGGACGACCAGTGCGTAAGGGGTCAAATCCCGCGGAAACTCACCGCCGCTTGTGAAGTAAAAGTCCAGTTTCTTTCCTGTAAACTTTTCTATCCAGCCGGGCAGTTTTACGGTGCCGATGTCTTCGCACTGTCTGTGATGGGTGCAGCCTTCGGAAATCAGCACTTTATCGCCGTCAGAAAGATGCGGCAGGTAATGAGCGCCTTTTGATGCCGTTTCCAAAATACCTTTGAATCTAGCCATCAAGATGGAAAAAGAAGTCAAAGGCACACTGGGCGGAACGATTTCCTTCACCTGATGAAAGGCCTGGCTATCGGTTACCACCAGAGCAGGGGGTTCTTTCAGCGCGGAAAGACAGGCGGAAAGCTCCGGCACCTGGGTTACCATGGAAATGGCGTGGGTGTCCAGAATATCTCTTAAGGCCTGCACCTGCGGCAGAATCAGTCTGCCTTTTGGTGCGGATTCGTCGATGGGGGTGACTAAAATCACCACGTCGCTTTTTTTCAGTTTATCTCCGATGAGCTGTTTTACAGGCGTAGCTGTCTTTCCCAGCTGGGCGATTTTTTCCTTTAATTCTGTAATGCCGTCTCCTGCAGCTGCGCTGACCGCAAGCATTGGAATATCCAGCGCCTTTGGGTCGGGAGCCGCCTCAAGGAGGTCTGTTTTGTTCAGGACAGTGATATACGGAATTCGCTTTTTCTCAAGGAGCGCGAGCAAATCTCTGTCTTCTGCAGAAAGCCCATGCTGGGCATCGATGACCAGCACGGCAATATCGGTCTTTGCCAGTATCTGATAGGTCTTTTCAACACGTTTTTCACCGAGTGCGCCTTCATCGTCAAGACCCGGTGTGTCGATGATGACCACAGGGCCAAGGGGCAGAAGTTCCATGGCTTTGCTGACAGGGTCGGTGGTGGTGCCTTTGACATCGGATACGATGGAAAGGGACTGACCGGTTACTGCGTTGACCAGGCTGGACTTTCCGGCATTGCGCTTTCCGAAAAAGCTGATATGGACTCTGCCAGCGCTTGGTGTCTGGTTCAGCCCGGACAGATTAGAATCTGAAGTCTCTTTTGCCATGTTCTATCTCCTTGATGTATTCTTCTGCAATCTGACGCACTTTTTCTTTCGGAATGTTGCAAAGCTCTTTGTCAATGAGAGCTTCACCGACTTTGCGGGTATCTGCGGAAGCGTAGTCCACCAGATATTCTTTAAGGGTCATCAATGCGTTTGGATGACAGCAGTTTAGAATTTGTCCGTTTTTGCAGAGGGTCATAAAGCGGTCACCGGTTCTGCCTTCTCTGTAGCAGGCGGTGCAGAAGCTTGGAATATAGTCCATATCCATGAGCCATTTTACTACTTCGTCCAGGGTTCTTTTGTCGTCGGTTTCAAACTGTGCGGAGTTTTCTTCTTCCGGCTCTTCTTCATCGTAGCCGCCGACGCTGGTTTTGGAAGCACCGCTGATCTGGGAAATGCCCAGGTGCAGCGCGCGGGCGCGCATTTCCTGACTTTCTCTTGTAGACATGATCATGCCGGTATACGGTACTGCGATTCTGATGATGGCGATAATTTTTGCAAAGAGGTCGTCGGTGATACCGCCGTCTACGCCGCCGTCAAAATCGGAAGGATCCACATCGTCTGCAGGTCTGATTCTCGGCACGCTGATGGTGTGCGGTCCGACGCCGTGGACTGCTTCCAGATGTTCTGCATGCATCAGGAGACCGGCAAGCTCGTAGCGGTAAAGGTCAAGACCGAAAAGCACGCCAAGGCCTACATCGTCGATGCCGCCTTCCATGGCTCTGTCCATGGCTTCGGTATGCCAGTTGTAGTTGTGTTTCGGTCCGGTCGGATGAAGCTTTTCGTAGCTCTCTTTGTGGTAGGTTTCCTGAAACAGAATGTAGGTGCCGATGCCGGCATCTTTGAGCATCTTGTATTCTTCTACAGTTGTTGCGGCGATATTGACGTTGACACGGCGGATATCGCCGTTTTTATGGTGAATGGAATATACGGTTTTGATACATTCCAAAATGTATTCGATCGGATTGTTGACAGGGTCTTCACCTGCTTCCAGGGCAAGGCGTTTGTGCCCCATATCCTGCAGAGCGATGACCTCTTTTTTGATTTCCTCCTGAGTCAGTTTTTTTCTTGCGATATGTTTGTTCTGATGGTGGTATGGACAGTATACACAGCCGTTGACACAGTAGTTGGAAAGATACAGCGGCGCGAACATGACAATACGGTTGCCGTAAAAATCTTTCTTGATCTGTTCTGCCAGTGCGTACATCTCCTTGGTAATTTCAGGATCTTCGCAGGCAAGAAGGACGGAGGCTTCTCTGTGGGAAAGGCCTTTGCGCAGGGCTGCCTTGTCTAAAATGGAGCGAACCAGCTCTTTGTTGTCCTTGTTTGCGTCGGCATAAGCGAGGGTGTCTAAGATTTCTTCGTGATTGATAAATTCTTCTGCGTGTAATGATTTTGGATTGTACATGATACTTTATTTCCTTTCTTTCGGGTCAGAATCTCTTTCCCGTTAGTTTTGTATGTCAGGATAGTCGCCGCGGGCGGTCACTATCTCATAACCGATGTTTCTAACTTGTTTTTTTAATTGAGAAATCCCTTCGGCGCTTTCTGCGCCGGTGGCGATTTTGTTATCGTAAAGACGATAGTTTTTCCGCACTGACGGCGGAGAAAGGTTGGGCATGATGACGTTGGCGCCTGCACAGATGCCGCGCAGTCTGCCGTCTTCAGAAGCTGTGCCAAGGGCTGTGGTTGCCGGAAGCAGGACTTTCGGCAGAAGCAGCCTGATGATAGAAAGAAGCCTTACCGTTAAATCAGCGGAGCCGGCGGTCTCCTTTTCAAAAGGTGTACCTGCGGCAGGAATGAAAGGTCCGATGCCGATCATATGGGGCTGAAATGCTGATAGAAACCGAAGGTCTTTCAGAATGTGTTCCGCGGTTTGTCCGGGGGAGCCGACCATAAAGCCGCAGCCTGCCTGATAGCCGATTTCTTTTAAATTCTGCAGGCATTCCATACGGTTTTCAAAGGAAAGGTCCTTTGGATGCAGCTTTTGATAATGGCTTTTGTCTGCAGTTTCGTGGCGCAGCAGGTATCTATCCGCACCGGCGTCAAAAAGTCTCTGATAACTCTCACGGGAGCGTTCACCTGCTGACAGGGTAATGGCGCAGTCCGGATGGGCGCTGCGAATTGCCGCAACCAGTGCCGCCAGACGGTCGTCGTTCCAATAAGGGTCCTCACCGCCCTGCAGGACAAAGGTGCGAAAGCCCAGCTCATAGCCGTTTTTGCAGCAGGCGAGGATTTCATCTTCCGTCAGCCGATAGCGGGTTACGTTTTTGCAGCTTCGGCGGATGCCGCAGTAATAACAATCGTTCCTGCAGTAGTTGGTAAATTCGATGAGGCCTCTGATGTAGACATGATTTCCGTAGATTTGTCTGCGCAGAGCGTCTGCTTTCTCCTGGAGATACTTGTTTTCCTCAGGGGAATCACAGGCAAGCAGCGCAAGGAGTGCGTCGTCTTCCGGCATATCGCCTTTTGCTAAGGTGTCGATGGTGTGTCTGATCGTATTATTCATTGGCATAGGCGACCTTGCTGCTGATACCAGGCAGCTTTCCGATTTTACCGGACAGCGCGTTGATGACATCTGACGGCGCGTCGATAGCTACGCTGATAATATGCATTTCTTTTTCTCTGTAGGGCAGCCCCATTCTGCCGATGATGTAACCGCTGTACTGGTGCAGCATGTCGTTGAGGTCTTCTACGACATTTAAATCTTTTACAATAATTGATATTAATGCAACTCTGTTTTCCATAGGAACCTCCTTATCATTATTTCTATGATAACATAAAACTTGTAATATTTATACACAAAGTTTGATAAAATCAAACTTTTCAGGTGGAATTGAATGAGGCACATGAAAATGACGCGGATTGATTTATTACGGGAGCGGAAGTATAATAGGATTACAAGTACTAATCTAAGTAAAAATATGGAGATAAAGATGAAACGAATCATATGGCGGATTTGGAAATGGCTGCGGGGAGAAAACACAGGAAGACCTGCAATTTATATCGCAGAAAAAAGTGATAACGTTGAAGGCGGAAAAAACACTGCCCAGCTGTTAGCAGAATATAAACCGCAGATTACACCCCACGAGTATGACTATTCGCTTTATGAGAACTATTTAAAAGAGAATTTTGATTTAGAAGAAATTAGTCTGGAAGAAATGATGAAGCAAAATCAAATTCATTTTGAAATCTTTCAATTTAATTATAGCAATTGCATCTTTTTTGCAGAGAGTAAGTTCGATCCGATCTTTTTTCGGATTGTAAAGAATCAAAAGAGCGCATGGTTGTACGACCAAGAGGGAGAGGAGCACAGTATTAGCGTGTATATAGAAAAAAATACAGGATTTGTGGAGACAACCAGCACGGAGCTTTCTGTGACACTGGGCTTGATTCGCGGCGTCAGTGAAGAGGAATACAAAACCGACTCAGTGAAGTTGCTGAACCTGATTAGTCTCATGCGGTGGAACGAAATCATTACAGAATAAAGTCGGTATCGCATTGACCGCCCGGCTTTTTTGGTGTAAACTGGAATGCAGAAAGAAAAAAGGAGAAGTATCAATCATGGAAAAGAATAAAATTCTGCTGGTAATCGATATGCAGAAGGACTTCGTAACAGGGGCTTTGGCAAATAAGGAGGCACAGCAGATTATTGAAAATATAAAGAAAAAAATTGAAAGCTACAAAGAGAGCGGCCTGCCGGTATTTTTCACAAGGGATACTCATGGTGAGGACTACCTGAATACTCAGGAGGGGAAACTTCTTCCTGTAGAACATTGTATAAAAGGCAGCGACGGATGGCAGCTTATTGATGAGCTGGCGGATTACGCAGCCGAAGAAAACACGCTGGACAAGCCGTCTTTCGGATGTCTGGATTTGCCGGGATGGCTTTGTGACAAGCTGGATGGCGTGACGCCAGCTGAAATTGAACTTTGCGGCGTTTGCACAGATATCTGCGTGATTTCCAACGGAATGATTTTGAAGGCTGCTTATCCTGAGACGCCGGTTACTGTAGAGGGTTCCTGCTGTGCCGGAGTAACGCCGGAGAGCCATAACAACGCCCTTGAAGCGATGAAAATGTGTCAGATTTTAGTGAGGTAAGGAAAGATGTATCAGTTTGATGTAGAAAAAGTAACCAAAGATGTAGTTGCTTGGATTCGGGAATTCTTTGAAGTAAACGGAAAGGACTGCAAGGCAGTTGTTGCAATCAGCGGCGGCAAGGACAGCTCTGTCGTAGCGGCGCTTTGCGTAGAAGCTCTTGGAAAAGACCGAGTCTTCGGCGTGCTTTTGCCAAATGGCGAGCAGGCTGACATCGATGCGTCTAAGCTATTGGTATCCCATCTTGGAATCGACCATACGATTATCAATATCAAGGCTGGGTTTGACGGACTTCTTGGAGAAATTGCAGACAAGCTGCCTTGTGAGGTGACAAAGCAGACGAGGACCAACCTGCCGGCGAGACTTCGCATGGCGGCAACGTACGCTGTGGCGCAGTCCATGAACGGGCGCGTTGCCAACACCTGCAATCTGTCTGAAGACTGGGTAGGCTATTCTACCAGATATGGAGATGCGGCAGGAGATTTCAGCCCGCTGTCCCATCTTACTGTACAGGAAGTTAAAGCCATCGGCGCTTACCTGGGTCTTCCTGAAAAGCTGGTGCAAAAGACTCCCATTGACGGACTTTCAGGGCTTTCCGATGAAGAAAATCTGGGATTCACTTATGCGGAGCTTGACACTTATATCAGAACAGGCATCTGTGAAGATCAGGAAGTCAAAGCAAAGATTGACTATAAGCGCAAAATGAACAAATTCAAGCTGGAGCTGATGCCGTCCTTTGCTTACAATGGACCGGTGCTGGCAAAAGATGAGTCTCTGGCATAACCGCAGCCGCTTGTGAGCACCTGGTGGGACGGTTTCTGCGCTTTCTGAAACGCAGCCTCAAAAGCTGCTGCCTAAAACGGCTTAGCGCTGCTTCATATAGTAGAGTTTCGAGATAATAGAGATTGTCTCCAGAAAGTCCATATCACTTTTTCCATAGGGAATTAAATCTTTTAGTTTACCGATACGATAGCGGATGGTATTTTCGTGTACGAACATTGCCTCCGCTGTTTTTTTGTAGTCCATTTCATATTCGGCAAAAATTAGCATAGTGTTCAAAAGATTCGTGTTGTTTTGGGCGTCAGATTTATAAATCGGTTGCGTCATATCATTGTAAAATTCTTCCAAAGCAGGACTTCCAAGCAGGTCAACCAGAATACGGGCAACGCCAAGTTTACTGTAGTCAATTCTCCCTGTCAAGCTGGGTTTGCCGGCAGTGACGCACAGCAAACTTTCTGAGATTGCTCTGCCCGTATCGTCCAGTTTATGAGGGTTGCTGACACCAATCAGAGCGTCAGGAAAGACGGTATGGATTTGATTGACAGTATGCTGTACAGTTTTAGCCGCGGTGTCAGTTCTGCTGTCCGGATAAGAAAGCAGAAATAAAATTCCGCCGCGAAATTCCGCAGCAAAATTTCTAAGGTCTCGAATGACAGAAGAGATGAGATTGACAATGACACTTGACTGCATGGCTGCTTCTGTCTGTGCGAATAACGCTGTGATGTTTTGTTGAAAGGAGGGATTAAGTTCCTTTAGAAGCTGATGTTTTTCATCGGTGGAACTAGTGCGGCTTACAATAGATTCTAGCTTTTCTTCCAGTGTATTTTTCTGTTCCATGGCGATTTTACATTCCATAATACTTGCAATAACCAGAGAGTAGGGGGTGTGGCAATTGAGAAAAATCACGGGAAGTCCCGCGGCATCGCAAAGAGCAATGGCTTCTTTTGGCAGCGTATCCATATATTCGTCAAAGACGATGAGCGCAGCGCCTTTTTGCGCAATCAGATAGCGCAGTGTGTGCATGATGTAAGCAGCGTCATCTTTTCCCAACAATGAAGCCCCTCTCGGACTAAAAACCCATAAAAATCAGGTTTTGACAGCGTTTGCGGCGTTTTGTTAATCCAAAAAAATGTCGTAAAACGGGGGTTACGACAAATTTACGACAAATGACTTTTTGAGCATCGCTCGTCTTTTACGACAAATGCGTGTCGTAAATCACGAGAATCGTAAATTGTTAATCCAGTGGCTTCATTGTAACGGCTACATTGTAAATTGAATAAAAAGCCTTGTAAACTCGGCATTTAACGATGTTTACGACAGAACCTCGGACTGTATAGTTCGGGGTTCTTTTTTTGCATATTTGAAGCTGGCAACGATTATGGATATACTGTAATCGAATGGAGGGACTACAAATGAAGAAGTATTATATCAATCTAACCGAGCAGGAACGCTCTCAAATCATACATTCGCTTATAGATAAAAAGAACGCACTTATGGCTCAAGGCAGATACACCGACGCTGTTGATGAAGTCATCTTAAAGATGATGAAGGCAAAGAAAAAGGCTTTCATAGTGCGTACTGTTTCGTAGCCATTTCCATTTCAAAAAATAAAATATACATATCAGTTATTCTTATATTTGTTTCTTTCAAACGGCTTTGAAAGAGGAATATTCATCGCAGAAGCAATCTTTACTGCTGCGGTGAACATCCTGTATTTTTCAAAAACGATACAAAAAAGGACTTTTTCGGAACAGTTCTTTTGTTGTTGCACTCGGGGGACTATAATACTGTGGACTTGATTCATAAAGCTAAAATGAACGGAATATCATATTATGAGGTTTCAGCAAAAAATCACTTTGAACTTGCGGAAAAATCAAAAAGATATTTCAGGAGAAAAAATATATATCCTTTCAAACAGTCAAGGTATTATATCAATCTAACCGAGCAGGAACGCTCTCAAAT
>JALEOD010000025.1 GCA_022767345.1 Emergencia sp.
CTGGACTGCATCCAGTTTAAATTGTTTGTCATAGTGCTTTGCCATAATGAGATCCTCCTTCAGTGCGGTACCTACATTGTACCATGAAATATTAGATTAGGAATTCTCATTTTGACTTGTACTATTTATATTCTAGCACCAGACAATGCTGGAAATAAGTAAAAACTGTACAGTCATGGAAAGCAGCGAGGAGGCAAAAGTTATGGTATATCTGTAAAGTTATAAAGTTTGACCGTTTATTTCACCAAAAGATTAGATGTTTTTTGCTGTTTATTGAAAAATTGCTGCCATTATGGTAAGGTAAGGACAGAGAATATAAATAATTAAGAAAGGATAATCGATGTCGCATATCAGTATTACATTATTGTTTTGCCTGGGTGGATTGTTTTGGCTGGTGAAAAGTGCGTGGCGTGGATATAAAAAGAAGAAGTGGGAGGAACCACTGCAAAAGTACGTAGACTATTTTGGCGTTTTTATCGGTATTCCATTTTTTATAATTACTTTGTTAGGGTTTCTGGTTTCCATACGCACGTAAAGGCTGAAAGCAAAAAGTAAACTTGTTGGAATTAAATTTTAAAAGCGATGGAGAGGTACTCATGGAAAAGAAAAAAGATACAGTGATTGAACTAATCAAAATTGAGTCTGTTTGTTTTAAACAGTGTCTTTTTTAGAAAGGTGAAACTTATGAAACACAAAAAAGGTACACTCATTCCATATATAATACTTATCATTCTGCTTTTGATTTTTAATGTGCCGTACCCGGTGCACAGGGAACTTTCAGGTGTTTTGATACAGCTGGAAAATCCGGATTTTTGTGAGAGAGTGACGATAGAGCTTGTCGGCAGCTATCATCTGAACTGGCTGACTCAGGATGAGTATAGTGGCTATTTTCGCATTTCCAATGATAATTTGACTCAGAAAAAAGAACTGGTTTTTCCTATTGAGATAGAAGCGGATTTTGAGGATGCCGAATCAGACCTTGAATTTAATCTTCAGGGTGAAAAACTTTCAAAGCAGGAAATGGAAAAGGTGCAGGATAATTTATGGCATAACGGAGGCAGGGTATTATCGAAACGATTTCTTCGTAAGATTTGTATTGTGGTGCCTTCTCCGGAAAAGTATGATGATGGCAGAATGTCCTGGGATTACGGTGATTTATCAAATGGGAAAGGTACTATCATCGTGATGGGTGCCGACACTTATGAGGAAGCAGCCGCTGTCGTGGCTAAAAGTTATGGTACATCTGTAAAGTTATAAAGTTTGACCGTTTATTTCACCAAAAGATTAGATGTTTTTTAGATTGGAAATCTGTTGACCCCGTGGTAAGGTGAAGATAGAAAATAATATGAAATCACTCTGACGAAAGAGCAAGTTGAAAAACCAGTTGCAGAACTCCGCAGTCAGATGGAAATTCACTGCGTGCCATTTTCGTAAAATATCCATGAAATCAAATATTTGAATCTATAACCATAGATATACATTGACGGGATGAAACTGTAATTAACTGGAAAATATTGACCATTTATTTCTAAAAACGACCGAATATTTCTTTATCATTGCAAATCTGCAGATCGCATGTTAAGGTAAAGATAGAAGGGATTTTGAAAAGACCCTTGAAGGAAATCGAGTATCTGAGGCAGTGTGGCAGAATGTATATGATTTGCCAAAAATGGAAGAATTAAAATAGATCAAGCAGCTTATTATAATCACTTGAAAATATAATATATTTTATTTCGGATATAAAATTCGTTTCGCGATATCTTAAAATTACATATTGCACCGGAAAAGGCGGAGTAGGAAACCATTTCTATTTCGCCTTTTCCATTGAATCAGTCTTTTCTATGGAATTCATCTTACCCATTGAAGAGGCACTTTTAACTAGTGCCGGAGTACTTTTACTGAAATATAAAAAAGTTTGTATTCGATAAACGTACTCGGAATTTTGGGAAACAGCGAATGTTTAATTATTTTACGCCACCGAAGTGAGTTTGTGAGTTGACCTGTGGACTTGATGTATTTTAGAAGAAATTTAATGTTGACAGAAAAAAGCAAAGTGATATGATAATTTTAAAGCAATAATATATTTCAAGTTGCAAAACGAAAGTGAAAATCAGAGGTTGTTGGTCTCCGATTTTTCTTTTGGGCTAGCTGCCATTTGTATGGCGGTTCAACCATTTGCACAAATAATAGGCAATTACTTGTGCCGCGATTGCTATTAAATTTGAAAGGAACAAAATGATAAACTTACGTGACTTACAACTGCATGAACTGGAAGAACTGATTGTATCCATGGGACAGCCGAAGTTTCGTGCAAAGCAGGTATTTCAATGGATATATAAAGGGGTAAAGTCCTTTGATGAAATGAATAATGTGCCGAGAGCCCTGCGGGAACTTCTCGCGGAGCGCTGCATCATAGGGTCGCTGCAGCCGCTGGAGATACAGAAATCAAAGACAGACGGCACCAGAAAGTATCTGTTTCAGCTTTCTGACGGCAATACCATTGAGAGCGTGTTTATGCAGTATAAATATGGAAATTCTATCTGTGTATCTTCCCAGGCAGGATGCAGGATGGGCTGCAGGTTTTGCGCCTCGACAAGAAACGGGCTTTCACGAAATTTGACACCCGGCGAAATCCTGTCGCAGCTGATGGAAGCGGAGGACGATACTGGCGAAAAAATCGGGCACATCGTGGTGATGGGCACGGGAGAGCCTTTTGATAATTATGAGAATCTGTCGGCATTCCTGCGCATCGCAAACGATAAGAATGGGCTGAATATCGGTATGCGGAATATTACGGTTTCGACCTGCGGTCTGGTACCGGTGATTGAGCAGTTTGCTGAGGATTTTCCACAGGTGAATCTGGCAATTTCGCTCCATGGTACCACTGATGAAATCAGGGGCTCCATGATGCCGGTAAACAAGCTCTATCCGCTGGAAATGCTCCTTGCTGCGGCAAGATCCTATACGGAAAAGACGAGCAGGCGGATTACTTTTGAATATACGATGGTCAGTGGAGTCAATGACAGAAATGAGGACGCGGACAGGCTTTGTAACCTTTTGGGAGGAATGCTCTGCCATGTAAATCTGATTCCGCTGAACCGGGTAGAGGGCGCGGGCTTTGATACCGTCAGCAGAAAGCGCGCAGGCGAGTTTCAGGAGATACTGGAGCGTAGGGGAATTGCGGCAACGGTGCGCAGAGAACTGGGTGCGGATATCGATGCGGCGTGTGGTCAGCTGCGGCTCGGAAAGCGGCAGCAGGAATAAAGCCTCAGCAGGACATATAGGCAGCTGGGATGAAGTGACGACCGAGCGTATCGGCACCATGCAGTTATCAATTAGGCACTCTATAGGTGCCTGCTTCACTGAGATGTACTGCGCTAAAATATTAGGCACGATTTGGAATGATTTGATATTTCTATTATTTTTTCAAAGAATTCTAAACGAACTTCCAAAATTCGACTTTCGCAAATCAATACTTGTGGTATAATATAAGACTAATTTAAAAGGAGATAAGCCTATGGATTTTACGAAAGAAATTAAATCTGCGATGGAGCCTTTAGCAAAGGATATTTCCGCACTGTGCCAGATTCAGAGCGTGGAAGGCGAAGCCAAACCGGGCATGCCTTTTGGCGAGGGTCCTGCAAAAGCACTGGATGCTGTACTGCAGCTGGGTGAGAAAATGGGATTCCGTACAGAAAACTTCGGCAACTATGTCGGTCATATCGAAATGGGCGAAGGTGACGAGATGGTTGGCATTCTTGGACATGTAGATGTGGTGCCTGCTGGTGATGGCTGGGATTTTGATCCGTGGGGCGGCGTTATTGCTGAGGGTAAAATTTTCGGCAGAGGAACGCTGGACGATAAGGGACCGCTGGTAACCTGTCTTTATGCGATGAAAATTCTGAAAGATGCAGGGATTTCGCTGAAACGAAGAATTCGTGTGATTTTGGGCACCAACGAGGAGACCAACTGGGGCTGTATGGATTATTATTTAAATCAGGTAAAACCGGAACTGCCGACAGTGGCATTTTCACCTGATGCGGAGTTTCCACTGACCTATGCGGAAATGGGCATGCTGCAGTATACGCTGACCAGGCCGATTACAGAAAAAATTCGTATAGAAGGCGGCAGCGCTTTCAATTCGGTTCCTTCCTCTGCAGAAATTGTACTGCCTGCAGATTTGGAAGGGGCATTGAAAGCTGCCATAGCAGAGAGCGAAGATTCTGCGATGTTCGCCTATAAAACAGAAAAGGACGAGTTGAAGCTGACGGTGAAGGGCGTGGGCGCTCACGCTGCTCATCTGCAGGAAGGAAAAAATGCTATCAGCTATCTGATGGAGTTGCTTTCACGCATGCCAATTGCTGGAGAACTGAAAGAAATCGTTGATTTTTATAACCAGCACTTCGGCACCTGCCTGTTCGGAGAGAAAATGGGCATTGCGGCAGAGGATGAAGACGGCGGCAAACTGACCCTGAACATCGGAAAAGTCTTTGTAAAAGATGGAAACCTGACTTTCTGGTGTGACAGCAGAATTCCGGTGAGAATACCGGTGCAGGAAATCGAAGACAAAGTAAAAGAAAAGCTGCAGAAAACCGGTTATGCATTTGCTGTGGCGTCCAAGGAGAATTCTCTGTATGTGCCTAAGGATTCACAGCTTGTTACTACACTGATGGAAGCTTACAGAACCGTAACAGGAGACAGAGAAAGTCAGCCGATGTATTCCGGCGGAGCTACTTACTCCAGAACCATCAGTAATTGTGTTGCTTTTGGCTGTCTGTTGCCTGACCAGATTGATACTATGCATCAGGCCAACGAATGTCTTGAATTGAAGCATTTGGAGGTTTGGCTAAAGGTTATGGTAGAGGCAATATATCAGCTTGCAAAATAAATCATATATATTTTTTAAGAAATGAGGTATTCACGATGAAGAAAAAATTTAGAATGCCGCCTGCACTTATCATTGTTATGATGTTCCTGTTTATCGTAGGAATTATGACATGGTTTGTACCGACCTCCGTCGTAACCACTGACGGGGCAGGAAACAGCGAAATTATCTATAATGCTGCTTTTGATGCAGACGGAAACATTATTGAAAACGCAGGCACGGATCCTGTAGGTATCTGGGATTTCTTCCTGGCTCCGATTAAAGGCTTTGCCAACGCTGCTGATGTGGCAATGGCAATTCTGGTATCCGGCGGACTTTTAGCGGTACTGACTAAAACCGGCGCAATGGATGCAGGCATCGGCGTGCTGGTAAGAAAATTCAGCGGCAATGCGCTGATTGCACTTTTGATGATTGTATTTGCTCTGATGGGAACTGTCTACGGAGCCTGGGAAGAGCTTCCTGCCTATGCAATCATTATTATTCCGTTATTTGTAAAGGCAGGCTATGATGTAATGACTGGTATTCAGGTTATTCTGATTGGTGCAATCTGCGGTAATATGGCCGATGTCGTTAATCCATATGCAATCAGTGCTGCAGTCGCTGCCATCGGTAATGATGAATTATCGCTGGGTTCTGGCATTTTGCTGCGTCTGGTTCTTCTGGTTGCACTGCTGGCTTTTGGCATTTTCTCAGTAATTCGCTATGCTAATATGGTAAAAAAAGATCCGAACAAATCCGCTGTAGCGGGTATTGAAAGTGTTCAGGTTCCAATCCGTTCTGAGGAAGCGGAGTGTGAATCTGATGGACCTGCAAAGATGTCCGGTCGTCACAAAGCATCACTGATTGCGTTCGGTATCGTAATTCTGGCATGCGTACTGGGTTATGTGCCTTGGGATTCTATTCCTGTAGGCAATCAGACTATGTTTGAATATGTGAATATTCTGCAGACGAAGTTGAGCGGTACATTCTTTGGAAATCTTCTTGGAACTGACAACTTTACTTCTTTCGGCTGGTGGTATTTTGATGAATTCTCTGTTACATGGCTCATCGGCGCTATCGTTATAGGTTTGATTAACAAAATGGATCTTCACGAATGGGTCAGCACTTTTGTTGAAGGATGCAGAGATCTGATGGGCGTTGTACTGGTACTTGCTGCTTCCAGAGGTATTTCCATTTTTATGGGATCCAGAGAATCCGGTATGAGCATTACCTTTATCCATTGGATTCAGAGTTTCCTATCTGGTGTACCTCTTTGGGCATTTGCCATTGCTGCAGTTGTCGTATACTGCTGTATCGCTCTGGTACTGCAGTCCACAAGCGGTGTTTCCGGAATTACCATGCCAATCTTCGGTGCCCTGGCATTTGCTTTGTTCGCAGGAACTTCAGCCGGCTCTGTAGGCGGTCAGGTTGTACTGATGTCAGCATTCACCTGCGGCGTAAACTTCGTTTGCAGCTGGTATCCTGAATCTACCAATATGGGTATTATCGAAATGGCTGGCGTTCCATACAATGTATTCTTAAAACAACAGCTGAGGATTACAGTTCCGATGCTTATTTTGTCAACACTGATTATTTCTGTTGCGCCATATATCGGACTGGCATAAATAACAAGCATTATAAAATTAAACGGAGTCGGTTCGGTGGAATAAATCCATTAGAACTGATTCCGTTTTTAAAGAAAAAAACATTGAATGTACTGCCTCGGTAGTGTATAATAGCACTATAACAAAGAAACGGGAGGACAATAATAATGGTTAAATTATTAATTGGACATAAAGGCACAGGCAAGACAAAGCAGATGATTGATCTTGCGAATGAGCAGGTAGAGAACAGCAACGGAAGCATTATCTTTATCAACAAGAATTCAAGATTAATGTACGATTTGAAATATAGAATCAGAGTTGTATGTATGGAAGAGTTTGAGCATATCACCAACAGTGATGAGTACATAGGTTTCATTTATGGAATCATCAGCTCTGACCATGATATTGAGACTATTTTCATCGACAGCATTCTGAAGCACGCAGACTTCTCCTTAGGAGATCTTCCTGAGTTCTTAACCAGACTTAAGAATATTTCCAAGAACTACGGTATGAATTTCGTGGTAAGTCTCAGCGCAGAAAAAGAAGAGATGATCGGTGTAGACTTCTCGGATTACGAGATTCTCAACTAATTTTACGAGCAAAGGGCGGGTATCCGCCCTTATTTTTTTCGCGGGGGTATAAAAGGATGAATCTTACATTATCGGATATCAAAAAAACTTTTGCGGAAAGGGAGCCTGCACCCATTGGAGAGCATCGCTTTTTTTCTGTGTTAGTGCCCTTTGTAGAGAAGGACGGAGAGCTTTATATTCTTTATGAGGTGCGTGCAAAGGCTATGGCTTCGCAGCCGGGGGAAATCTGCTTTCCGGGCGGGCATGTAGAGGCGGGGGAAAGTCCGAGAGATTGCGCCCTCAGGGAGACCTTTGAAGAAATCGGCATTCCGGCAGAAAAGATTTCGCTCATGGGAGCAGGCAATATTCTGTACGGGTATGCCAATTATACACTCTATACTTATCTCGGCGCAGTGGATTACGAGACTTACTGCAGTGCAAAGCTGCAGAAAGATGAGGTGGACGAGATTTTTCTGGTACGGCTTTCTGACTTTGAGAAACATCCTCCAAAGGTGTTTTCTGAAAAGGTTTATACAGAAATTGACAAGGATTTTCCTTATGAAGAGGTTGGCATTGGCAGAGATTACGCCTGGCGCGTAGGACGCTGGGATATTCCGATTTATCAGATTGACGGCAGAGTGATTTGGGGACTGACTGCCAGAATTACAGGGGATATTATTAAAACAGTGAGGGAAACATGTTTTTACCGGTAACGAGAAAAGAAGTAGAAGATAGAGGCTGGTCTCAAGTGGATTTTGTGCTGGTGACGGGCGACGCTTATGTGGATCACCATTCCTTTGGAACGGCCATTATCGGGCGTCTCCTTGAAAGCCGCGGCTACAAAGTGGCGATTTTGGCACAGCCTGATTATAAAAGCGCAGAGGATTTTAAGCGGTTTGGAAGACCAAGACTGGGATTTTTAATCAACGGCGGCGTGGTGGATTCCATGGTGAACAATTACTCTGTTTTTAAAAGAAAGCGGCGCATAGATGAGTATGCGCCGGGCGGCGTCAGCGGCAGACGTCCTGACAGGGCAGTCATCGTCTACAGCAACAGAGCCAGAGAGGCCTACAAAGACGTGCCGGTCATCATCGGCGGAATTGAGGCAAGTCTGCGGCGACTGGGACATTATGATTATTGGAGCGACAAGGTCAGACGGTCTATTTTGCTGGACGCCAAGGCGGACCTTTTGATTTACGGTATGGGAGAGCGCGCCATGGTGGAAATTGCCGAGGCGCTGGATGCCGGTATTGACGTAAAGGATATTACATGGATTGCGGGAACCTGCTATAAAACGAAAACCTATGAGTCAGATGTGGATACGGTGCTGCTGCCGTCTTATCCGGAAATCGCTGAATCAAAAGAAGCCTACTGCAGAAGTTTTGCCATGGCATACAGAAACAACGACGATATCAACGGCAAGCGTCTCATTGAAAAATATACGGATTCGGTGTATGTGGTGCAGAACAAACCGCAGCCGCCCCTTTCCAGACAGGAACTGGATGATGTATATGAGCTTCCTTATGAGAACGAATATCATCCGATGTATGAGGAAGCAGGCGGTATTCCGGCTTTTTCCGAGATAAAGTTCAGTCTGGTTTCGGCAAGAGGCTGTTTTGGCGGCTGCAGTTTCTGCGCGCTGACATATCATCAGGGCAGACAGGTGAGAAGCAGGAGCAAGGAGTCACTGGTGGCAGAGGCGAAAGCGCTGACAGAGAAACCGGACTTCAAGGGATATATCCATGATGTAGGCGGACCGACTGCTAATTTCAGGCATCCGGCATGTAAGAAACAGCTGAAATACGGCGTCTGCAAGGACAAGGACTGCCTATATCCGCATCCGTGTAAAAATATGGATATTGACCACAGGGAGTATTTAGATGTGCTGCGGGCAGTGCGCGGCGTACCCGGTGTAAAGAAGGTATTTATTCGTTCGGGGATTCGTTACGATTATGTGATGGCGGATAAAGATTCCACTTTTTTGCGGGAGCTTTGCCAGTATCACGTCAGCGGCACTTTAAAGGTTGCGCCGGAGCACATTTCGGACAGGGTCCTTTATTATATGAGAAAGCCGGAAAAAAAGGTCTTTGTTGAATTTGCAAAGCGCTACCAGAAAATGAATCAGCAGCTTGGTCTGAAACAGTATCTGATTCCTTATCTGATCAGTTCTCATCCGGGCAGCACTCTTTCCGACGCGGTGGAACTGGCATTGTTTTTGAAAGAGTTTGGGTTTGTGCCGGATCAGGTACAGGATTTCTATCCTACGCCGGCGACACTGGCAACCTGTATGTACTATACGGAAATGGATCCTTTTACGATGAAACCCGTCTACGTAGCAAAGGATTTGGAAGAGAAGAAAATGCAGCGGGCGCTGATACACTACCATAAACCGGAAAACCGGCAGACTGTTGTAAAGGCGCTGAAAAAGGCGGGAAGGGAAGATTTAATCAGCGTACTGTTGGGAGGCAGGGACAGGAGACATGAGCCTAATCAAAGAGTTCACAAAAATCATAGCGGAAGGCGAAAAGCAGGCACAAAGGGCAAAAGCCGCGCCTCTGGTTCTGACCGAGGAAATTTTGGGCGAAAATAAAAGCGACGAAAATGGCTTGTATCTTGGGGACAATTTGTCGGTGATGCAGTCGCTGCTGACAGGTGGCGGTCTTTCGGGGCAGGTACAGATGATTTATATTGATCCGCCCTTTTATTCCAAGGCGAATTATGATGCTGCTGTTAAAGTGGGGGATCAGACGCTGAAATACCGCGCTTACGATGACAAGTGGGAGCAGGGGCTTTCCTCCTATTTAAAAATGCTGACGGCAAGACTTTATCTGATGAAGGAACTTTTGGCGGATAGCGGACTAATCTGGCTGCATCTTGACTGGCATGTGGTGCACTATGCAAAAGTGATTATGGACGAAATTTTTGGTGAAAAGAATTTTGTCAATGAGATTATCTGGCATTACAAATCGGGCGGAACCAGCAAAAAACACTTTGCAAGAAAACACGATACGATATTAGTCTATGCCAAAAGTCCTAATTACCGCTTTTATCCGCTGCAGGAAAAGTCCTATAACCGGGGCTATAAGCCATACCATTTTAAGGGTGTTCAGGAATACAAGGATGATATCGGCTGGTACACCATGGTGAATATGAAAGATGTCTGGAACATTGATATGGTGGGTCGCACGTCCCGCGAACGAACCGGATATGCGACCCAGAAGCCGGAGCAGCTGCTTTTTCGCATGATTGAAAGCTGCACGAGAGAGGGGGATTTATGCGCGGATTTCTTCTGCGGCAGCGGAACCCTTGCGGCAGCGGCAGCGAAGCTGGGCAGGCGTTTTATCACATGTGATATGGGAAAACTGGCTTATGAAAGCACCATTCGGCGCCTTACCGCACAGGGAACAGGATTTTGCGCATATCAGCAGCAGGAAGCCTGCTGCGCGCGGCAGGCAGGCGCAGCGGGAACTCATGCAGGTGCAGCGGGTATACGGACACGTGTGAATCGCGCGAAGATGGAAGCCAGAATTTTGCTGACGCGAGAGAAGCTTTCTGAAGGCGATGGAGAACTGGTTCGCATCAGGCTGCTTTCTTTAAAGGCGCGCAGGCTGGATCAAATGCTGAATGACAAAGAGCAGGCACTGGTTGCGCCGGTCATTGCAGAAGACAGTTTACAGCTGGTCGACATGTGGAGCGTGGATTTTGATTATGATTTGCAGACTGGCGTGCATAAAGCCCAGTCAGTTTTTGTCAGAGAAAAGGGAAACTTGACATTGTCCTGTGAGAAAATCGTTGCACCCGGTGCGCATATTTGTGTAAAGGTGACCGATGTTTTGGGCAATACTGTATTTGAGAAGTTTTGAAGGATCGAGAGGAGTTCGTGATGAAAGAAACATTAAAAGGAAAACTGGTTGATGCAATTTTTCTGATAGTGGCCTGTGCGGTTGGCGCATTTGCAACGACAGCGGTGATGATCCCTAATGGACTGACCAGCGGCGGACTGACGGGTCTGGTTCGTATTCTGCAGAATTACGTCAGCATTAATTTTTCTCTGGCTTATTATGCTGGCGCATTTCTGATTTTGATTGTGGTGGTACTGACACTGGGCTTTCGCGAGGCAAAAAAAGTGCTGGTGGTTACGCTGCTTTATCCAGCGGTTATGTTTGTCATGGAACAGTTCGATTTTCAGTTGCTGGAAGAGAAGGATGTGATACTGGCGGCGATTTTCTGCGGCGTTTTCTCCGGCGTTTGCAACGGCATCGTTTTCTGGCGCGGTTATGCCTTCTGCGGCACTGAATCTATCGCAACCATTTTAAAGAAAAAGCTGATGCCGCAGGTGGATTTGAGTAAAATTCTTCTGATACTGGATGCTTCAATTATTGCGGTGTCAGCGTTTATCTTCGGTCGGAACATCGCGCTGTATGCGCTGGTGACCCAGTTCATCGCTTCAAAGATGGTGGACTTTATCATGTACGGTTTTGAAACTAAGATTGTACAGGTAAATATTCTGACCACAAAGCCGGACGAAACCATTGCCTTTGTGATGCGGGATCTCAACCGCGGCGTTTCCAGCAGAACAGCCGTGGGAGAGTTTACCGGTCAGGCGAAAAAAGAACTGGTCGTTCTGTGTTCACCGCGGGAAAGTATGCTTTTAAAGCGTTTTCTTGTATCGGTAGATCCGGCAGCCTTTGTGACAGTGCTGCATGTGGACACGGTATGGGGCAACGGAAAAGGATTTACAGAAATTAACAAGGATATGTAAATTTTATTATAGCATTTCATTGTTTTAAACGGTTTGTGTGATGGTTTGACGAATCTTTTATGAAAATTTTGAAGCCCGAAATTAGATAGACTGAACACGGCATTTATGTTATATTGTTTACACGATAAGGAAAAAGAGGGGAGGAGAATACGATGACTGATCAGGAAATGCTGCTTGCAATGTCGAACTTATTTGATGCAAAGCTGGAACCCTTGAAGAAAGAAATTCAGGATGTGAGAACATCCCTTGAAGGCGAGATAAAGAATGTGCAGGGCAGTCTTGAGGGTGAAATAAAGAGCGTGCAGAATTCCCTTGGGGGGGAGAACTTAGAGATATAAAACTGACACTTGAGAATGAAATTATTCCTCGCCTGCAAACGATAGAGAATTGTTATATTACAACTTATCAGCGTTATGCAAGCGGTATCAACGAGTTGGAAGCCTTAAAGGCTGATGTGGAAATTCTAAAAAAAGTAGCGGCAGAGCATTCGAAGAAACTGCAGAAAATATCTTAGGCCTTAAAACTATTTGTATAAGGAGCAATCCCTGTACAGACAGTTTTTTTGAAAAAGAAATGTAATAAGATTATTCTTTCTTCTCGTGCTAAAATTAATGCAAGACATCTTTCATTTGCCAGTGTATTTTTATGAGGTGCAACACCTAGTGCAACACTAAAATGCACTTTTTAGCACTAATTTTACGGATTTTTTACATAAAATGGAAAATCGATTAATAAAAAAATCGCTACAAATGGCGTAAAATAGCCAATTATAGCGATTTTTATTTTGGTGCGCCAGACAGGAATTAGTGTCTACTGCGTATCCACCGTCCTGCGGCTCCCCAATCGGTCGCCTTGGACCGTTCGCTATATTTCAGTCTGCCAGACTGAAATACTTCACGCTCGCGCCTTTTCAGGTTCGATTCCTTCCTGATTCTATCGCACGCAAAAACGACCGGCATTTGCCGGTCGTTTGGTGCGCCAGACAGGAATCGAACCTGCGGCCTTCACATTCGGAGTGTGCTACTCTATCCCCTGAGCTACTGGCGCATGACTTTATTAGTATAACATAAATTTCTAAAAAAGCAAAGTGAATTTGTTGTTATATTCGTACCAAGTTTTCACACAGAATTTGAAAATGATCTGGCGCGCTATTACATTCCCAATGATACCATAAGTGGGAGTTTTCTTTCTGTGACATTTGGAACAGTAGTCATGGGAGGGTATGGGCCGGCATGGGCCGGATTAAATCGTAGGGGGTGACTTTTCTTTCCTCTTACGGATATAAAGGTACTGGATGGAGTTTATCCTGTTTTTTGCAGGATTGTAGAAGGATTGGATAAACTTCGGAGAATCGAACAGGTCAAAGTTATTGTTGGGGACGTTTTTGAGGAATATGGTGTAGAATTTCATAGACCGGAAAAACCGGAAATCATCAAATGTGTCACTGTGGAAACCTTTGGCGTTACCTATCCTGCGTCTGAGAAATTAGAAATTTTTTAAAGAGAAAAGACACTTTTGGAAAACCAAGGGTGTCTTTTTGATTTGGTGATTAAGCTGGCACTAATTGAGTATTTTGAGAGCAAAACCCAAAAAGGAAAATGATGTAAATATAAGGGATTGAACCTAACGACTTCTATAATTTCCCAGCAAACAGGAGATACCAAATAGTGCGCTTTGCCAATTTTGACTTTTCGCTATGATATTGAGAATTAAAGATAATCAATATGAAATGGCGGGATTTAAATGTTTTTAGGGATAGCTTAAGGGAACTAAGAAATCTGACTTGAAGCAGAAATTATACAAATTGTTGTTGCAATAAAGTGGGGATGTTATAATCAAGAGAGTCAAGAGGACAGAGCGAAAGCGGTTGGCCTTCCGTTACAGCTACATATACGGTGAAAAATCCGAATTGTACAAATGGGAGGTGATAATATTTCGGCTTATGAAATTCTAGTAATTGTCTTAATGATGATTACACTGATAGAAATGATTAGAGGAAATAAAAAATAACCGCCTTGCCTGAGAACCTGGGCGGTTATTTTTTAACCAGCTTGGCTAGCCGTTTTCATCGGCTTCCTCTTGGCTATAATATATCATGACTAAAGAATATTTGCAATAGAAAATTTCTCGATTAAACTGGCGGTATGTGTACAAATTGGTTCTGCGCTGTTACTATTGAGAAAAACAAAAGTGAGGTACAGTGATGAACCAAAAGAAAATAGGGGAGTTTATTTCCATATGTAGAAAAGAGAAAGAATTTACACAAGAGCAGCTGGCAGAGAAGGTGCAGGTCAGCACAAATGCTGTAAGCAAATGGGAACGTGGGGTAAATCTTCCTGATTATTCCAATTTGATCGTTCTCTGTGCGACCTTAGACATATCCTTAAATGAACTCTTTGCAGGAGAGCGCCTTACAGAAAAGGAAGACAAGGAACAGGACGACGAGACGATTCTTTCCGTTTTAAAAATGAGTAGTTTGAGAAACAGAAAGTATAAGATAGGGATTCTTGTAATTTTTTTGCTGTTTCTTTTCAGCGCATTATTGACAGGAAAATTTCTTCTTGTAAAATATGGATATTTACCAGACGACAACCTGCGTTATGTACAGGTCTATATCGCAGGTGAAGATTATGTAAAAGGAGATGTGGATATCAATAAGCTTGGAAAAATCAGCATTGACTTTGATATAGGAGCAAACAAGTATGGGAATGCAGTGTTTAAAGACCCGAAAAAGGCATTTAGAACTTTGAAACGAGAGTACGCTGCTGGCATTTCACTTATTCAGGGGGAGTTTGCATTGCTGCCTCTTACCAGCTTTACCTATCAGTCATATAAAACCTATGGTTGGCAGGTGACTTCCGGAACGGAGGAAGAAAGGTCGCAGGCGAGATTTGTGACATCATTTCTTGACATTTACGAAAACAGTTTTAATTGACAGCAGCTTCCATCCTTGGTATAATCAAAATCCTACGTTTTTGTTTTGAAGCAGAAAGGAGAGAGTGATGATTACCATGGAACACGTGAGCAAAACCTACCGGATTGCTCGAAGGAATGCAGGGCTGAAGGAAGCCTGCAAGGCGCTTTTTCACAGAGAATATGAGACGGTACACGCGCTGGATGATGTGAGCTTTACAATAGAGGACGGCGAGATGGTGGGATATATCGGACCTAACGGCGCGGGGAAAAGTTCTACCATTAAAATTCTCAGCGGGATTCTGACACCGGACAGCGGGCGTGCTCTGGTAGACGGCCGCATACCGTATCAGGACAGAATCAGTCATGTGCGGGAAATCGGCGTGGTTTTCGGGCAGCGTTCGCAGCTTTGGTGGGACGTACCGGTCATTGACTCTTTTTCTCTGCTGAAAGATATTTACGACATTTCGGCGGTGACATATAAGCAAAGCCTTGAGGAGCTGACGGCGCTTCTGGACTTATCAGAGCTTCTGCGATCTCCGGTGCGGCAGCTTTCCTTGGGGCAGCGAATGCGCTGTGAAATTGCAGCGTCTCTGTTACATAGACCGCGTATTTTGTTTCTGGACGAGCCGACCATCGGTCTTGACGCTGTTTCAAAGCTGGCGGTCAGAGATTTTATAAAAAGACAGAATAAAGAACACGGCACGACGGTGATTTTGACGACTCACGATATGCAGGATATTGAAGCTCTCGCGGGAAGAATTATCCTCATCGGAAAAGGAAAAATTCTGATGGATGGAACCCTGGCGGATATCCAAAAAGGAAATGCCAATATTGATGAAACCGTTGCGCAGCTGTACCAATCCTATGATGTATAAGGCGGTGGTAAGATGAGAAAGTATTTATCTTTTTTCAGGCTGCGTTTTGTCATGGGTATGCAGTACAGGGCGGCAGCCTTGGCAGGAATCAGCACCCAGTTCTTTTGGGGACTGATGGAAACTATGGTTTTCATCGCATTTTATCGAGCTGATGCAGAGGTTTTTCCTATGGCTCTTTCTGCGACGGTTTCCTATGTTTGGCTCCAGCAGGCATTTCTTGCATTCTTTGCTGTATGGATGATGGAGGGAGAAATCTTTGAGGCAATTCGCAAAGGAAATCTTGCTTATGAACTGGCAAGACCTGTGGACATCTACAATATGTGGTTTGCCAGAAGTATGGCAAACCGGCTGTCGCGGGCAGTGCTGCGTTGTTTTCCCATTTTGCTGATTGCGCTTCTTGTGCCTGCACCCTATGGGCTGAGTCTGCCTGCCAGCTTGCCGCATTTTCTGCTGTTTCTGGCAGCAATGGTGCTGGGGCTTGCTGTGACTGTATCTGTGTGCATGCTGATTTACGTGCTGACCTTTTTTACCTTATCACCCCATGGAATCCGCATGGTGTTTACTTCTGCCATAGATTTTCTTACCGGCGCCATCATTCCCATTCCGTTTTTCCCGGAAAAATTTGCAAAGGTGCTTGAGGCGCTGCCGTTTGCCGCAATGCAAAATGTTCCGCTTCGGATTTACAGCGGAAATCTGCAGGGAACTGAACTGGCTCAGGCGATAGGCCTTCAGGTGTTCTGGCTGGCTGCAATTATCCTGACAGGAAAACTTTTGTGCAGAAAAGCAGAACGAAATGCTGTAGTGCAGGGAGGTTGATGGCGATGAAAAAAATGAGACGAGCAGTCAGACTTTACGGGCAGTATGTGTCCATCAGCGTGCGTTCTGCCATGGAATATAAAACATCTTTTCTTCTTACAGCGGTGGGGCAGTTTCTGGTATCCTTCAACGTGTTTTTGGGAATCTTTTTTATGTTTGAAAGATTTTCGGAGGTTGAGGGCTTTACATACAGTCAGGTACTCTTGTGCTTTTCTGTTTTGCTGTTAGAGTTTTCTCTGGCGGAGATGGTCGCAAGGGGCTTTGATATGTTTCCGTCTATGGTGCGAAGCGGGGAATTCGATAGAGTGCTTGTAAGACCGCAAAACGAGATTTTGCAGGTGCTGGGAAGCGAATTTGAGCTGACGAGAATAGGAAGAATGCTGCAGGCGATTGTGATGTTTATATACGGAATTTCGGCCGGCGGTATTGAGTGGAATATTACCAAAGTGCTGACTGTTGTGAATATGCTGGTAGGGGGAACTGTCGTCTTTTCGGCGATGTTTTTAATCTATGCGGCATTCAGTTTCTTTACGCTGGAGGGGCTGGAGTTTATGAACATCTTTACTGACGGCGTGCGGGAATACGGGAAATATCCCATGGGTGTTTACGGAAAAAGGATACTGCAGCTTACGACTTTTGTCATTCCTTATGCGCTGGTACAATACTATCCGTTTCTATATCTGATTGGACAGCGCACTTCTGTGTTTTTTGCTTTCGTGCCGCTGCTTGCCTGCTGGTTTATAGCGCCGGCATGGCTCTTTTGGCGATTTGGAGTCAGACATTATCAGTCCAGCGGATCGTGATAAATGCCCCTTTTCAGTGAAAAATAACCTGAAAGGGGCAGATTTCAAAATTCATGAGATAAAAAACGCCCCTTTTGCCTGCTATTTTGCAGAAAAGGGGCAGTTTTGTATCTATGCAGGGAATACTTAATCTTACAGTCCCAGACCGAAGTTGTCTTTGACTCTCTGCATCACAGGGCGGGCGATGGCGTTGGCACGCTGCGCACCGTCTTTTAAAATTTCAATCAGTTCGTCGGAGTAGCGGATTTCTTCATATCTGGCTTTAATTGGCGCCAGTGCTTCTGTAACAACGACAACTAAATCTTTTTTAAAGTCGCCATAGCCTTTTCCTGCATAAGCGGCTTCGATTTCGTCCAGAGATTTTCCGGAGAGAACAGAATAGATGTTCATCAGATTGCTGATGCCAGGTTTTGTTTCTACGTCAAAGCGTACGACACCTTCGGAGTCGGTGGTTGCCTTCATGATGGACTTTTTAATCTTTGCGGGATCGTCCAGCAGGGAAATTCTGCTGTGGATATTCTCTGCGGATTTGCTCATCTTCTGTGTAGGATCGTCCAGCGCCATAATGCGCGCGCCTTCTTTCAGGTAACGGCCTTCCGGTACGACAAAGGTCTTTTTTCTGGTATTGTTCACTCTGACTGCAATATCGCGAGTCAGCTCGATGTGCTGCTTCTGGTCGTTTCCAACAGGGACAACGTCTACATCATAGAGCAGAATATCGGCTGCCATCAGCAGTGGGTAGGTGAAAAGACCGGTCGGCGCAGATTCCTTGTTATGGCTCTTTGCCTTGAACTGGGTCATTCTGGAAAGTTCGCCGGTGTAGGAGTTGCAGGTCAGAACCCAGGATAGCTCTGTATGAGCAGAAACATCAGACTGCACAAAGACGATGGACTTCTTTGGGTCTACGCCGACTGCAAGATATAGGGCCGCAACATCCAGGATGTGTTCTTTCAGCACTTTCGGATCCTGGGGAACCGTAATCGCATGCAGGTCAACGATACAGTAGAGGCACTCGTGGTCGTCCTGCAGTTCTACAAACTGGCGAAGGGCGCCGAGGTAGTTGCCAAGGTGAATGTTACCGGTTGGCTGAACGCCGGAAAATACTCTTTTCATGTTTAAAACCTCCATATTGTCTATTTCTTTATTGTAAAAGGGCGAGTCCGTTTTTTTTCTGACAAACAAAAAAGCTTTCGCCCCGCTAGGGACAAAAGCTGCAGCTTCTGCGATACCACCCTAATTGACTCATCCTCACGAATAAGCCCACTCTGAACATACTATCATATGTCCTTCGATATAACGGTCGAACCCGTCTTCCATACTGCGCTTATGCTGTAAAAGCGGTTCAGGTTGCCCTCCCAAGTCCATTCACACGACATGCTCATCACTGCAATTTCACCACCTGCAGCTCTCTGTAGACAGCTTCTGTCTGCTACTACTCTCGGTCAACGGTTTGTTTTTATAAAATTTGTATGCAAAAATATTAGCACAAAGATTAGGCAACGTCAAGAGGAAATTTGGTTTTTTCAAACCTATCGGAGCATATTTGCAGGCTTTTTTCTAAAAATCCGGAAAAAGGATGAAAATGACGACAAGTGGGTGCAGTTTGTAGTATAATAAATATAAATGTACGATTACGGAGGAATTTGATACAACAGATGAGAAACGAATTGATTGACTTACCGCAGCTGACTGAACCTGCCGGCGATTTTTATACTTATGTATACCGAAGCAGGGAAGAGGAATATGATATTGAGCGGGTAAAGTTTTGCGGCGAACATATAGAAGAGGAAGATTTCGGTGACCTCAATTTCGACACTGTGGTTTTTGAAAACTGTACGCTCATTGGCTGCCGGCTGAAGAAAGCCGACTTTAAACATATCCTGTTTAAAAACTGCCAGCTGCCGGGGTGCAGTTTTGCCGGAAGCTGGTTTAACCATATTAGCTTTGATAATTGCCAGCTTGTGGGAACAGACTTCAGCCAGTGCAGTATCAACAACGCCTGCTTTACAGACTGTACCATGGCGATGGCAAATTTTACAGAAACAAAACTGGAACAGTGCAGCATTACGACCTGCGATTTGACAGATAGCTTTTTTGCGAACTGCAGGTTCAAGAAGCTGAAGCTGGATCGGAATCAATGTGTGGGAACAGAGTTTTTCAAGACGAAATTAAAGGATATTGATTTTACCACATGCATTTTGGAGGGGATTAAGGTTTCTACAGAAAACGGCGAACTGAAAGGCGCGAAAGTGAATCTTTTCCAGGCTGCGGAACTGGCGAAGATGCTGGGAATTGTTATAAAAGAGTAGGGGGAAGCGTTTGACACCGCCTGCGGAACGTGCTATTCTATTATATAGAAGAACTTGCTATTTTAACAGAAGGAAAAAATATGAAAGATTATAAACTAGAAAAGAAATTTCATGAATTTCGTGATTTGCGCGACCTGCTTAAGACTTCAGCAGAAAAGTATGCGGACAAAGTGGCTTTTGTGACGAAAATCAAGAATAAAGAAACCAAAGAAGTCAATTATATCAATACCACTTATGCAAAACTCTTTGAGGCTATGGGGCATCTGGGTACAGCACTGATTGATTGCGGCTATAAGGATAAACGTATTGCAGTTATCGGTGAAAACAGCTACAACTGGTGTCTTGCATACTTTGCTGCAAGCTGTGGCGTCGGCGTGACTGTGCCTCTTGATAAAGCGCTGCAGAAAGAAGAAATTGTAAGCTGTCTCAACAGGAGCAAGGCTGAAGCGATTTTCTATGACAAGAAAAGTGCGAAGATGATTGAAGAAATCTTTGCGGAGAAGTCGACTGCACTTTCTATGATTGTTGCAATGGATTTTGCGTCGGAGACAGGCGTACTGCTGATGGATCTTCTGGATAAAGGGCAGGCTCTGGTAGAAAGCGGAGATCGCAGATATCTGGATGCTGAGATTGATCCGGATGCGATGAATTATCTGCTTTTTACATCGGGAACCACAGAACAGTCCAAGGCTGTTATGCTTTCTCACAGGAACTTTATGAGCTGCAATTATGGAATGAACTGCGAAGAGTTGTTTTTCCCTGATGATGTGAATATGATGATTTTGCCGCTGCATCACTGTTACGGTATGAGTGGACTTCTGACTTTCCTGTCTCAGGGCATGAAGAACTGTTTCTGCGACGGACTGAAATATGTCAGTGCAAACATGAAGGAGTACGGTGTTTCTGTCATTATGAGTGTGCCGCTGCTTCTTGAAAATATGTACAAAAAGATTATGAAAGGCATAGAAAAGCAGGGAAAGACCGGCAAGGTGCAGACTGCTTTGAAAATTTGCGACCTGACCGAAAAAGTGGGAATCAATGTACGGCGGAAGCTGTTTAAAGATATTATCGACCAGCTGGGCGGCAGAATGCGCTTTATCATCAACGGAGCGGCAGCCCTTGACCCGGTAGTTGCAAAGGGTCTCAACGACTTTGGTATTTTAACGGTACAGGGTTATGGTCTGACAGAAACTGCGCCGACCATTTCCAGCGAAACCTACCGTTACCTGAAACCGGGTTCCTGCGGAAAGCTGATGCCTAACGTAGAGGGTAAAATCGTCGATGTCAACGAAGAGGGCATTGGCGAGCTTATCGTCCGTGGCGACAATGTGATGCTGGGTTACTACGACAATCAGGAAGCGACCGACGAGATGATTATTGATGGCTGGCTTCACACGGGCGACCTTGCCTATTTTGATGAAGAAGGCTATCTGTTCATCTGCGGACGTAAGAAAAACGTCATCGTTATGAAGAACGGCAAGAATGTTTATCCTGAAGAAATTGAAAACCTGATGAACGTGCTGCCTTACGTTGAGGAAAGCATGGTCTTTACCAGAAATAAGGCAAACGACGTGGTTCTCTGGGCAAAGGTGGTTTACGACAAATCCTATCTCAGCGAAAACAACATGAGTCTGGAAGATTTACAGGCACAGCTGGATCTGGATATGGAAGAAATCAACAGCACGATGCCGGCTTACAAGATGGTGAAGAAGTATTTCCTCTCTGACAAACCGACCATCAAGACAACAACACAGAAAACCAAGAGAAACGAAGAACTCAAGCAGATTGAAGAAGAAATGAAAGAACTTGAATTATAAAGCATAAACGCAAAGGACGTCCTGATGATTTGGGACGTCCTTTTGCGTAAGACAGTATGCAATTATTTTTGATAGATTACTTTTCCGTTTAATACTGTCATCTCGACCTGAGCATCTTTGATTTTTTCAGGCGGGATATCGTATATATTTTGGTTCAGAACGACTAAATCGGCGTATTTACCGACTTCGATGGTGCCGCTTACTTTCTCGGAGTAGGAAGAGTAGGCTGCGTCTTTGGTGAAGAGGCGAACCGCTTCGTGAACAGACATGGCCTCCTCAGGAATCCAGCCTTCCTCCGGCTGACCGTGTATATTTTTTCTTGTCACAGCAAAGTAAATGTTTTCCAAAACATCAAAGCTGACAACCGGTGCGTCGGAACCGCCGGAAACAGGAATACCCATATCCAGCATGGATTTCCAGGCGTAGACCTTATCCATGCGCTGGCTGCCGATGCGGGACTCCACGATATCCATGTCCAGATCCAGAAATACCGGCTGAATATACGCGATGATGTGATTTTTTTTCATATCGTCCAGCACCTTCTGATTGGTAATCTGTGCATGGACAATGCCGTGCCTGTCTTTCGGATTATCCTTTCTGTAAGGGGAGGCTTCGATGGCTTTGATTACCATATCCATCGCTCGGTCTCCAATGCAGTGTACCGCAATCTGCATCTGGTGTTTGTCGCAGCAGGCGACGATTTCGTTAAGCTCCTCCTGCTCATAGATAATCAGACCTGTATTGGAGGAATCTCCCTCGTAAGGCTGTGACAGGGCTGCCGTTCTTGCGCCTAGTGAACCGTCCTGCAGCAGTTTGACGGGACCGATGGTGAAGAAGTCTCCACGCTGTCCGGTTCTGTAGCCTTCCTTTAGAAAGCCTTTTAAATCCTCAAATCTCTCAAAGAGACACTGCTCATAGATACGAAGGTTCATTTCGCCGCGGTTGTCCAGGGCTTTAAAGGCAGACATAATTCTGCGCCAGTTTTTTCCCGGAAGAGAGGCAAGGTCATCGGATTGAATAGCGGTGACACCTGCCTCGTTTAGCTTACTGATACCGAATTGAATCAAATCTTCTACTTCTTCCTGGGTAGGTGCATCCAGTACCGAGTAGAAAAACTGGACGGCGTTTTCCTTTAGAATGCCGTGTTCCTCGTCTACATCACGGCAGATTTCAGGATATTGCTTAATCTGCTTCAGCTTTTCCAGACCGCAGGAGTTGCATACTGCAGTGTGACCGCAGACCCTGACCAGCAGAATCGGAATGTCATCAGCTAAAGCGTCCAGCTGTTTTTTGTCCGGATATTTGGCTTCGTCGAAAAGTTCCTCGTTCCAGCCTCGTCCAAAGAGCCACGAAAGGGGCTTTTCTTTTCTGACTGCAAGTCTTTCAGCTGCGGCATCCAGCACGTCTTGTACGCTGCGACAATCGAAGAGTTTGACGGAGTTTTCCACAAAAGCGTAGTGGAGCATGTGCAGGTGGCTGTCAACGAAGCCGGGCAGCATCATTTTTCCCGCAAGGTCAATACGTTCCTTAGAGGAAAGAGCGGCGGCCTCCTGGTTGGAGCCGACAAAGGAGATTTTTCCGTCGGTGATTCCGATTGCTTCAGCTATGGTGTCCTGCGAATCCAGTGTACTGATAATTCCGTTGTAAAATAGTGTATCCATGTTTATGCGTCCTTTTTCTGTGCCTTTTCTTTATCTTCATATCTTTCTTGTTTTATAGATTCGTAAAATTTTGTTGCGCGCAATTTACTATAAAGCAAAAAGCGTGCCATTGCAAGAAAAGGGAATTTTTGCAGAAGAAAAAGAAAAATAGGAGAAAACTGTTGCGGAAATGGGGTAAATATCTTATAATTATCCTATAAAAATGAGAAATTTATAGGATAATCGGAGAAAGGGCGCCTGCATGAAGAACGTATGTCTGGTATTTAACAACAGAGAGAATTTTGCGGTATGTGATTTGCTGCTGAGAAATTTGAAGTATGTGCTGGGAGATTGCATTGAGGCGAGAATTTGCTTTCTGGAGGAACTGAACCACGAGGCGCTCATCGATGCGGACTTGTTTGTGGTATTGTATGAGGACCGTGTTTATGCGATGAAAGATTACACATCGTCTTTGGATAAGGTCATTGTAATGGGCAGAACCATTCAGCGCCAGTTTCTGCCGGAGGTTTTCAGTATTCCCGAAGGGACCAATGTGCTGGTGGTTAACGACTCCCGCGAAAGCACTTTGCAGGTTACCAACAATCTGTACGAACTGGGGCTGAATCATCTGAATCTGATTCCATATTTGGAAGGGGAGAATGAGGAACAGTACGGCGGAATCACCATAGCGATTACTCCTGATGAGAAAGTGCCGTCTTTTATAAAAAAAGCAATCAACATTCAGAACCGATATATCGATGTAAATACCTTTATTACCATTATCAATAAATTGGGGCTGCATAACGAAAGTGTCACACGCAATCTTTTGAAATACACGCAGCTGGTAGCTGAGAATAACAAGGGTATCAATCAGCGGTATGTAACGGAGCATCTGAAGACAGAAATGCTTAAGCGTACCATTCGGGACGTGCAGAATGCGGTTTTGATTCTGGACAAAGAGCTGCGCACGGTATATGTCAACGATAAAGCCCAGACTCTCCTTGGCATTGACGACAGGGAAGGGGTCAGTGTGTCCTCCTTTTTCGACGATGCTATGGTGGAGATGATTTGCCATGAGGAGTTTGATAACCGGCTGGTAAAGTTTTACGGAAGCAATTATATGATGACAAAGATCGACGTTAAAATTGTCGATCAGACCGTTGGATATTCGCTTTTGTTCAATGACGTGAAGGATATCAAGAATATGGAAACCACACTGAATAAGCAGCTTGTAAAGAGCGGTCTTGTGGCGAAGTATGCCTTTGATGATATTTGCTGTGAAAGTGCAGCTATGCGCAAATCCATTGAAATCGCAAAGAAAGCAGCGCTTTCAGATTATACCGTTTTAATCAGCGGAGAGAGCGGCACGGGCAAGGAAATGATTGCTCAGTCCATTCACAATTATTCCTTTAGAAACAGTCAGCCTTTTGTGGCGATTAACTGCGCTGCGCTGCCGGAGTCTCTTCTGGAAAGTGAACTGTTCGGCTACGAAAAGGGCGCATTTACAGGGGCTTCTGCCAACGGAAAGACGGGGCTTTTTGAGCAGGCAAGCAAAGGCACTATTTTTCTTGACGAAATCGGAGATATGTCTTTAAATCTGCAGGCAAGACTTCTGCGTGTGCTGCAGGAAAAGCAGATTATGCGTCTTGGCAGCGACAAAGTCATCGATGTGGATATTCGTATTTTGGCTGCGACCAACAAGGATCTGCGGGAGGCCATTGCGCAGAAAGAATTCCGAGAGGATTTGTACTACAGGCTCAGCAATATTCCTGTAGAGCTGCCGCCTCTGCGCCAACGACCGGAAGAAATTTTGAAACTGATGGAATCTTTTCTCGGTGAAGCATATAAAAAGCTGACAGCACAGGAGCGGTCTGCTCTGCAGCAGTATTCATGGCCGGGCAATGTGCGGGAGCTGAAAAATGCAGCGGATTATTATATGCTCCTTGGAGAACTGCCAAAGGGAATCAGCGCAGGGAAGATTCTGCGGCAGGAGTTTTCTCGGGTGGACGGCGAGGCGAAACCTGCTGATATGAAAGATTTCGTGCTGAATATTATCAAAGCGCATACGGAAGCAGATTCCGGAATCGGACGAACCGCGATTTTGTGGGAGCTTTCAAAACAGGGAATCAAGCTCAGCGATGATAAGGCTCGCAAGCTGCTCCGCGGGCTGCAGCAGGAAGGGCTCATCGAGATTGGAAAGGGAAGAAGAGGGTGCCGGGCGATTTAAAGAAAGGCCCAAGAGACTGCCGGTGCGGCAGAACCCTTGGGCCGGAGTTTTCGTTTGTCTTTTTTGAAAAATAGATCGGCGGACTATTTCTCGATTTCTCCGATCAGGTTGACCATTTCAATTGCGCCCACTGCACAGTCATAGCCTTTATTTCCGGCTTTTGTGCCGGCTCTTTCGATGGCCTGTTCAATGTTGTCTGTAGTCAGAATACCGAACATAACCGGAATATCTGCGGCAAGGGAAACGGAAGCAATGCCTTTGGAAACTTCCGCGCAGACATAGTCATAGTGGGAGGTGGTGCCGCGGATCACTGCGCCGAGACAGATGACCGCGTCGTATTTTCCGGACTTTGCCATTTTCTGCGCAATGAGCGGGATTTCAAAAGCACCCGGGCACCATGCAATTTCAATGTTCTCTTCCTTGACATCGTGACGCTTTAAACCGTCCAGCGCGCCGCCGAGCAGTTTCGATACGATAAACTCGTTAAATCTGGCGCATACGATACCGACTTTGATTTCTTTTGATACTAATTTTCCTTCATAAACTTTCATTTCTTTTCTCCTATCTTAAATTTAAAATATCTTGAAATTAGAATTCAGTTAAAGTATTTCCGCAGAACTCCCGGGAAAGCTGTGGGCCAGGATGGGTTCCTGAAGCCTCAAACCATCGGCCTTAAAATATCGATGTTGACAAATTTTCGTTTTTTCTTGATTTTTGTCAACAAATCAGCTGCAGAAACCTGAAAATCACTGCGATTTTGAGGTGAATATTGACAAATTGGACAGATTTCTTAAAAAGTGTCAATTTTGTCAATGGTTTTGGGCAAAAACATTGACTGGATTGACAGATTCCTGATTTTTTGTCAATTTTGGCAACGCGCATGGGCGGCGAAGCCCGGTTCAGCTTGGCAAAGCCCGACAATGCGTGCGACCGCTGAGCGCGGCGAAGCAGCGCAGATCAACGCGGCGTGGGCAGTCAAGCCCAATGCAGGGTTGCCCGCTCCAGATTCCGGGAAACTGTGTCGCTTCGGAGTATCTTCGGAGTATCTTCGGTTTATTTATAATCCAGAATATGTCCCATTCGCTCCTGCTTCGTCTTCAGGTAGAAAAGGTCGTGGGCGGTAGCGGGCATCTGGATAGGCACTCGCTGGCTGATTTCCATACCGAACTCGGAAAGCTCGTAAACCTTCTGCGGATTGTTGGTCAGAAGGCGCAGGGTCTTTGCGCCTAAATCTTTTAGAATCTGTGCGCCGATATAATATTCGCGAAGATCGCCGGCAAAGCCCAGGGCAAGGTTGGCGTCCAGGGTGTCCATGCCTTCATCCTGAAGCTGATAGGCTTTCAGCTTGTTAATCAGACCGATGCCGCGTCCTTCCTGACGCATGTAGAGCAGAATGCCGCGTCCTTCGGCTTCAATCTGTGTCAGAGCGGCGGCAAGCTGTTCACCGCAGTCGCATTTGGCAGAGCCGAAAGCATCGCCGGTCAGACATTCGGAGTGTACACGACAGAGCAGGTCTTCACCGTCTGCGATGTCTCCTTTAACCAGGGCAATGTGATGTTCGCCGTTGAGCTTATTGATATAGCCGTGGGCCATAAAATTGCCGTATTTGGTCGGCAGTTTGGTAACGGCAACGCATTCCACCAGTTTTTCGTGTTTTTTTCTGTATTCCTGAATGGCTTTGATACTGATAAATTTCAGATCGTATTTGGCGGCCAGCTCTTTCAGTTCCGGCGTGCGCATCATTGTGCCGTCTTCCCGCATGATTTCGCAGCAGAGTCCGCACTCAGAAAGTCCTGCAAGGCGCATGAGGTCTACCGTCGCTTCGGTGTGTCCGTTGCGCTCTAAAACGCCCTGGGGCTTTGCAAGAAGGGGAAACATGTGGCCGGGCCGGCGGAAATCTTCCGGCTTTGCATCTTCACTGACGCACTTTCTGGCGGTAAGGCCTCGTTCCTCTGCGGAAATGCCGGTGGTGGTATCCACGTGGTCGATGGAAACGGTAAAGGCGGTGCAGTGGTTATCTGTATTTTCATCGACCATCTGCGGAAGATGGAGTTTTTTGCAGATTTCAGCGCTCATCGGCATACAGATGAGACCTTTGCCGTGCATTGCCATAAAATTGACATTTTCTGTTGTAGCAAACTGGGCAGCGCAGATAAAGTCGCCTTCATTTTCTCTGTCCGGATCGTCGGTGCAGAGGATGATTTTTCCCTGGCGCAAATCCTCCAGCGCCTCTTCTACTGTACTGAATCTAAATTCTTTCATGAGATAGATACTCCTTTCGTTATTGATATCCGTGTTCCGCAAGAAAAGCGGCGGTAATATTACTTTCTTTTTTAGCCGGTTTAGAGTCCGTATTTCCAAAATTTAACATACGCTCTACGTATTTTCCGATACAGTCGTTTTCCAGATTGACGATATCTCCCGGTTTTTTCTCTGCCAGAATGGTTTCCGACAGGGTATGGGGAATGATGGAAACGGAAAAGCTCCGGCTGTCAAGCCGCGCCACTGTCAGGCTGATTCCGTCGATGGCGATAGAGCCTTTTTCTATGATATATTTCAGCAGCCGGTCGTCACAGGTTATGGTGTACCAGACCGCATTGTCATCTCTTTGAATCTTTGAAACGGTGCCGGTTCCGTCGATGTGGCCGCTGACGATATGACCGCCGAACCTGCCGCCTGCTTCCATGGCCCGCTCCAAATTGACCCGGCTTCCCGGCGTCAGTTTTCCAAGAGAGGAGCGATTCAGGGTTTCGTGCATGACGTCGGCGGAAAATCCTTTTCCGTCAAAGGCTGTGACGGTGAGGCAGACGCCGTTTACAGCGATACTGTCGCCAAGATGAATGTCCGACAGGATTTTGCTGCAGCCGATGTGCAAAATCGCAGAAGCGGCATGTTTCTCGACGGCCTTCACAGTGCCCAGTTCTTCTATGATTCCTGTAAACATTGTAAAACCTCGCTTTCTATGAGTAAATCTTCGCCGATGGCGGTAACCCGTGGACTGGTCAGTTTAACAGCCTGAGAAGGAAACTCTATGCCTGTTCCGGCAACAGGGGAGAGGGCGCTTTTTCCGCCGAAAATCTTAGGGGCGATATAGGTCTGCAGTCTGTGTACGATGCCAGCCGCAAGTGCCGACCAGTTCAGGGTGCCGCCTCCCTCCAAAAGAATACTGTCTATTTTCATCATGCCCAGCTGCACCATCAGGATTTTTAAATCGATGGAACCGGAGGAATCCTTTGGAACCACCAGAATCTGACAGCCTTTTGCCAGATAAGGCGTGTGGCGCGCCGGATCGTTTTCTGCCGTCGCGATGATGGTGGCCGCTTCGTCCGTTGTATTTACTGTCTTTGCGGTAAGAGGCGTGCGAAGACTGGTGTCGCAGATAATGCGAATCGGATTTTTTCCGCCGCCTTCAGGGAGTCTGCAGGTCAGAAGCGGATCATCGGCAAGGATTGTACCGACGCCGACCATGATGGCTGTGTTAAGATGTCTGTCTCTGTGCACTCTGGCGCGGGCTGTTTCTCCCGTAATCCACTGGGAATGACCTGCAAAGGTGGCAATCTTGCCGTCCATGGTCATGGCATACTTCAGCGTCACATAAGGGGTGTGCTGGGTAATATAGTGGAAAAATACCGGGTTAAGGGCATCACATTCCTCACGCAGATAATCGGTGGTAACTTTGATTCCGGCATCTTCCAGTATGCTGATGCTCCTATCCATGACAAGGGGGTTGGGGTCGCGGGAGCCGATGATGACATGGCTGATACCGCTTTCGATAATGGCTTCTGTGCACGGAGGGGTTTTTCCGTAATGGCAGCAGGGGGTTAAGGTCACATAGAGGCTGGCGCCGCGGGGGTCGCCGCCTTCTGTGCGGCAGTCTGCCAGCGCGTTTCGCTCAGCGTGGAGTTGTCCGTATTTCTCATGAAAACCCTGTCCGATAATCTTGTCATTCTTTACGATCACTGCGCCGACCAGCGGGTTAGGGGCCGTGTAACCGGCGCCTTTTTTCGCAAGGTCAATGGCAAGCCGCATATATGTTCTGTCCATAGGAGATGTTCCTTTCTAAATAAAAAGCCCTGAATAAAAATTCAGGGCTTTTGCTTGCAAAATAAGACTTGTTATAAAAAACTCTGGAATTAAAAATTCCAGAGCATTATAAACGAAACAAGTGTCATCTTCTTCCATCCAGACTATACTGTCGGTTCCGGAATCACACCGGATCAGCACGAAAAGCGCTCGCGGACTATACCGCCGGTCGGGAATTACACCCTGCCCTGAAGATTCAATATGAACTTTTCTGATGAGGTTATTCTATACCCGTCAGAGCACTTTGTCAAGAGGGTCTGTGTCAATTTTCATGGCAAGTTGTGCCAGGTCGTGCCAGGCAAGCCGTGCCGATTTTTTCACCGTACTTGACACGGGTTTCAAAACCTGCTGCGCTATTTGCTGAAATATCAGCGTCGATGACGGCGCTTTCCTTTGGCAGGCAGAGAATGATCGTGGAGCCGCCGAAGTCAAAATGACCTTTCTCCGCGCCGCGGACCACCTGGCAGTTTTCCTCATAGTTACAGATTTTTCCGACCATCAGGGCGCCGACCTCCATCATCAGCATTTTTCCGAAGACCGGACTTTCCAGATAACAGTAGGTTCTGGTATTTTCCTTATAAATGGGATAGTAGTCGTTTGCGATAGGGTTGACCGTGTGAAAGACGCCGGGAATTTGCTTTATTCTGCTGAGTTTTCCGCTGTCCGGGTAGCAGTACCTGTGGTAATCCTGCACAGTAAGGCGGAAAAGGAGCAGCTGTCCGCCTTCATACTCCTTAGCGGCAGAGTCATCGCGGAGCAGACTTTCCATGGTATATTCTGTATTTTTTATGGTAAAGCGGCTGTCCTCTGTGATGGGATAGACTGTAAGCCTGCTGTCACAGGGCGCAATCAGGTGAGAAGGGTTCATATCGATGGGACGGCACTCCGGTCTTATTTTTCGGGTAAAAAAGTCGTTATAAGAATGAAATTTACGGGATTCATACTGGCTCATATCGAGCCCGTTCTTGCGAATAAACGGCTTGATTCCGATGCGGGATATACTGCGGGACAGGAGAAATCCTCCGAATTTTGAAATCCAGGGGGGTATCAAAAAACGCAAAAGGAAGCGCCCGCAGGTGCTGCCGTAAAGTTTTTCCAGAAATTTGTCCTGACCGTTGTCAGTGTAAATCACTTGTCCCTTTCTATCTTTGCAGTCCATTATTTTTACCTCATTACACCAGAGCGGAAGGCAGCAGATGTTTAGAATATACAAAGGTTATGACAATGGCAGCAGCAACGATGAGCACCAAAAGTGCCAGTACCTTGTTGCCGGGTTTTTTCATTTTGAAGTCCGCAATAAACAGAGCGCCTGTGCCAAAGAGCATGACCATGAGAATCAGAATAAAGGCATGGGTGGCTACTGCAAAGCGAAGCAGAAATACCAGCGGCAGAATTACCGCAATAGATGTAATCGGCAGACCGTGGTAAACCTTCTCGTGTTCTTCCTCTGAGAAAAAGTTGTTGGTTTCGATGACATTGAAAAAAGCAAGCCTGATGACGCCGCAGATGCAGTAAAAGCCGATGGCAAGCATGCCCAGACTGCCGCGAACACCAAGACAGTAGCAGAGAAGTCCCGGAAAGGCGCCGAAAGCGACCACATCGCAAAGGGAATCCAGCTGAATACCAAAGAGTTTTTCATCGTCAGTTCTGTCCAGTTTGCGTCTTGCGACCTTGCCGTCAAACATGTCAAAAAAGCCGGAAAGGGCGAGGCAGAAGACTGCCATTTTGTAGTGTCCTGTGGTGGCAAAGGTCATGCCGATCATTGCCGACAGAAGACTCATGTAAGTAAGTATGACTGTGTAATTATAAAATCCGATCATTGTTTCTCTCTTTTCCCTCTCTAAATATGACAAAATACGCAAAAACGGTAAAGACTGCACTGATAAAAAGCTGTGTGTAAAAACTGATACCGCGGCTGACAATCATGACAGGAATGGTCAGTGTAACCCCGCATATCGGTAGGAATACAGCCTGAAACAGGTGCTCGCTGATCCCCATGCCGCCGGGCAGCGGCAGCATATCCACTGCCACGGAAATCATCGCCTGCAGCGCAACCGCTTCCAGCGCGTTGATACCGGTGATATCAAAGGAGCAAAGCACAAGCCATGTGATAAAGAACAGAAGAATTCTCTGCAGAAAAGTCAGTGCAAGAACGTTGAAGAGAATCCTCTTGTGATGTTCAAAATAGCTTGCGGCAGCGCTGTACTTGTCCATACTGCCTGAAAGTTTTTCTTCCAAGCTATGAATTTTTTTTGAGCTGGTCAGTTTCTTCAAAATACCGAAACACGCCATGACGATGCGCTTTGCAAGGCCGGGTGAAAAAACCAGACAGAGCATGCCTCCTACGCACAGGACATTGAGAAAGATTCCCAGCCAGATCCAGCGCATGACAGGCGCAAGGCAATGCATGACAGATACAGGTCTTAAAATCAAAACAGCGATGCCGATGATAACCAGAACCAGCTTATAAGTAATGGTTACAAGTAAAAGCACCAGAGTTGACAGGTGTACAGGAAGTTTGTCTTTTTTCATGAACAAAACCTGTGCGGGCTGTCCGCCGGTGGCAGACGGTGTAACCAGGCTGAAGAAGAAGCCTACGAAGGAGTAGAGGAAACAGTGATTCAGTTTCGGCTTTCTTCCAAGACTTCCCATCAGATAAAATATAATCACCGATTCGCCGAGAATGAAGCCGATGACCAGTATAATCCCAAGGAGCCAGTAAAGGCTGTGGGCATCTTTGACGTAGGACATAATCATAGAAAAGTCCTGACCGTGAAAGACATAATGCATGGTAAGGGCAAAACAAATCAGCAGAAATATACAGTTAAAAATAATTTTCTTCTTACGACTCATTGCAGCTGTCTCCAAATACTTTCTTATGTATCTTGTCAAAGAGCCGTTCTGGCAGCTTGTAGGCATTACAGTGCATGCTCAGGGCGAAACAGCAAAGAGCGACGGCAATACCTCCAAAGACATCGACGATATAGTGCTGCTTGGTAAACTGCGTAGAGATGAAAATCAGAATTGCAAAAATCAGGGTTCCATAGCGGTAAGCTTTGGGAATCGCAGTACATTTTCTGATACCCAGATAGCACATCAGACTTGCCAGACAGTGGATGGATGGGAATAAGTCATAAGGCAAATCCACAGAATAGATAAACGCCATGGCATTATCCCAAAAACCGTCGCCGATGATTTCCGGTCTCACATTGGTGGTCGGTATCAAAAGAAAGAAAATTCCGCAGATCAGTCGCGCAAGCATATCAGCAAATACAAACCGGTACCAGAATTCTTTAGTATTAGCTTTTGCCGTCAGGGCATAACTGATGACCCAGAATGGAAAGCTTAGTACATAAATGGATACCCAGATAGGACAAAAGGGCACGCTGCGGTCAAAGTCCGTGGTAAAGTCATAATGATAAAGGTCTGCGCCCAGATGCTGCGTAATGGAGTAGACGAGACAGTTCCATACAAAACAGCCTATCAATGAAAAAAACGCATAGGCAGGAATCCACTTGTCCATATGCGTTCCGTACCAGTTCTGAAATTTCTTCTTCATCTCTTTTTCCCGTTTCCCTAATAAAATTCGTCTATTATAGTATATCCTACTAAAGTCTTATTTTCAAGAAAAACGGGAAAAGCTAAGAAAATCTTAAGATTTAGTCGAATTTTCTCGTAAGATGTCGAGAGGAATTTACGACCGGAAGATAATCATGTCTTCGCCGATTTTTACGATGGATTCCCACGGAAGCTGCATGGTGTCATGGGCTGTGCCGAAGCGGCTTTTCGATACAAAGTTAGGCACAAGAAGCGCTCTGATTTTTCCCGTCTGCTCATCAAAGAGAATTTCCGCGTCCCAGAAAGAACCGTGGCGGCTGCCTTTGGAAAGGTCGATGACCTCTTTATCTCCGATTTCACTTAACAGCATAAATTACACATCCTTTGCAAATAATATATTTAAATTTTACGACGAAAGGGTGAAAAATATGAGTGAAGAAAAGGAAAAGCAGGAAGAAAAAAAGGAAACCAGCGATCTGATCAAGGAACTGGGCATTTTAACCACCGGCACAAATTTTCAGTCTGATTACCAGTATATCAACATTATCGGCAGCATTGAGGGGCACACCACACTGCCCAGTGACAACAAGACGACCAAATATGAGCATCTGATTCCTCAGCTGGTAGTGGTAGAGGAAAATCCCGACATTAAAGGGCTGCTGCTGATTTTAAATACCGTAGGCGGTGATGTGGAGGCTGGCCTTGCCCTTGCGGAATTGATTGCGTCCATGTCAAAACCAACTGTTACGCTGGTCATTGGCGGCGGTCACAGTATCGGCATACCTTTGGCCGTTTCCGCAAACTATTCCTTTGTGGCGGAGACTGCAACTATGACGATGCATCCAATTAGAACCAGCGGAACACTGATTACGGCGGATTCAACTTTTGAATACATGAGAAAAACTCAGGAGCGGGTGGTGGACTTTATTGTAAAACACTCCCACGCATCGAAATCCGATGTAGAAGAAAAGATGAATCAGACGGGAAATATGTCCAACGATGTGGGAACGGTACTATTCGGTCCCGACGCTGTAAAAATGGGGCTCATCGACGAAATCGGCGGCCTTAGCTGCGCTCTGAAAAAATTGAAAGAATTAACAAATAAATAAAATTATAGGAAATAATGGTTGACAGTTATTTACAAAAATGATACTATATCCCTACAGAAAGGAGGGATAGTATGGAAATTGTAAAAGTAGGCATTCTTTTGGAAGACAGGGCATTTGCGCAGGCGCTTTCCATCGCCTTGTCCAGAGAGGACAGCTGTATGCGGTTTTATCTCCTTGACAGCGCTGCTGAAGGAGAATCCTGCGACCTGATTTTGGCTGAGCGGCCTTCTTCCGATGAGAAAGTCATCGAACTTGTCCGTGATTCAGAGGCGGTCCGGTATACGGGAGATCCGCCCTATAAGCTGTACCGGTATATGGAGAGTCAGAATTTAATCAACAGCCTGCTTTTTATTTATTTTAAAGTGACAGGTAAAGTCATTGAAACCAAAGGTGATACCAGCTGCAAGCTGGTGGTGTTTCTGGGAGAAAGCGGCGGCTGCGGTACTACGTCGGCTGCCCTTGCCACAGCCTGCATGCTGCACCGGATTTACGGCAGCAAATCTCTATATCTGAACCTCTGTCCCATCGATGATTCCAGAAAATATTTTTCAGAAGAGGGAGAGGAGAGTCTGATGAAACTGCTTTATTATCTGGACCAGGAGAAAGAGTTTCCCATCGGCGCCTTTATTACAGAGCGGGAGGAACTGGATTTTGTCAATACCGGCATCATCAATTCCTATTTCAATGAGATGAAGCCATTTCTCATGCGGCGTTTTCTGCATAAAATCGATCAGCTTGGGAAATATGATTTTCTCATTGTGGATATGGGAAATCATCTTAGCCGGGAAAACAGGAAAATGCTGAGTTATGCGGACTGTGCCGTCATGCTTTGCGACAGTCAGAGAGTTCGTCCCGGGAAATATAGGCAGAGGATTGCCCGGGAAATATTTAAGCGGGTGGAGGCAGGAAGACTTTTGCGGGTGGAAAATTTTGCCGGTGATATGCCTTGCAGTCAGGAGATGGAGATAGAGGCGGAGACGCTGGTCATTTCGACCCAGCAGGATGTAGATCTTCGCCTTGAGAAAAATTACGGCATGGAAATCGGTATATTAGCCAGGGAAATCATGGAAGGAGGCGTTCATGGAGACGGAAAGTGCTGCATACCTAGAGGAGAAGACGGCAAGGGTGCGGGAGCGGATTCTTGCGGCAAAGGAAAATCTTAATCCTGAGGAAGCGATGGAAATCATCGAAGAGGTTGTCTTTGCGGATGGGGAGGAACTTGAACTTTCTCAGCTGCACAGCATAATTCGAAAAATTTATGCCAGGACCAGAAGCAAGTTTGGAATTTTAGAGGAGTACATAGAGGATGAATCCATCAACGAAATTATGATTAACGGAAAGGACCATTTTTTTCTGGAAACCGGCGGCGATATGGACAGAGCGGCGGAGACCTTTGATTCTACCGATGAGCTTGAGGAAATTATCCGAAATATCGCGGCAGGCGTGCACAGGGAAATCAACGAAATGCACCCGATTCTGGACGCAAGGCTGCCCGGCGGCAGCAGAGTCAACGCGGTCTATAAGAATGTGGCGGCAGGGGGTCCTGCTCTCACCATCAGAAAATTTGCCAGAGAGCGGATTACCATGGAGGAGATGGTAAGGAGCGGCACACTGACGGAGTCCTGCGCATCCTATCTGAAGACGCTGGTAAGCTGCGGCTATAACATCTTTGTCAGCGGCGGAACATCGTCGGGAAAGACTACCTTTCTCAATGCGCTGTCGGACTTTATTCCGCCCAAAGAAAGGGTCATCGTCATCGAGGATTCTACGGAACTTGCAATGTCTCACATCGCAAATCTGGTGCAGATGGAGTGCCGCAATGCCAATACTATGGGACAGGGCATGATTTCTATGGACATGCTCATTAAGACCAGTCTGCGTATGCGGCCCGACCGGATTATTGTGGGTGAGGTCAGAGGCAAGGAAGTGGCGGACATGATGCAGGCCATGAACACAGGTCATGACGGCTGTCTTGCCACGGGACACGGAAATTCTGTCTCCGGCATGCTCAGGAGGCTTGAGGCCATGTACCTGATGGGGGTACAGATTCCCATGGATGCCATCAGAGCGCAGATTGTGGAAGGCATTGATATCATGATTCATCTGGGCAGGCTGCCCGGCGGCGCGCGAAAAGTCCTGGAGGTGCAGGAACTGGTGGACTTTGAAAACGGAAAGTACGTTTTAAACCCGCTTTTCCTCATGGATGAGAGCAGGCATCTCTGCGAGACCGGAAATTCCCTTGTTAATCAGTCCAAGCTCCATCTTAGAGGCGGTGTTCTATGATTTCTGCGGTCAGTGATTACGATATTTATCAGCCGGACAGAAAGGAGAAAATGGCCGCCGGCGCAGGATTCGCGCTGCTGTGCAGCTTCTGCGGCTATATCTTTTATGGAACCTTGCTGTGGGGCTTAATGTTTCCTTTTCTGTATCCGAAGATGTTGTATGTGTATTGCCGTTTTCGGGCAGAACGCAGAAAGAGGGAACTTTTGGGGCAGTTTCGGGATTTGCTGTTCAGCCTGTCTGCGTCTTTTTCCACAGGGCGGCATATGGAGGAAGCCATGGAAGAGGCCCTTGTCAATCTGCAGGAAATTTACGGACCGAAAGCGCTGCTGGTCTGCGAATTGTCAGGCATGCTGCGGAAGATGAGGCAGACCGGGCAGGCGGACATTTCTGTTTGGGAGGATTTTGCGGCCCGCAGCCATCTTTCAGATATCATGGATTTTACGCAGGTCTTTCGCGCAGTCAGGGAGACGGGCGGGGATCTGGTCTTTGCAGTCAATAAGGCGGCGGCTGTCATCGGGGACAAAATCGCCGTAGAAGGGGAAATTAAAACCATGATATCCCAGAAAAAGCTGGAGGGAAGACTGATTACCGCAATGCCGGTTTTCATCGTCTTATTTCTGCAGATGACTTCTCCCGACTATCTGGAGGTGATGTACGGGACTTTCGCTGGAAGGATTCTGATGACTTTGGCCCTTTCCGCAACGGTGCTTGCTTATGTGATGATAGAAAGGATTACAGCCATTGAAGTTTAAAGAAAACAAGGAGTATCGGGCTCTGGTTTCCTTTTGCAGGGAAAACAGAAAGACTGTGCTGATTCTCGGTATAGCCGTGCTGCTTCTGTCAGCAGTGCAGGTGGCCGCGCAGAGACAGCAGAGCAGCATATATGTGACAGGAAAAAATGGAACGGTGATGGGACTTTCTCTTACTGATAGGGAGGGTGGTCAGTCGGTGCCTCTTGTCATTGAAGCGGAGAAAGACGGCGTGCGCACTAAGGTAGAGGTGATTTTGACTTTTTCGGAAGAAGCCTCTTCTGCGGAAATGGTGAAAAGACCCCAGTCTGCGGAGCAGCTTCTGCAGTCAGAGTTAAAAGCCCTTTCTCAAAAGCTGGAGGAAGAGGAGGGAAGTCTCATTGCACTGCCATCACAGCTTGATGACGGGACGAGGCTTATCTGGTCGAGGGAGGGAAATTCCCGCTTTCTGCTCATCTTGCTTCTTTTCCCGCTGGCAGTCCTTGCCCTTTATCAGAATCAAAAAGAGCAGGAAAAGGCAAAGCAAAAGAAAGTGACTGCGGAAATCCGCAGAGAACTGCCAGGATTTAACAATCAGCTGCTGCTTCTTTTAAACAGCGGACTGATTTTCAATGACGCCTTTACAAGAATTGCGGCAGGGTATGAAGCAAGGCAGCGAAAAAGCGTGCTGGGAGATGTTGTCTGCCGGATTAGAAAAGAGTCCTTGGAAACGGGAGACAGCCTGATTACCGTCATGGGACGCTGCAGCAAGAACATGCAAGTCCGTGAGTTTACGCGCATGGTAAATGTAATGACAGACAATCAGTTCAAAGGCGTGAATCTCACCGAAAAGCTGGAAAGTGAGCGGGATCTGCTCTGGGAGCAGAGAAAGAAGACCGCGGAGGAACGGGGAAAAGCAGCGGAAACCAAGCTGGCATTTCCTCTGGCGATTCTGCTGCTGGTGCTGATTCTGATTACAGCGGCGCCGGCAATGCTGCAGATGTAATTTTAAAATATGGAAAGGAGTATACATAGGATGAAAGCATTAAAAAACAAAAAAGGCATGGAGCTGGTACAGGTAGCGATTTTAATCGCCCTTGCCGTGGCCCTGGGGCTGATTTTTAAGACAGAGATTACCACCTTTGTCAACAACACCTTCAAAGGACTCAACGGCTGATGAAGAAATTTACTGCGAAAAAGAGGCATATTGCGAAAGCCGTGATGGGAAATCGGCGGGGCAGTGAGATGATAGAGGCGGCTGCAGTGCTTCCTCTTCTGATTCTGCTGATTCTCAGTCTCATTTTGCTAATCGTTTACTATTATGCCTGTATCAGCTGTCAGGTGAATCTCCACCAGTCGCTGCTGGAGGAGGCCGCTGAAAGCCGGGCAATCTATAAAAAACTGGAAGCGCGAGAGGACGTCTCAAAACCGTTGAGAGGCGCCAGCAGTATCATCATGGGAAAAGAAATTTCCGGCAGGATTTACGCGATGCGTCCTGCGCAAATCATCAGACTGGGGGGAGGCGGCGGGCATTGATTTTCAGGAATAAAAAGGGCTCCGTCACTGTCTTCATCTGCATTTTTTTCGTGTCTCTGGTCTGGCTGATTCTCATCTTTGCGGGCGTTTCTAAGGAAAAAGCGGCAGCAGGAAGCACCAGAGCTCTTTGCAGCCTTTGGGCGGATTCGGTGCTGGCGGAGTATGATTTGAATCTGCAGGGGCGATATCAGCTCTTCGGCTTTTACGGCTATCCGGCGGAGGTAAAGGAGAAGCTTGCTTTTTATGCCAAGGACTCCTTTGACCGGAAAAAATACATCGATTATCAGGTAAAAAGCTGCAGCTTGTATGACTACAGTCTGGTAAATACAGATGTATTTGCCGGGCAGATAGAGGCGGCGGGAAAGCTTGCCTTTACGGAGAAGTTTCAAAAACCGGAGAGGACGATTACGCCGGTACATGATTATACGGGACCTTCTGCAGCGTCTGCGCTCTTTGAAGATTTGCCCTCGGAAGGCTCCAGTAAAGGATACTCTCTGTCTGCGGTGAAAAATCTTCTGAGTTCGGCCTCTTCCATCGGTGAGGCTTTAGAAAAGAGCGGGGAAAACTGGCATGTGAACCAGTACATATTCGCGTACTTTAAAGATGCCGCAGACGATAAGGGGCTGGGACCGACTTATCTGAGCGGAGAAATCGAATACATTATCTGCGGCAAGAAAAGCGACAGCGCCAATCAAAGGGCGCTGAAGAGGCGGATTGTGGCGCTTAGGGAAGCTATGAATCTGGCTTATCTGCTGAAAGATCCGGTAAAGAGCAATGAAGCGCTGCTTGCTGCGGAGCTTTTAACGCCGGGACCTGCGGCGCTGGTGACGCAGAAAGCCCTTCTTTCCGCCTGGGCTCTTGCAGAGAGTTACAATGATTACCAGCTTTTAGTCCATGGGAAGAAAGTGCCGGTGATGAAGTCTGAACAGAACTGGGCGGTAGACCTTGAATCTGTTATCGCAAACCAGACGGACGGCTATATCGATACCGGCGCTGACACAGGAGAAACTTATGGAGACTATCTGCGGCTGTTCACCTATACTATGGATGCGCAGGTCAGACTTTTGCGCATGATGGATTTGATACAGATTAACATGAGGCGGTTTTATTACGAGGACTTTCTGCTTAGAGAATATAACGGAGGGCTTGCCTTTGTGATGACGGTCAACGGAAAGGATTATGAAACGGAAAGGGCTTATGAACATCAGGAAAAGGACTAGGAAAACATCTTGGCGGCGAAGTCTGCGCCGCGGCAGCTATATCGTGGAGGCCGCCATCGTCATGCCGATTTTTATCGCGGCGACAGTGGCACTGATGTCGCTGGTTCCAACCTTTGCTGCCTGTGAAAATCTGGTATTTTCCGCGGCGGATGAAATGCGCATGGAGTCGGTCAAGAGCGCTTTCCGTAAAAATCCCGCGGCGCTGCCGGTTTTGGTAAAGAACAGAATCTGCGGGGAGAATCCGAGGATGGATTCCTGTCAGGTTATCTTTTACAGATATTTATATCAGGATAACGGCATAGAGGATTTACTTCTTTTGGATTTGCGCGCGGCTTTTTCGGAGAACAGTCCGGCAGGGGTCTTTGACGCGATTCGCTTCGACGCCAGGCTCAAAGGAAGAGCCTTTACAGGAAAGATTCACAAGACACCGCCCGGCGCGGGGCAGGCAGAGGACGATACAATCGTATATGTTTTTCCCGAGTGGGGCACCAGGTACCACGGAAAGCACTGCACCTATATCAAAGCAAACTGCCAGATGGTGTATCTGTCACAGGATACAAAAAAAGGGTATACGCCATGTTCACTATGTAATGCCAGTTTCGCCCAAATCGGCAGCCCGGTGTTCTGTTTTACGGAAAACGGCAGGGTATACCATCTGGCAGAGTGCAGAGTTGTAGAGCGGTACTATGTGGAAATGGAGAAAGGAAAGGCGATCAGTCAGGGCTACACGCCCTGTTCTAAATGCGGAGGTGAATAAATGAACAGTTACATGACGGTCAGATATGGGCAGGAGGAAATTGCCGATTATATTGTGGAGATTCTCTCTCTGGGGCTTTGCAGTCTGTTCCTTCCCGCAGGTTTTGTGGAGGAAGCGGGAGTGAGAACCTGTAGCTATAAGACGGAGGGCTACAGACCCCTTTCTTCCGTTTCGTCACTGCCTACGGAGGCAATTTTATCTGTGGCAATCAGTCTCCTTCACGGCGCCTATGAGTGTGAGAAACATTGTATCTTTTCTGAGGTCTTTGCTATGGAGACGGACTGCATCTTTGTAGACCAGGGATTTAACCGAATTAAAATGATTTATCGGAAAAAGACGGAAGGTACGGCCTTTTCCAAGGATTTAGCAGCTCTTTTGATGACGCTTTCAGAGAAGGGCACGGCCGCAGGAAAGGGCTACATAGAAAATGCGGCAGAATTTCTGGTTTCTGATGGGTATGGTTATAAAGCCCAGCTGCATCATCTGGAAAATCTGCGCAGAGAAGTGTATCTGTGCGGCGTGGAATAAGGGAGAAGGCGGGCAGATGCAGCCGCCGCAGGACGATACAGTCAAAAGAGGCGAGATGCCAGGTGAACAAATGCCGGAAAGTGAACCTGCTCAAACTGTATTGAAACAGTTGCTGTTGCTGGCGGCAAGTATTCTGATACTGCTTGGGGGACTTCTGGCAGCGGCATTGTACCGGCGATAAGCGCTATTCATCAGCTTTTTCCAATATCAGAAGGATAGAAAGATTAGACTGATTTCCATGAACTTCCCTAAAAGGAGATGTCTACTTTTTTCTTTGCCGCATATGATGTAATAATCATAACTACGGGAGGCAGAAAAAAGTGAATAAGAGAAAGATCAGAAGATACCATCGTCAAAGAAAAAATTCAGGGGTGAATCTTTTAGGAATTGTTGGTATAATGGTAGTGGCAGTTGTCTGCGGGTATATGACAGCAAGGTTTGTGATCGCGCCGCTTTTGGGCTACGATACGGAAGTTTTGAAGCTGGATTTCCCATCCAATCTGTTAGATGTCTTTCACAGCGATGACGGGCAGAGCGATGAGAAAGACGCAGAAGACGATGAGGGTAAAGATGAAACTGACGCCGAAAAAGCTGACGCAGATGGAGAATATACCTTGCAGTACGGCGTTTTCAGCAGTAAATCGGGGGCCGAGGAGCTGGCAGGAAAACTGAAAACCGAGGACATCGATACGGAGATTATAGAGGCGGATGATCAGTTTAAGGTCATCAGCACGCAGCGAGGGACCAAGAAAGAGGCCCTGGCGCTCCTAAAGGATACCGAATCGTCCTATGCCAAGGGAATTTTTATTACGCAGCTGCCATGATACCAATCACTTGAAAGGAACACTATGATACCACTATCGACCCGAATGCGGCCGGATAAACTGGAAGATTTTGTAGGACAAGAACACTTTCTGTATCCGGGCTCGCTTCTTTACAACGCAATAAAAAACAAGACCTTTGACTCGGCGATTTTTCACGGGCCGTCGGGAACAGGAAAGACCACGCTGGCTAGAATCATCGCCAATGAAATGGACAGCAGCTTTACAGAAATCAATGCGTCGACAACGGGCACCAAGGAGCTGAAAGAACTAATTGAAGGTGCCAGACTGCGCTTTTTCGGATTGGAAAAACGGACAACTTATGTCTATATCGATGAGTTTCACAGGTGGAACAAGCTGCAGCAGGACTCTCTTTTAAAAGCGCTGGAGGACGGCGTGCTGAAGTTTATTGGCAGCACTACAGAAAATCCTTACTTTGCCATCAACAATGCGGTACTCAGCAGGGTGCGCAATGTTTATGAGTTTAAGCGCCTTGAGGCGCCGCAGATTAAGAAAATGCTGCTGCGGGCGCTGACGGATACAGAAAAAGGTTTTGGCAATCTGCACATCAAGTACGATGAAGAGGCACTGGATATTCTGGCCGATTTGGCCGGCGGCGACGGCAGAGTGTCTCTGGATACCCTGGGCTTTATTGTTGACAATTTGGATTTGTCCAAGAAAATCACCAAGGAAATGGTTGCAGAAGCCATGCAGAGGAAAATCGGATTTTACAGCAAAGGCGATGATCGGTACAACCTGCTGTCGGCGCTGCAGAAGTCCATCAGGGGCAGCGATCCGGATGCGGCGATTCATTATTTTGCAAGGCTGGTTGACGGCGGCGCTGATATTCAGATGATTGGAAGAAGGCTTCTTGTCATTGCCAGTGAGGACATAGGCATGGCGTATCCTTCGGCGATTTCTATCGTTACTTCCTGCATGCAGGCGGCGCTGATGGTAGGCTATCCGGAGGCAGCCATCAATTTAGCCCAGGCAGTCATCATGCTGGCGTCAGCACCAAAGTCCAATGCTGCCAGCATGGCATATTTTGAGGCTCTTTCAGATGTTAAAAGCAGAAATATAGACGATGTGCCTATGCACCTTATGGACAGCCACTATCAGGGCGCAAAGGATAAAGGAATCGGCAGGGACTACCTCTATCCTCATGATTTCGGCGGCTACGTGGCGCAGCAGTACCTGCCGGACAATCTGTATGCCGAAGGTGTAAAATATTACAGGCCTACAGCCAACGGCTCGGAAGCCTCTTTTAAGAAATTTTTAGAAGGATTGGAAGAAAAATATGGCAGAAATCATAAGGGCTGAACACTCCGGCTTTTGCTTCGGCGTACGTCAGGCCATCGATAAAACAGAGGAACAGATTGCCCTTAACGGTGAAAGAGATGAGAAAAAGCGGATTTTTACCTGCGGACCATTGATTCACAACCGTTTTGTTACAGATGACTTGGCGGCAAGAGGTGTGGGCGTGATTGAAAAAGCAAAGGACGCAGAGAGAGGAGACATCGTTATCGTCCGTTCTCACGGTGAAACGAAAGGATTTTTTGATGAGGCGCAGGAGAGAGGGCTGACTGTAGTCAACGCCACCTGTCCATTTGTAGACAAAATTCACCAGCTGGTTTACAGCGCCTGGCAGGAAGGAAAGACTATCGTCATTGTTGGCGACAGGAACCACCCGGAGGTAATCGGCATTAACGGCTGGTGCGAGGGGCAGGGGATTATCGTAGGAAGTCGTCTGGAGGCGGAGGCTGTAACCTGCGAAAAAGTTTTTCTGGTCTGTCAGACGACCATTCAGAAAAAGCTGCTGGATGATGTGATTGAGGTCTTTGAAGAAAAACATATTTTGACAGAAACTAACAATACCATCTGTAATGCGACAAAAGAAAGACAGGAATCCTGTAAAAATCTGGCAAAACATGTCGATGCAATGGTGGTTGTTGGAAGCAGAAATAGCTCCAACACCAAAAAATTGTACGAAATTTCCAGAAAAAACTGCAAAAAATCCTTTTTTATTGAAAATATTCGAGATTTACCATTGAAACAATTGCGAAAATGTAATAAAATAGGAGTTGCAGCAGGCGCATCAACACCTGAATGCGTAATTAAGGAGGTTATTGCTAGCATGAGTGAAATGATCACGAACGAAAAAATTTCAATGGAAGATTTCATGGACGAAATCGACGCGTCTTTAAGACTACCACGCACTGGCGAGATTGTTGACGGTAAAGTACATCAGGTAACTGAGAAGGAAGTTATCGTGAACATGGGATGCAAAAAGGACGGAATTCTTCCTGTGGAAGAAGTAACATTAGAGGAAGGACAGAAGCTGACTGATTTATTTAAAGAAGGCGATGAGATCCAGGCGAAGGTTGTCAAGACAGACGACGGCGACGGCGGCATCTTGCTATCAAAGAAAAAGCTTGAAATCAATGAGCATTGGAACGAGATTAACGAAGCTCTTGAAAATAAATCGATTATTACTGTCAAAGTTGTAAGACAGGTAAACGGCGGTGTAATCGCAGCCTATAAAGAAGTTACCGGATTCATTCCTCTTTCTCAGCTTTCTGACAAATTCGTAGAAAACGCAGACGAATTTATCGGACAGACTATGGAAGTAAAGGTAAGCAGAGTTGACCAGAAGAGAGGCAGAGTTGTATTCTCCCGCAAGATTGTTCTCAGCGAAGAAAAACAGCAGAAGATTGCCGCAATCTGGGAAGGTCTGCATGTGGATGACATCGTGGAAGGTACTGTAATGAGATTTACTGATTACGGCGCATTCATCGATCTTGGCGGAATTGACGGACTGCTTCACATCTCCGAAATTTCCTGGGGTAAACTGAAACATCCGCAGGAAGTTCTCCAGATTGGCGATACCGTTAAGGTGAAGATTCTGGCAATGAACGAAGAAAAAGGAAAGATTTCCTTAGGTCTGAAGCAGACTATGCCAGAACCATGGTCCGTAATCGACGAGACTTATCAGGTTGGACAGGTTGTTTCCGGCAAGGTTGTACAGATTAAAGAGTACGGTGCATTTATTGAATTAGAGCCGGGTCTTGACGGTCTGGTACATATTTCCGAAGTTGCACACAAGAGAGTGACCAACATTGCTGATGAACTTTCCATCGGACAGGATGTCAACGCGAAGATTCTGGAAATCGACAAAGAAAGAAAGAGAATCAGCCTGAGCATTAAAGAAACTTTAGACGCTGATGCTGAAGAAGTTGTTTCCGAAGAAGAATAATGTAGGAAAACGATGAAAATAGCTCCCAAAGCCTTTTAACGGCTTTGGGGGCTTTCTTAATTTTCTCCCAAATGCAAGGCTTTTTTGCCCATTTTCATTGTATCATCGGATGGCGGAGGGAAAAGGATAAACCAGATGGATTTGTTTGACACCGGCAATGCCGTATACCGGTTCTTTGTGATGCAGCGCCTGATAGCCGTGGCGGGGATGGACGAAGATGGAATCCTCTTCAGGATTTCTGCGGTCGATGGCCGAGAGGACAGCATCTAACATCTCCGGCGGATAGGACGTTTTTGCATGGGAAGCCAGAATGCTGCGGACAGGAAACTTCTCCTTTAACAGCTGCAGGCGAGCAGAAAGCACCTCCGGCGGAGCGCTGTGGTCGAACATCATCCATAGACTTTTATCGATGGTATCACCTGCCATCAGTGTGCCGCTCATATGATCGAAGACGGAAAGGGAGCCTTTAGAGTGACCGGGTAGAAAAAAGACTTCAAGAATGCGGTCTCCCAAATCAAAAATCTGACCATTGCGGGCAGGCTGAAAGGGAACCTGCTTATAAGTCAGGTAAGCTTCTTCATTAAAGTTTTCGGGGAAAGGTGCAGGGGTTTTTCCGGCAGCATGGCGCTTTCTCAAAAAAGCCAGCATGCTTTCTTTGTCACGCTGGTAGGAGTTGTAGATAGCATATTCGTCCGGATGGATAAAAGCAGCTTGGGAAAAGCAGAAATTGCCGCCACTGTGATCAAGGTGTCCGTGGGTATTGATAATGATAAGCGGCAGCTTTGTCAGCGTGCGGATGAAGGCAGGCAGATCGCAGAAGCCGTAGCCGGTATCCACAAGGAGAGAACTTTTGCTTCCTAAAATCAGGGTGCAGCAGACACCCGCATTTTCGTAAATATGGTAAATGCCAGGTGATACGCAGCTGGCAGTGAAGTATTCGTCCATGATACAGTCTCCTTTTGCATTGATGTTTTCCTTCATTTTAGCATATATAAAAGATTTTTTCTATGGACAGCTGAAATTTGAAGATATTCCCTGTGCTGAAAGGATTGTATATCGGCATGGAATTTAGTATAATATGAATAATGGGCTTAGAAAGTAGGGAGGAAGGACAGATGGACAAAGAACTGCTGAATCAGCTCCACGAGGAAGATAAGCACGATGAAATCATAAAGCTGCTGGAAAGCCAGGAGACGGAACACGATTATGATACAATCTGCTATCTTGCGAGAGCATATAATAATAGAGGAAAAGACGGCGACTATGATAAGGCTGCGGATTTGCTGCTGATGGTCTGCGATTTCGGAAAAGAAGATCCACTGTGGCATTATCGGTTAGGCTACGCCTATTTTTTCAGTGAACGTTATGAGGATGCGATGATGGCCTTTGAGGAATCGCTGCGGCTGGATCCTTCTGATCAGGATGTAGATTTTTTCGTGACGCAGTGCAAGGAACAGATTTTGAGGCGCAACGGACTTATCGATGATGAAATGGAGCCGGAAGTATATACCAGCGAAGAAGAGGAAATCATAGAGACGTACATAGAAGAAACCTTTGGAGAATTTGAAAGCGTGTTTCATGAGTTGATTTCGCCGGATATTCATGTGGATATCTGTGTCATTCCACCTACAGAGGAGCGAAATTTTTATACGCTGGTGTCCATGGGAATGGGCGCCCACCCCATGAACGTGCCGGAAGAACTTTCCGAATATAAGCTGCAGAGAGCGGAGCTTGTCATCTGTCTGCCGCCTTACTGGAATCTCGAAAGTGAGAAGGAAGAGTGGTATTGGCCGATCAGACTGCTCAAGGTTCTTGCCAGACTGCCGATACAGGAGGATGCATGGCTGGGATGGGGGCATACCATCGACAACGGGGAAGGCTTTGATGAAAGCACGCAGCTTTGCGGCAGCATGCTGATTACGCCAGTTATCTTCGATGAGGAGGAATATGTTTGTACATTGTCAGAAGACGAGGAAGTCAATTTTTACCAAATTATTCCTCTTTACAGGGAAGAAATGGATTTCAAGATGCAGCACGGCGCTGATGACCTTTTAAAACAGATGGATGGCAGAGTTCTAGTAGTGGATCCGAAGCGGCAGAAATTTTCACCGGAAATACTGCTCAGTTAACAGCGTGAAAGCCAATTACCGAATAATACCTTTCATATTTTTCGCAGCAGGTCAGATAATAAGCTTAGAAAAAAGAAAGGAGTGCAGGTATGAAAAAGACTAGATTTTTTCTAATGGCTTTATTACTGGTGACGATGCTTGTATTCACCAGCTGCGGAAATGACGACAATAATGACAACGCCTCTGACAATCCGTCAAACAATATGGAACAGGATGTCAAAGACGGTGCCGAAGATGTCAAAGACAACGCTGAGGATTTAGGCGATGATATGAAAGACGGCGTTGAAAACGCGGCTGATGATGTAGAAGATGCTTTGGATCCTGACGATGGTGACAAGGCAAGAACAGACGACGGCGACAATGATGCAAAGACAGCAGAGTAACAGCCAAAAGAATCCCGCCGAAGCAGGCAGAGGACAAAGCGCAGGGAAATACCCTGCGTTTTGAATTTATTCTGGTAATGAGGAGCGTTTTCGTATACAATAGAACTATGAAAAAGAGAAGAGAGAAACAGTTTTACACACCGGGGACTGAGAAACTGATCGGTGTACTTGACAAAACGAAATCGGGATTCGGATTTGTCCGCCAGGAAGAGGGCGGAGATATTTTTATTGGAAGAAACAATATGTACGGCGCGATGCACGGAGATACCGTTTCTGTGGATTTGCTGCCGGAACAGTTTCGGACCCGAAACAGAGAGGGCATCATAGATAAAATTTTGGAAAGAGCCACCACGGAGGTGGTGGGAACTTTTCAGAAAAACAAGCGGTTTGGCTTTGTAATTTCAGATGATAAGAGAAATCACGATGACGTATTCATCAAGAAAGCAGATTTTCGCGGCGCACAGAACGGAGACAAGGTAGTTGCGAAGATTACCAGATATCCTGAGAAAAATGTCAGTGCGGAGGGAAAAATCACGGAGATTATTTCCCGCTTTGGAGAAACTGGCGGAGAAATCAAAGCGCTGATCCGGGCAAACGGTCTTTATGAGACTTTTCCAAGCAGAGTCAATGCGGAGGCAAAGGCAAGAGCCAGGGAAGAGATTACAGCTGAGGAAATCGGAAGACGGCGGGATTTGCGGAAAAAAACGATTATCACCATAGACGGCGCGTCGGCCAAGGATTTGGACGATGGTGTATCCGTTGAGATGATGCCGTCAGGGAATTTCCTTCTGGGTGTGCATATCGCCGATGTCAGTCATTATGTAGCAGCAGACGGCTATTTGGACAAGGAGGCGCTGAAGCGGGGCAACAGCGTGTATCTTTTAAGCAGGGTAGTGCCTATGCTGCCGAAGAGGCTTTCCAACGGAATCTGCAGTCTCAATGAAGGAGAGGACAGACTGACCCTGACCTGTCAGATGGAAATTGATGGAAGCGGCAGGGTGGTGCACTATGAAATTTTTGAAAGTGTTATCTGTTCCAAAGCGAGGATGGTTTACGATGATGTTTCGGATATTCTGGAGTGCAGTGATAAAGCGCTGATTGAAAAATACCGGGATATTTACGATGATCTTCTTGCTATGGGACGCCTTGCGGAAATTCTCAGAAAGAAGAGAAAAGAAAAGGGCAGTCTGGATTTTGACTTTGATGAAGCGGAGATAGAGCTGGATGAAGAGGAAGTGCCGGTGACCATCGGAATTTCCGAAAGGCGTACTGCCAACAGGCTCATTGAGGAATTCATGCTGGCTGCAAATCAGACCGTGGCGGAGCACTTTTACTGGATGGAATATCCTTTTGTTTACCGCGTTCATGAGAAACCGGATACGGACAAAATCGTGGAACTGAAAGCATTTTTAGGCGGATTTGGCATCAACCTGCCGGGAAATCCGGGCAATGTTCATCCAAAAGCTCTGAACGATATTCTGCAGAAAATAGAGGGGATGCCTTATGAAAATATTGTCAGTACGGTGATGCTGCGCTCCATGAAAAAAGCCTTTTACAGTACCGATTGTCAGGGGCATTTTGGATTATCCTTTCCGTATTACTGTCATTTCACTTCGCCCATTCGAAGATATCCGGATTTGTGTATTCACCGGATTATCAAGGATTCGATAAACGGACGGGCAGATGAGCAGAAACTGAAAAAATACAAAGCCGACGCCCAGGCAGCGGCAGAAATCGCTTCTTTGACTGAGCGGAAGGCCCAGAGTCTGGAGCGGGAAGTCCTGAAGATGAAGAAAGCGCAGTACATGCAGCAGTATATCGGAGAAACTTTCGAGGGCGTCATCAGCGGTGTAACTAATTTTGGCATTTATGTACAGCTGCCTAACACTGTGGAGGGCATGGTGCGTCTTGACAGTCTTCGTGACGATTATTACGATTACGAGGAAGGAAAGTATCGGGTAATCGGCAGACTCAGCCGCAACATTTACGCACTGGGAGACAGGGTTACCATAGAGGTACTGGCTGCAAGCCCCGAAGAAAAACAGATTGATTTTTTAATCGTATCATAATATGAGAGCGAGAAGTGCACATCAGAAGAGGTGCACTTCTTTTAATATTTCACGGCAGACATAGAGCCCCATATCAGGATTTGCGCAGACAGACCACTTTACCAGACTTGCAGTCTGATTCTGGATTTCTATGGCGGTGATGGCAGAGGGATGCACACAGCTTCCGCAGTTAAAATACATGCCGCAGTCTGTTTTCATCAGGGCAGGTTTGTGGGTGTGACCTGCGATTAAGATGCACTGCTTTCTGCAGCTGTAATCGATAAAACTTTCTTCAATTTTTCGCACTTTTGTGTAGTTCTTTGCGGCGCTTGTGGGGTCTTTGACGCCGCGCAGCTCCAGGGGACGCCACAGATACCGCACCATCCAGCGGGTGATTTTCCAAAGCTCGTCGTTCATATGGTCTCCTTGGTATCCGTGAAACATGCAAAGGGGCGGGATGCCGGGACTTTCTATGATGATGGACTCATAGAAAGGAATTGCACCGGAAAGCCCCTTCCACAGGTAAGCACCGTTTTCTTTGACCCGGTCATGATTGCCAAAGACCATGAAGAGACGGTTTTCGTCATGGAATTTTTGAAGAAGCTGATAGATTTCCTGATGGGTATTATAGACATCAGCAAAACGGCGGTTTTCCCATAGTTCATCACCGTCGCCCAGTTCTATGTAAGTGAAATTTTTCTGCGCATAGTGCTTCAGCGCGGCAGTATAGATGGGCCTGTTTCTGAGAAAGTTGTCAGCCCAGGTTCCTATGCCACGGTGGCAGTCGCTCATGATGACAAGCTTTGGCAGCCTTGGAAAAGAAAGGCGCAGCGCTTTTGAGAAAGATTTTTCGATACGATGATAATTAGCCATAAAAAACACCTCTAAGGCAGTATATGCCAAAGAGGTGTGAGTTGGTACGATGTTATGATTTTTTTCTATGGGCTCTTTTTGCCTTTTCGATATCGGTCGGAAGGAAAATCACATTGTCTTCTTTCTTTAAGTCGGAGGCAGCGGATTTCTTCGCACCGGTATCGCTGTCAGAACCGTTGTCCTGACCGTTTCCGCCGGTGGAGACCATATAAAAGATAAATAAGCCGACTGCAAAGACCAGCCCTAATATAAATAGCGGCATAGAATCACCTCCCGTAAACATATCCTTGTGGCTTGTGCCGGTATAATCATCTGCGTTCATTATACCATGAAAGCCAGCGCTGGCAAAGTATTTTTCGCATACTTCTCTATAAAATCCAGTTTGGGAAATCTTTGCTTTCTGCGGCAGATTCATTGGACATCTGTGAGGCATCTGCATGTTGACAAATATCTGTGATTTCTCGATTTTGTCAACATTTCATCGAGTTTTTGCCCGAAATCCCTTGAGAAATAACAGCTTTTTTGACAAAAGTGACAAAAACAAAAAAGTGTCAATTTTGTCAACGTTTTCAGGTAAAAACGTTGACAAAGTTGAAAAATTCTCGATTTTTGTCAACATTGGCAATGTTTCGGGCAGGGTCGGATTTATATTTCAGAAGTCAGGTTCATGGGCCTGCCGCCCTTTGCGCCTTGACCTTACCTTTTTTTCTATGTTATAGTGAAAGCATCAAAAGTAAAGGAAATGGTACTATGAACTACAGAACCATAGAAATTTTTCTCGATTTGGTAAAGACCAGAAATATTACGAAAACTGCCCAGCGTCTTTATCTTTCACAGTCGACTGTAAGTAAGCGGCTTGCGGCTCTGGAGGAGGAGCTGGGGAGCAGTCTGATTCACAGGACGAAGGGCAGGCGTGAAATTCTGCTGACACGCCAGGGCGAACAGTTTATCTCTGTAGCGGAGCGGTGGAAGAACCTCTTTGAAGAAACTGAAAGCCTGAAAAACGCTTCGCTGTCTACCATCATGCTGGGCATCAGCGAAAGCTCTTAAGGAAAAAGCACTGTCACTATCCGAAGACCGGGAGATGTGGTTCTTATGCCGCCCTGCGATATCCTACACACTCAGTCGGCCATAAACGGCCTGATCGGGCATCTCCAAAGCCTTGATGGTGAAACAAAAGTCTGTATGGAGCACACTGGCAGATACTATGAACCGATTGTCACATGGCTTTCTGACGCCGGCATCTTTGTCAGTGCCGTAAATCCTATCCTCATCAGGGATTTCGGTGATGACTCCCTCCGTACTCTCAAGACTGACAAAGCTGATTCTAAAAAATCGCCCGTTATACTCTTGACCGTTGGGCAAAATTGAAGCAATATGGAAGCATGGATAAAACACACAATCAATTAAAAACCATGAACCGGCAGTTCAGCTTCTATATGGCTCAGAAAACTGCTATGAAAAACAATCTTATTTCCCTTCTTGACCAAACTTATCCGGGAGCAAATGATTTCTTTGACAGCCCTGCCCGCAACGATGGCAGCCAGAAATGGGTGGATTTTGTCCATACCTACTGGCATGTGGATTGTGTCCGTTCTAAATCATTAAACGCTTTTACGGAGCATTATCAAAGCTGGTGCAAACGCAAGGGCTATAACTTCAGTGCAGATAAAGCTGAGAAAATCTTTCATCTTTCTTCTGACCTGATTGCCGTATTCCCAAAGGATGACATAACAAAAATGCTGATACGACAGGCTGTAGCATTGCTCAATGCTGCATCTGAAACCGTGGAATGCCTTCGTCTGAAAATGAATGAGCTTGCTTCCACACTGCCGGAATATCCGGTTGTCATGGACATGAACGGTGTGGGTTACACACTTGGCCCACAGCTTATGGCTGCGATTAGGGATGTTACCCGCTTTACCCACCGCGAAACCCTTACCGCCTTTGCAGGTGTTGACCCCGGAAAGAATGATTCCGGACAGCATGTTCAGAAAAGTGTACGAACCTCAAAGAAAGGTGCTCCTTACCTGCGCAAAGCTCTCTTTCAGGTCATGGACAGTCTTATCAAACGCTCGCCGGTTGATGATCCTGTTTATGCCTTTATGGATAAAATGCGGGCACAGGGCAAACCTTATTACGTTTATATGACTGCCGGAGCGAACAAGTTTCTTCGCATTTATTACGGACGTGTAAAAGAATATCTTTCCACTCTGCCTGAAAGCGAAGAAATCAAATATCTTTTTCATTCTCATATCCGACCAGCGCACTGCGGTGGTCTTGTTTTTGTACCTTTCATTCAACCTGTATAAAATTTTCAAAGTTCATCAATTTCTGCTTGACTTTTTATTTGCAGACTAACAGCTGCTTTCGCCCATGCCGGCTGGCCTAGCCGGCATGGGCGGGCAGTTTTTGTTTGTGTGAGCCTGATGCGAGTATATGGCGTATGGGGGCACCTGGTGCTGGAACTTCGGTTTTGCTGTGTAACGCTTGTTTTGACACTTTGTATGCTTATTTGAATGCAAAGTGTCATTTTTCTTTTCTTGGTTTTTGATGATTTGACACAAAGGCGCTTAGAAGCGGGTAGGTGTGTCAGATTTTTAGTGACAATGAGGAATTCCTACATGCAGATTAGAGAGAAGCTGCTGATTCATAGGAAAGATAGGAATTGACAGCTTGGCTTATACCTATTATATAATTTTCCTTGTTATTTTCTTGACACTTTCGATGCTAAAAACAGGTCAAAGTGTCATTTCTGCTAAAACACGAATCTTAAAAATGACACTTTGACTGCATATTTCAGGGTAAAGTGTCAAAAAGGCGATAACCGGGGGAATACAATCCAGGGGAAGCGTGGGACGGCAAATCTGACCGTATTACAACAAAAATAGACTTTACGGTCATGTATAAAAATCGTGCAACACCAAAAGTGACCGTAAATTTATTTCCAGGCCGATTACGGTCATAAAAAGAGCGGTGAACGAGTTCTCATACGGGAATTCTGTTTAGATAAAATAAATTTCGAGGGTTTTAACCTGATACTCTGGAAGATGTTGTAATATCTTGGAAGAGTATCCGTGAAATTTTATCGTTCAACCCTTGTGGTCTGCGATTATGTGACCGTATTGATTCGAAATTAGCCTTTTACGGTCAAAACTGCCTTAACAGAATTTTTGCAGATGACCGTATGATGTCAATTTAGGGCTTGTGCGGTCAGAATGCGGATTTCCGGTATAGTGGTTCGCTTTACAGCAGGATTGGAAAACGCAGATGCTGGAAAGTTTTTCATGTTGCGAAAGCGCAGGCAACGTGGTATACTAAAATCAGAGATAAGAACATATGTTCTTTTTGGAGGTGGAGCAGATGACGGTGTTGCATGTAGACGCCAATTCGGCATATCTCAGCTGGACTGCTGTAAAGCTTTTGGAACAGGGATATGGGCAGGATATTCGGCAGGTTCCTGCGGTGATTGCAGGAGATCCGAAGGATCGTCACGGCATTATTTTGGCAAAGTCTATGGAGGCGAAGAAGTATCGGATTCATACCGGAGAGAGCCTTTTTGAGGCATTTCAAAAGTATCCGAATCTGCAGGTATTTCCGCCGGACTACGACCTTTATTTGGCGTGCAGCGAGGCGATGTACGGCATACTTTGCGAATATTCGCCGGTGATTCAGAGATTCAGCGTGGATGAAGCCTTTGTGGATTTGACCGGAAGGACCAACTCTTCGGAGAAGGACATAGAGACTGCATATGTAATCAAAGAGCGGATGAAGAAAGAACTGGGATTCACAGTCAATATCGGTGTGGGCGCAAACAAACTCCTGGCGAAAATGGCAGGGGAACTTGAGAAGCCGGACAAGGTGCATACGCTGCTGAATCGCCGGGAACTGGAAGAAAAGCTGTGGCCGCTTCCGGTGGGAGAACTGTTTATGGTAGGCAGAGCTTCTGTGAAGAAACTGAAGAAGATTAACATCAATACCATCGGAGAGCTGGCGCAAAGCGATCCGCTGCTTTTGCGAAGCCTTTTGAAAAGCCACGGGCAGTTGATTTGGGAATATGCCAACGGAATTGATCACGATAGAGTGGTTCCAAACGACCAGATTCTGCAGAAAGGACTCAGCAACAGCATGACGCTGCCTTATGATGTGACCGACAGCAAGGAGACACAGCACTACATTCTGGCACTGACCGACAGGGTGTGCGGAAGACTTAGAAGACACAGGTGCAAGGCATCTCTTCTTGGAATCAGCGTAAAGACCAGCGGTTTCGTGCACTACAGCCATCAGTTGAAGCTGCCTTTTTATTTAGATGATACCACCGGTATTTACAATTATTTTTGCAGACTGTTTTCTGAGTGCTGGAGAGGTGAGCCTGTGCGTCAGATTGGAGTTCATCTGTCTTCCTTTGCACGCAGGGATGAGTACCAGCTGTCTTTCTATGATTTACAGCAGATAGAGGAGGACGAGGCGCTGAATGGAGTGGTGGACAGAATCAGAGAAAGGTTCGGTCAGACTGCTATTTATCGCGGCACCTTTGTCAATACGGATATGAAGCCTTTGGAAGGCGGCGTTAATGACGGAAATTATATGATGATGGGAGGCTATAAGCTGTGAAAATTGTGTCAAAACCAATTGATGTAGTTGCGGTATTTACCGGTGAGAAGAAGCCGGTGCCGTACAAGTTTAAATTTTATGAGGATTCGGGGGAACGGGTAGAGGTCTCTATCGACCGGATTCAGTGTGTGGAAGAGAGCAGACTGGCAGGAATTCCCGCGCTTATTTACACCTGTCAGTCGGAGATTTGCGGCATCGAGAAAATTTATCAGTTAAAATATATTATCGGACAGTACAGATGGGAACTCTATAAAGTATAAGTAGATTTGGAAGAACAGTCTGCAAAGGCCTTAGCGTAATTTAATTCCCACGAATTTGAGGGAATTAAATTATCACAATTGTTTGCTGCGGAACTTTTGCAGCCTTTTTTTCGGCGGCAGATTTTTGAAAAGAACCAGAAAAGGGAAAAAAGCTGTTCACCCTTGGGGAAAGATATGTTATAATAACCTCACAGCGCAAACAAAATCGAAGATTTTGGCGCTTGAGAGAACATTGAAACACAAGCCTGCGCCTGCGGCACAGGTCGGCTATTGCCGCCACAGCACAAAGTGCTGCGCTTGTGTTATAATGATTCCATAATCTGAAAGCGGCGCTAGCCGTAAGGAAGGAATCATTGAAACATGACTTGCGATTCTATTTTTAGAGGAATCGTCATGTTATAATGACTCCATAATCTGAAAGCGGCGCCAGTCGTGACAGAGCAAACAAATCAAAGGAGCATAGAATGGAACCAAAATACAAACGTGTTCTTCTGAAAATCAGCGGGGAGGCCCTTGCCGGCAGCGATAAGTTCGGCATTAACGAAGCCATGACCCAGAAAGTCGCAAGGCAGGTCAAGGAAATTCATGACCTCGGCGTGGAGGTTGCCATCGTTGTAGGCGGAGGCAATTTCTGGAGAGGAAGAACCAGCAAAGATATGGATCGCGCGACGGCAGACTATATGGGAATGCTGGCGACGGTGATGAACTCACTGGCGCTGCAGGATGCGCTTCTTGCGGTAGGCGTTAAGGCAAAGGTACAGACTGCCATTGAGATGAGAGAAATCGCGGAGCCTTACGCAAGAAGAAAGGCAATCAGCGAACTGGAACATAAGGATATCGTTATTTTCGGTGCGGGGACGGGAAATCCGTTTTTTTCCACCGATACAGCCGCAGCTCTTCGGGCTGTGGAAATAGATGCGGATGTAATTTTACTGGCGAAAAATGTGGACGCGGTATATTCGGACGATCCGAACACCAACCCGGATGCAGTCAAATATGACGAACTGACCCACATGGAAGTTTTGGAGAAGGACCTGAAAGTCATGGATTTGACAGCCGCAACTCTGTGCAAAGATAATCACATTGCCATTCACGTGTTCGGCATTTCCGAAGAGGGAAATGTTCTGCGTGCAATCTATGGCGAAAAAATCGGCACGATTATTAAATAGGAGGAACCAAATGAGTAAAAGTTTAGAAGAAAGAATTGCAAAGAGCATCGCAGTTCTGAAAGAGGATTTGAACACAGTCAGAGCAGGCAGAGCAAACCCTGCATTGTTAGATAAGGTGTCTGTGGATTATTATGGAAGCCCGACGCCCCTTAAGAATCTCTCCAACATTTCTGTACCCGATCCTAGAACTCTGATGATTACACCGTTCGATCCTAAGTCAATCGGTGACATCGAAAAGGCGATTAATGTAGCAGGTATCGGCATCACACCGTCCAACGACGGCAAGTGCATCAGACTGACCATTCCGCAGCTGACCGAGGAAAGAAGAAAAGAGCTGACTAAGACCACCAAAAAGATGGGCGAAGACGCTAAAGTTGCAATCAGAAATCTGAGAAGAGAGGCCAACGACAGCCTGAAGAAACAGGAAAAGGATGGTGAACTGACAGAGGACGATTTGAAGAAAGAACTGGATGCTGTGCAGAAGACCATCGAAAAAGCTGTAAAAGACATCGACGATGTAGTAGCAGCAAAAGACAAAGAAATTTTAGAAATCTAACAGTTAGAAATCTGATAGAAATCTGGTAACAGAGCAATAAAATTTCCAAAGAACATGTTACAAAAAAAGGGGCTGTTTCATGCATTGAGATAGCCCCCAAGTTATGAGGAAACCATGATAGATCAAAGCAGAATTCCTGCCCATGTTGCCATCATTATGGATGGAAACGGCAGATGGGCGAAGAAGAGAGGACTGCCTCGTCTTGCGGGGCACAATGCAGGTATGCTGGCAATGAAAGAAATTGTTAAGGCGTCGTCCGTACTGGGTATCAAATACCTGACGGTTTATGCCTTTTCCACAGAGAACTGGAAGCGTTCACAGGAAGAAGTGGGCGGTATTTTTAAACTTCTGGTCAAATATGTGGACAGCGAGCTTTCTGAACTTCACGAAAACAATGTAAAGGTCAAAGTTTTGGGCGATTACAGCGTGATTCCCAAAATCGCCATAGAGAGGCTTGAAAAATCACTGAGGACGACTGCGGAAAATACGGGTCTTCAGTTTAACATAGCTCTGAATTACGGCAGCAGGGCGGAGATTGTCAGGGCAGTCAACCGTATCCGGCAGGATATGGAAAATGGCATACTGGATAAAGATACAGAGATTACAGAGGAATTAATCAGCAGATATCTTTATACCGGCGTGGAAAACGGCAATATTCCTGATCCGGATTTGATTATTCGTACCAGCGGCGAAGAGCGGCTTTCCAATTTCATGCTGTGGCAGAGCGCATACAGTGAATTCGCCTTTACCGATGTGTACTGGCCGGATTTTTCTCCTGCGGAATATGAACGGCTGATTGAAGTCTATCAAAACAGGGATAGAAGATTTGGAGGAAGGAAATAGAGGATTATGAAGACGAGGATCATTTCGGGGCTTTGTATGGTGCCCCTTTTGGCAGTAGTATATTTGGGCGGTTACTGGCTGGTAGCTGCGTGCATTCTGGTGGGTATGATTGGAGTCAGAGAGTTTTTCAACGGTTTTCATGCCATGGATATTCATCCTTCTGAAAAAATTGCCTACTGCGCCATGGTCGTGCTGTATCTGATTCACGGATTTGCGCCGGAACCGCAAAGTTATCTGACCGGCTGGCTGGCGGCGTGCATTATGGCAAGCTCCATCTATATCTTTAAAATCGATCAGAGAAAGATTGAAGACGGCATGGCGACCATGCTGGGGATTATTTATGTAGTATTTTTCTCCTATCACGTGGTTCTTGTGGACTGCAGCGGGGAGTACGGCATCTTAATCTGGCTGGTGCTGCTGTCGGCATTTTGTACCGATATTTTCGCCTACTTCAGCGGCTATTTCTTTGGAAAGCACAAACTCTGTCCCGTGCTGAGTCCGAAAAAAACCATCGAGGGCGCAGTGGGCGGCACTTTGGGCAGTGTAATCTGCTGCGGCTTATTCGGCTATTTTGTTGTACCGAGAATCTGGATACACTGTCTCATCATCGGACTCATCGGAGCTATTCTTTCCCAGTGCGGAGATTTGACCGCATCAGCATATAAGAGAAAGATGGGCATTAAGGATTACGGCAATCTGATACCGGGACACGGCGGTATTATGGACCGCTTTGACAGCGTGTTGTTCACCGCCCCGGTAGTGTACTATTACATTCAGTTCGTACTGCTTTAGGAGATTTTTCATGATCATGAAGAAAGTTACCATTTTGGGAAGTACCGGTTCCATCGGCACCCAGGCTCTCGATGTCATCGGGAGAAACCGGGAAAAATTCCAGATAGAAACGCTGTCATGCGGCAGAAACACTGCACTTTTTGAGAAGCAAATTCAGGCATTTTCGCCGAAGCAGGCGGTGACGGCTTTGGAGGAGGACGCAGTTCGCCTTGCCAAAGCCTACCCGAAGACAGAATTCCTCTGGGGAGAGGAAGGACTTCTTGCGGCGGCGGGCGACAGCAGTGAGATTCTGCTGAACTCGTTGGTGGGCATTCGTGGACTTCAACCGACGTACCATGCCATCCAAAACGGCAAGGATATCGCGCTTGCAAATAAAGAAACTCTGGTCGCAGGAGGCGAGATTGTGATGCAGGCGGTTTTTGAAAAAGGTGTAAAACTTCTTCCGGTGGACAGCGAACACAGTGCGATTTTCCAGTGTCTGCAGGGGAATCAGGGAAAGAAAATCCGGCGGATTCTGCTGACCGCCTCAGGCGGTCCTTTTCGTGGATACAGCCGCCGGCAGCTTGCGGAAGTCACTCTGGAGCAGGCGCTGCATCATCCGAAATGGAGTATGGGAAAAAAGATTACCATAGACTCGGCAACTATGATGAACAAAGGCCTTGAAGTCATTGAGGCAAAATGGCTCTTCGATGTACCGCTTTCCGATATACATATTATGGTTCACCCACAGAGTATCGTCCATTCCGGTGTGGAGTTTGAAGACGGCTCTGTTATCGCCCAGATGGGTTCTGCCGATATGCGCATTCCTATCAGCGTGGCGCTGGGTTATCCGGAAAGGATTCCGGACGCGGGCAAAAGGCTGGACTTTTTTAAGGAGGGCGCAAACCTCACCTTTGAGGCGCCGGATATGGAAGTGTTCGGCTGTATCAGACTGGCGTACGAAGCCTCAAGAGCGGGAGGCAGCTATCCGGTGGTACTCAATGCAGCCAATGAGGTGATGGTGGACAAGTTCTTAAAAGGACAGATTGCTTTTACAGAAATCGAAAAAAACATACAAAAAATACTAGAACATCACACACCTACATATAATTTAGGGTTAAATGAGATTATAAAGATTGACAAAGAAATTCGTAAAGAGGTTTTGGGATGACAGTAATTTATGCAGTGATATTGTTTGTAATGCTGATTTTTCCCCACGAGCTGGGTCACTTTGTTGTGGCAAAGGCAGTGGGTGTAAAGGTCAATGAGTTCGCCTTTGGCATGGGACCTGCCATTTTTCAGCGGGAAAAGGGCGAGACCCTTTATTCCATCAGGCTGATTCCGATAGGCGGCTACTGCGCCATGGAAGGTGAAAACGAGGAGTCGGAAAACAGCAGAGCTTTCAACAATAAACCGGTTTGGGCAAAGATTTCGGTGCTTCTTGCAGGCTCTGCCATGAACGTGCTGATCGCGATTCTGGCAATTTCTCTTATCATGGGTTATATCGGTACGGCAACGACCACCATCGATGAGGTGCAGACAGGAACGCCTGCCTACGAGGCGGGACTTTTAGCCGAAGATAAAATTTTGGCGGTAGACGGAAAGGCCATCGAAGAATGGAATGACCTTGCCGCAGTCATCGGCAGCGCGGAAAAGGAAATTTCTGTTACTGTAGAGCGCGGCAGCGAAGAGAAGACCTTTCAGCTGACGCCTATGGAGGCAGAGGACGGCAGATACATCATCGGTGTAACCTCCAAAGTGAGTCACAATGCACTGACTGCTGTGAAAAACGGCGCAAAGGGAACCTGGAGTATGACGAAGAGTATGTTTTCGGCCCTTGGACAGCTGGTTTCCGGCAAAGTTTCCACCGATGAAATTTCAGGACCTGTGGGTATTGTGTCCCTTGTCAGTGAGACGAAAAATTACGGCATGATTTATTTCGGCTATCTGGTGGCACTGATCAGTCTGAATCTGGCACTGATGAATATGCTGCCGTTTCCGGCGCTGGATGGCGGCAGAATTATTTTCGTCATCATCCGCAAGATTACCGGAAAGATGATTAGCGATAATTTAGAAGGAAAAATCCACGGCGCAGGTATGATTCTGCTCTTTGGATTTATGATATTTGTTACGTGGAATGACATTACGAGGTTGTTTACATCATGAGAAAAAGCGTTTATTGCGGAAATATAAAAATTGGCGGCGGAGCACCGATTTCTATTCAGTCTATGACCAATGTAGATTCCCGGGATGAAAAGGGATTGCTTGCGCAGATTAATCGCCTGACAGCTGCAGGCTGTGAAATCGTCAGAATTGCTGTGTCCGACATGGAGGCGGCTGAGGTCTTTGGACGGGTCAAAAAGCAGGTGTCCGTGCCTCTTGTTGCGGATATTCATTTTGATTATCGCCTTGCCATTGCGGCAATTGAGCAGGGTGCTGATAAAATCCGGATTAATCCGGGCAATATAGGCAGCAGGGAGCGAGTACAGGCTGTAGTTGCGGCGGCAAAAGAGAGAAATATTCCCATCAGAATCGGCGTCAATTCCGGTTCTTTAGAAAAAGATATCTTAGAAAAAAACGGCGGTGTGACGGCAGAGGGACTTTGCGAAAGCGCTTTGCGGAATGCCGCGCTCATTGAAGCCATGGACTATGATAATTTGGTAATCTCCCTGAAGTCGTCCGATGTTCGGATGAACTACGAGGCACATAAACTGGTTTATGGGAAAACGGATTATCCCATTCATATCGGTATCACTGAGGCAGGAACTCTAAGACGCGGAAAGGTCAAATCGGCAGTCGGCATTGGAGGACTGCTTCTTTCCGGTATCGGCGATACTATGCGGGTATCTCTGACGGCAGATCCCGTAGAAGAGGTGCTTTATGCCCGAGAAATACTGGAGTCCATCGGTCTTAGAACTCCTCAGATAGAAATTGTATCCTGTCCGACCTGCGGCAGAACCAGAGTAAATCTGCAGTCTCTGGCGGAGCAGGTGGAAAAACGCCTTGGTGAAATCAAAGTGCGTCAGGGGCTGAAAGTTGCTGTTATGGGCTGCGCGGTCAACGGTCCCGGGGAAGCCAGAGAAGCTGACTTCGGTATGGCAGGCGGCGATGGAAAGGGGCTCATCTTTGCAAAGGGACAGGTCATCAGGACCGTAGCGGAAAAAGATCTTGTAGACGAACTCATCAACTTAATCAAAGAAAAGCAAGGTGTATAAATGAGAGCATTAATAGAACAGACCATAGACTGGGATGTCCTGAAAGGACATGATAAAAGCCAGTATACATATGAAATTACAGAAGCTGTCATCGAAAGTGAGACCGGAGTTTTAACTATTAGCCTCCGGCTCAATTTTATTATGCCGTGCCTTTCCATGGAGAAGCTGAAAGGCGTGATTCTGCACCAGATTGAATCGCTGAAAGACGTAAAATTCAAGTACATTTACGAGAATGTGATTCTATCTGAGGAGGAAATTATTCCGCTGTTTATTCCTCACATGATAGAAATTATTAATGGAAAATATGCTGCGATTACGAAGTCCATCGAAAGCAGCAAGTTTGTCTGCGAAGGAGAAACACTGCAGATTTTTGCTTTGGGCAGGCTGGCGAGCGAACAGCTCAATGAAAAGGTGGCCCATCAGTTCAAGGCCCTTCTCTTTGAGCACTTCGGCATTCAGAAAGACGTGCAGTTTGTCAACGACGAAGAAAACTATCTGAAAGCAGCGGAAAGCTGGCAGACTTCGGAGGAGGCAGATATTAAGGCGTCCCTTGCAGAGGCGCAGAAAGCGGCACAGATGCACAGAAGCGAGAATCCAAAACCGGCGGCATCCGGCGGCAGCGGCGGCTTTTCAGGGGGAAAGGCTGGCGGTTTTGGCGGAAACGGCCAGGGCGGCGGAAATGGCGGCGGCTTCAGGCGGAGAGAAAAGGAAACGCCGGCAGAGGGAAACCGCATCATGGGAAAAGATATCATGGGCGAAGCGGTATCGATGTCGAGTCTTTCTGCAGATACGGGTATGGTGATTTTGGAAGGCATCCTGTTTAAGAAAGATGCCCGTCCTATCAGAAACGAGAAAAAACTGGTGACTCTTCTCATCACGGATAAGAAAACATCTGTGTGTCTGAAGGCATTTTGTTCTAACAATAAATGGGAAGAAATCGACAGCCTTTTAAAGAGCGGTGATTTTATCAAGGTTCGCGGCGAAACGGAGTGGGACCGCTACGACAACTGTCTGGTGGTCATGATTAAAGATATCAACAAAGGCAAGCTGAAAAAGCGGCAGGACGTCTACGAAGGCGGAAAAAGGGTGGAACTCCATGCCCACACGAAGATGAGCGCTATGGACGGACTCAACGAAGTGGCAAACCTTGTGAAAACTGCAGCTGCATGGGGACAGCCAGCCGTCGCTATTACAGACCACGGCGTGGTACAGAGCTTTCCTGACGCGGCAAAGACTGCAAAGAAGCTGGCAGGAGACAAAGAAAATCCGGTTAATATCAAGATTATCTACGGCATGGAGGGCTATGTCTTTGACGACAGCGACTGCCGCAATGAGGACGGTTCCATCGACTACAAGAAAAAGCCGACCAATCACATTATTCTTCTCGCAAAGACCCAGGAGGGACTGAAGAATATCTATAAACTGGTGTCTTATTCCCATCTGGAATATTTTTATAAGAGACCGAGGCTGCCGAAATCCGTCATCGCGGCCCACAGAGAGGGTCTTATCATCGGATCTGCCTGCGAAGCCGGAGAAGTTTACCGGGCAATTGCAGGGGGCAAGAGTCAGGAAGAAATTGAAGAAATCGCAAGCTTTTACGATTATCTGGAAATTCAGCCATTGATTAACAATCAGTTTATGATTGAGCAGGGGATGGTTTCCGGTCAGGAAGAACTGCGGGAACATAACAGAAGAATCGTTGCTCTTGGAGAAAAGCTGGGAAAGCCAGTCGTTGCAACTACTGACGCCCACTACGATGAGCCGGAGTCCGCCATTTACAGAAATATTCTTCTGGCGGGCATGGGCTTTAAGGATGCTGAAAACGGCCAGGGTCTTTACATGCGGACCACCGATGAAATGATGGAAGAGTTCCGCTATCTGGGGGAGGAGACGGCCTACAAGGTCGTCATCGAGAACACCAACCTCATCGCAGATATGATTGACGGCAGCATTCTGCCGGTTCCGAAGGGGAAATTCCCGCCGAAAATTGACGGCGCGGAAGAGACTCTGCGGGAAACCTGCATGCAGAAAGCCTACAGCATTTACGGCAATCCACTGCCGGAAAAGATTGGGCAGCGCCTTGAGACAGAACTGAATTCCATCATTGGAAACGGCTATGCGGTCATGTATGTATCGGCGCAGATGCTGGTACATAAGTCCAATGAGGACGGATACCTGGTCGGATCCCGTGGGTCCGTAGGTTCTTCCTTTGCGGCGACTATGGCGGGCATCACCGAAGTAAACCCGCTGGATCCCCACTATATCTGTCCGAACTGCAAGAAGCTGATTTGGGGCGATATGCAAGCTTACGACTGCGGTATCGATATGCCGGAGATGGACTGCCCTGTGTGCGGCACGCCTATGAACAGAGACGGCTATACCATACCTTTTGCGACATTCCTTGGGTTTAACGGTGATAAAGAGCCGGATATCGACCTGAACTTCGCCGGGGAGTATCAGGCGACCGCCCACAAGTATGTAGGTGAAATCTTTGGGGAAAAGAACGTATTTAAGGCAGGCACCGTAGGTACTGTTGCGGAAAAGACCGCCTACGGCTATGTGATGAAGTTTGCCGATGAGTTTAACCGTCCCATCAATAAATTTGAGGCGGACAGGCTGACCCAGGGCTGTACCGGTGTAAAGAGAACTACAGGGCAGCATCCGGGCGGTATTATTATCGTACCGGATGACCACGAAATTTACGAGTTCTGTCCGGTGCAGCATCCGGCAAACGATGTCAAGAGCGATATCATCACTACCCATTTCGACTATCACAAGATTGACGAAAACCTGCTGAAGCTGGATATTCTGGGACACAATATCCCGTCTATGATTCGCCAGCTGCAGGATATGACCGGAATTGACCCGATGAAAGCCGACCTGACCGATAGAAAGGTTTTATCCATCTTTAACGGTATTGAAGCCCTTGACATCAAGAATCCAGACTACAAATACACCCACGGCTCCTATGCGATTCCGGAGTTCGGTACGTCCTTTGTACGGCAGATGCTGGATGACACCAAGCCGGATAAGTTTGCGGATCTGGTACGTATTTCGGGATTTTCCCACGGAACAGACGTATGGCTGAACAATGCGCAGGACTATATCCGAAGCGGCACGGCGACCATGAGAGAAGTAATCTCCACCCGTGACGACATTATGAACTATCTCATCCTTAAAGGCATTGAGAATAAGACTTCTTTCCAGATTATGGAGGACGTGCGTAAGAATCGTCCGCTGAAGGAAGAGCAGCTGGCAGTGATGAAGGAACACGGCGTGCCGGACTGGTACATCGATTCCTGTATTAAAATTCAGTACATGTTCCCTCGTGCCCATGCGGTGGCATACGTGATGATGTCTTTCCGTATGGCATGGTACAAAGTTTACTATCCGGTAGAATTCTATGCGACCCACTTTACCAGTACGGTGGCAAACTTTGACGCGGATACCATCCTAAAAGGTCCGCAGGCGATTTTAGACCGGATTGAAATGATTGAAGCTATGGGAAACAACGCTACTGCCAAGGAGCAGGCGGACATTCTGGTGCTGGAAGTTGCCTACGAGATGTATTCCCGCGGCTACGAGTTTGCGCCGGCTCGTCTTGGAAAATCCCATGCGCTGAAATTCTGGTCCGATGAGGGCAAGGTACTGCTGCCTTTTGTTGCGCTGGAAGGCGTGGGGGATACCGCGGCAAAAGCTTTCGCTGACGCTTACGCTGAAAAGCCGTTCTTTACCATTGAAGAGGCGGTAAACCGGGCAAAGCTGAATAAAACTGCGACGGAGGCGCTCCGCGCCCATGGCGTGTTTGAGGGACTGCCGGAAACAGACCAGCTGTCGCTGTTTTAGGGATAGGGAAAGCATCTCTTTTCCACGGCAAACCTATGAAATGCATGGAAGCAAAGGAATGCTGACAAATATTTTCGATTTCTTTATTTTTGTCAACATTTCATAGGATTCTCACCTGAGTTTATATGAAAATCAACTGTTTTTTTGCCAAAGTTGACAAAAATCAAAAGAAGTGTCAATCCTGTCAACGTTTTTGTGATGAAACGTTGACAAAATTGACAGATTTCCATTTTTTCGTCAACATTGGCAATGTTTAAGCGATATTAGCTCTGCCATTCAGGCTGTTTGTTGACAAAAATACGCAAGCTAACAAAATTTGTCAACGTTGATAGAAGAAAAAAATCTTCATGGGTTTGCCGTAATCATTTTCTAAATTTCACGTGCAACCTAAATGAAAAATATATATGATACAAATATAGCTGGAAAGCCACACCTAAACAATGTGGCTTTTTATTTACATAGATAAATGAATAAAAGAAAGGAAAGAAAGCAATGAACCAAAGAAACAGAAGTAACTCGATTCAAAAAACTATTGCCATCCTACTGAGTGTTGCCTTGTTGTGAGTGCCGTTCCGGCAGCAGCCTTCGCAGGCGACAGCGGTCAGCAGGTGGAAACTGCGGGCACAGGATAAAAACAACAGGCAGCTACGCAGAGCCAACGGAGGGAAATGAAACCTATTCGGTTACGATTACCGTGGCAAACGGCACGAAGAGCAGAACTGTTACAAATCTTTCCGGGCAGGTTATCAGCGAATCCACTATCGGAAATGCCGCTGATGGAGAAATCACGAAGACCTATGGATATGCTGAGGATGGAACTCTTTCCAAAGAGACTGATGCTGCAGGAAATTACAGGACTTACGAGTATGACAGTCTAAACAGGCAAATAGCAATCAATTATTTTGATGCGGAAGGTGTGCAGGCACTGCGGACAGAGTTTTCTTATGGTACTGATGGTAACGTATCAGAGATGAAGGATTATGCTTTTGAGAACGGAAGCAAAACACTTTACAGATGGACCGATAATGCCTGTATTGTTGGAAACTTTCTTAACAAATCTTAATTTTTTCAACACAATAGCGATAACTTTCTTTCACAGAATCGTCACATTCTATTGGTATACTGAGAGTGTCAAAAGGAGATAGGGTTACAGATTATTTCTTTTGAACGTTCTTTCTTAATTAATATCGCAGCCAAAAGGCTCTACCTGAAAAGGTAGGGCCTTTTGGTTTATATATGATTTTGGACTAGCCCAAAAGGCTTTTTTTTATTTTTTGGTACTTTATCTTGGATTGCTTTTTTCGTATGATAAAAAAAGTTATTATAACTTTTTTAAAATTTTCTAAAAAGGAGAAAGAAAAATGAGCGGAGAAAGTAAGCTTAAAAAGCATATGTTCCACTTGGTGATTATTACAATCGCCGGCGCTATGATTTATGGTATGCCGTATTTCAGATCATATTTCTATGACGCTTATCTGGAAACATATCATTTAACCAATACCCAGATGGGTACTTTCGGTTCCATGTTTGGTATCTTTGGAATGATTTCCTATTTATTCGGTGGCGTTGTCGCTGATATGGTATCCACCAGAAAACTGATGTCAGTATCTCTGATTCTGACAGGTCTTGGCGGTATATTACACCTGCTTAACCCTAGCTACGTAATGCTGCTTGGTATCTACGCATTATGGGGATTCACCTCCCTGTTCGCATTCTGGCCATCTCTTTTGAAGAGTCTTCGTGAGATTTCCAACGAAAATGAGCAGAGTAAGGCTTATGGATTTATGGACGGCGGAAGAGGTCTGGTATATGCAGTTGACGGTATCGCAATTGTTTCCATCTTCGGCTATTTCAGCAAAAAGTCTGGAGACTTAGGCGGACTTAATGGCGTAATCATCTATTATTCCATCATTGCAATCGCTCTGGGCGTTCTGCTGTTCTTCATTATGAAAGAACCGGCGCCAAGCACAGGTGAAAAACTGGCTGAACAGAAAGAGAAAATCAGTATTGCCCAGGTAAAAGAAGTAATCAAAATGCCGGCTGTATGGATTCTCTCTGCAATCCTTTGCTGTACATACGTGATGAATATTGCATTCTACTACTTCACGCCGTATGCAACTTCCAGATTTGGAATGGCGGCAACAGCAGGCGCATTCGTTACTATCGCCGCACAGTATGTAAGACCGGTGGCTGCGTTTGGAGGCGGTGCGATTGCTGATAAACTGGGCAGATCCAAAGTGATGTATGTTACATTCTCCATGATGGCACTGGGTACTCTGCTGATGGTAGTTATGGGCAACATGAGTTCTACTCTGTTTATCGTACTTTGTATCATGATTTATGCGGGTATGTACGGCGGATACAGCATGGTATTCTCAATGATGGATGAAGGCGGCGTTCCAATCAGAGTTGCAGGTACTGCAATCGGTCTGGTATGTACTTTGGGCTACCTGCCGGAAGTTATTGTTCCGTTCTGCTCCGGTAAGCTGTTAGATACCTTCGGTGAAGGCGGATATCTTTATCTGTTCATCGCAATCGTGGTGATTATGGTAATCGGTATCATCATGCTGACCATTTGGGACAGATATGTAAAAAGTTTAAAGGCTAAAAATGCATGAACCCTTGCAAAAAGTGGTATGAAGGCATAAAATAGTATAAACGACCAATGAGAAGGCTTTTTGCGCACCAGCTGGCGTGAAAAGCCTTTTTTACAGGAAAGACGTCGTCACATAAAAAGAACAGGACGTGAGCCGATGAAGCTAAAGCTAGACAAAAATAGCAGTATACCTGTTTATCGGCAGATTGCCGGAGAAATCGAGAAGAAGATTTTGCAGGAGGAATTGCCGGCAGGGTACAAACTGCCTTCTGAGCGGCGCCTTGCAGAAGAGGCAGGCGTTCACAGAAATACGATTATCAAAGCCTATGATGTGCTCATTGCAAAGGAACTTTGCGTGGTGTCCAGAGAAAAGCCAAAAGGATACTTTATCAAAGTTCCCCAGGAAAGTCAGGATTTCAGCAAGCGCTTTTTTCCTCTTGAAAAAGCCTTTCGCTATGAATTTCGCAAACCGGAAAAGCGGTTCAACGATATTTACTGGAAGTCTGAGCCGGATAAACTGATTCCCTTCGGCGGTTTAATTATGGACAGGCAGCTGAACCCGGTTAAGGGTATGGAGCATGTGGTTTCCCGAATTTTTGACAGCAGTAAAGTTGCCAGCACCAAGGAGTTTTTGCAGGAGACAGAGCGCCTTCGTGAAAACATCAGAAAGCTTTTGACAAACCAGAATATCTATGTAAATACGAAAAATATCCAAATCTTTGCAGAGAGCAATCAGACCATCAGTTATTTGATGATGATGTATCTGCGGGAGGGTGACTGCATCGTGGCGGAAGGACCGATGGTGCCGGACGATTACAGCATTTTTTATAATCGTGGCATTGAAGTCATTACTATCGCCATGGACGAGGACGGTATGAAGATGGATCTTTTGGAGGAAGCGTTAAGGGAGCACAAACCGAAGTTCATCTACACACAGCCAAACTATCACAATCCGACGGGCATCACCATGTCCCTTGCCAAGAGGCAGACGCTGCTTCGCCTTGCGAATACTTACAATGTACCGATTATCGAAGAGGACTATCAAAAAGATTTTGTCTACAGAGAGCATAGACTTCCAAGTCTATATGCCCTGGACGCGAACAAAATGGTCATCTATGTGGATTCCTTTACGCTGACGTTTCCGTATATGATGAAAATCGGTTATGCCGTGGGGCCGCCGGATTTGATTTACATGATTGGCTATGCTCTCAGCGTGGATGAGACCACCATCGGCGGAATCGGGCAGTACTTTCTTAATGAATACATCGAATCGGGTGAATATGAGAAACATATTCGGACGGTGCAGCAGATTTACGGTCGGCGGCTGGAACTTCTTTGCAGCGAGCTTGATAAAATTTCAGACAAGGGAATTTCCTATCAGAAACCGGAAGGCGGGCTTTTGCTGTGGTGCACTTTGGCGGACTATATAAATGAAAGAGAGCTGTTTAAAGCAGCGGAAGAAAAAGGTGTTCTTATAACGCCCGGATGGGTGTTTTATGATAACAGCCGCAGTAGAAAGGGGCATATCAGATTGTGTTTTTCTAATGTGGCGGACAAGCAAATAAAGCGAGGGATTGCGCTGCTGGGGCAGGCCCTGGACGAATGTAAGAAAGATAGGAGAAGAGAAGAATGAATCAATTTGTTGAGTACAGAAGAGAATTCCATCATTACCCGGAAATCGGCTGGAGAGAAATCAGAACCAGCGCCAGAATCGCGGAAATTCTGGAAAAAGAAGGCTACAAATGCCTGATGGGAACAGATGTAATCAATGTAGATACCGTTGGCTTTGAAATGCTGACAGACGAAGAGAAAAAGGCGGAAATGGAGAGAGCCGTTGCTCAGGGCGCGAAATCGGAATATGTAGAGCGTACCGGCGGCTATCCGGGCGTCATTGCTGAGCTGGACACCGGTAAAGAAGGTCCTGTTACTGCATTCCGTTTTGACATTGACTGCCTGCCGTATGAAGAACCGAGGAAAGAGGGTTTCAGACCTTTTGATGAGGGATATATTTCCTGCAACAAGGACTGCGTGCACGCCTGCGGTCACGATGCGCACACTGCCATTGGTATCGGCCTTGCATGCGAGCTGATGAAGAGAAAGGACCAGCTGAAAGGTAAAATGCGTATCATCTTTCAGCCGGCAGAAGAGCGCTACAACGGCGCTCAGTCCATCGTAGATAAAGGCCATCTTGACGATGCGATGAACTTTATTTCCGTTCACATGGCGCTGACTGCAGAAGGCTGGCCCCTTCCGTCAAACACCATCGCCTGCGGCTGCAAAGACTTCTTGAGTGACGATCAGATTGACGTTACTTTCCACGGAACAGCAGCACATCCATGCGGTGCTTCCCAGAATGGAAAGAACGCACTTCTGGCAGCCTGCACAGCGGCACTGAACCTTCACGCAATCGCACCTCACGAAGAGGGACTTTGCAGAGTCAATGTAGGTATTCTCAATGCCGGTGTTGTAGTAAACACCATCGCGCCGAATGCGTTTATGAGCATCGAGTACAGAGGACAGACCAGAACTATCGCCGCTTATGCCCGGAAGAGAGTGTTCGATATTCTGGACGGCGCTGCGAAGGCTTATGATATGGAATACACCTACGAGGACTTCGGTGAAATTCCGGCTGCGCAGAGCAGTGATGCGATGATGGAAGTTATCGAAAGAGCTGCGAAGAAAGTGCCTTGGTTTGAAAAAATCCACTTTGAAGGAAACGTTGGCGGAACTGACGATGCTTCTGTCATGATTAACAAGGTACAGGATAACGGCGGTATTGCTACTTATGTAGGTATCGGCTGCGATACCACACAGACGCTTCACAGTCCGGAGTTTGACCTTGATGAAGATTCTATCCCTGCAGCCATCGAAATGCTGGTTCATGCAGTGGAAGAACTGCATATGTAATATTGTAAATATAAAGGCTGCGCCTTAGGGAAATCCCGGCGCAGCCTTTTTTTATCAGCTGGACTAGTCCAACTCTTTTTTTTGCGAATTTGTGGTACTTTATGCGGACTTCTTTTTTGTTTATGATGAAGACAGCTTAGAAAGCGAAAATTCAAATAATTGAAGGAGAAAAAACATGACAGAACAAACTTCAAAGCTGAAAAAGCACATGTTTCACCTGGTCGTCATTACGATTGCGGGTGCAATGATCTATGGACTTCCATATTTCAGGTCTTATTTTTATGATGCTTATCTGGAAACCTATCATCTGACCAATACGCAGATGGGTACTTTCGGTTCCATATTTGGAATCTTCGGTATGATTTCCTATCTCTTTGGCGGTGTGGTTGCCGATATGGTATCCACAAGAAAGCTGATGACCATTTCCCTGATTCTTACCGGTCTGGGTGGATTTTTACATTTGATGAACCCGGGATACGGCATGCTTCTTGCTATTTATGCCCTGTGGGGATTCACTTCACTGTTTGCGTTCTGGCCGTCACTGGTAAAGAGTCTGCGTGAAATTTCCAACGAAAACGAGCGCGGAAAAGCCTACGGCTTTATGGACGGCGGCAGAGGCATTACCTATGCCGTAGACGCAGTGCTTATGCTTTCCGTATTCGGCTACTTCAGCAAAAAGTCTGGAGATCTGGGCGGCTTAAATGGTGTAATCCTTTATTACTCTATCATTGCCATTGTGCTGGGGGTTTTGGTATTTTTCCTCTTAGGCGAGAAAAAGCCTGATCAGACTGAGAAGGTAGAAAAAGAAGACAAGATTTCACCATCACAGATTATCGAAGTACTTAAAATGCCGGCAGTATGGATTCTGGCTGCAATTCTTTGCTGTACTTATGTGATGAACATTGCATTTTATTATTTTACTCCGTATGCGACTTCCAGATTCGGTATGGCGGCAACAGCAGGCGCTGTCGTAACTCTGGCTGCACAGTATGTAAGACCGATTGCAGCTTTCGGAGGCGGCGCTATTGCTGATAGAATCGGCAGATCTAAGGTTATGTATGTGACCTATTCTCTGATGGCAATTCCGACGCTTTTGATGGTCGTTATGGGCAATATGAGTTCCACCGTGTTTATCGCTCTTTGCATTATCATTTATTTCGGTATGTACGGTGGATACAGCTTAGTATGGTCCATGATGGAAGAAGGCGGCATTCCAATCCGTGTAGCAGGTACAGCAGTAGGGCTTGTAAGCACCATCGGCTATCTGCCGGAAGTATTTGTACCGTATTGTTCGGGAAAAATTCTGGACTCCTTTGGTGAAGGCGGATATCGCTACATGTTCATCGCAATCGTAGTAATCATCGTAATCGGTATTATCATGCTGACTGTTTGGGACAGATATGTAAAAAATTTAAAAGCTACACAGAAAAATGCTGACGAAGCAGAGGCATAAGCGGTATAATAGGATTAAATATATTATAGGATTAGGAATTTTTTAGGACTTAAAAAAGGAGGATACAGCAGCGTGAAATTAACCATCGACCGGAACAGCGTTGTGCCGGTGTATCAGCAGATTGCCAGAAAAATTGAGGATAAGATTGTTTCTAATAAGTTTTCGACAGGATTTAAGCTGCCGTCGGAGCGTCGTCTGGCAGCAGAAGTCGGCGTGCATAGAAACACAATCATCAAAGCCTACGATGAGCTGATTAAGAGGGGTCTCGTTGTTGTATCCAGTGATAAAAGAAAAGGATATTACGTAAAAGCTGTAAAAGAGCAGCAAAATTTCGGGCAGCGATTTTTTCCGCTGGAAAAGGCATTCCGTTACGAATTTCGCCGTGCTGAAAAGTCTTTTGATGAACTGTACTGGGAATCGGAAAGAGCAGAGGCAATTTCTTTCGGTGGCATGATTATCGACAGAAAACTGAGTCCGGTAACAGGTCTTGAACACGTGGTGCAGAAGATTTTCAACAATGATGAAAACGACAGCATGACTAAATTTTGTGAAGAAACGGAGCATTTAAAGGAGAATATCTGCAAGCTTTTGACGGGGCAGAATATTTATGTGGCGCCGAAGAATGTGCAGATTCTAGCAGAGAGCAATCAGCTGATCAGTTATCTGGTGACTTTTTATATGCGGGAGGGCGATTGTATCATTGCAGAAGAGCCGATGGTGCCGGATAATTACAGTATTCTCTATAACCGTGGAATCAATGTCATTACCATTCCCATGGAAGATGACGGCGTCCGTATCGATATGGTGGAAGAAGCTATCCGAAAATATAAACCGAAATTCATTTATACGATACCTAATTATCACAACCCGACAGGAATTACAATGTCGCTGAATAAAAGGTATCAGTTGTTAAAACTGGCCAATGATTATAACGTACCGATTATTGAGGAGGACTACCAGCGGGACTTTGCTTTTGAGGAAGACAATCTGCCCAGTCTTTATGCGCTGGATGACAACAGACTTGTGATTTATGTAAACTCATTTACCCTAACCTTTCCTTATATGATTAAGATTGGGTATACCGTGGGGCCTTCTGACTTTATCGACATGTTAGGTTATGCGCTGGCTGTGGACGAAACTGCAGTTGGCGGCATTGGCCAGTATTTTCTCAATGCGTATATTGATTCGGGTGAATACGAAAAACATATTGGCACTTTGCAGGAAATATACAGTCAGAAAAGAAAACTAATCTGCAGGGAGCTGGATAAAATTGCTGAGAAAGGGATTACTTACAGGGATCCGGAAGGCGGGCTTTTGGTGTGGTGCACTTTAGATGAAGGCATTGGTGAGAAGGACTTTTGCAAAGAAGCTGAAGACAGAGGCGTTATTGTCGTACCCGGCTGGGTCTTTTATCAGGAAAAGAGAAAGAAAAAAGGTCATATCAGAATATGCTTTTCCAATGTGACGGACGAAGAAATCTGCCGCGGCGTAGAGCTTTTGGGAGAGGCGCTGGATATCTGCAGAAAAAATCCTGCGCAGATGACCGGAAAGGAAGAAGATTATGAATAGATTTGTAGAATACAGAAGGGAGTTTCATCACTATGCGGAACTGGGCTGGAGAGAAATCAGAACCAGTGCAAGAATTGCAGAAGTGCTGGAAGAAATGGGATACAAGTGTCTGATGGGGACACAGGTGATTAATGAAGATACTGTAAGCTTTGAAATGCTTACTGACGAAGAAAAACAGGCAGAAAAGGAAAGAGCCATTGCACAGGGCGCAAAACCTGAATACGTTGAAAGAACCGAAGGCTATCCGGGCGTCATCGCTGAACTTGACACCGGAAAAGAGGGTCCTGTGACAGCGTTCCGTTTCGATATCGACTGCCTGCCATATGAAGAACCACAGAAAGAGGGATTCAGACCTTTTGATGAAGGGTATATTTCCTGCAACGCAGGGAACGTTCACGCCTGCGGACATGACGCTCACGCGGCAATCGGCATGGGTCTTGCTTATGAATTAATGCAGAAAAAAGATCAGCTGAAAGGCAAAATGCGTATTATCTTCCAGCCGGCAGAAGAACGGTATAACGGTGCACAGGCAATCGTGGATAAAGGTCATCTGGACGATGCGATGAACTTTATTTCCGTTCATATGGCGCTGACAGCAGAAGGCTGGCCGCTTCCGTCAAACACCATTGCCTGCGGCTGCAAGGACTTCTTAAGTGACGACCAGATTGATGTAACCTTCCACGGCAGAGCGGCGCACCCGTGCGGCGCTTCTCAGGAAGGAAAAAATGCGCTGCTTGCTGCCTGCACTGCTGCGCTGAATCTTCACGCAATCGCGCCTCACGAAGAAGGGCTTTGCAGAGTTAACGTAGGGGTTTTAAATGCCGGTGTAGTAGTAAATACCATTGCGCCGAACGCATTTATGAGCATTGAATACAGAGGACAGACTAAAACCATCGCAGCTTACGCTCGTAAAAGGGTATTCGATATTCTGGACGGCGCTGCAAAGGCTCACGATATGGAATATACCTATGAGGACTTTGGTGAAATTCCGGCAGCACAGAGCAGTGACGCGATGATGGAAGTCATCGAAAGAGCCGCAAAGAAGGTGCCTTGGTTTGAAAAGATTTACTTTGAGGGAAGTATCGGAGGAACTGATGATGCTTCCGTAATGATGAACAAAGTACAGGACAATGGCGGTATTGCTACCTATGTAGGTATCGGCTGCGATACAACGCAGCCTTTGCATAATGCAGAGTTTGATTTGGATGAGGATTCCATTCCGGCAACCATTGAAATGCTGGTACACGCAGTGGAAGAACTGCATAAATAATTGTGATCAATACGAAAAGGCTGCGCTTTGGGGAAACCCCGGCGCAGCCTTTTAAGCGTGATGAATCGAAAAAGCTTGGTCACAAGATGATTGACTTAAAAGGGGCTTTTCTATATAATGAAGAAAAGGAACTTTGGGAAAATAGTGAGGAAAACAAATGAGCATACAATCTGATATAGAAATTTTAACTATAGAAGCGATGGAATCATATGCTTTGCGAAATCATCTGACAGCAAGCGCAGTCAATGATTTGTTTAATCAGAAGCAGGTTTTTGAAAAAATCATTTTACAGCATGAATATCTTCATCAGATTTCTTTTGATGAAGTAATGGAATTTATAGAAAAGGTAATGATGGAAGGTTCTGTTGAACTGATTCTATTTCATGGAACAACCTCAGAATTCGACAAGATAAATCTGGAAAAGTCATATAACAGGAGGGACTTTGGAAGGGGATTTTACACAACATTGTTAGAACAGCAGGCAAAAGAATGGGGTTATCGTTTAAGCCTGCGGGAAAAGAAAAATAAATATTACCTTTATCAATATATTTTTACAGAAATAGAAAGTCTGCATATAAAACGCTTTCATACATTGGATAAAGTATGGCTTGAATTTATTAAAGAAAATCGTTCAAGGGGAGGATTGCAGCATGATTATGATGTTGTAATCGGTCCGGTTGCAGATGATGAGACTATGGAAACCGTACAACTTTATCTTGCAAATATTTTATCAGTAGAGGAAGCGGTGGCAAGACTAAGATATAATAAAGTAAACAATCAGGTTTCTTTTCATACAGAGAGCGCGTTAGACTGCTTACATTTTGTCAGGAGGGATAGTTATGAAAGATGAGATTTATGTCTTCAACGGTAAAAATATTACAATGAATGTCTGCATTCAAATACGCGATGTTGTTGATGTGCTGCAGGAACGGCTTGAAATTGACTTTAAGGAAGCGGTAAATAGATTTTATCATTCCGAGACTTATGCAACGCTGCAGGATGTAAGAAATGGTCTCTGGGCAGAATCGGCAGAATTTATTGCGGATCGATACATGGACGAAATATCTTAATGTTTATATCAAATGCAAAGGCTGCGCCGGGGTTTCCCCAAGGCGCAGCCTTTTGCGGTATTTATGCATATTTTTAGAAGGTAGCTATTATGAGGTTTTTACACCCAGCTTGCCATGACACCGGTAAAGCCGTTGGCTTTTGTCAGGGAAGCTTCATCAAGGAATCCGATTTCTTTAAAGATAACGCCGAGAATCAGGCAGATTACCAGCATGTTGACATTGCCGCCGGTTATGCTGGAGAGCCACTGGGCGAGACATGCGACGATGGCAAGCTTTGCGATAAGATAGTTTGGTCCATTGTAATCTTCCAGCGTTTTGGGAAAAATTATTTCTGAAATTGGCACTTTAGATATAGGGAACGCAAGAATTTCGAAAAATTCTTTTCAAGTTGGCGTATTGACGATAGCACGAAATTTCAGTAGAATTAAAATAGAAGAGTGAACAAAATACAGAAGGGAGAAAATAGTGAATCAGATTATTGAAGCGATGAAAACGAGAAGAAGCATCCGTAAATTTAAATCGGATATGGTGCCAAAGGAAATTATTGAGAGGATTATTGAAGCCGGTACTTTTGCAGCTACAGGAATGAACTATCAGGACCCTATTATTATTGCAGTAACTAACAAGGAAGTTCGCGACAGACTGTCCAAGCTCAACGCTGAGATTATGGGATCAGACAGCGATCCGTTTTACGGCGCGCCGGTGGTATTGATTGTCCTGGCGGACAAGAAGATTCCGACTCACGTATATAACGGCAGTCTGGTCATGGGAAATCTGATGCTGGCTGCCCATTCCCTTGGAATCGGAAGCTGCTGGATCCACAGAGCAAAGGAAGAATTTGAACGTCCGGAAGGCAAGGAAATTCTTAAATCTTTGGGCATTGAAGGCGACTATGAGGGCATCGGGCACTGCGTGCTGGGTTATGTCGATGGAGAATATCCGGAGGCTTCAGAAAGAAAAGAGAACTGGGCGTATTATATAGATTAATATGGTATGAAAGGAAAATTCGGACTTTGCGCGCGTTTGCGCACTCCGATTTTTCTATTTTTGAGCATTTTCTAATGGAATATTTTGGAAGTTTTCGAAAATACTCTGATTGGTTTTCAAAACAGGCGAAAAGGGTTTCTTTTTACGGACAAAATCGGGATTTTGAAAACCGAAGTGAATAAAGTGGAAAACTGGAAAAAATATACATAGAAAAACGCTATAAAACGCAGGAGAAAAGCCACTATATAAAAGTCGTTACACAAAAAACTGTGCGCACTATCTGAAAGGAAAGTTCCGCACAGTTTTTTCTGGTTTATTTTATTTGGATTCGATGATTATTTGTAAGCTTCCATCATCTTAGCAAATGCAGGTAAGCTTCTTCTAATCATTTCGTTGGATACGCAGTAGGATAATCTCATGTATCCCGGGCAGTCAAAGCCTTCGCCAGGAACAACCAGCAGGTTGTGATCTTCCTTTGCTTTCTGGCAGTATTTCATGCCGTCCCCGTCTGGAACTTCTACGAACAGGTAGAATGCACCGTCAGGTTTTGCGCATTTATAACCCATCTTAGTCAGTTCATCGTACAGCAGAGTACGGTTGTCGTCGTAAGCTTTCAGGTCAGGCATTTCGTCTACGCAGCGAGCGATTACCATCTGCGGCAGAGTAGGGGCACAAACATGACCGTTGGCGCGAGCAGCGCCAGCAACAGCATTGAATACTTCTTTTGCGTCATCACACTGATCAGGCACACATACGTAACCGATACGTTCACCTGGCAGAGACAGACTCTTGGACCAGGAATAGCATACAATGGTGTTCTTGTAAACAGTAGGGATGAAAGTAACCTTTGCATCTCCGTAAGTCAGTTCTCTGTAAGGTTCATCAGCGATGATGTAGATTGGATGTCCATATTCTTCGCCTTTCTTAGTCAGGATAGCAGCCAGTGCTTCCAGAGTTTCTTTTGTGTAAACAACGCCGGATGGGTTGTTCGGGGAGTTGATGATGATTGCCTGTGTATGTACAGTAATCAGTTCTTCAACTTTAGCAAGGTCAATCTGGAAGTGTTCTCTGTCAGCAGGGATCACTACCAGGTGAGCACCGTTTTTCTCAACAAATGGACGGTATTCAGGGAAGAACGGAGCAACAGCCATGATTTCGGCATCAGCATCAACAGCCAGAGCTTTGATAACGGAAATCAGCGCAGGAGCAGCGCCGCAGGTTACGAACAGGTTAGAAGCTTTGATATCGGTGCCGAAACGCTTGTTCAGGTTTGCAGCGATTGCTTCTCTTGTCTCATCAAAACCGCCAGCCATGGAATAGCCGTGAATCTTGATGGAATCAGTATCATCAAGGATGTCTTTAATAGCCTGCTGTACTTTTGCAGGAGCCGGAATGCTTGGGTTACCAAGGGTATAGTCAAATACGTTTTCCGGGCCAACAATCTTTGCCTGTTCAAGTCCGTAAGCGAAAAGTTCACGAATCAGGGATGGCTGGCTTCCCAGCTCGTACATAGTATTATTGTACATAATGAAATCCTCCTAATAACTCTTTTCAAATAAGCTAATATTTATATCTATATTTTACCGCATTCTCTTGACTTATGGAATTCACTTTATTATTATATATATATAACGATTTTTAATAGAACGGGACGGATATTATGGATATTAATAAAGTTAAGGTGCTCATTTATGCAGTAGATAACGGGAGCCTTTTGACGACTGCTTCAAAGTTGGGTTATACCCAGGCGGGGCTTACCCATATGATGAACTCTTTAGAGAGTGAACTGGGCGTAGTACTTCTGCATCGCGGCAAATTCGGTGTAAGACTCACAGAAGAAGGTGAGCGGCTTATGCCTCTGTTTAAGGAACTGGTAAAAGCCAGCGGAAAGATTGAGACGGAGGTCGACCTGATTCTAAAGCAGAAAGCCTCTATGATTCGTATCGCCGCAGTTGCCAGCGTAATCAGAACATGGCTTCCCGACGTGATGCGTGCTTTTCAGCTGGAAAATCCGGAGATTTCCTTTGAGATAAAGGAAGGAGATGACCGGCTGTATGAGTGGTTTGATGAGGGGCAGGTAGATATGTGCATTACCACCAATCTGGTGAAAAGGGATGATTTTGTACCTCTTGCCAGGGACGACTTTTTTGCAGTACTGCCGCCGGAATATCCATGGAGGGAAGGCGAGCCCTTTCCATTACATAAAATTGAAACAGAACATTTCTTGTTTCCTTATTGTGCCAGTGACTTGGATGTTGAGCAGCAGCTGGCAGGCTATCGTGTCAAGCCTAATAAGCAGACCACATATGTTGATGATAATAGTGCGATATCCATGGTTGCAAAGGGATTCGGCATTAGCCTTATGCCGGATTTGGTGCTGCAGACATGCCGCGATCAGATTAAAATCGCACCCCTGGACTTGCCGTGTTACCGCAATATCGGCATGATTTACAAGAGCGGAAAGAATGCTTCAGCAGCGGTGAAGAAATTTGCGTCTTTCCTGAAAAAGTGGAATTTTTAGAGAAGAATATCATAGACTGCTCTGATAGAATGCTGAAACATATATGGGAGGTAAGAACATGAAAGTATTACTGATAAATGGAAGTCCTAATGAGGCGGGCTGTACCTTTACAGCTTTGAAAGAGATTGCGGATACGCTGGCGGAACTGCAGATTGACAGTGAAATTCTGCAGCTGGGGAAACGCCCAATTAGAGACTGTATCGGCTGTGGCGCATGCGGCAGCCGAAAAGGCACCTGCGTTTTTGAGGATGATTTGGTCAACGAACTGATTGGAAAGGCGGCAGAGGCAGATGGATTTGTGTTCGGTTCACCGGTATATTACGCTCACGCAAGCGGAAGGATTCTCTCCGCTTTAGACAGAGCCTTCTATGCGGGCGGCAGCGCTTTTGCCCATAAACCTGGCGCGGCAGTTGTATCGGCGAGAAGAGCGGGCACTACTTCAGCACTGGATGATTTGAACAAATATTTCATGATTAATCAGATGCCGGTGGTATCATCTACTTACTGGAACATGGTGCACGGCAATCAACCGGAGGAGGTGGCGCAGGATTTTGAGGGGCTGCAGACTATGCGGAACATCGCTTCCAACATGGCATGGCTTTTAAAGTGCATCGAAGCCGGAAAAGAAAAGGGCATCACAGCACCGGCAAATCCAAAGATTGCTACCAATTTTATCAGATAGAACTTGTGAGGCGCAGAATGATTCTGCGCCTTTTTGCAGCTTTTTTATAGTTGTAGTTTTTGCAGTAATTGCAGTAATTATCGTGGGATTTTTCTTAACGGGGTGTAAAAGTAATCAGAAGGGGTGAAAAGAGGTGACGCGTTGGACAGGCAGGTGATAGAACTTCTCCGCACAAAAGATGAAGAAGGTATACGGCTTTTGCAGAAGCAGTATGCCAATTTGCTGTACTATATTGTATATCCTATTTTGCAGTCCAAAGAGGAGACGGAAGAATGCCTCAGCGATATTTATTTTCTGGTGTGGGATCGTTTTGAGCAGTTTGATGAGGGGCGGGGAAATCTGCTGCCGTGGCTTACAGCTATTGCCAGAAATACTGCCTTGAACAGGCTGCGAAAGAAGACCGTTGAAGTAAGGGAACTGCAGCCCGATGACGGCTCCTGTTTGTCTTCGGAAGAAGAAGTTCTCCGGCGGGAGAAGAAACGCCTTGTGAAAGCGGCACTTGAAAAGCTGCCTGACCGCGACAGGCTATTGTTTTACAGAAAATATTACTATCTGCAGCCGACGAAACAAATTGCTGCGGAGCTTGGAATGACGGAGCGCGCCGTGGAGGGAAGATTGTATCGTCTTCGTAAAAAACTGCAGAAAGAGCTGGGAGGTGAGATGAATGAAGGATTATGAACTGCTGGACGAGCTGCTGATTGAAGCGGCAGGAGAGGTGTCTCTTGCGGAAACGGATGTTTTGCGGGTAAACCCATGGCGAAAACCCATTCATCTTATGCTTTGGGGCATAGCACTGCAGACGATTACGATTGGATTTTTGTGGTTTCAGTTTATTTTGCCTGCAGCAGGTACTGCATTATTTTACTGCGGCGTTAGGTCTCTGCGAAAAGTAAACCGCTGGTTTACGGCGCTGTGGATATTCGGCAGCATTGATCTGGCTGCGGAACTTGCGCATCTCATATGGAGTTGTCTGCCGGAAAGCGCGGCAAATGCGCTGCCGGTATTCCTATACATGACGCAGCTTGTTTACTCCATGGCAAAGCTTTGGGTATTTCATCAGGGCCTCCAATGGGTTTACCGCTTTGCACAGATTCCAATGGAAAAAAAGCCGCTGCTTTGGGCGATGGTCTGGTATTTTCTGGTGGGGATGATTGGATTATTCATATCGGAAATCGGTTTTGCTGCAGCAGCGCTTTTGCTGGTATTTGCGGTCTTTTTGTGGCATCAGCTTTACAGCGTATCGGATGAACTTGCGCAGGCGGGGTATCTCTTTAGAAATGCGCCTGTAGGTCTTAGCATGCGCGCAGTTATGATATCTTACCTATGTCTCTGCGTTGCGGGGGTTGCCTGTGGTGGTTTTTATTCGAATCATTTTGCAGTGATGGGTGAGTCAGAAACGGCCTCGTGTACTGCGCATCGGGAATTGCGGGAGGATTTGGCGGGGGCAGGTTTTCCGGAAGAGATTCTTGCGGATATAGAGGATGCGGATGTTTTACGGCTTGCAGGCGCGAAGCGAGTGACCGTAAAAAGAGACAAAGAGGAAAGAGACCCGGAAGTGCCTTGGATTCATGGGGAAACGATTCTGGTGGAAATGACGAGAAGTCATTTTTATGTCATTACGTATTTTTCTTTTGCCAACCATAAACTGTATGGAAATAACGGGTTTAATATTGAAAGCAGCTATGACGGCGCAAAGGCGTGGAATCCGATTTCTGGAAAACTGCTTTTTTCTGAGGACGGAAAAAATATGGTCAGCGATATGACGGATTTTGGCATGAGAGACGCACAGAGCCTGGACTGGTTCGGCGCAGGCGGCAGCTTTAAGAGAATCGAGGGAAACGTAGTATATCCTTTTGGAACTGAAAATCAGCGCGGCTATGTCATGTATGAAAAGGAAATCTCTCCTGATGCATATCACGCGGAAGCAGTAGTTTTTAACTTCTGCTGGGGCGGTCTGCCGGTGAGCCTGCCTTACAAAAGCAGAGCGGAGCGCCTTGATAATCTGTTCAGCAATCAGCGTTATCAGAGTTACTGCCGATTTGATGTAAACTCTCCTGAGGAAGGACTTTTGGGAGAACGGGATTAGATGGTTTCGGCAATTCACTGACAGGGCAAACACTAAGCGGGGCAAACACCTGAAATGTATGAAAGCAAAGGAATGTTGACAAATATTCGTGATTTCTTTATTTTTGTCAACATTTCATGGGATTCCCACCCGGGTTTATATGAAAATTAACTGTTTTTGTTGCCAAAGTTGACTAAAATCAAAAAAAGTGTCAATTCTGTCAACGTTTTTGCGATAAAACGTTGACAAAATTGACTGATTCTCGTTTTTCTGTCAACATTGGCAATGTTTAAGCCATATTAGCTATGTCATTTAGTCTGTTTGTTGACAAAAATAGGCGGGGATAACGAAATTTGTCAACAATATGAAGAAAGCTTTCATGCCTTTCATGGGTTTGCCGCAGATTTACTAAAACTAATATTTGACATGAGACTGGATTTGTGCTAATATATGTATGTACGAAATTTGTTAAGGAAAGCGAGAAGAGTGGGCAAAACCCACTCTTTCAGTTTTGTTTAGGGCAAAATCCCGCCGCAGCGGGGTTTGCGAGAGAAGTGAAAGGCACTAAATGGCAAAGAAAAAGATAAAAGAAATCATTGAAGACATTGCAGCAGGATTCATGGAAGAATCCGGGCTGGAACTTTATAACGTAGAGTTTGTCAAGGAAGGCAGAGACTGGTTTCTGCGGGTTTATATCGACAAACTTTCCGAAGAGGAAGAAGAACATGTCAGCACAGACGACTGCGAAAAGGTCAGCAGATTTTTAAGCGATGAGCTGGACAGACTCGACCCTATTGAGCAGAACTACTATCTGGAGGTTTCTTCACCGGGCATGGACCGGCAGTTGATTACTGAAAGACATTATGAGAAGTATACCGGCAGACTGGTAGAAGTAAAATTGTATAAAGGCATTGACGGAAAGAAGGTCTATGAAGGTATTTTGGAAGGCCTAACAGACGGCAATGTTGTAATAAAAGATGAAAATGATAAAAAATGGATGTTCCCGCTGGATCAGGTGGCAAAAACCAACCTGGCAGTGGTTTTCTAAGGAGGGTAAAGACAAATGAACAGAGAATTTATCGAAGCGATAAATGAACTTGAAAAGGAGAAACATATTTCCAAGGACATTTTGATCGAGGCAATTGAGTCCGCGCTGGTTTCTGCTTACAAGAAGAATTATGGCACATCCCAGAACGTGAGAGTGGATATTGACAGAGAAGACGGCGATATTGCAGTACTCATGAGAAAAGATATTGTAGAAGAGGTTTATGATGATATGATTGAGATGTCTCTTGAGGAAGCACAGGAAATCGACCCGAGATATGAAATCGGCGACGCAATTGAGTTTTCTGTAACGCCTAGAGACTTTGGAAGAATCGCGGCGCAGACTGCAAAGCAGGTTGTAGTACAGAGAATCAGAGAGGCTGAAAGAGGTATGATTTTCGACGATTTCATTACAAAACAGGGTGAAATTGTGACCGGCGTTGTGCAGAGAAAGAGCGGCGAAACGCTGTTTGTCAACATGGGAAAGGCCGAGGGCATTCTTTCCGCCGGCGAGCAGGTGCCGGGCGAACGTTTTGAAGTCAATGAACGTCTCAAAGTCTACATCATGGACGTAAAGAAGACCACCAAAGGACCGCAGGTATTTTTATCCAGATCTCATCCGGGCCTTGTAAAGCGTCTTTTCGAGATGGAGGTGCCTGAAATTCAGGACGGCTTTGTTGAGATCAAAGGCATCGCAAGAGAAGCAGGTTCCAGAACCAAACTGGCAGTTTACAGCGAAGATGTGAATGTTGACCCGGTGGGCGCCTGCGTAGGCACCAGAGGAATTCGTGTGCAGGCGGTGGTTGATGAGCTGGGCGGCGAGAAGATCGATATCATTCCGTGGAGTGAAGATCCGAAGGTTCTGATCAGCAACGTCCTTTCTCCTGCAAAGGTAGAGTTTGTACTGGCAGATGAAGATGAAAAGACGGCAACAGTGGTTGTGCCGGATTATCAGCTTTCACTGGCAATCGGAAAAGAAGGTCAGAATGTAAGACTGGCTGCAAAGGTCAGCGGCTGGAAAATCGACATTAAGAGTCATACCCAGTACTATAATGAAGAAACAGAAGACGGCATCGTAGAAATTGATGACGAGCCGGCAGAAGCATTAGAAGGAGAAGAGGTTTTCGAGATTGAAGAGTAACAAGGTTCCTATGAGAAGATGTATCGGCTGCATGGAATCAAAACCCAAGCAGGATCTGCTTCGGGTGGCCTTTTACGACGGTGTCTTATCGGTAGATACCACGGGCAGAGCCAAAGGCCGCGGCGTATATCTCTGCCGTGACAGTGGGTGTATTGAAAAGGCGCAGAAGCGCAAAGCCTTTCAGAGAAATTTTTCCGCAGGCATCGCCCAGAGTGAAATTGACCGAGTGGCGGAAGAACTAAAGGAGATGAGCGGGCAGGCAAATGAATAGAGAAAAAGTTTTCAGCTATTTGGGATTTGCTGCCAAATCCAGAAATCTGGTAACAGGTTATAACACCTGTATCATGATGATTGAAAAACGAAAACTGCAGCTTTTGATTTTAACTGAGGATTTAGCCGATAACACAGTAAAAAAAATGCAGGGAAAATGCTTAAAATACAACGTTAACTATAGAATTTTCGGAGAAAGTGATGTGCTTTCTAAGATGGCAGGTAAGAGAGGAAAGGGGATTTTCGGTATTACAGATCGCCATTTTGCGGAAATTATTTGCAAGGAGATTGACCTTATTCAATCAGAAAGGGAGGAGTGAATATGACGAAAAAAGTACATGAACTGGCAAAAGAATTGAACATTTCCAGTAAGGAACTCCAGGAAAAAGCAGCGCAGCTTGGTATCAGTGCGACAAGCCATATGAGCGTGTTATCTGATGCGGAAGTTGACAAGATAAAGGGAACAAAGAAAGAGACTAAGATTGTAAAGGCAGAGCCTAAGAAAAAGGGAAATACGGTGCAGGAAGAACCGAGAGTGACCGTAAAAGCGGCAGTAAGACCGGGACTTCCTAATCGTCCAAAACCTCCTGTGGGAAAGCCTGTAGTAGATACAGAATATTTGGCAAGCAAGAATAAACCGCCTGTCGGAAAACCGGTAGTCAATAAAGCGGAGCTGGAAAACAGAAGCAGACAGAAGCCGCCTGTTGGAAAGCCGCTGCCGAGAGAAGAAAAACAGGTTGAGAAACCAGCGGCGGTTGAGATAAAGAATCCTGAGATAAAAACGCCTGTTGCAGTGGAAGAAAAGCCGGTTGCAGAAAAAGCGCCTGCAGCAAAAGCAGAAAGAAAGCCGGAAAGAACTTCTGAAAAACCGGCTGACAGAAATGCGGACAGAAACGACCGCAGCGGCAAAAAGCCGGAACGTAAAGACGGCGCAAGAGCTGATAGAAGCGATCGCGGCGGAAACGGAAATCGTAACGGCAGAAATGACAGAAATGACCGTGGCGGAAATGGCCGCAGGGATAATCCTCGTGGAAACGGCGGAAAGCCGGGCGCAAAACCGGAAAGAGGCGGTCAGGGTGGACAGAGAAAAGATCGTCCGCAGCTTGACAAGATTGAAACCAAGCCGGGCAGCAGAAAAGCCGATGGCAAGAAGAAACAGGATAAAGAAAAGAATAAGTTCGATAAACTGGAAAGAAAATCGTTGGAAAAACAAACAAGAAAGAAACATAATAAACCAAAGCCACAGGTGGTAGAACCTGAAATTGAAGAAGAAGTATTACCGGAAGGCACTGTTGTAATTAACGTGCCGATTACCGTTGCAGGCTTCTGTGAACAGGCAGAAGTCTCCACATCCAAAGTTATCATGACTTTGATGAAACTGGGTATCATGGCAAATATCAACCAGAACATTGATGAAGACACCGTTATGGTACTGGCAGAAGACCTGGGACTGAGCGTAGCCATCGGCAAAGTTGAGGAAGAAGAGGTAGAGGAAGGTCTGGAACTCTTTGAGGACAACGAAGAAGACTTGAAAGACAGACCTCCGATTATTACCGTTATGGGTCACGTTGACCACGGTAAGACATCGCTTCTTGACGCAATTAGAAAGACCAATGTAACCGCTTCTGAGTCAGGCGGCATTACCCAGCATATCGGTGCTTCTGAGGTAAGAATCAACGGTCAGAAAATTGTATTCTTAGATACACCGGGTCACGAAGCATTTACCGCAATGAGAGCCAGAGGCGCTCACGTTACCGATATTGCAGTACTGGTTGTCGCGGCAGACGACAGCGTAAAACCGCAGACTGTAGAATCCATCAGCCACGCAAAGGCTGCAGGGGTTCCGATTATCGTTGCTATCAACAAAATGGATAAACCGGGCGCAAACCCTGACAGAGTAAAGCAGGATTTGACTGAGCACGGCATTCTGGTAGAAGACTGGGGCGGCGACGTCATCAGCGTACCTGTATCTGCAAAGAGCGGCGAAGGTATTGTAAATCTTCTGGAAATGATTCTGCTTCAGGCAGAAATGATGGAGCTAAGGGCAAATCCGAACAGACTTGCCATGGGTTCCGTTATCGAAGCAAGACTGGATAAATCCAAGGGTCCGGTTGCTACACTGCTTGTAACCAACGGAACACTGCAGAGCGGACAGAGCGTCGTTGCAGGAACCTGCTCCGGAAGAATCCGTCTCATGACCGACCATAAGGGCAAGACCATCAAGAAGGCAGGTCCTGCTACAGCTGTAGAAATTCTTGGTCTGACCGACGTACCGCAGGCAGGCGACGAATTTAACGCAGTAAAAGACGATAAAATCGCAAGAGAAATCGCTGAAAACAGAAAAGAAAAGCTGAGAGAAGAAGTACTTGCAAGAAACGCAAGCACCACCTTAGAAAAGCTGTTCAGCCAGATTCAGGAAGGCGAAGTCAAGGAACTGAATATGATTATCAAGGGCGATGTACAGGGCTCCGTGGGCGCGCTGGTTGCCTCCCTTGAAAAACTTAACAACGAAAATGTTAAGGTCAACATTATTCATACAGGTGTAGGTACTGTAACAGAATCCGATGTTATGCTGGCAGGTACTGCAGGCGCAATCATCGTTGGTTTCAATGTAAGACCTAGCACAGCAGTACAGACCATGGCAGACAGAGAAAACATTCAGATTAGAACTTACAGAGTCATCTACGATGTAATCGATGATGTGGAAAATGCCATGAAGGGTATGCTGGATCCTGAATTTAAAGAAGAAATTCTGGGTAAAGTAGAAATTAGAACTACGTTCAAAGTACCGGGTGTAGGCATCATCGGCGGTGCTTACGTACTGGAAGGAAAAGCTGTGAGAAACGCAGAAGTCCGTCTGGTGCGTGACGGTATCGTAATTCACGAAGGCAAGATTTCATCTCTGAAGAGATTCAAAGATGACGCCAAGGAAGTTGCTTCCGGCTACGAATGCGGTATCGGTATCGAGGCATACAACGACATCAAGGAAGGCGACATCATCGAATGCTTCCACATGGTTGAAATTGAACGTAAATAACCATTACGAAAGGAAAACCTATGGGAAAAGGATACAGACAGGGTCGTCTCGGAGAAGAAATCCGTAAAATCGTCAGCGAAATGCTGATTAGAGATATCAAAGACCCTAGATTACAGTCAGCAATGGTAAGCCTGTCAGGCGTAGAAGTGACTTCTGACGGCAGCTACGCTACCTGCTATGTCACAGTGCTTTCCGTCGGCAGTAAAGACGAGGAAGCAAAACAGCAGGAGGCAGAGGCTGTATTAGAAGGGCTTCGCAGCGCCAAAGGCCTCATAAAAAAGGAAATCGGCAGACAGATTAAGCTGCGCCATATTCCTGAGCTGATTTTTAAACTGGACACTTCTATGGAGTATGGCAGACATATTTCTGAAGTGATTGGAAAACTGGGAATCGAACATGAAGAATAACACATTTGAAGAACTGGCGGAGGTAATTTCTGCCGCAGAACGAATTTTGATTTACCCTCATGTGAATATGGATGGAGATGCCCTGGGATCAGCGGCAGCGCTGTGTAAGGGGCTGCGCAGTATGGGAAAGGAATGTCAGGTTCTCATTGAAGATGACATTCCCGCCAACCTGGCGTTTTTAGATCAAGGCTACTGTACTTTTGACCAAAATGTTATCGCAAGGCCGGACCTTTCCGTCTGTGTGGACTGCGGCAATTCGTCCCGATTTGAAAAAAGACAGGAAAAATTCGCAGAAGGAAGGCGGACCATGTGTATCGACCACCATGGAACGACGGCTTTTTATTGTGATTTCAACTATGTGGAGAAAGAGGCAGCGGCGACCGGAGAACTGATTTACAGGCTGCTGCAGACGCTGGGCGTTGCGCTGGACAGAGAAATGGGCGAGGCAATCTTTGCGGCGATCACTACAGACACGGGAAACTTTCAGTACAGCAATACCAGTAAGGAAAGCCATCTCATCGCGGCAGAACTTTATGATATAGGCATCGACGCCAATAAAGTAAGCGTAGAGATTTACGAGAACATGCGCATCGAGAAGCTGCTCATTGAAAATCTGGTGCTTTCCACCATGTCCACTGTTTGCGGCGGGCAGGGGGTTATCGCTTATGTGACCCAGGATATGCTTTCTGAAACAGGAGCCCTGATGGAAGAGACTGAGGGCGTAGTACAGCGTCTTCGCAGCATTTCCGGTGTGGAGGTTGCAGCATTTCTGAAGGAGACAAAGGACGGCAGAATCAAGCTGAGTCTGCGCTCCAAATCCCGCATAGATGTGGCGAAAATCGCGTCAGAACTGGGCGGCGGCGGACATATCCGTGCGGCAGGCGGAACACTTAACTGCGGACTTTCCGAAGCCTTCGATATTCTGAAGGAAAAGATAATAAAGAGTATAGGATAGGGCATGATTACAGAAGGAATACTGAATATTAACAAACCGCAGAATATGACGTCTCACGATGTGGTGAGCGTTGCCAGAAGAACTTTGGGCATGAAGAAAATCGGACATACCGGCACGCTGGATCCGATGGCAACCGGAGTTCTTCCTGTTTGCGTTGGAAAGAGCACCAGAATCATGGAGTATCTGGATATGGATCTCAAAACCTATCGCTGCACTATGGAGCTGGGGCTGCAGACCGATACCCAGGACATCTGGGGTGAGGTTTTGGAAAGAAAACCTGTCACATGCACGCAAGAGCAGGTCAAAGAAGTGTTTTCCTCTTTTCGTGGAGTCATCGACCAGAAACCGCCGATGTATTCGGCTTTAAAGGTTGAGGGAAAAAGACTTTACGAGTATGCAAGAGAGGGGAAAACTGTCGATGTAAAGACGCGGAAAATCTATATCCATGCTTTGGAGCTGGAAGAAATTTTCCCCGACGGTGAAAAAACGGTGACGTTTACCGTGCAGTGCTCCAAAGGTACATACATCAGAACCATCTGTCAGGACGCCGGGGAAAAGCTGGGATGCTGCGGCACACTGACGTCCCTTGAGAGAATTTCCAGCGGGATTTTTCATGTAGAAGACGCGCTGGATTTAGAAGAATTTCGGGAAATGGAGCCTTTGGAAATCGAAAAAAGACTTTATGCTTCATGGCAGCCCCTTGTTCACTTTGGCAAGGTGATAACCGATGAAGTTTCGGGCGTGCGCTTTGCGGCAGGCTGGCATCTGCCGCTGCAGGATTGCCGGATTGTAAAAGTGCCTGCTTTTGCGGAGCAGGATTTTTATCTGCCAATCCGTCCGGAATTTCGCGAAGCATATAATGTCTTTGCAGAGATTGCCGGAAAAGAGGTTTTTATCGGCGTGGCGTTTTATAACAAAATCTACAAAAAGCTGGTAGCAGATAAGATTTTTTACACGAGGTGATGAAAATGGAAATATTTGAAACCTTAGAAGCAATACAGAATATTAAGCCGACAGCAGTGGCACTGGGAAATTTTGACGGTGTTCATCTGGGACATCAGGAACTGATTAGGCAGGCGGTGAAAAAAGCAGGCGATGCCGGTTTGAAATCGGCGGTGTTCACGTTTTCCAATCATCCAAAGGATTTGCTGCCTAAGGAAAAAAAGGTAAAAAATATTTTGGTAAAAAGCGACAAGGAGCGGATTATCGAATCCCTCGGCGTGGACTATCTGTTCAATGTGCCTTTTACGCGCAGAATTATGACCATGAGTCCTGCGGCATTTGTGGAGGAGCTGCTTCTTGATAAATTTAATATGAAGGCGGCTTTCTGCGGCTTTAACTATCATTTTGGACACAAAGCTCAGGGCAATCCGGAAGTTTTGCGTCAGATGGGCGCGCGGCACGGCTACGAGGTGACGGAAATTCCGCCATATAAGATTAAAGGTGAAATCGTTAGTTCTTCGCTGATTCGCACGCTGATTGCTTCCGGGCAGGTGGAGCAGTGTAAGACCTATATGGGCAGACATTATGCCATCGGCGGTGAAGTGGTGGTTGGAAACAGACTGGGCAAGAAGCTGGGATTTCCAACTTCCAATCTGGTTATCGATCCGTCCATGGTGACGCCGCCTAACGGCGTTTATGTGACCTGCTGCACTTATAACGGCGTTCGCTATCCGAGCGTTACCAATGTAGGGCATAAGCCGACCATCGGACATTACAACAAAAATGTGGAGACACATATTTTTGATTTTGACAAAGAGCTTTACGGAAAACAGATTACGGTAGAGTTTTTGCAGAAGACGCGAGATGAAGTGAAATTTGACAGCGTAGAGGAGCTGTCTGCGCAAATTGTCAGAGACTGCAGGCAGGCCAGTGCGTATCATCAGAGCCATGGAGAACATGTCAAATAAAGCTTATTTTTTATGTAGAAATTAAGTGCTTGCAATTGTCGTATAGGTATGATACAATTATCTAGTTGAAAATTACTTTCACTTGGTTTTACGGAATCTCCGACGATAACTCGGTGAAAGCGTATGAAGAAAAGGAGAATTTAAACATGATTACTAAAGAACAGAAAACAGCAATTATCAAAGAATACGCAACCAAAGAAGGCGACACTGGTTCCCCGGAAGTACAGGTTGCAATTCTGACTGCAAGAATCAATGATCTGAACGAACACCTGAAGATTCACAAGAAAGACCACCATTCCAGAAGAGGTCTGCTGAAGATGGTAGGTCAGAGAAGAAATCTGCTGAAGTATCTGAAGAACGTTGACGTAGAAAGATACAGAAGCCTGATTGCTCGTTTAGGATTAAGAAAGTAGTCCATAGTGGAAATTTTGACGGGGCGAAGGTCCCGTCATTTTTTTAAAAGCCAATACGGCGAAATAGTTAAAGCCAAAAGAGAGAGAATAAACAGGAAGGAGTTGTTTATTAAAAATGGCAAGATTTACAGATTACAGAACATTTAAGACAGCAGTGGGAGGAAGACTTCTGCAGCTGGAAATCGGCAAGGTCTGCGAACAGGCAAACGGACAGGTTATGGTAAGATACGGTGAATCCGTAGTCAATGTAACGGCCTGTGCATCCAAGGAGCCAAGACCTGATATCGATTTTTTCCCGCTGAGCTGTGACTATGAAGAAAGAATGTATGCCGCCGGAAAAATTCCAGGCGGCTTTATCAAGAGAGAGGGAAGACCCAGCGAGAAAGCGACGCTGTGTTCCAGATTGATGGACCGCCCGCTTCGGCCGCTGTTTCCGAAAGGATATTATAATGACGTAGTAGTTGTTGCAACTGTTATGTCCGTAGATCCTGACTGCGAAACCGATATTATGGCAATGGTAGGCGCTTCCGTAGCCCTGTCCACTTCCGATATTCCATGGGAAGGCCCAATCGGTGCAGTTCGTGTAGGTATGATTGACGGACAGTTTATCATCAACCCGACCCTGGAGCAGAGAGAAGTTTCCGAAATGAATCTGACTGTTGCAGGTACCAAGGAAGCGATTATGATGGTAGAAGCAGGCGCAAACGAAGTACCGGAAAATGTAATGCTTGACGCAATCCTTTTCGGACACGAAGAGATTAAAAAGATTGTAGAATTTATCGATGAAATTGTTGCTGAAGTCGGCAAAGAAAAGCAGGCGGTAAACCTTTACAAAGTGCCTGAAGATATCGATGAAGCAGTAAGAGCATATGCTGTTGACAAAATGAAAACTGCAATTAAGACTGTAGACAAGCTGGAAAGACTTGACAACATGGACGCAGTAGAAGTTGAAACCAAAGAACACTTTGCAGAAATTTATCCTGAAAACGAAAAGGATATTGCTAACGTTCTTTACAATATCACCAAAGAATGTGTCCGCGCCATGATTCTGGACGAAGGGATCAGACCGGACAACAGAAAGCTGGACGAAATCAGACCGATTTGGTGTGAAACCCAGATGCTTCCGAGAGTACACGGCAGCGGTCTGTTTAAGAGAGGACAGACACAGGTGCTTTCCGCATGCACACTGGCACCGGCAAGCGAATCCCAGACCATCGACGGTATTACAGAGCAGACCGAAAAGAGATATATGCATCACTATAACTTCCCAGGCTATTCCGTAGGTGAAGCAAGACCGATGAGAAGTCCTGGCAGAAGAGAAATCGGACATGGCGCTCTGGCAGAAAGAGCTTTGATTCCAGTACTTCCTTCTGTAGAGGAATTCCCTTATGCAATCCGTGTAGTATCTGAAGTGCTTTCTTCCAACGGTTCCACTTCCATGGGTTCCACTTGCGGTTCCTGTCTGGCACTGATGGATGCAGGGGTTCCAATCAAGAGACCAGTTGCAGGTATTGCCATGGGCCTAATTGAAAGAGTAGAGGAAGACGGATCCAGCAAGATGGCGATTCTGTCCGATATTCAGGGGATGGAAGACTTCCTGGGCGATATGGACTTTAAGGTAACTGGTACAGAGGTTGGCGTTACTGCAATTCAGATGGATATCAAGGTGCACGGTCTGTCCAGAGAAATTCTGGAAAAGGCGCTGCAGCAGGCAAAGGAAGGCAGAATGTACATCATGGAACAGATGTTAGAAGAAATTCCTGCGCCTAGAGAAGAAATGTCCAAATACGCACCGAGAAGCATTACGATGCGTATTGATCCGGATAAGATTAGGATTGTCATCGGACCTGGCGGAAAGACCATCAACAAGATTGTGGATGAAACCGGCGTTAAGATTGATATTTCTGAGGACGATCCGGGACTTGTCAGCATTTACAGCGCTGATATGGAAGGAGCCAACGAGGCGCGTCATCGCATTGAGCTTTTGACTAAGGATGTAGAGGTGGGCGAAATTTATGAAGGTACAGTTACCCGAATCATGAACTTCGGCGCATTTATCGAAATTCTGCCTGGCAAGGAAGGGGTGCTGCACATCTCCAAGATGGCAAAAGAAAGTGTTGAAAAGGTTGAAGATGTTGTAAACTTCGGGGATGTGGTAAAAGTAAAAGTTACCGAAATCGACAGCCAGAACAGAATCAATCTGTCAAGAAAAGAACTGTTATAAACGACGATTATGGTTATCGTGGAAAGGGGCATATCTCGGATATGCCCCTTTGTTTAATTGAAATCTTGATTTAAAAAATAGCGAATAGAGAGTATCCATGAATAGGTCCCGTGTATGTGGCTGATTATAATAGAAAGGAATAAATGGAATAATTATTGATTTATAGTAAATAAAGGAATATAAAGGTATAAAAGTAAACAATGGAATGGAAAACCGTTTTTGGGCTTGCAAACGGGGAAAAATCGTGCTAAAATAAGCTATAGGTAAAAAAGACTTCGCAGGAAAAACAGCCGTATTGGCTGTTTTTTGTTATGCAGAAAATAGAGGGAGGTATAAGTGATGAAGAAAAAATCGTTGTTTGAGAATGCGCGCAGAGGCGCATTTAATTTTTATGATGACTGGGTGTTTCACTACATCTTTTCAAAGGACGCAAAGGAAAATAAGAAAGCACTGATTGCAATTATCAATGTGATACTGGACAGAAAGGCGGATCCCATTGAAGAAATTCAAATCATGAATCCGTACATATACGGGGAGAAACCTTATATGAAAG
>JALEOD010000031.1 GCA_022767345.1 Emergencia sp.
GTTTGTCATAGTGCTTTGCCATAATGAGATCCTCCTTCAGTGCGGTACCTACATTGTACCATGAAATATTAGATTAGGAATTCTCATTTTGACTTGTACTATTTATATTCTAGCACCAGTCCCGCCCGGAAATACGATAAAAGATTAGGTACCTGCCGCTTACTAAAAAACGGTATTCACTTTCTGCATCAGTGATAGATGACAAAGATGCGCCAATTTCCGCAAAATCCTCTAATCTACTCACTTTATCAATAATTTTATCAACCGTATTTGCTGCCGCATCCACACTGCATAAATCAAAACTGATATAATCCCAAATCTCATCAAGATCTTTCAATGCTTCCGGTGAATAGTGCAGTTTATTTGCCATTTGCTCTCCTCTTGAAATGTGCTTTCACATCATCAACTGAAAGCCATCCCTTTTCCTCTCCTGCATTCTTACCCCGCGCAAGCTCGTTCATCAAAGCTATAGTTGCCTGCATTTTTTCAAAGTCCTGCATGTCCACAATCGCATAACGGCCTCTGCCATTTTTCGTAAGAAAGACAGGCGCGCCAGCCGAAACGTCTCGCAGTACTTCACTGTAGTTTCGCAAGTCGGAAATCGGTTTAATATTTGGCATATAAATCAGCTCCTTTCATCGCTTTCATCATACACTATTTTGCTGTAAAATTCAACAGCAAAAATTACAGCGGATAGCTTAAGCACATAAAGTGTAAGCGCCTAATCTGAGGGTGTAGGCAGAAATGTAAATGCGAGCATTTTACTACATTTCTGTATTCTCGCATTTACCACATGCTTTTTGTACTTCCTCGTTCCAAGGCGCCAGTTTAGGCAGTGAAGCCGTGGTCGGTGTAGTCATGTTTGACTACCATATGGAATTACACTACTCTCAAACGTAGAACCGCCGTCAATACAAAAGAAATTAGTTTGACTACCATATGGAATTACACTACTCTCAAACGTATTTGGAGATGCTTGCTGTTGAGGAAGAGTTTGACTACCATATGGAATTACACTACTCTCAAACGACATCTTAGAGGAAGAAGTGGAAGAGAAGGTTTGACTACCATATGGAATTACACTACTCTCAAACTACATCGGAAGGATATTGGATATTCAAATCGTTTGACTACCATATGGAATTACACTACTCTCAAACCATCCAATGCTGTTTTAACTGTTGCAGTAAGTTTGACTACCATATGGAATTACACTACTCTCAAACGAATATCCGGTGGAAGTGGTCGTTGTGGCAGTTTGACTACCATATGGAATTACACTACTCTCAAACCTCAATTTTCGAGCACGGGCCACTACACCCTCGTATCCATATGGTAAAGCACTAGTGTATTTCACATAAATCTCTATCAATTATATACTCTTTCTTTATTTTTGGCAAACCCAACTGTCTGTTTTCTACAAATACAATGCACAAATCATAATGTGCTGCCGCTTTTTCTATATGTTCATAATCCTCTTCATCTAAATATCCACTGCAATTTGCAATGATAAAGAGTTCCTTCTTTAGCAGTTTGTGCATGACAATCATATAATCTATCAGTTTTTCAACATATAATCCTGCCGGATCTGTCAAATGTACGCCGCAGTTTTTCAGAATATCCGAAACTGCAAAATCCGAGTTATACTCGATTTCATAATCCGCGGCAAAACGCAGTTTCTCCAGCACCCCAAAGAGACTTCCGTAAATCTCACTAAGTTCAGAAACCAACTCCTGTTCCTGCGCAGCCGCCTCAAGCTCCATTAAGAGCTTCTTGGTAATTTCTTTTTTCGCAAACGTTAAATCAAACGGGGATATAACGAGATCGCAGCACTTGATAAGCTCCAATTCTTTCCCGTCTTCCGAAAGGGCAAAAGCTGAGCACTCCTTTCCAAGCTGTCCATGAAGACTTACAAGAAAATGTTCAAAAATAGCAGGGCTTTCAAGGACAATGGAAGAAAGGCTTCCTCTTTCCAATTCTACAGTAAAATTTAATTCGTAATACGCCAGTCTCATAATACTATCACCCTGTCATCTGAATCCACAATTGTATTTTGACCGCTTCCGACAACGAACTCCATTCTGTTATACTGTTTTTCCGTAATTACCAGCATTTGCACCAAACCCTGCGCAGGTTTATTGTTTCTGACCGCTTGCACGATTCCATCAGCAACTGTAGTATTCAGCGCCAGCTTACAGTAAACACTTTCCTGCATCATCAGAAATCCTTTTTTGATTAAAAACTTGCGAAAATTCCTGTATTCTCTCTTATCTTCCAGAGATTCTGTCGGCAAGTCAAAAAATACAATTACTCTCATATATCTATAGCTCATCTCTATAAAATCTAATCAGCGATATATCGCCTTCATTGAGCGCGTCAAACAAACTCCTGCAGTATATCTTAATCGCATTGCTGACATAATGATATTTTCCGTCAATTTCCACGTTCTCACTGAGAAGATACACCAGTTCCATCTTCTCTTCCCGTTCAAATTTGACCGGTGACATTTCCCAGACTTTTTTATCCACCAGTATTCTGAACGGTTCCATGAAATCCGACGCCAGATTGAACTGGTTAAACATATTATCGTGAAAAAGTCCCAGCTGGGTCATATAGCCGCTGGCTGTAATTTCACGATTAAAATAGGAAAGCAGAATGCCATACCCGTAGTTCAGCGCAGCATTGACCGAGTTTTCCTGACTTCTGGAAAACTCCATTCCAAATAACGCATTGAAGTAAACCTTTGCAGCATGACCTTCTCGATTGGTTTCATCACCAAAAGAAAGTTCTTTTATATACTGTTTCAGCATATCTGCCTGCTGGCTACAGCCTCTTTCTTCCAGATGTAATGCCTGCTTGCGAATTTTTTCTGCAACGATTTCTGTCCAAACAGCCTTCTTGCTGCTTTCGCTCCACCCTATCTGCCTTTTAATCTTGATACTGGTATCATGACTACCGTAGTAAGGCAACAGCTCCGAATGAGGGTTATGCTGCTCGTCACAGAAAATCACTTTCACCTTTCGTTTGGTCAGTTCGCACAGCAGTACCGCCGTCAGAGATACTGCTGTGGATTCAATCATCAGAAGACCGATTTCACTCAGATGAACGCGCTTCGTCTCGTCCTGCTTTCTGACAACCAGGTAGTCCATCTTGTAGTCAAGCTTTGCGCAGCCTGTAATCACAACCGTCCGCCAGCTCATATCAAAGCTCGATTCTGTTTTCAAAGAGACCGGTGACAGACTGATTGACAAGGATTAGCCTGCTCTTGCCAGCGGTATTTTTATTGACCGAAATACTTCCAGCATTCGCACTTCCTCCCACGGAAGTCAAATCCGCTTTCGTATTAATATCGCAACGAACCATATTCAGAATTTGGTTGATTACCTTTGCCTTATCTCTTAAGGATAACTGCAAAAACCTTTCTCTGCCGACCTCCAGCGTTTTCCACTGATTAGACGGTCTCTTCTCATACACCGTCTTCAGTTTTTCCGTCAAAATATTGTAAAGATTGATTAAGCTTTCCTCGCTTAGTTTGTCTTTCTTTTCATCTACATCAAACTGCACATTTTTCTCCAGATACTTTTCGATATGGCGTATCAGTTCTTCACAGGAATCCAGCCTTGGCTGTAAATTGTTTTTAAACAATACATTTTTAGAATCCACACCCCGAATTCTCATCGGATATCCATCCACGCGAATCAGCGCATTCTTCCTGATACAGCCGCGAAGAATGCTTACATTTTTCAAGCCCTTTATCTTCGTGCAGTACTCCAGGTAAGCGTCCGGCTTGTGCGGCAGCATATTTGCAACATAAATAGGCACTTCCATAATATTCCTGATTCGTTCACCCTTCTTTCCGTCAAACTCGATAAACGCAAAATACGAGGTATTCGGACTCTTGTATCCGCCATACTTTTCCGGATCCAAGCCAGCCTTTAGCGGTATGTTTGCACCTTCAGTTTTCTTAGCAATAGTCGCAATAAACAGTTCTCCTTTTTCGCAGTAAGTGTGCTCCGTGTATAAAATATTATTCTGTTTCACGATTTTCCTGATACGCTCTAGGGTTCCGCCAAACTTATCACCATCTGCATTGCGTTTTTTCCCATTGCCTTCCGGCGCTTCCCAAATGCAGGTATTTCCGCGATAAACATCAAAATCGAAAACTCTGTTCATGTGATAGTTCTTCTCTTTTTGATTTTTTAGCCATGTTCTTGGATTCGACGTGAATCTTGCGTCATACACATCACCGGCAACGATATTCAGGTAAGCGTCCTTCGCATGATGATAATCGTTTACCCTTCTTGACTTCAGGATATTAAGATCCCTTTGTCTGAACTGCGACACAATCCCTGCTTTCACCGGAATTACTCTTGTTGCATCGTACATTCTGTTCAGAAGATCAACAACCGCTTTCGAGGACTGTCGTGTTTCAACTATTTGCCGATTGATAAATCCAGCCAGTTCATCATCTGAAAAATCATCTTTCCTGGTCAGTCGTTCGTACTTCTTCCTTGTGATTAATCCCATTTTCAGCAGGTTGTCCCAGAATGGTTTCTGCTTCCTCTGAATCTCTTCAGAAATCATTTCATTACTCTTTTTAGCATTGAATTCTTTCTTCACTAAAACCAAATTATCCAAGCTGTCATCTTTTATTTTAGACTGCGGATAGATGTGGTCTCTATCCCAGCGGGCATTCGCCGTCATCAGCTGGTCTATGCTGATCTGCTCTCCCGTATACATACACCTTCCCATCTGCGTATAGTAAAGATAGAGTTTCATGCTGTTGAAGTCACGTTCATCATGGTCTTCGATCTCCTTCGCCCAGTCACGCCCGTCTGCCTCGCAGCCTTCATAAAGGGCAAGGAGCCTTGCCTTTCTGGACACGGTTCTCTGCTTATCATTATCCTCGCCTCTCGCCAATTCTACAAAAATCTTATCGGGCTCACTTCCCATGACTTTTTTAATTTCTTCTACAATTTGGATACTCTGCCAAATAGCCCGTTTTACCGCCGGCGATACATATAAATCTTTCACCAGCGCATCATAACTGATTTCCGTGACTTTTCCAGTTAATTCACCATTAATTTTGTCAATTTCTTCCTTAAAAGTAAACCGGCTGCTAAGGAGCTGCATCAAATTGCAGTTTGTATGCCATAGCGCTTCTATAATGGTAAAGGACTCTCCCGTATCCTTATCAACACCTTCCACACCGCATAAAAACTTTTCAGAGAAATTACCCCAACCGCTATAACGAAGCCTGCGAACCGCTTTTAGCTGATCTGCATTTAATTCATTCGGATACTTTCTCTCGATAATTTTCATCAGCATGCGGTTGTCATCATCATAGATTGTTTTCCATCTTATAATATCTTCCGCTATGGACTTTACACAATCCTCGGCAAATCTTTCGCCAAATACCTGTTTTTCAAAATCCAGATAAGAAGCCAGATTTGCTTTAAAATCTTCATCAAAGCCGCTGAGATCCTCAAGCTGCAAATCCCGGTCGCTTTCTCTGAGGTAATTAAGAAGCTGTTTTCCCTTTACTTTCGTATGGGTTTTGAAAACATGGTTGAAAATATCCTGTTTCAGTCCAACACTGATTTCTCTTCCTCTAATTCTAAGGTTATTCAGTTCATTCAAAACCATGTACCGGCTGTACAGCAAGGAATTTTTCGCAACTACGTCTTCACCAATCAAATATGTACATTTATTTGTCATACGACGAATAAATGCTTCATTGGAGGCTTCTCTATCAACTTTTTCATCAAAATTCCAAGGATAGATTTTTCCTTGTCCATCGGGTTTTCTTACAATCCAGGCATTTGCTCCCGTCTCTTTGTGCCGATTACTGAGCGGTCCTACATAATATGGCACTCTAAATGAGAAAATACACTTTATCTTTTCCGATACAGTCAAATTGTCTGCACCCTTTTCCTTTAAAAAATCAAGATAGTTTTCTGCATTTTCCAGTATTTTCACAAGCTCCGCCAGATGAATCTGATTTGGAACAGCACCATTATCCTTGCTGCGCTGCAGTGGAAGCATTCTCTTTAATTCCGCCTGCTGCAGCAGTTCTTCCCAAACAATGCGGTCATTTTCCTCTACCTGCATCTGTTGCAAAATCTTTTTTAATTCTTTGTAAAAATCATCTTCTGCGCACCTCTTTACATCGATTTTTTTTTCCTCTGGTCTTTACGCTGCCGATATAGCTTGCATAATTAACTTTTCCGCTGCAATCATCAAAGAACTGCCGATAAACTATCTTAGTACAGTACTTTTTCATCAATTTCCGCAGCCTGCTCAAATTATTTTTATGCACTTCGTAGTGCTTCACCTTTGCAAAGGAAAAGTATTCCTGCCCATCTAAAACATCTGCCAAAACACTCCAATCGTACACTGCTTTCATGCGATCGATGATAAAAATCTTGTCCGCTATGGCACTTTCCAGGCTTGGTCTTACACTCTCATCATAGCTGGCATCAGAAAAGCTGAATGACGTTTTCTCCAGTTCCGTAAGCTCTTCTTCAAAAATTTTCGCCAGGTCACCTTTGTTGCCTACAATAAATTTGCAGATTGCGTCTATCGCTGCTTTTCTGCGTTTGGTTTCGTCCTTTGTATATTCACCTTCATCTACTGTCAGAATACTGCTGAGGCGTTTCGCTTTTGCACTCTTTGCCAGCTTTTTATCTCTTAAAACATCTTCAAAGCTCTCTTTGCTTTCAACAAAAACGCCGATAGCAAGTTCTGTCTCAATCATATCGATCAGCTGTTCAAAGACCGCACCGAATTCGGTGGCGCGGCTAAGATCTCCATCAATGAGAAAATGTCCTCTGTTTTTCAGGATATGATGAATCGCTAAATAAACCAGCCTGATATCATGTTCTTTCGGATTCTCCATCAGTTCTTTTCTCAGGTGAAAGATTGTCGGATACTGTTTATAATAGTCGATGTCTGAATAGCTCTCATCGGTAAACAGCGGATACTTTTCCTGTACCTGCTTGTCCTCCATATGCAGTCTGCTCTCGTTAAGTCTAAGAAAAAATGTCGGATCAACTTTTGCCATCTCTTCCGCAAAGAGTTCCTGCAGCAGATCAATTCTTTGCTTCTTTCTCTGCAGCCTTCTTCTGGCAGTTCGTTTCCCGCGTCTTTTTTCTGCAGTCTTTCCGCTCTCAAAGAGCCGGATACCCCACATATCTTTCTTTTTAAATTTACACAGGTTATACTTTTCATCTGTTACTGCCCAGCCTACTGAGTTTGTGCCAATGTCCAATCCTACATAATACTTATTCATACTTTTCCCTTCCCGTGTTGACAAATTGCAAATACTGTAGTAGAATAAATTCATCTCAAATGACTACCATATGAGATTACACTACAGGTTCAAATAAAGAATTTTTCTAATCGCCCTTTGGGCTCCACATGATGTGGATAAACTCGCAGCTGCGAGTTTTTTCTTTTGCAAAATAGTAGCAATATAAGCTATATATTGAGTTTGAATTTATATTTAAACTTATTATACCACATCTGATTTACTCAGACCATATAAATTTCAAGCTAAAACAGCGCACCCAATTATCGCCGGGTGCGCTGCTTCAATACATATTTACTTTTGCAGCTTTCCTATCTCAAATCAAACTCCGGATTAATGGCGTAGAAATTCTTAGAGTCCAGATTATCCTGAACGATTCGCAGCGCTTCACCGAAACGCTGATAATGTACAATTTCTCTCTGACGCAGGAAGCGAATCGGGTCCAGCACGTCAGGATCATCTACCATTCTCAGGATATTGTCATAAGTCGTTCTGGCTTTCTGTTCTGCCGCCATATCTTCGTGAAGATCCGTGATGGCATCGCCCTTTGATGCAAAACAAAGTGCATCAAAAGGGAATCCCGCCGCAGCCTGCGCATAAACGCCGGAAGTATGGTCTACGAAATATTCCTGAAAGCCAGCTTCTTTAATCTGTTCCATGGTCATATTCTTAGTCAGCTGATGCACAATCGTTGCCACCATTTCATAATGACCGATTTCTTCACTGCCGATGTCAGTGAGCACCGCTGCAACCTTTCTATACGGCATAGAGTAACGCTGGGACAGATATCTGAGCGACGCGCCGATTTCGCCATCAGGACCTCCGTATTGGCTGATAATAAACTTCGCCATGGCCGGATTTGGATTTTTGATTTTTACAGGGTATTCTAATTTCTTCTCATAAGTCCACATATTAATCCTCCATTTCCCACGGCCAAGGTGTCTCTACCCATGCCCAGCCGCTATCTGTATCAGTATCCTGGGCAGTTAAAGGTCCAAACTGCTGCTCATACTCTTCAACAGCTTCCAGATACCGTGTTCTCGTGCTCGCATAATAGTCCAGTGCGTCCCTGTTGGTCGGATGGGTATCAAGGAACAGCCCTGTATCAATCAGTGCAAAACCGTACATCTGCACCTGTCTCATTGCTTCTTCTCTCGTCATCTTCTCATACCTCCCTGTGCACCCAGAAACGGTAAATTCAGGTCAGGGAAAATTGTTCCTGCCTTCAGACCCTCTTCGTATTCATACGGATTCTGCCATCTCTGCCAAGGCACATATGCCATAGCAGGCATCATTTTCTGCTGCGGCGGCTGCACACTGCAGTTCTGACAGCTGTCATCGTACAGACATGGCATACATGCAGATGTCTGCGGCGGTCTCGATGGCTGTGACGGCTCTGACGGCTGCGGTGGTTGTGGTGCCGGCTGATCAGGTTCCTGAGGCGGCGTCGGCGGCGTTTCATCGCAGGCCGGTTTATCGCAGTCACAGGTGCCGCTAAAATCCGGTTTACCTAAAATAATCGGCATACCAATATAAGGCTCCATTTTATTCAAAAGAAAAACCCCTTTCACAGTAAGATACTTTATACTATGTCAGGGATTCTTTTTTGTGACTATTTTTTCTCTTCAGGCGCAGGCGATATCTCCTTTAGAATCTTTTTGCATGCCAGCATTTTGGCATAACTCTCTACCGCCATGGTCAGTGCCAGGTGGGCCAGATTCTCCTCGCTTTCCTCTTCACAAATCCTGTCTGCCGTCTCCGCAAAAGTGCTGTTCAGAATCTGCAGATAATCATCGTAAAACTCGTGAATATCGCTGTGCTCCATCTCTTTTTTTAAAAGCGTGCCCGTTTCGCTGACACTGAGCACCTGCTTTAAAAGGCAGATAGCAGTCAGATAGGCAAGATGTTCCCTGCTGTATCTCTTTCCCTTTGCCCTTGGAAGCAGTCCGTTCTTTGCATAATTATTGATCATCGCCGCAGTTAAATTCTCATCACCTGCCGGCTCAAGGCCAATATGCTGCCTGCCCATATAGCTGATGACTTGATCCATATAAAGAGCAATATCCGGAATCTGTTCCCAGCTTTCGGGTCTCATGTTCTGCAGCTGCTCCTTGAAATGTTTTAACTGTTCCACTTGCGTTTCTCCATATCATTTTCTGTCATTTTTATCATCTTATCTTGTTATATTTTAAATCGCATATAGAGATATTGCAAGGACTTTTACCAGCGTATGAAACCAAAAAACTCCTTGAAAATGCAAAAATGACCGCACAACAACTAAAAACAGTAAACTGTACGGTCAGATTATGAATTCTCACAATAGAAACCTGTTTTTACAGCTTGCTCATCACGTAATCAGCAAACTCTTTGCAGGTTGCACCATCGGCAAAACCGGTGACGACTACTTTCTTTTCCTTCTCGCTGCATTCTTCCAGTACAGAAGCCAGCTTATCAGCCTTTTCAGTCAGCCCGATATGGCGGATCATCATCTCCGCCGCCTTAAAAATACTGGACGGGTTGGCATAATCGCCGAGCCCCTCTTCTATCATTCTCGGCGCGCTGCCGTGAATGGCTTCAAACATGGCATACTGGTCGCCCATATTGGCGCTTCCCGCAGTGCCGACACCGCCCTGAATTTCAGCGGCTTCATCGGTGATAATGTCGCCGTACAGGTTAGGCAGCACAAAGACCTGAAATTGATTTCTGATATCCTTGTTAACAAGATTTGCCGTCATAATGTCGATGTACCAGTCATCGGCTTCAATGCCCGGATAATCTTCAGCGATTTCGTGACAGATTCGCGTGAAGTTACCATCAGTTTTCTTCATGATATTAGCCTTGGTTACAATGGAGACACGGCTCTTACCGTTCGCCTTTGCATAATCAAAAGCAGCCTTTGCAATTCTGCGGGTTCCCGGCTCAGTTGTCACCTTGAAATCCATAGAAAGTTTACCAGGCACTTCTACACCGCGGCTGCCCAGTACGTATTCACCCTCGGTGTTCTCTCTATAGAAAATCCAGTCGATGCCTTCTTCCGGCACCTGCACCGGACGCACATTTGCGTACAAATCCAGTTCTCTGCGAAGGGTTACATTGGCGCTTTCCAAAGTTCCTCCCTTTGGCGTTGTAGTCGGTCCTTTGAGAAGCACATCGCAGGCTTTAATCTCCGCCAGCACGTCATCAGGCACCGCTTTTCCCAGTGCCATTCTGTTCTCAATGGTAAGTCCCTCAATTTTTTTCAGGACAATTCTGCCTGCTGCAATTTCCTCAGTCAGCACTTTATGCAGAAGTCTCTCCGCCTGTTCCATGATAATCGGACCGATTCCATCACCACCTACAATGCCGATGGTAATCTTTTCCATGGAACCAAAATCCTTCGGCATACTGCCCGTTTCCATCTGCTCAGTTCTCGCAAGCTGCTCCAAAAGCAGAGTGCGGAACTGTTCACAGGCTTTCTCTATATATGTATCCATCTTTATTTTCCCTCTTTTGCTACGTATTTCAAAAGGCTTCCTGCCTTTAAGATTTCTTTCTGTCTATCTGTAAAGCTGCATTCCAGCGGAATCTCCTCACCGGTGGTTAAGTCGGTCAGCATCATCTTTCCGCTGTCCATTCCCGCGTAAACATCTGAAAGTTTCAGTCTGTCTCCCTGGGACACTTTGTCGTAATCGTCAGGATTTGCAAAAGTCAGCGGCATAATGCCAGCGTTAATCAGGTTGGCCGCATGGATTCTCGCAAAACTCTTCGCAATGACGGTGCGAACGCCCAGATACAGCGGCACCAGCGCCGCATGCTCTCTGGAGGAACCCTGTCCATAGTTGTTTCCGCCTACAATCATGCTCTCTCCCGCCGCTTTTGCTCTTTCCGGGAATGTCTCATCACATACGCCGAAGCAGTACTGGGACAGGTGCGGAATGTTGGAACGGTATGGCAGAATCTTTGCGCCTGCCGGCATGATGTGGTCTGTTGTAATATTGTCGCCCACTTTGAGTACCAGTTCCGCTTCCAAAGTGTCTTCCTGCGGCTTGCTGTCCGGAAATGCCTTGATATTCGGTCCGCGCAGAATCGGCAGTTCCTTTGCCTCTTCTAAAGGAGCCGGAGCGATGACAGCGCTGTCATCAATTTTAAAGGCCTCCGGCATCTCCACTTTCGGCATTTCTCCAAAACTCATAGGGTCTGTGATTTCCCCTGTCAAAGCTGCCGCAACAGCAGTTTCCGGTGAAACCAGATATACTTTGCCGTCAGCTGTACCGGAGCGGCCTTCAAAGTTTCTGTTAAAGGTTCTTAGGGATACACCGCCTGAGTTCGGGGAGAATCCCATACCGATACAAGGACCGCAGGCACATTCCAGCACTCTCGCGCCGCTGGCTAAAATGTCGGATAACGCTCCGCAGTCAGCCAGCATAGCCAAAACCTGTTTAGAGCCCGGTGAAATAGACAGACTCACTTCCGGTTTAATGGTCTTCCCTTTCAGCATAGCCGCTACTTTCAGCATATCGTACAGGGAAGAGTTGGTGCAGGATCCAATGCACACCTGATCGACTTTAGTGCCTTTCAAAGTATGTACAGGCACTACGTTATCAGGACTGTGAGGACATGCAATCATCGGCTGCAGCGCGGACAGATTGATGTCGATTACACGATCGTATACCGCGTCATCATCGCTGGCTAAAGGCACATAATCCTCTTCTCTGCCCTCTGCTGCCAGAAAGGCGCGGGTGATTTCGTCAGAAGGGAAAATGGAAGTGGTCGCGCCCAGCTCCGTTCCCATATTGGTAATCGTCGCTCTCTCAGGCACAGACAGCGTTTCAATACCCGGGCCGCCCCATTCGATGACTGCGCCCACACCGCCTTTTACAGACAGAATGCGCAGAATTTCCAGACTGATATCCTTTGCAGTAACATATGGATTCAGCTTTCCGGTCAGGTTTACCTTGTACATCTTCGGCATAGTGATATAATACGCGCCGCCGCCCATGGCAACCGCAACGTCAAGTCCGCCCGCTCCCATGGCAAGCATGCCGATACCGCCGCCGGTAGGTGTATGGCTGTCAGAACCGATTAAAGTTTTGCCCGGTTTACCGAACCGCTCCAGATGCACCTGATGGCAGATGCCGTTTCCGGGTCTTGAGAAATACAGACCGTATTTCTTCGCCATGGACTGTATAAACCTGTGGTCGTCTGCATTTTCAAAACCGGACTGAAGGGTGTTGTGGTCGATATACGCAACGGAAAGCTCCGTTCTGACCCTTGGAATTCCCATGGTTTCAAACTCCAGATAAGCCATAGTGCCCGTTGCGTCCTGAGTCAGAGTCTGGTCTATCTTCAGCGCGATTTCGCTGCCCGGCGTCATCTCGCCGCTGATTAAATGTTCTTTAATTATTTTCTGTGCTATTGTCAGTCCCATACTGCTCATTCACCTCCATGATATTGTTGTATGCGTGATCAATATGCAAAAGCATGATGGTTTCAATCTTATCTCCGTCCCCGTCTGCAATGGCATTGTACAGCGATTTGTGCTCTGCTACAGACGCTACAATACGGTGAGATTTTTCCAGAGAAAGCCGTCTGAATTTCATCATCTTATGATGAATCGGCGACAGAATTGTCTCAAAGGTCACACTGCCGCACTCCTTGTAAATGATGTCGTGAAATTCGGTATCAAGGTCTCTTACCTTGATTACATCACCTTTCTGTGCAAAAAATTCCTGCTGCTCCACATTTTCCTTCAAAGCTTTCAGCCCTTCTTCGCTGAAGTTCTCAGCGGCTCGTCTTGTGGCGATGATTTCAATTCTGCGCTTTACTTCAAAGAGATCCTTCACATCATTTTCCGTCACGCCGACTACCACCGTGCCATTTGGAGATTCTTTAATCAGCTTTTCGTGGTAGAGACGGCTCATCGCTTCTCTAATCGGCGTTCTGCTGACGCCAAGCTCCTCTGAAAGTCTGGTCTCGCTGATAATTTCGCCCTGGGCATAAGTGCCGCTTAAAATGTTATATTCCAGCTGGTCATATACTCTGTCCGCCAGAGAAACAGTCTTGTATTCTATCATTTTTCTGCCTCCGTCAATTCTTTAATCTTGTCTTCCAGTTCCTGATTGGAAAGACTTGTGGTTCTGCCGTCTGCATACATTTCGTCCACCCATTCTTTCAGCGTTACCACCAGAGGTGTGTCCTTGGACATTTTTTCTTCGCCGCAGAGGCCGTAATGCTCGTTCATCCAGTAGGCAATGCCTGCAAGGCCGCTGGTCTTGCTCACCGCAACGCCCGGCGTTCTTCCCAGCAGTTTCTTTGTATCGAAAATATTATAGATTTCCTCATCCTTCATCAGGCCGTCCGCATGGATGCCCGCCTTTGTCACGTTGAAGTTTTCTCCTACAAAAGGCGTCATCGGCGGAATCCTGTATCCCATCTTATCTCTGAAATACCTGCCGATTTCAGTAATAGCTGTCGGATCCATGCCGTCCAGAGAACCTTTCAGTGACGCATATTCAAAGACCATGGCTTCAAGAGGCACATTGCCGGTTCGCTCGCCGATGCCCAGAAGAGAACAATTTACCGCACAGGCGCCGTAAAGCCATGCAGTGGAGGCATTTGCCACAGACTTATAAAAATCATTATGTCCATGCCACTCCAGCATCTCACTGGGTACGCCGGAATACTGCTGCAGACCGTAAATGATACCCGATACACTCCTTGGAAGAGCCGCTCCATTATAAGGCACCCCGTAGCCCATAGTGTCACAGGCTCTGATTTTTACCGGTACACCGGCTTCCTTTGAAAGCTTCATAATCTCATTGACAAAAGGTACTACAAATCCGTAAAAGTCAGCCCTTGTAATATCTTCCAGATGACACCGCGGCACAACCCCCTCCGCAAAAGCATCCCGGATGGTTTCCAGATAGTAATCCACCGCCTGCCTTCTGGTCATGTTCATCTTCTTAAAAATGTGGTAGTCGCTGCAGGATACCAGAATACCGGTTTCCTTGATGCCCAGCTCCTTCACCAGACGAAAGTCCTCCCTCTTGGCACGAATCCAGGTGGTGATTTCAGGAAACTTCAAATCCAGCTCCATGCACTTTTCTACCGCCTCCCGGTCCTTCTTTGTATAAATAAAAAATTCCGACTGGCGAATCAGTCCGTAAGGGCCGCCCAGCCTTGACAGCAGTTTGTACAAATCTACAATCTGCTCTACCGTATAAGGCGCCATGGACTGCTGCCCGTCTCGAAAGGAAGTGTCCGTAATCCAGATATCTTCCGGCATATTCATCGGCACCCGTCTGTGGTTGAACACCACCTTCGGCACTTCCGAATAATTGTACATATCTCTATATAAATTAGGCTGCGGGATATCCTGCAGGTCATATTTATAAGTTGGCTGTTCCAACAGATTCGATTTCTTTGATATCTCTATCATATTTCTACCTCCTTTTACCGCCATTCACTTTTACGCATTAACGCAATCGACTTCATGTATACAAGTATAATTGTTTTCATCTTGTTTGTCAATAGAATGTGTATAATTGTTTTAAAAATGTTTTTTAATTTGATTCATATCTTCTATCTTATGCGACTTCGACTGCTTATAACACCTCAGTTGCACTAAAAAAATACGGCCTATACGCAAATCGGCGCTCTAAATTATAGTGTGGGTGAATTTCACCCACTTTTTTTGCCCGTGTGGGTGAGTTCTAAATTATCGTGTGGGTAAAAAAAGCCCTTCATGGTATGATTAATTTTGTCACAACAATCTATCATGAAGGGAGGAATCGTTATTCCTAATATTG
>JALEOD010000032.1 GCA_022767345.1 Emergencia sp.
TCCAGCAGGTTGGGCCTGGTGGACTGTCCCGCAGGATCCCAGGTGATGTGATCGAATTCCGCATAAATATTGCTGCCATTTTTTGTGTAGTATGGCAGGGCAATTGTGATCTCCAGCTTCTTAAAGAACTGGGGCATATCGATGTAGTCCTTGTCCGGGTTTATCCAGATTTGCCGCAGGGCAAAGGGCTGATTCGCTGCCGTAGGTACACCGCTCTTCACACCGACACGTGACAGTCTGGGACCGGTCTGGATAGCTCTGTTGTCACCGGCCGCATCATTGTATTTGCCCGTAATCTTAGGAGTGGCGGAGATTGTCTGATATGTTTGAGCGTCTGTGTAGACTTCGATTTTAAACGAAGAATCCTCGAGTTTCTGTTCCGACCTTCTGTTCCATAGGGTGGTGTCCGGAGCCAGAACGATATTAAAGCTGTTCTTTTCCGCCGTATTTTTGAGAGAATAGGTGATGGTGCCATTTGTGGGACAGTATCCACCGTAATTGTTCTCACTATGCAGCTCGTCAATGCTTTCAGGCGTTACGCTCTCCGCCATACCGCCCCGCTCAGGAATCGGATATTCCACCACGGTCAGCCCGTCAGGCACGGTGATTTTCACCTTTTTGTTTGCCAGATTCAACTTGCTTTCCACCTCAATGTGCAGAGTGAACTGCTTGGAAAAGTCAACCGTAAAGGATCTTCCATCTGACAAAGCTTGATTGCTCATTCCATCCGCCCGGATCTCGGCGGTGACAATCTTCATTCCGTCGACAGCACTATCGCCAGCGTCCAGCGTCTGAGTATTCAGGGTCTCCATCATTGTCTGAAGAATATCAGCGCCTTCAATCTCTTTCTGCTGTTCCGATGTCAATGCCTGATAAGCAGCATAGGCAGCGTTTATCTTCATGCAGAGTGCTGCTATTGCAGCCTCATCCATTTCTACTATCTCGGTTGATCCCCCATCGATAATTTCGTCAATCTGTTTCTGGACAGAGCAAACAGCGCAGACAAAACCGCATACAGGGTTTTCGTCAGTATAGCCGCATTCTTCAGTATGTACAGGATGGTGCTCACATCCCACCGGCTCCGATGACTCTGATGGTTCCTGCGGATTCTGGTTCTCCGCCGCATTGCCGGTAGTCTCTGTGTTTCCGGGTTCCTGCGTATTTCCGGTGCTGTTATCGCCAGTATTCGTATCGCCGCTAATCTCCCCCGTACCTGCCTCAGTCCCCGGCACATCATCACCGGCGGCAGATACTGACGGAATCACTCCGCTGTACATACTGACCATCGCAATGCAAAGCAGCAGTACGACAGGTCTGCGCCATCTTTCGATGCCAGTATGTCCACCGGCATTTCCCCTCTGAGATTTCTGTCTTCTTTTTCTTCTTTCAAAAAACATGTTAATCCCTCACTTTTCACCTGTTTTGACTATTATTAAGATTCTCATCTGCTGAAAAGAACTGACTCTGATTCTTACTGATATCATAAGCCTTTTCTTGTATTTACCCTCAGAAAACCCAATTCGTTATGTTTAAATAATAATACATATTTTTTCCGGCAATATTATATCATGTCCGAATACAAAAAACCAGCTTTTCGCGTGGATATTAGGCTGGAATTTTTTAGTTTTTTCAGCCCTCTTTTTAAATCAATCACAGATTTCAGATTTATCACAAAATCACGGAAGACAATTTCGACTTTGCGGTATCTTCTCACAGGTCCGCAAAAGCAACCTGTCACGCCAGCAAAATTATTTGTTTTTCTGAAAATATCTGTTATACTTTTTATATCGGAACTACAAACGCAAAAGGTGTTTACGAAGTAAAAAAGGAGAAATGTTTTGATCATCAGACAAGAACAAGCTAAAGACTGCGATACAGTATATCGGGTTGTCAAGACAGCCTTTGCCAGTGCTGCCGAAAGTGACGGAAACGAACAGAATCTGGTCAACGCACTCCGCCTCAGCGAAGCATTCATTCCGGAATTGTCCCTCATCGCAGTACAGGAGGAAATCATCCTGGGACATATTCTTTTTACAAAAGTAACCGTCGGCGGGGAGACCGCCCTTGCGCTGGCTCCACTGTCCGTTTTGCCGGCATACCAGCGGCAGGGCATAGGTCAGGCGCTGATGGCAGAAGGTCATAGAATCGCCCGGGAACTGGGTTACAAATATTCCATCGTCCTCGGTCATCCGCAGTACTATCCAAAGGCAGGCTATCGCCCGGCAAGCCTGTATGGAATACGTGCGCCTTTTGATGTGCCCGATGACAGCTTTATGGCAGCTAAGCTGGATTCTGCCGCCGCGCCCCTTTGCGGCACAGTCCAATACGACCCGGCCTTCGGCATTTAGGATTTTTCTGCATTCGGCTTTCGCAGCACCCACACAAGAGGTCATTGAATATTTTTTCCGTTTTGGATAACAAAATTCAATGCCCCTTATCCTGTCATTTTATTCTGTATAAGTCGAGTATTGCCGGCGACAATCGAAAATTCGCACACATGATTTTTATAAGCGCCGTCAGTTTAATTTTTCTTCAACAGCAGACACAGCTGATACGCAAGGAAGGCCGCCACAGAAAGCCCCATGGTTACCCAGAATGTCGGAAGTGCAGTATGCAGGCCAGTCCGTACGCTCGCCTCTCCCGTAATACCCATAACATGCCAGATCGCCATCGCATATACAAGCACTGTCGGAACTGAAATCAACTCCAATTCCATCAACATAACATAAAGCGGATTTCTATCTGTCAAAATATACAAGCAGACTCCGATGATTGCAAAAGGAACTGCAAGCAAATGCAAAAAATAAAATCCCCATTGACACCCGGTCACTGCCACATCAAATGAAAACCACGGCAGAAACATAGAGCAAAATAGAGCAATGACTAAACCTTGTTTCAGAAAAGGGGTTGATGATATATGCCACAGATGAACAAAGGCGGTAAATTTATTTTCGGAAAGTCACTGATCCGAGACAACTTGACAATCCATCTCCCACCACAGGCTCTTGCAGAATATAACGCTGCCGCAGAAGGAAAAGTTTATCTTTCCACCGGAAGCAAAGTCATTTTTGCTACTAAGCATAAAGAAACCTCGAAGGTCCTTATCAGATAGGACTCCGAGGTTTTCTATCTATTATTCAAACTCGACTTTTCCTAACTAATTTTGTTTAGAAATTATTCTCTGCCGAGTATGTAAATCCTTTGATTATTTGATATATCCATATTATCCTGCCTATATAAGCTAATGTTATCATTTTGTTATCGGTATTGATAACACTTGCTCAGTAGCTGTGGATAATAG
>JALEOD010000033.1 GCA_022767345.1 Emergencia sp.
CCCGTACAAAGAGAAGTGCGTAACAGGAAAGAATTGGAAAAAGCCAGTGGAGAAGCGATACAAGACGCTGACCGTATCCAGATTGTTTGAAGAACTGAGAGAAGAAGAATACCGCCTGATCAATTCCGAAGAAGGGAAGAAACTGCGCATGAACCGAAGCATTCAGGCAGAAGGAGGCTTTGCTGATATTAAGGGGGGACAGTAATTTTACCAGATTCCTATGCCGTGGCAGCAGCAATGTTTTTGCAGAATATGTTTTATATGCCATGGCCCATAACCTTGGATGGCTGCATAGCAGAATTCAAAATGACAAATTGGATTTGCATCTTTATGAACTAAAAGATGCAGAAAAGAATGCCGCATAATTTAAAATTAAAAATTAACGAAGAAAAAATTTAGGACAGTCAAGCTGTCCCTATTTGTGTTTCACAAAAAGAACAAATGACGGAGTGCCATCATCTGGTGCATCCGTCATTTTCATTGCATGAAGATAGGGCTGCGCCCTAACGGTTATTTTCCGTTAATGCGACAGCCCCGTTTCCTGATTCCGTTGCCGGATTGGGTATGACAACATAAACGGTGTACCACATTTGTCTATGAGATAAAAGAAATTAGAACAGTAAATTTTTCAAAGAAATTTTCTTCAAAAATTACTTGTATCCTGCAAACAAGTGTGATATAGTATAAAAGCTGTATTAGATACAGATAAATTATGCACGGGCATTGCCTGAGCAGGAAAGAGGTAAGAAGCATGAAGGAAGGAATCCATCCTGATTATAAGGAATGTAAAGTAACTTGCGCATGTGGTAATTCTTTTATTACGAAATCCGTAAAAGAAGAAATGAGACTTGACGTTTGCTCAGCATGTCATCCGTTCTTTACAGGACAGCAGAAGTTCATCAACCGTGGTGGACGTGTTGAAAAGTTCAAGAACAAGTACAACCTGTAAATATAATCAGAAAAACCAGAAGCCGGAGATTCATCTCCGGCTTTTTAAATGCTGGCGATAGGAAATGCCGATTTTAAATGTTTATTTTAAAGGTCCGATTAGCGAAAAGAATTTTTGTTTTGCAGAAGTATACCCTTTATTTTCTCAAAAAAAGGAAAAAGCATCATCGGCGAAGGCGGAAAATCCCTGAAGAAAGGGTAAATACCGTAAGTTAGCAGTAAATTTAGTTCAATCAATAGCACTTTTTTCGCATTGCAGACAAAAACACTGTGCAGCAGTTCTTTGAAAGAGTAAAGAACCTGACACAGTGCTTTTTTTGAGGGATATTTTCCGTTTTTCTGCAAAGCGAAATTTATTTTCGCAGTAGCAATGGAATTGAGAAATTCAATTGAGAAAATCAGAGGCTATTTTCTAACAGATTTTCCCAATCGGTTATTTACGATTTTATCATCCTGCAGGGCGATTTCTCCGCCGATCAGGACGTAGCTGAAACCTTTCGACGGAATCTGGCCGTTTTCGTAGGTTGCGCAGTCCTGCACTTTTTCCAGGTCGAAAATGGTAATGTCGGCGTCGCTTCCCGGCAGGAAGTTTCCTTTGTTTGGAAGGTGCAGCCGGTTTGCCGCCATGGTGGTCATTTTGCTGATTCCCTCGGAAAGTCCGATTTTCCCTGGGCGAATGTAGTTTGCGATAAAGCGGGCGAAGGAGCCGGAGGCGCGGGGGTGTCCCATGCCGTCAGTTCTGATGCCGTCACTGCCCAGCATAATTAGAGGGGAAGTCAGTGCCATTTCGATGTCTTTTTCCCGCATAAAATAGCCGACGGTGGCAGTGTCCGGTGCAGTGGCTCTTAATTCATCGAAGATTTCTTTCGTGCAGCGTTTGCCTGCATATTTTCCGCTGGCGATGAGAATGCTGTCGTAGTCTGCATGGTATCTCTCAAGAAAACCGTCGTCGTAAGTGGTTTCGCCGATACCGGTGCTGAATGCGCTGTAGGGATAGCAGTCGCAGAGCATGTCGATTCCCTTTGCACGGTAATTTCTGATATTTTCAAGAAGCTGTGTCATCTGGCCGTAGCCGCCCATGCTGCCGATATGAGAAAACTGCACACGGATTCCGCAATTTTCGCCGATGGAGGCCAGCTCGTCTGCAGCTGCAAAGACCTCCGTCACGTCCTGACGGACATGGGAAGCGGCGATTTTGTCGCCTTTACGACAAAGCCTTGCCAGTGCAGCGATTTCTTCCGGCGTTGTGCCCGGCACGTATTTTACCCCAAAGGAAATTCCAAGGCAGCCTTTGTCCAGAAAATCTTCGCAAGCAGCGGTCATTTCTTTTAAATGATCTTCGCTGATTGGTTGGTATTTGTTCTGCTTGCCGCTGCGGCTTCGCAGAAAGGTGTGACCTGCTAAAAGCCCTAAATTTACAGGGGCACCGTCACGGTCGGTAATGTCCAGATAGTGATCGGGATCGCAGGCGTTGTTGCCGCAGTTGCCGCCGATGTCCAGCGTAACGCCCATGTGAAGGGCGGATTTTGCCATGCTTACAGCGGTGGTATCCGTTTCCGGGTCATAGTCGTCTTCGTGCATGTGAATGTCGATAAAGCCGGGGCAAACGATTTTTCCGGCAGCGTCTATCACCGAATCGGCATTTGGCGATTCATCTGTAATTTCAACGATTTTCCCGTCTTCTATATATAAATTGGTGATTTTGTCGATTGCCTGTGCAGGGTCGATTACCCGTCCGTTTTTAATTAATGTAGTTTTTTTCATGATTATAGCCTCCCTCTTTCAGTCTGCAAATCATTGTACGCTTGTAAAGTGGGAAAGTCAATGGGCGGAGGGGATTTTGATACGGCAAAGGTATGAAAGGTCTCCAGTAAGTAAGTAGCAGAGAAAAACATTGACAAATCCTTGGATTTTTTGTATTTTTGTCAATAACTGCAAAGGAGAAAGACGATTTTCTGATCATTTCAAGGCGCTACATTGACAAAATTGACCAATATCCGTTTTTTTGTCAATTTAGTCAATATTTCAGTCCTAAAACATTGACAAAATTGACAGATTTTCTGATTTCAGTCAATCTTGTCAATGTTAGTAAAAAATATCTACCTTTCCAATCCAGGATACCAATCATTTATTGACAAAAATACGCAGATGAGCAAAATTTGTCAATATCGGCGTCCATAAAGAGTTTTCAGACTTTGGCCGTGGGAATTTTGGAAAACTTAGGAGCCAGTGAGAAACATGACGGAGCGCAGCGGGGGCGGGACATAGCAGCCAGGTGAAAACGCCTGATAAAATAGCGGTGGAATAATCAGGGAAAATAATGGTAAAATAATCGCAGAATCTGTGCATTTTTCAATTGTAGGAAGTGGCAGTTTGTGTTACAATATATTGTTAGATAGATATGGCAATTTTTATTTTGAGGAGATAGATATGTTTGACAAGTTAGACTTTATTGTTGAGAAATATCAGGAGCTGTCCTTGAAGGTTTCTGACCCGGACGTCATCAACGACCAGCCGGTTTGGCAGAAGTATATCAAGGAAATGGGCGAAATGGAGCCGATTGTTAAGAAGTACGAAGAGTACAAGAAAGCAAAGGACGGCCTTCGTGACGCCAAGGAAATCGTTGAAAATGAGACTGACGAAGAAATGCGTGACCTTGCAAAGATGGAAATTAACGATTTAGAGGAGCAGATAGAACAGAACGAAGAAGAATTGAAAGTTTTGCTGCTTCCAAAAGACCCTAACGATGAAAAGAACGTAATTCTGGAAGTCAGAGCAGGAACCGGCGGCGACGAAGCTGCTTTGTTTGCGCAGGATCTGCTTAGAATGTATATGAGATATGCAGAGCGTCACAGATGGAAAACCGAACTGATGGACGTCAACGATACCGGAATCGGCGGCATTAAGGAAGCCGTAGTTTTGATTAAGGGTAAAGGAGCATATTCCAGATTGAAATATGAGAGCGGCGTCCACAGAGTGCAGCGTGTGCCGGAAACTGAGTCTGCCGGCCGTGTTCACACTTCCGCAGCAACCGTTGCAGTGCTTCCGGAAGTCGACGACGTGGAAGTTGACCTGAATCCAAATGATGTTAGAGTTGACGTATACCGTGCGTCCGGTAACGGCGGCCAGTGCGTAAATACCACAGACTCCGCAGTCAGACTGACCCACGAACCGACCGGACTTGTGGTAACTTGTCAGGACGAAAAATCTCAGATTAAGAATAAAGAAAAAGCGTTCAAGGTTTTGAAAGCAAGACTTTATGACCTGAAGCTGCAGGAACAGAACAAAGAGATTTCCGAAGCCAGAAAGAGCCAGGTCGGCTCCGGCGACAGAAGTGAACGAATCAGAACCTTTAACTTCCAGCAGGGCAGAGTATCCGAGCATAGAATCGGGCTGACCCTGTACCGACTGGATGCAATTTTAGACGGTGATTTAGATGAAATCATCGATGGCTTGATTACTAGTGATCAGGCAGAGAAGATGAAGAACTTCTAATAGAACTTGTCTTTTTTGTCCACAGCTTTGTCAGCGGCGCAGTTCTGCGGTACTTGAGTACTTTAGTACACTCCGTTCCTCGACTGCTTGCTTTCGCGCTGTAAACAAAAAATCCAGCGTTCTATGGAATCAGACTTGTTAAATCCGCCTGCAGCGGTCTCAGCAGTGCAGGCACGAAACTATGATGAATACAAAATTACTATCCGATACAACTGAAGATATTGCGGCGGCAGCGCACATTCTGGCGGCAGGCGGTCTGGTGGCATTTCCGACAGAGACAGTCTATGGTCTTGGTGCTAATGCTCTTGACGCGCAGGCGGTGGGAAAGGTGTATGCGGCAAAGGGAAGACCATCTGATAATCCTATGATTGTCCATATATCGTCTAAGGACGATTTACTGGCGCTAACTCCAGAGATTACTGCTGACATGCAGGTTTTGATGGCGCATTTTTGGCCGGGACCTATGACGATGATTGTGCCGAGACTTCCCTTGATTCCTGATACGACTACGGGGGGACTTGATACCGTAGGGATTCGCATGCCTGACCATCCCGTGGCGCTTTCCTTAATCAGCGCGGCACAGTGCCCTATTGCAGCGCCCAGCGCAAATCTTTCCGGAAAACCGAGCCCGACGACGGCAAGGGATGTCATAGAGGATTTGCAGGGGAGAGTGGATGGGATTATACAGAGCACCGACTGTCAGGTGGGCATTGAGTCCACAGTCATCGATATGACAACGGCGCAGCCCATGATTTTGCGGCCCGGCATTATCACCAAAGAAGATTTTGAAGAGGCGCTGAAAAAGCCGGTGGCACTGGACCCGACTTTGAATCAGCGGCCGGACGCATTTAATAACGGAGATTTTAAGCCCAGAGCACCGGGCATGAAATATAAGCATTATGCGCCGAAAGCGCAGATGACGGTCTTCGAAGGCAGTCCTGAGGCTGTGCGGAAGGCTATTTGTGAAGAAGCTGCAAAATACAGGGCGGCGGGCAGGAAAGTCTGCGTCATTTCTTTTGACGAAAAAGATCAGAAAGCCGCGGCACACCAGTTTTTTGCAAGACTTAGAGAAGCGGACAGAGAAGGCGCTGACATGATTTTGGCGTCTGCATTGCCGGAGGAAGGCATTGGTTTTTCTGTCATGAACAGAATGCTCAAGTCCGCGGGATATAATATCAGAAAGGTTTAATACATATGATGATTGCAGTTGCCAGCGACCATGGCGGGTTCGCGTTGAAAAATATTGTAAAAGCGCATTTAATAGAAAGGGGATTTAAAGTAGTGGACCTCGGAACTGATTCCGAAGCGTCCGTGGATTATCCCGTATACGGAAAGGCGTGCGGAGAAGCTGTTATTTCCGGCAAAGCGGATGTCGGTATCGTCGTTTGCGGGACAGGCATCGGTATTTCTATCGCTGCAAATAAAGTAAAAGGCATTCGCTGCGGGCTTTGCACTTCTGTAGAGATGGCGAAACTGACCAAGCAGCACAACAACGCAAATATTCTTGCGCTGGGCGGAAGAACCACTGCGCCGGATCTTGCTGTTGAGATTGTTGACGCATGGCTGGATACCGAATTTGAAGGCGGCCGTCATGAGAGAAGAACAGCAATGCTGGACGAAATGTAAAAAATATTAGCATACGGCAGAGATGGAGGAAAGAGAATGAGTAAAGTATATATTTTTGACCACCCATTGATTCAGCACAAGGTTGCGCTGATGAGAAAGACGGATACAAGTACCAAGGATTTTCGTGAACTGGCAAAGGAAATCGCCATGCTGATGGGTTTTGAGGCAACCAGAAATTTGCCGCTGCAAGAGGTTGAAATCGAAACACCCCTTTGCAATACCAAGGTAAATATGCTGGAGGGAGAAGATATTGCAATCGTGCCGATTCTTCGAGCAGGTCTTGGTTTTGTAGACGGTATGCTGGCGCTTGTTCCAAATGCAAAGGTTGGTCATGTAGGACTTTACCGAGATCCTGACACTCATGAGCCGGTGGAATACTACTGCAAACTGCCGACCGACATCGACAAGAGACAGATTTTTGTCGTAGACCCTATGCTGGCAACAGGCGGAAGCGCAGCGGCTGCTATTGATTTTATCAAACAGAGAGGCGGGAAGAATATCACATTTATGTGTTTGATTGCAGCGCCGGAGGGCATTGAGGTACTGCAGCAGGCACACCCGGATGTGGATATCTATATTGCGGCTAAAGATGAGAGACTAAACGAACACGCTTACATTATTCCGGGGCTGGGAGATGCAGGCGACAGACTGTTTGGCACGAAATAAAGGGCGATTATTAATGAAATTCCAGGGCAAAATTCTAAGAAGAGAGGAAATTTACCATGAAAAATTTTATTCCAGATTCCGTAAGTAAATTCGATAATGTTTACGATGTTCTGAAAGAAAGAGGATTTATCGAGCAGGTAACTGACGAAGAGGCAGTCAGAGAGTTATTGGGCAAAGAAAAAATCAAATTCTATATCGGTTTTGACCCGACCGCAGACTGTCTGCACATTGGACACTTTATGCAGGTTATTATTTTGATGTACATGCAGAAATACGGTCATACACCGGTTGTACTTTTAGGCGGCGGTACAGGTATGGTCGGTGACCCGTCAGGCAGACAGGACATGCGCCAGATGATGACCGTAAATACCATTGACGACAACTGTGCTGCTTTCAAAAAACTCTTCGACCAGTTCCTTGACTTTGATGATGAATGGAAATATGAGGGGAACAACGGTGTATATGCGCCGGGACACCAGAACAGAGAACCGCTTCCGGGTAAAGCAATCAGCATCAACAATGCGGACTGGCTTAGACCGCTTAACTATGTTGAGTTTGTAAGAGAAGTGGGGACACACTTTAATGTAAATAACATGCTGCGCGCAGACTGCTATAAGCAGAGAATCGGTGACGGTTTGACGTTCTTTGAACTGAACTATATGCTCATGCAGGCTTATGACTTTACCGTTATGGCAAGAGACTTCGGTCTGAAGATGCAGTTCGGCGGAAACGACCAGTGGTCCAATATTCTGGCAGGTAAGGATTTATCCAGAAAATGGTGCGGCATAGATGTGGAAGGTATGGTATTCGCTCTGTTGACCAACAGTGAGGGCAAGAAAATGGGTAAAACCCAGAAAGGCGCGCTTTGGCTGTCACCGGAGAGAACTTCTCCTTACGAATTCTACCAGTACTGGAGAAATGTCGGTGACGCCGATGTGAATAAGTGCCTGCGGATGCTGACATTCCTGCCGATGGAGGAAGTAAACAGACTTTCCGCTTTAGAAGGTGCTGAAATCAACAAAGCAAAAGAAGTTCTGGCTTACGAAGTAACCAAGCTGGTACACGGTGAAGAGGAAGCAAAGAAGGCGCAGGCAGGTGCAAGAGCTGCGTTTGGCGGCGGCGGTGACTCCGCTAACATTCCGACCACTGAGATGGCTGCTGCTGACTTTGAGGGTGACGGAAAAGGACTGGTTTCACTGATTAAAGAACTGGGTCTTGTGCCAAGCAACGGCGAAGGTTTCAGAACCATCGAGCAGGGCGGACTTTCCGTCAACGGTGAAAAGGTAACAAATCCGAAGATGAACGTAACCGCTGATCTGTTCAAAGACGGTGAGCTTTTGATTCAGAAAGGAAAGAAGAAATTCCATAAGGTTGTAATTAAATAAATTGGAAATAATGGGCGGGGAGCCGACTGCGTGAACGAAGGGATTCGATTGTGGAGGCGGCTCCTTGTGTTTTGAAGAAGCAGTTCTATATCAAATGTTAGGATGGAACGCAATCAAAAATCTTTATCTGTTTCTTTGACTTCTTTGGACTGGGAGAGCCTTTGTATGAATTTGAGATGTACAATGCGAAAAACAGCTTGCCATTAGGCGATGAATCGTATACACTGATATTAAACATCATGTGTGAGCAAGAAAAAGTGCCGGAGCAGCTCAAATCGCTGTATGCCTATTTGAGAAACGGCAAAGCAGACAGGAAAGACACTTTTATACAGAAAATACATGGAGAAGTTGTGGAGCTAAATCAGAGAGAGGAGCTGAAGCAAGTCATGACTTTGGAAGAAGAATATCGCATGGAGAAACAGAGAAGCCTGGAAGAGGGCATCGAGATTGGACTGAAGGAAGGCAAAAAGGAAGGCAAGGAAGAAATGCAGAAATCCATTGCCCTAAAGATGAAGGCAAGCGGCATGGAGATTCAGCAGATTGCTGAAATGACGGATTTGTCCGTTGGAGAAATTGAAACTCTATAAATAGTAAATTATCCATAGAGGGCTGTGAGACGGAGCTTTTCCGCAGCACGGCTCTTTTGGTTATGCATAGTCGGTAATAAAATTTATCACAGTAAGTAGAAGTCAGAAGGAAGCCCCTTTGTATGCTTTTCCAAAAAAAGGGCAGGATAGAAACATTAGGGGGTGTAAAATGAAAGAATTTTTTGAGGGATATTATTATAAACACCAGAAGGGGGACGAAACCCTCTGCATCATCGCAGGCTGTGCAGGAACGGCCCGTTTTATTCAGGTCATCACGGAAAAGCAGGCATGGCAGGCACCTTTTACAGAGGGGAACCAGTTTACAACAGAAGGCATTCGCCTTGCTATAGAAACACCGGAGCTTTCCCTGAAAGGGGAGATCCGCTACGAAAATCTGACGCCGCTTGGGACAGATATTATGGGACCTTTCCGCTTTTTTTCTATGGAATGCAGTCACGGTGTCATCAGCATGGGTCACAGACTCAGCGGGAAGGTGGAACTCAATGGGAAGACCATAGATTTTACCGGAGGCAAGGGCTATATCGAAATGGATAAAGGAAGGTCCTTTCCGTCGGCGTACACATGGGTGCAGGCCAATGATTTTGCAGATGCTTTGCAGGAGGACTGCTCCATTATGGCGGCGGTTGCAAAGATGCCTTTTTTCGGTCTGCACTTTCGCGGCTGTATCTGCGCCATTTATTACAAGGGAAAAGAATATCGCCTTGCAACTTATAGAGGCGTGCGCGTACTTGAATGCAGCCGCAGGCGCATTGTTTTGCGGCAGGGGAAGTATCGTCTGGAAATTGAAATTGAGGGCGGAGGCGGACACAGGCTTCGGGCGCCTGTGAAGGGAGAAATGAGTCGTACGATAGTGGAATCAGCAAGCTGTCCGGTCTGGTTTACTTTTTTCTGCCGGGGAAAATTGATATTTCATCTTCGTTCAGAGCATGCGGGGTTTGAATACGAAGCGTAGATCGGGGCTGCGGCGCTTTTGAAGATTTTGTGAAGGCTGTTTTCTCCAGCGGGATTTTGTGTTACAATAAAATGTACGCAATAAAAGGAGAATTCAAATATGTTGGGATTAACAGCAAGAGAAGCAGGAGCAAGAGCGGCGCAGGGACTGTCAAATGAGCAGGTGGATTCCTCGACGCGCACAGTAGAAGAAATTATAAAAAGCAACGTATTTACTTATTTTAACTTGATTTTTACGGTACTTGCGGTGCTTTTGATCGTAGTAGGGTCTTTTAAGGATTTGACCTTTATGCTTGTGGTCTTTGCCAATACGGCAATCGGCATTGCCCAGGAAATCAAATCGAAAAAGACCCTGGATAAGCTGAAACTTTTGAAAATGCCCAAGGCCCACGTTTTTCGCGATGGGAAGGAAGTGGAACGGCCGGTAGAGGAATTGGTATTAGACGATGTGATTATTTTGCGGGCAGGCAGTCAGATACCGGCGGACGCCGTGGTGATTGACGGCAGCGTGCAGGTCAATGAGGCATTGATTACCGGTGAGTCCGATGAGATTACCAAGACCACCGATTCACAGCTTTTGTCCGGCAGTTTTGTAGTTTCGGGAACCTGTGCGGCAAAGCTGACAGCGGTGGGCAGAGAGTCCTACATTTCCAAGCTGACCATTGAAGCGACCAAAGACAAGCATGGAGAACAGTCGGAGATGATTAAATCTCTGGACAAGCTTGTAAAAATGGTGGGAATTATCATCATTCCTGTTGGACTGATTCTTTTGACCCAGCAGTATTTTATTCTGGAGGATGGATTCAGGCATAGTGTGACTTCTATGGTTGCCGCGATTTTGGGCATGATTCCGGAGGGACTTTACATGACGGCAAGTATCGCCATGGTAGTCAGCGCCATGCGCCTTGCAAAACAGGACGTGCTGGTGCAGAATATGCGGTGCATTGAGACGCTGGCGCGGGTCAATGTCCTTTGCGTAGATAAAACGGGCACAATCACTGAAAACGAGATGAAGGTCGCTAAAGTACAGCGGATTTATGGCGGCATCACCGATGATGACCTGCGGCGCCTTATAGGAGATTTGGCATATGCCCAGAATCCGGACAACATTACTATGGCAGCGATGCAGGCATATTTTACAGAACGTTCGGGAAGAGCAACCCTCAGCGTGTGCGGATTTTCCTCTAAATATAAATATTGCGGCGCCAGCTACGAAGACGGCAATTTTGTGCTGGGCGCGCCTGAGTTTGTGCTGCGGGAGTCTTTTTCGCAGTATGAGGAAGAAATTACCAGAGTCAGTGAGCAGGGCTATCGTGTGCTGGCATTTGCGCAGACGGAGGCAGTACCTGACGGACAGCCGTTAAGCGGCAGAACGAGGCTTTTGGGACTTGTTTATCTGACCAACCCTATCCGTAAATCCGCCAAAGAGACTTTTACATATTTTGCGGAAAACGGAGTGGAAGTCAAGGTCATATCCGGGGATAATCCGGTGACGGTTTCCAATGTGGCACTGGAGGCCGGCATTGAAAATGCAGACAGGTACATCGACGCGAGACAGCTTGTCAACGAGCGGGCGATTTTTGAGGCGGTGGAGAGATATACGGTCTTCGGCAGAGTCACGCCGGAGCAGAAGCGCATGTTCGTGAAAGCCCTGAAAAAGCAGGGGAAGATTGTCGGTATGACGGGAGACGGTGTCAACGATATTCTGGCCCTGCGGGATGCCGATTGTTCTATTGCAATGGCTTCGGGAAGTGAAGCGGCTTCCAATGCAGCCCAGCTGGTGCTGATGGATTCTGACTTCTCAAAGATGCCGTCGGTGGTGGCGGAAGGAAGACGTGTAGTAAATAATATCGAAAAGACTGCCAGTCTGTTCTTGACGAAGAATATTTTCTCGCTGCTTTTGGCACTCTTTTCCATTATCAATGTGCTGTCTTATCCGCTGACGCCGTCACAGCTGACGCTGATTACCATGTTTACTATCGGCGCGCCGTCCTTTGTGCTGTCCCTGGAGCCCAATCATGATAAGATTACTGGCACCTTCTTCGGAAAGGTCTTTCGCATGGCGACGCCGGCGGGGCTTACCACCTTCGTCAGCGTCAGTTCGCTGGTCATCTTCGGGCAGGTATTTGACATCAATCCGGACTGCATTTCCACGTCATGCACCATTCTGGTCGGACTGGTTGGCTTTATGATTTTAGGAAAAGTGGCAAAACCAACCAACTTTTTCCATGTAGCTCTGATTGCGGTGATGCTTTTGGGAATGGCGTACTGCTTCTTCTTCCAAAAGAGCTTCTTCGGTATCGACGAGATTTCCACCCAGGCGATGATGCTGCTGGTGGTGTTCCTCATTGCAACAGAGGGTCTGTTCCGCTACGTATATAAGTTTACCAGCCTGTGCGGCAGGGTTCTCAACAGGGAGAGCGGCAAGCGCAGCGGAAAGAATAAGAAACATAGAAAAAAGATTAAAATCAGCTGGCAGTAAATTGATTGATAGAAAGAAAAAACGGTGAGAATTGACTCACCGTTTTTTCTTTGGATTAGGACTTTATTATAATTTGTTATAGGTATTTGCTTATTACATAAAATATATTGTTCACAGAAAATCTGCAGTTCATATGGTAATTATAATACCGTTTTTTGCAGATTTGTCAAGGGTTTTTAGGTGATTTTTTTTGTAAAAAACCTAAATGGATTATTTGAAATAATATATTGCATGCAATGCGCGAAAAACATTGCAATTTCAAGGGCTACGATAGCTCGGAAATGCGGATTTTCTGCTTCAGATGACGCGCCAGATAGACTGCCGGGGTGTCCAAAATGCTGGTAAAGATGAAAATCACATAGCTGGACATGCAGATGTGAATCAGCGTGGAAAAGCTATGTACGCCGGCAAAGGCGCCGAAGGTAAAGAGTACTGTGTTCATCAGCTGGGACAGCAGGGTGGAGCCGTTATTGCGAAGCCAAAGACCTTTCTGGCTGTCCCCGAAAATTTTCTCAGTGCGTTTCCAAATCAGATGATAAGCGCAGACGTCGAACATCTGCACGATGCCGTATACTGCAATGCTCACCAGCATAAGTCTCGGTGTATTGGAAAATACCGACTGAATGGACGGCATCGCCCAGTCATTGCCATTTGGGGTGTAAAGAAACCAGGACTGAGAAATCAGTACAAAGACAATGCTGACACAGATGCCGATTTTTACGGCAGTGTTCGCGTATTTGCGCCCCTCGGTTTCGCTCAAAATATCGGTGACTAAAAAGGTGGATGCAAAGAGGATATTGCCCAGGGTCTGCTCCATGCCGAAGGCATCTACCAGAATCAGCGCCTCGATATTGGCTGCGATGGTTGCAACAACGGTCCACATATAGAGGCCGGTCTTTCCGAAAAGTTTATAAAACAAGACTACTGCTGTGTAAATGCAGATTAAGCTGAGGATTAAAACGAGTTCATTATGCATTGGATTTACCTCCTACTCCGAAGTCTGTATTGTTCATTAAAATGTCTACACGGGGATTGTGCAGATATTCTGGCATGATTGTTTTCGCGAAAATATCAATGATGCCGGGGTCTGGTTTTATGGCGGTGGAATTTTCTACCATAATGTTGACGCAGACCCTCTCAAAATAAGCTAGTCCCGTTTCAATATCGGCGCTCATGGATTCTGCCGTTTGCCCCGGAATACCGAAGAGCAGACAGCACTCGTCAAAGTCCTCCGCGATTTTTGCAGGATTGGCTTCGTCAATGCCTTTCACGAGGTAGGATTCTCTGAACAGTGCATCGAAGGTTTCTACGCCGATTTTGAATTTAAGAGATATGCCTGAGACCGCGAAGTCTTCCCGGAGGGTTTTGATACAGCTGCGGTCAGTCCAGTGGCATTCAAAGTGGACCTGCTGAATGTCCTTTGTGCGGCAGATTTCCTTGATTTGTGCCATGGTATTGCTGTCCAGGTCACAGATGCTGCCGGAATTGATTACCTCCAGCTTGTGATAAAGACCTGTAACATTTGCGAGCACTTCTTGGTTAAGGTCGAAGTTAGCGGCTTCGTCTTTGAAAAAATCCAGATGGTAATCGCAGAATCTGCATCTGCGCCATTTGCAGCCGCTGCCCCGAAGAAGAACAATCTCCCGGGGATTTTTGTCAGAAATGATGGAATAGCGTTCCATTTTTTGTCCTTTCCCGGAACAAAAAATGCGCCTACAGAATCTGCAGGCACATTAAAATGATAATCACCATATCAATGTTGACTTTAGTTCCGTAGTTTTGTTTATAGACAGGATGGTCACGAACTGTCTTATTTTATTTTCATAAGTACTATAGCACATATCACAGCTTCTGTCAAAGAAAAGTGACAAATGCTTGTTTTTGTGATATACTGAATAAATAGTTTTTGAATAGGAGTTACATCATGATATACAAAAATGTGTTAGATGCCATGGGGGAAACCCCGATGATTCAGTTGAACAAGATGGTAAGCCCGGAAGGAGCACGAGTGCTTGTAAAATTTGAGGGACTCAATGTGGGCGGTTCGGTGAAGACCAGGACTGCCTACAATATGATTACAAAAGCGGAAGAAGACGGCATTTTACAGCCGGATTCCGTTATCGTAGAGCCGACCAGCGGAAATCAGGGAATCGGCCTGGCTCTCGTAGGGGCGGTAAAGGGTTACGAAACGATTATCATCATGCCGGACTCTGTCAGTCAGGAACGTCGTCTTTTGGTGGAACATTACGGCGCGCAGGTGATTTTAGTCCACGATGCAGGAAATATCGGAGACTGTATTGAGGAATGTGTACAGAAAGCAAATCAGATGGCGGCAGAAAATCCGAAAGTCTTCGTGCCGCAGCAGTTTGAAAATGAAGCAAATCCTATGGTGCATCGCCATCATACCGGCCTTGAGATTTTGGAGCAGGTGGCAGGTCCAATTGACGGCTTCTGCTCAGGTATCGGCACCGGCGGCACGATTACCGGTATCGGAGAAACACTGAAGGCCCTCAATCCGCAGATTGAAATTTGGGCAGTAGAACCGCAGAATGCGGCGATTTTGGCAGGCGGCACGGTGGGCACGCATATTCAGATGGGAATTGGCGATGGTGTCATTCCGGCGGTGCTCAATCAGAGCATTTATGATGATATTTATATCGTTTCCGATGAAGAGGCCCTGCAGACTGCAAAAGATTTGGCCAGAAAAGAGGGACTCATGTGCGGTATTTCCAGCGGCACCAACGTAGCGGCGGCTTTGAAACTGGCAGAAAAACTGGGTAAAGGTAAAACTGTGGTTACCATTCTGCCGGATACTGCAGAGAGATATTTCTCTACACCGCTGTTTGAATAAGACTGCTTGCTGCTGGCGCTGTGAGAGCTGATGGAACAGTCAGGCGGCAGCAACGTAAATCTTAACCCAAAATCAGAAAAGATTAATCTTGTGTATAAGGAAGTTGTGAAATCTTAACCGAGATTCAGAAAATCGCTAAAATGTGTATAACTCCTATCGCGAACAGCAGGTATTTTGCTGGTGAAAGGAGAGATTTTCTGGATTTTCGGTTTATTTTTTGTAATTTTGTAGCGTGAATTCCTTTTCAAAGGGAAGTCTCGACTGGCTGGTTATACATTTTTTACGGAAAATGCAAATTTGGGTTAACTATTCGAAAAGAGTGGGAGAAGCTGACCTTTGATAATCCGATCAATAGCAGCAACATCCAATGTGCCGTCGGGGTTATCCATTGTGATAATTAGATTTTTAGGCATGGCGATATTGTTGTGGTGATAGACCGCAATTTTTTTAAAGAAGTTGTTTCGATAGTTCTCGTTATTTAAAAGTCCTGCATGTTCCCAGTAAATCTCATCGCATAAAGGCGGCGTAATTTCAAAATCCGGGCGGCAGGTAATCCAGCGGCCGTCCGGCGTTTGAAGACGAAGCTTCGGTTCGTACTGAAACGGAATTTTTGCGGCGTGCATTAATTCGGCAATGATAACTTCTGATTTAGAGCGCATGTATGTGCCGAAGGAAGTGGAAAACGTCAGACCTTCCGGACGGTAATCAGGTTTTAAAACAGGTCCTGCTGCAGAAGTTGTCTGTATGTTTACAGGAAGAATCAAATCGGAGTAAGTTTTTGGAAGACTCTGCTGAATTGTTTGCGGATCATAAGGCGCATAGTTCTTTAGGAGCTTTTTCTGTATATGCAGATTCTGTTGGATTCTTCGGATAGATTCTTCTAAGAAGCGACGATATTTTAAATCGTAAATAAGCCGTGCGTTTTTAGTTTGAATGTAATGTTGCTTCTTTGCAGCGTCAATCCAGTAATAATAAATCTTGCCATTGATTGTTTTGTAGGTCAGCTTTCCCTTGGGAAGATTTTTAAGTGCTGTTTGATACTGGTGTAAAAGCTTTTGCTGCAGTGTGATGTCCTGCTGCGTTAATTCAATGTAGCTCATCGTACCCCTCTCCTTTAATGTATGTTATAGGAATATTTTACAATAAATGTAAATAAAATGCAACAAAAAATTTGGGTTTGTATCAAGTTTTATATGGAGCCGGGATTTGCTGCACTATTTTGGGCTTGACCGACTTGATTCCATGATTGGCAGCATCTTAACCTAAAATGGCTTTTTCCGAAAAAAGTGTATAAGTCAATCTCAAAATCTTAACCGAAAATCAAAGAATCCTAAAAAAATGTATAACAGCATTGGGTGAAAAGCGGTGAGGGTGAGCGGCAACTCAGTTTAGACCCGCAGAAACAACCTTTTTGGGTGAATTTTATCCATGAGACTTGCGCTTAACGTAAGAATTTAATGCCTTTTTCTTTAACCTTACGTGCTGCGTAAGCTCGATGCTGATGGGAATCAAATCGAAACCAAAACGCTTATACATTTTTACCGGGAAATACGAATTTGGGTTAAGAGTCTTGTCTGAGAGCCAAGATTCTTTTCGGCGTCAAAGAATCAATGCAAAAAAATGTTGCAATTACTTGCTTAATGCTTTATAATAGTTCTGCACTGTGTTTTCACAGACGATTTGCATGCGTAGAACCAGGTAAGGTTCGGCAGCGCTGCAAGCTAAAAGTTAGTTTTAGTTATGCCGAAACAGATTTAATCAAATCCCAGTAGGCAGAACCGAACACGATACTGTGAGAAGGTATCTCAGTAGGTAGAAAGGAAGAGACAATGAAATCTTACATTGCAAAACCTGCAGAAGTAGAACGTAAATGGTACGTTGTCGATGCAGAAGGCAAGACTCTCGGCAGACTGGCATCTGAAGTTGCTTCTGTTCTGAGAGGAAAGAACAAGCCAATCTACACTCCGCACGTTGACTGTGGTGACTACGTAATCGTAATCAACGCTGAGAAAGTAGAAGTAACCGGCAAAAAGAGAAAAGAAAAGGTTTACAAGAGACACACTGGATATCCAGGTGGTCTGAGAGAAATCACTTTCGAAAAGTTACAGGCAAAGAAACCGGAAGAAATCATCAAGCACGCAGTAAAAGGCATGCTTCCTGATGGAAAACTGGGCAGACAGATGTTTAAGAAGTTAAAAGTTTACGCAGGCCCTGAGCACGCACATGGTGCACAGAAGCCGGAAACTTTGGAAATCTAAGGAAAGGGAGGAATAGACAATGGCAAAATTACAATACCAAGGAACAGGTAGAAGAAAACATTCAGTTGCTAGAGTTAGATTAATCCCTGGAACTGGAAAAATCACTGTAAACAAGAAAGACTTAGAAGATTACTTCGGAATGGAAATCGTTAAGAGAGAAGTAAGAAGACCTTTTGAAGTTGCAGGCTGCGAAGGCAAATTCGATGTAATTGCTACAGTAGCAGGCGGCGGTTTCACAGGTCAGGCAGGCGCGCTGAGACACGGTATCTCCAGAGCTCTTTGCCAGGCTGACAAGGACGCTTTCAGAGCTCCTTTGAAAGCTGCTGGATTCTTAACAAGAGACCCAAGAATGAAGGAAAGAAAGAAGTACGGTCTGAAAAAGGCAAGAAGAGCTTCCCAGTTCTCCAAGCGTTAATCAGAGATGTATCGAAACAACAAACCCCATCGCAAGATGGGGTTTTGTGTTTATGGAAGGTAGAACGCAATATGCCTCCCCTTTTGCGCCTGAAAAGATAGGAAAAGGGACAGATTGGAGACGGCTGAATAAGTTTTACGCTTGCATCGCTGCGTTTACATCGCGGCGAAATCCGTCCATGGTGTAGCTGGTGCCAAGCCCCTGCCAGAAGTGTTCGGGATCCTCGTGGTCTGAGGCTGCAGCGCGAAGATAGCCTTCATAGTGGGAGACGATGACGCCGTCTGCTAGCGGATCTAATCCGTATTTGCTGCAAAGCCATGCGAAGAGCTCTACGGCAGTATCATAGGTCAGCTTTGCGCAGGCGAGAGCCTCTTCTCTGTTTTCGCAGGTGAATCCGAACTGGCTGGTGTAAGAGAGGCAGGCAGGCTCGCACATTTCCACGCCGATGTGGGTGCCGTTGTAAGAACCGCCGCAGTGCCAGGCGCGGTGATTCCACGGCAGTGTCTGATAAATTTTTCCGTCTGTACCGTCGATAAACGCGTGAACGCATGCTTCCTGACATTCCGGGTGGTTCCATTTTTTCATAAAGTAAAAAGGCTGCTGATAGGCGCAGCCCACAGAATGGAGCATGAGTCCTTTTACTTCTATTGTTTCACCCTCTAAAAAGCAGGCGCTCTCTGTCAAATAAGATTCTATAATTTCCATGATAAAGTCAAGTCCTCCGAGATTTGATTTGATTCTATTATAGCGTATGCAGCGGGTAAGGAAAAGAGAAATTGGAAGGTTGCTTTGCATGAATTTTAAAAAGATACGATGTTTCGAGTGTATTTAATTGTAGTTGTAAAATAAATAACAATTGAAAAGTTTTTTGTTATAATTATGAAAGGAGCATTACAGCATGACAAATTTTTACGTAACATACACGCTGAAAGATAAAGCAGCGCGAGACGCTTTTTACGAGGAAGTGAAGGCTTGCGGCGTCATAGAAAAATCCCTGGCGGAGGATGGATGTATCAGATACGCCTATTATTATCCTGCCGATTCGGAGAACCAGATTCTTCTGTGGGAGCAGTGGGAGAGCAGACAGGCGCAGAAGGTACATACGCAGCAGCCGCACTTTAAGCAGCTGAGCGAGATTAAGGGGAAGTATCCTATGGAGACAGGAGTTCTGATTGAAGACAGCGCAGTGTAATGTGAAAACGCGAAGATTAACAATTTCGTAACTGAAACGACATAGAAGCAATACGAGTTCTTAACAGAACTGTCACATTTTCTTGCTATACTAAACTTGTCAAAAGGAGATAGGGTTACACAAAATAATTTCTTTTGAACGTTCTTTCTTAATTAGATATCGCAGCTAAGAGCCTCCGCCAAATGGCGGAGGCTCTTAGCGTATATGACACGTATATGGAAAAGAGGTTATATTCCGAAAATTCCTATTTTAACCAAGAACAAACTATGTTATAATGAATACATAGGATCATATCTATTAATTACAATTTAAAAGGAGGAATTAGAGATGAACGGGGATTTAAACTATAGTACAAGGAGTACCCATGTGATTGCCAGCAAGACAGCTTATCTGATCGGCATCTTTGAACAGTATTTTTGGCCGGAAGAGATGGAAAGCAGAATTTTCCTTAAAGAAATTTATGAGGATTTAAATAAGCAGAAATCGGCGCGAATTGTCCGCAACTTATGTATGGTACGCACTTCCATTCTGATGAATTTCAAGAAAATCAATGAGCTGATGCGCTATGAGAATATGCTTTTAGAGAATATGTCTGAGGAATATATCCCCCAGGGATGCTTTAACAGACTGCGGGATGACGGCATTGTGCTGCCCTATGGAAGGACGCTGGTAGAGCGGCTTATTGAAATCAACCGCCTGATACAGGATCGAATCAACAACTGCAAAGGTTTTTTTCCGGATTGGCTGAAGTGGGATTATCTGCGGGATATCTTCGTGATGCCCGGCGGCTTGACAGAAAATGGATGCAAGGTGTCCTCTCAGATTTATTACGAGAATAGAATCAAATATCCTTATCAGGCTTACATAAACTGGGCGACATGGAGTGAGAGTAATATTCTGGGAAATGATTACAAATTCTTATCGATGCTCTATAGGAGAAATCAGGATACTTTTACGGAAGGCTGCAGAGTGTCTGAAATCGCGGATGATACGAGACAGCGCATCGATGATTTTTTAAGAAATGCAGAAAAAACAGCAATTGTAGTCGATTGTGAAAATGTAAACCCGTATCACCTGTATGCGGCTCTTTACGATTTGGAGGAGTCGCTTTTGCAGACGGTGAACAAAATCATATTGTATAATGATGTGAATACGACGGTGGCGTGGGACTTTATTGGAGAAAGTTTTTCAATTCCAATTGAACAGATTATGACTAAACGTGTGCTGGAAAAGAAATCTCTTCTTGATATTGCGCTGACTGCGGGAACCTGCAGAGAGTTTTTTCAGAATCAGACGGATTCTTTTATTCTGGTATCCAGTGATTCGGATTACTGGGGACTGATCAGCGCTGTGCCGGAGGCGAGATTTTTAGTGATGATGGAACGGGAGCAGTGCAGTCCGCATATGCGGCAGATTCTGGCAGAAGATAACATTTTCTATTGTTTCCTGGAAGATTTTCCTATGGATATCTCCGATGAACTGCGGGAGACGGCGATTTACAGAGAGATGAGAAAGCGTCTGGATGCCGCCTTTTCTATGAATCTGGATACTCTGCTTGAAGAGATATGGCGGGATACCAGAGCGGGCTTAACGGAATCGGCCCAGAAGGAAATGCGTAATCGTTTCGCGAAAAATATGCGGATAGAGATTGAAGGGGATGGAACTATGTCCATCGCTTTCAGTGATAGAAAGTAAGCATGATAGAAAGTAAGAGCGGCTTTCTTGAAAACACCTGTGATTCATGATAAAATAAAGAATAACGCCGAGCAGACAGAAAGGACGGAATGCTATGGAAAAACAACTTTTCACCAATGAAATTATTTTATCTTGGCTGCAGTACTTTGCAGATCATACACCCATTGATTTAGAGCAGATTAAGATGATGGACATTACCAAGCGGAACAAGAATCTGATTCCTACGGTAGAGGCTCATAAGGCGGTTCTTGCGTTTATGGAAGCGGGAGATGCGGAAATTTTCTATCATATGTGGAATGCGGGCCTTGGCGACTGTGAAGTTTGGTACAACGAAGGCTCCGCCCCGGAAGGACCCATTAAGCACGATAAGGTTTGCGATATGATTAACCGCGGTATCAACGCTTCTGCGGGTATGCTGGTGGTAAATCCTAATTCCCGCAATACATATAAGATGGGCATGGACAATCTGAACTTCCGCAAGGATTCCGGAAGAGGCGTGGGCAGCGAGGTGCGTTCCATTATTTTGAGCAAGATGGAAATTGCAAGAGAAGATACTGTGTGTGTCATCGGCGGTGAAAGTCTTGCCATTGAGGCCGCTTTTATGGCAAGTGAGGGAACTGTCATCGCAGTGGAATACAATCACCGCAACAGAGATGCCATGATGGACAATATGGCGTATTTTGACCTGCGCAATATGAAGATTACAGACCATGTGGACGGAGAGACTTTTGAGAATTATCCGATTCCGTCGGTGGCATTTCTGGTCGCTTCTGCCAGCATGGAGCAGGAAATTAAATTCCTCCTTTCTTTAAATCCGCAGATGAATCTGGTTATTTATACTTTGGATTTGAGCGTGGCAGGCGCCATGAGAGGCATTTTGGAAGCTAACGGAATCAAAGAGGCCGAGGTGATTCAGGTGGCTGTATCCAGACTCAACGCAAAGAATGCCTTTGATGTGCAGCCGGCACCGTGGATTATCACAGGAAAAGCGGAATCATAATCATGAGCACTGTATTGATTACCTGCAGCAATATGAGCGACCATGTGAAGGCAGCGCAGGAGAAAGAGGGAACGGACTATCCGGTCATTGAACTGGACAGCAAACTTCACGCGGAGCCTAAGGACATGCGGGCGAAGCTCTTTGAGACGCTGGAAACACTGCCAGAGGATGTGGATTTGGTACTTCTTTCTATGGGACACTGCGGTGGGTCTGTCGCGGAAAGACCTATGCCGGTGAAATTGGTTATGCCGAAAGTAGACGACTGTATTACCCTGCTTCTGCACACCGATGATAAATGGTTTCCAAATCTGAAAGAGGGCGGACATCTCTATTTGACCGACAAAGTTCAGGGAGATTTGTCTATCGAAAGCATTCATGATTCTCTGATAGACCGATATGGCGAGAAAAAGGGCATGCGAATTTTTGATATCTGGTTTGATTCGTACCGCAGCGTAGATATTATTGATACCGGTGCGTACGACAGCTATGCGCCGGTGTATCTGGATGCGGCAGCGCGCAATGCGGCGCTGATTGACTGTCCAGTTTGCCATGTGCCGGGCAGTAATCTTTTGCTGGAAAAACTGGTAGGCGGCAGGTGGGACCATCAATTTATCATAGCGGAAAAAGGCAGAATTTTGCGGGAGGAAGATTTTTTTAAATGAAGAAAGTAACAGCGATTTATTTTAGCCCGACCCGTGGGACAAAAAAATACGTGGAAGCAGCGGCGAAGGCACTGGATGGGGACTTTACGGTAATTGACCTGACAAATGCCAAGGCGCGCGCTGAAAAATATCATTTCGGACCGGATGATCTGGTTATCTTTGGAGCGCCGGTTTATGCGGGAAGGCTGCCTCTTTATCCGGAAAAACTCTACGGCAATATCACTGGAGAGAAGACGCCGGCGATTTTCACGGTAACCTACGGAAACCGGGAATTCGACGATGCGCTACTTGAGACAAAGGATATCTGTGAAGCCAATGGTTTCGTTGGTATTGCTGCGGCAGCATGGCTATCAGAGCATACTTACTCTGATAAACTGGCAGGAGGAAGGCCGACAGAAGACGATCTTTCTGAAGCAGCGGATTTTGCGGCAAAGATTGCGGCGGGTCTTAGCAGTGCGGTATTTGAGCCTTTGGAAATTCCGGGGAATCGCCCGTATAAAGAGGGAAAACGGCTGCCGATGAAGACTGTTGCCACAGAGCGGTGCAGCGAGTGCGGTCTTTGCGCGCGGATATGTCCTGCCGGCGCCATTGATGATGCCGCAGGCTTTGAAGCGGACCAGTCCAAATGTATCGGCTGTCTCGCCTGTGTAAAGCGCTGCATGCGCAGCGCACGGCTTGTGGACGACCCGGGACTTGCGGCAATCAGACAGAAACTGGAACCGGCATTTGGCGGTGTACATAAGGAAAATCAGTATTTTCTGATTACAAAATAAAACAAATTTAATGCAACTTCTCTATTGCTTTTTAAATGGAAAGGCATATAATTTAATATTAGCGATAGGAGAGGAAGTATGACAGAGAAGAAAAGTTTTGAAATGGATATGGTGAGAGGACCGGTGCTGAAAAAAATGCTCAGGTTCTCTCTTCCTTTAATGTTTTCCAGCATTTTGCAGATTCTGTTTAATGCTGCGGATATTATTGTGGTGGGACGCTTTGCGGGAGATCATTCGCTGGCGGCGGTGGGTTCTACCACGGCGCTGATTAACCTTCTGGTGAACCTTTTTATCGGTCTTTCCATCGGCGCTAATGTCATGGCAGCAAAATATTACGGCGCGCGGCGCAATGAGGCTTTGAAAGAGACCGTACATACAGCCATTGCACTCAGTCTTGTCAGCGGCGTTTTGCTGACCGTGATAGGAATTTTAGGTTCAAGGCAGATTTTGATCTGGATGAAAACACCGGATGAGGTTGTGGATCTTGCGGCTCTTTATCTGCGCGTATATTTTCTCGGTATGACTGGGGTTATGGTCTATAACTTCGGCGCGTCTATTTTGCGGGCCGTTGGCGATACGAAGAGACCGATGTATTATCTGGGTCTCTCCGGCGTCATCAATGTAGTACTCAATCTGATTTTTGTGATTCCGATGCAGATGGATGTTGCGGGTGTCGGCGCGGCAACTGCGATTTCACAGTGGGTTTCTGCTGTTTTAATTATAAATTGTATGCGGAAAGAAGAAGGTGCCATGAAACTGATACTGCGGGATTTGCGCATTCATGGAGACAAGCTGATTGCTATTGTAAAAATCGGACTTCCTGCGGGAGTACAGGGCATGATTTTCTCACTGACTAACGTGATGATTCAGTCGTCTATCAACTCTTTCGGCGCGACTATCGTAGCGGGAAACTCAGCGTCCAGCAACGTGGAGAATTTTATTTATTTCCCGATGAATGCTTTTTATCAGGCGACGATTTCCTTTACCAGTCAGAATGTGGGGGCGAAACGTATCAGCAGAATCGATAAGATTCTGACAAGAGGTGAGATGTGCGCTATCGGAATCGGCTTGATTACAGGACTTTTAGAACTGGCATTTGCGCCGTTCCTTCTGGGGATTTATTCTTCCAGCGGTGCGGTGGTTGCGGCAGGGATGCGCAGAATGCGGATTATTGCACCGACCTATGCCCTTTGCGGCGCCATGGATGTTATGGTGGGCGCACTGCGCGGCATGGGCTACTCTGTCATGCCGATGCTGGTTTCGCTGGTAGGCGTTTGCGGTCTGAGAATTTTGTGGATTACGACACTGTTTCAAATGCCGCAGTTCCATACGCTGGAGATGCTTTACATCACCTATCCGGTGACCTGGGGTGTTACGGCGACGGCGCACCTGATTACGTTCCTGGTGCTTCGTAAAAAGCTTCGCGAAAAGGCGGTAGCAAGACGGCTGTAATGAGGCGGAGTGCGCGAATTACATATATTCGGGAAAAGTCTTAAAATATGTACGATGTTGTGCATATTTTCTTGGGAAATCCTTAAAATATGCACACCACTGTGCATATAATCGACATAATTGCCTAAAATATGCACAAGTGAATTCTGGGTAAAATGAAGATCTGCTGTGCGGTTGAATCTGAAGAATAGAAAACGAATCATTGTAATTGGACTCACAGTGGCAATGCTTCTTTCGGTATCTACGATGCAGGCCGCGGCTTTTGAATCGGAGGATTCAGAACATGCAGCTCTGCTTACAGAAGAAACGTCTGACGGCAGTGGAACTTTGACAGAAGAAAATTCTGAAGGCGAAAATTTTGCAGAAGAGGAAAAAAACGAAGCGCTTACAGAGGATGACAGTGAAGCGGGTATGGACACTGCAGTACAGGACAGCAGCGAGGCTGCGAAAACATTAAAAACATCAGCGGTGCGGATAGCGGCGCTAATGATTTAATTTGTTCCTCAGTGCAAACAGTGTGGTAGACGTTATTAAGGCTGAAGCTATGGAAGACGGCGAAACGTCTTTTGCGGGCTACACCTGGCATGCTGCGCGGAAATCGTTCAGAAAGCAGCAACGGCGATGTGATTATCGGTCGTCCTGATGACGGTAAGGAATTGAGAGACATCAAGGTGACTAAGGTTTGGGATGATAACGACGACCAGCACAAGTTAAGACCCGAATATATTAAAATCTGGCTGGTAAGAAACGGATGCAATAAGGCTTACCTGCAGAGGGGAGTAATTCAGCGAATTAATTAGGAGAACAAAATACAAAAAAGAACATTTTCTTGAAAGTGTTCTTTTTTTGTGATAAAATGCCACTGTGTATTATAACATATAGGATAATAAATATAATTACCATTATTAACTAAAGGAGAGAACGAGCAATGCAAAAATTGATGGAATCACTGGTTTCAATTTCAGATGTTATTGACGGCTGGATGTACAGTAACTTGTTATTCTGGGCGCTGATTGTGGCCGGACTTTTCTTTACGGTCAGGACGAAATTTGTTCAGCTCAGACTGTTTCCGGAAGGAATCAGAGTTTTAATGGAAAAAAGCCATGATGGAGGTATTTCCTCTTTTCAGGCATTGATGATTGCAACGGCATCCCGTGTAGGAACCGGCAACATCGCGGGAATTGCAACGGCAATTGTGGCGGGCGGCCCCGGCGCGGTATTCTGGATGTGGATTATGGCTATCGTGGGCGCGGCATCAGCTTTTATCGAATCTACATTGGCGCAGATTTATAAACAGAAAGACGGGGAAATTTTCAAAGGTGGCCCGGCTTACTATATTGAAAGAGCGATGAAAGCCAGATGGCTGGGCGTTATCTTTGCCGTTCTTCTGATTTTGACCTTTGCCTTTGGATTTAACGGACTGCAGGCATACAATATCGCTTCTTCGCTGGAGCATTATGCCGGAGCCAGCTATGGGACGGCAGCTTTGATTACGGGTGTAATCCTGGCGGCAGTTTCCGCTGTTTTGTTCTTCGGTGGCGCGCACAAGATCAGTACGGTCTCCTCTGTGCTGGTGCCGATTATGGCATCCGTGTATATTTTGATAGGAATCATCATTACCATTGTCCACGTGGGAGATCTGCCGGCAATCTTTGCAATGATTTTTAAAGAGGCTTTTGACTTTGAGGCAATCTTCGGCGGCTTTGCGGGATCCTGCATGGTCTGGGGCGTGAAGAGAGGGCTGTTCAGCAATGAGGCCGGCATGGGTTCTGCGCCGAACGCCGCGGCGGCAGCTGATGTAAGCCATCCGGTAAAGCAGGGACTGGTGCAGGTGATTTCCGTGTTCATTGATACACTGATTATTTGTACGACGACGGTATTTATTGTACTTTGTACGAAGCAGTACACCGTCGGTGGGGAGCTCAACGGTATTCCGCTGGTACAGGCATCTGTAAAATCCATGTTTGGAGAGGTCGGAGTAGGCATTATTACTGTATCGGTAGCGCTCTTTGCCTTTACATCTCTCATCGGCAACTATTTCTACGCGGAGGCCAACATCAAATTTATCAGCGAGAGCAAGACCTTTATGACGGTATTCCGCATTCTTGCGGTACTGATGGTTTTCATCGGCGCCAACTCCAATCTGCAGCTGGCATGGAATCTGGCGGATATCATCATGGGCGGCATGGCTATTGTAAATATTATCGCTATGTTCTGTCTGGGCGGTATTGCAATCCGCGCGCTAAACAACTATGTTGAACAGAGAAGGGAAGGAAAGAACCCTGTGTTTAAAGCAAGGGATATCGGACTGGACAATACGGATCTGTGGAAGTAATGAAACTAAACTGAAATCATATGGGAGCTGCCGCCTCTGCTGATTCTTTGAATCAGCGGGATGGGGCGGCTCTTTGTTTTAGGCGGTATTGACGCACTGGATTGCTGCTGAAGTGGCTGGATTGACTGAGAATTTTGCAGTCACCTGCTATTGATTTTCACATCAAGCAGGTCTATAATGATTCGGGAAGATTTTTTCGATATAGGAGGGAATCATGGATAAGAGAAAAGGATATATCTGTATTTTTGTAGCGACGATTCTGTTCAGTTCTATGGAAATTGTTCTGAAAATGTCAGCGGGAGAATTTCATCCCATCCAGATTACTATGGGAAGATTTCTGGTGGGCGGTATTGTTCTGCTGCCTTTTGCAATATCGGGTCTTCGCAAGAGAAATCAGCGCATTACAGGAACCGATATCAAGTGGTTTGTCGTGCTGGGACTCATTGGCGTGCTGATCAGTATGACATTCTATCAGCTGTCGATTTTACATATTGAAGCGTCCAAAGTGGCGGTACTGTTCAGTAGCAATCCGCTCTTTGTCACCATATTTGCGGTGATTATTTTAAAAGAAGCGCTGCTTAAGCACAAGCTGGCGGCGGTAATCGGAGATTTGCTGGGGGTCATCTGTATTGTACAGCCGTGGCACCCGGGACTCAATGTGGCGGGTGTTGCTTTCGTCATGATTTCCGCAATGACATTTGCCCTTTACGGCGTTCTGGGGAAAAAGGAAAGCCAGAAGCTGGGCGGCATCGCCCTGACCTGCGGCAGTTTTCTTTTTGGAAGTATCGAGATGATGGTTTTCGCAGCGCTGAGTCATGTCGGCAGCATCGGCGCATTTTTGGAGAGTCATGGTCTTGGGACTTTTGCGAACATTCCATTTTTGGAAGGGTATAACGCGGGGAACCTGCTTTACTTCCTGTACGTAGCCCTCTTTGTTACCGGTATGGGCTATGCTTCCTATTTTATGGCCATGGAATACGTGTCGGCACAGGAAGCGTCCATGGTATTTTTCTTCAAACCGGTGCTGGCAGCAGCTGCGGCGGCAATCGTGCTGGGAGAGGAAATTCCGGCGGCTATGATAGCGGGAATCGGACTGATACTGGCAAGCTCAATGGTGTCTATGTATGGGGATCATAAAATGCAGCAGAAACAGGAAAGCAAAGAATTGGAGGACAGCGGCCATGGGGCTATTTCATAAGAAAACGGCATTGATTGTCATCGATATGCAGAAGGCATTTGTAGAACCTGGCGCGGTCCACTGCATCGCAGGGGCAAAGGCGACAGTACCCGCCTGCGCAGAGGTCATTGCGGAAGCAAGGGCCGCAGGCGCGCCGGTATTTTGGGTACGAAGACAGTATCGCCCTGACGGAAGCGATGTAGAATTTACAAGAAGAAAGGCTTGGGAAAAGGGCGGCTGCACCATGGCGCCCGGTTCTGTGGGCATAAACAGCGAGGAACTGGCGGAGGGTCTTATAGCGGAGCCATCGGATTACCAGATTATTAAACCCAGATGGAGCGGATTTTTTCAGACAGAGTTGGATTTGATTCTTCGCCGCCTGCAGATAGAGACGGTGGTACTGATTGGAACAACCACGCCAAACTGTATCAGAACCACTTGCTACGACGCTATTGCGCTGGATTATGAAACTATTGTCATAGAAAAATGCTGCTCTTCTCAGACGGAAGAAATTCAGAGAGTAAACATGGAAGACATGGAGCGCATCGGCGCAAAGATTATCTGGTAGTATGGATAATCACATTGACCGGTTTGGCAAATCTATCAAAGAAAAGAAGGTTGACAAATATTCGAGATTTCCTGTTTTTTGTCAACGTTTTACGGAATTTCTGTCCGAATTTGCATGAGAATCAACCGATTTTTTGACAAAAGTGACAAAAAACAAAAAAAGTGTCAATCTTGTCAACGTTTTTGCAGCGAAACGTTGACAAAATTGACAGATTCACGATTTTTTGTCAACATCGGCAATATTTAAGCCATATTAGCCGTGGCATTCGGACTGTTTGTTGACAAAAAACGCAAATTACACGAATTTTGTCAACGTTAATGTGAAGAAAAAAATTTTACGGATTTGCCGCGCGTGCCAGATGCGGGCTTGACCGATTTCATCGACTTGACTTGTAAAGAAAGGAATATAGTATGAAACTGACCCGTGAGAACCTGCTGCTGTATGCAGTGACAGACAGACACTGGCTGGGAGAAGAAACCCTGTATGAACAGGTGGAGAAAGCGTTGAAGGGCGGCGCCACTTTTGTCCAGCTCAGAGAAAAGAATTTGGAGAGAGATGCGCTTGTCAGTGAGGCGAAAGAAATACAGGCTCTTTGCAGGCGCTATGGCGTGCCTTTTGTAATCAACGATTACGCGGACATTGCGGCGGAGATAGACGCAGATGGCCTCCATGTTGGACAGAAGGATTTGGAGGGAGAGAATATCAGAGACATCATAGGGCCTGATAAGATTCTCGGCGTTTCCGCAAAGACAGTGGAACAGGCTAAAGCGGCAGAAGCCATGGGTGCGGATTATCTGGGTGTTGGAGCGATGTTTCAGACCGGTTCCAAAGCTGACGCCGCGGAAATCAGCCATGAAAGGGCGGCAGAAATCTGCAGAGCGGTGAAGATTCCGGTCATCGGAATCGGCGGCATTACCCGGGAAAATGTAGAGCAGCTTTCCGGCAGAGGTCTTTGTGGGGTGGCGGTCATCAGCGCAATTTTCGGCCAGAAAGATATTGAGGAAGCGGCTGGAGATTTGAAAGAAAAAGTGAAAGCGATGGTAGCAAAAGGATGAATATAAAAGGAGTTATCTTTGATGTGGACGGCGTACTTCTCGATACTATGCACGTTTGGACTGACGCGGGAGCGCGGTATCTGCAGAGTCTGGGCGTCACAGCGGAGCCGGGTCTTGGCGACAGGCTGTTTACCATGACCGTGGATATGGGAGCAGTTTATGTGAGGGAGCATTATGGGCTTTCTCAGTCCGAGGAAGAAATTACCAGAGGTATTAACGGCGTGGTGGCGGGATATTACGCAAAGGAAGCGACCTTTAAGCCGGGCGCGCAGGAGCTTTTGGAAGGGCTGAAAGCAGCGGGAATTCCCATGACTATCGCCAGTTCCACCACAGAAGACTATATCCGCATGGCCTTTGACCGGCTGGGATATACGGGATACTTCGCGGAAATACTCAGCTGTGTGCAGCGCAATACCAGCAAGGCAGAGCCGAAAATTTTCTTCGAGGCTATGGAAATCATGGGAACTGCTCCCTCAGAAACGTGGCTCTTTGAGGATGGACTTTATTCTATTAAAACTGCAAAAAAAATCGGTCTGCAGACCGTAGGTGTGTATGATCCGGTCAGTGAGAAAGAGCAGGCTGAGATTGAGAAGACGGCGGACATTTATGTACGGAGTTTGGAAGATTTTACGTTTGCGGAGGAAGTATGAAGAAGTTTACAGCATTAACCATTGCAGGCAGTGACTGCAGCGGCGGCGCAGGCATTCAGGCGGATCTCAAAACCATGACCATGAACGGGGTTTACGCCATGAGTGCAATTACAGCATTGACAGCGCAAAACACCACCGGTGTGCAGGATATTATGGAGGTCAGTCCGGCGTTTCTGGCGGCGCAGCTTGATTCTGTTTTTACAGATATTAGTCCCGATGGAATCAAAATCGGCATGGTTTCATCACCTGCGCTGGTAGCAACGATTGCGGATAAATTGACGGAATATCAGGCCAAAAATATCGTCCTGGACCCGGTCATGGTGGCAACCAGCGGAGCAAGACTCACCAGCGATGAGGCGGTAACGGTCCTTTGCAGCAGGCTTATGCCTCTGGCGGCGGTGATTACGCCGAACATACCGGAGGCGGAGCTTTTGTCCGGCATGGAGATTCAAAATCAGGAAGAAATGGAAAAGGCGGCCGGCATTATGAGAGCAAAGTTTGGCTGTAGCGTCCTGTTAAAGGGAGGACACCAGACAAATGACGCCAACGACTTTCTGTTAGACAAAACCGGAGGAAGGTGGTTTTACGGGAAAAAAATTGATAATCCCAACACCCATGGAACGGGCTGCACACTGTCCAGCGCCATTGCGGCAGGCCTCGCAAAGGGACTTGATTTAGAAACAGCAGTAGCGCAGGCAAAAGCGTATGTTTCGGGAGCGCTTTGCGCTATGCTGGATTTGGGCAGGGGAAGCGGCCCTATGGATCACGCATTTTTGATTGGACAGGGAGAAACAGAACATGAAGTTTAGACTGAATTTTAGCTACGGGTGCGTCCATGGCACGTACTGGATGATCTACGGAATCGTCAGCAGCTTTGCGTCGGTATTTCTGCTGGGACGGGGTTATCTGAACACAGAAATCGGAGTGATTCTGGCAGTTGCTAATGTGGTGGCAGTGGTGATTCAGCCTTTGGCTGCAGACCTTGCGGACCGTTCTAAAAGGGTTTCTACTATTGGGATCAGCCAGATTATGACTATTATGATGATGGTGATGACCGTAGGTTTGTTTGCTCTGCGGGGAAAATCCATGGCGCTTTCTGTTATTTTTATTCTTCTTATCGCATGGCATACAGCGGTGCAGCCGCTGATTAATTCCCTGAGCTTTAAGCTTTCGGACAGCGGGGTACATATCAATTTCGGCATGGCGAGAAGTGTCGGCTCGCTGTCATACTCGGTTTTATGCGCAGTGCTGGGCGTGCTGGTGGAACGTTTGGGTATTGAAGTGCTGCCTATCAGTGCGGAAATTGTGATGGCGATGATGGCAGTAAGTCTGCTGCTGACGAAGGTGCAGTATGATAAAACGAAAGCCCTGTATAAAGAGAATGAAACCGGCTTGGCGGAGACAGCGGTTTCCACGGAAACGGCTTCGGAAATTAATCTGCTGGAATTTATCAGGAGAAATAAAATTTTCTTTATTGCCAATATCGGCGTGATTGGGCTTTATTTCAGTAATTCTGTCATGAACAATTATCTGATGCAGATTGTGACGGAGGTCGGCGGAAACAGTGCTGATATGGGAAGAATTCTGTCGCTGATGGCTTTTCTGGAAATTCCGACTTTGGTATTCTTTGACAAGCTGCGGAAAAAATTTACTTGTCAGTTCATGTTGAAAATTGCGGCAATCGGATTTACAATAAAGATATTGATGTGTCACATTGCGGCGTCGGTTGCCATGATATTGGCGGCGCAGGTTTTTCAGCTGATCGCCTTTGGACTGTTCCTGCCTGCTATGGTACATTTTATCGATGAAATTATGAGCGAAGGGGAAGCTGTCAAGGGGCAGTCGGTGTTTACGATGATGGTAACCATTACCACCATGCTGTCCAGTCTTGTCGGCGGCGCCATCTTGGATATCAGCGGTGCGAAAATGCTGACGCTGGTGTCTCTTCTTGCGACGGCTGCAGGGGCAGTGATTATCATAGCGACTGTGGACAGAATTAAAAAATAATAGACATAAAAGGAGACGGGGAAGATGAATCTTGAAAAGGCGGCGGAAGCCTTTGCGCAGAAGGGTTATAAAGCATCTGTGTTTTCAAGCGGCGAGGAAGCGTCCGCATATTTGAACGAACAAATCGACGGAACTTCTGTGGGAATCGGCGGCTCCAAGACCATAGAAGCACTAGGGCTCTATGAGACGCTGTCTGCTCACAATGAGGTATACTGGCACTGGAAAGCAGCGGCGGGAACATCGCCGGAAGAGGCGACTGCGCAGGCGGCAGGCGCAAAAGTTTATTTGACTTCTGCCAACGGCGTCAGCGAAACCGGTGAAATGGTCAATATCGACGGTAAGGGCAACCGGATTTCTGAAAGTCTTTACGGGCATGAGAAGGTATATTTTATCATCGGTGCCAATAAGGTTATGCCGGATTTGCAGCAGGCCATAGATAGAGCCAGAAACATCGCGGCGCCGAAAAATGCGCAGCGCCTTTCCTGTAAAACACCCTGCGCAGTAAAGGCAGACAGGTGCTACGACTGCAGCAGCCCTGGGCGAATCTGCAACGGCATGGTGATATATTTTGGGAAAATGACATCTTGCGAAATGGAAGTCATTCTCATAGATGAAGCACTGGGATATTAAGTATAATATTAAAAATGAGGGGGAAATGATGAAAACAAAACAGACTATTGGACTGGTGGTTGCGGTGATTCTGTTTATCGTAACCGGTGTTGCCAGCGTCATGACAAATACGGTTTCAGACAGAATTATTGACCGTGCGGCAAAAGAAATTTTAAGCGGAGACGTGGAATTTGCACCGCCTGCAGGCGACTATATCGCCATTGTGGATATTGTGGGAACCATTCAGGCGCAAAGCAATGACCTGTACGATACGGAAAGCTATCGCCATACGACAAACCTGAATTACATCGACAATCTCATTGAGGATTCCAGCAATGAGGGGATTCTGCTTTATGTGGATTCTCCCGGCGGCACTGTCTACGAATCTCAGGAAATGTACGACAAGCTGATGGAATACAAGGCGCAGACCGGAAGACCGGTCTATGCTTATATGGCACATACGGGAGCTTCCGGCGCTTACATGATTTCTATGGCGGCGGACACCATCTATGCCAATCAGAACACGGTGACCGGCTCAATCGGTGTGATTATGAGCGGCTATGATATGAGCGGCCTTTACAAGAAGCTGGGCATCAAAAATATCGCCATTACAAGCGGCGCAAATAAGGCGGCGACTTTTAACGACGAGCAGATGGAAATTTATCAGTCTCAGGTGGATGAATACTTCGGTGAATTTGTAAAGATTGTATCAAAGGGCAGACATATGACGGAAAAGGAAGTCCGCAGGCTGGCAGACGGCAGAACTTATACGGCGAAACAGGCTGTAAAAAACGGACTGATTGACAAAATCGCCAGCTATGAGGAAGCCAGGGAAATGGTTTCCAATACGCTGGGTGTGGACCAGTATTATCGTCTGGAAACCGCATTGGATTTATGGAAGTCGCTCTTTGCAAAAGCCGAGAACCTGCTGCCTAAATCCGACAGCCAGGTGCTGAAGGAAACCGCTGAAGAATTTGAAAGCGGGGTGTTTATGTATTATGCTCAGTAATACGAACTATCAGGTGAATAGTAATTGGCAAGAGAATAGCAGCTGCCAGGTGCAGGTGTACGCGGGATTTTGGGCACGCCTTGCAGCCTACCTTATCGATTTAGTATTGGTATGTCTGGGACAGCTGGTAGTGCGTCTGGTGCTGTTTCTCAGCTTTGGCATGCTCTGGGAAAACAATCCGCTGGACCAAAGCTTCCTGTTTCAGTACACTTTCAGAGACGGCATTCTGTACGCGGCAGGAGTCGTTTACTTCGTGCTGTGCACTTACTATGCGGGGGCAACCCTCGGAAAAAAGGCGCTGAATCTGAAGGTAATCGGCGCAGATGAGGAGCCGCTTACATTGATTAATGTGCTTTACAGAGAGAGTATCGGCAGATTTCTGTCGGCGTTTCTGCTGGGCGCGGGTTATATTCTGGTAGGGATTACCAATGAGAAAAAAGGGCTGCACGATATCCTCTGTGATACCAGAGTGGTCTATGAAAAGAAAATCCCAACCTATATTAACGGGGACATCAACAAGCGGTATCAGCAGGTGAACGTTTCTGGAGCGCCGCCTTCGGGACCTGCTGTGCCGATGCCGCCTCGAGGCCCTTCAGATTCGCCGGCGCCGCCTAAGGGCGATGACAAACCGCCGGTGCCGCCTGTGCCGGTCCCGCCAGCGGATGATTTGAAACCGCCGGCACCTCCGGTGGCAGTTCCGCCTAAGGGCGACATCGAACGGCCGGTACCACCGGCTCCGCCGACATCTTCTGCGTCCTCTGCGGGCGACGCAAAACCACCGGCTCCGCCTCGGGCACCAATGCCGCCGTCAGGAGATATCTACGACCGATATATTCACGTGGATCCAAATAAGAAGGCGGAACAGCGAAAAGAAGACGAATAAACATCAAGAATTTGAAGAGGGTAACTGTATTGACGGAAAATACCGTTTGTGCAGTACCCTCTCTTTGTTTTTGGGGGATTGTTTGTAGTACTGTTGCGCGCAATTATTGCAGGCTGATATCCCTCTCGGTCCTTTCCCTTTTCCTTTTGTAAATCTTGCAGCGCGCCATAATCAGAGGATTTTTTGGTGGATATGGCGCAGTACCCTTGAAAAACGCCATCATTCAAAGGATTTTTTGTATACAGGGCGTTGCACTTCTGAAAAACGCCATCTTTTGAATTCTTTTTAAGCAAAGCGACTCACATTGTCGATTGAGCGCCATATTCAAGTTGATTTTAAAAAATGTCGGCGCGATGGGACTGTATTTACACTTAACTACCGCGTGAATCTTTCGGGTGTACGCCATATTTCCCAAAAAACACTTTAAAGATGGCGGATTTTATAGGGCGTACGCCATAAATTTGAAAAAAACATCCAAAGACGGCGCGCAAGATAGTTGTGTCGGCGCGGGCATGGGGTGCTGGTATGCGAGGAATAGCGGGGCTGGCAAGGGAAGGTGGTTGTGCTGGCATGCGGGGTATGCCTGCTGACAAGTTGCTCTTGCTGCCCGCAAAAAAAATGTAAAAAGTATTGACAAACTGTTATAACTGTATATACTGTATATATACAGTCGACGATGTACAAAGGAGGCCACTTTGGATATTATTATTAGTAATGCGAGTCAGCAGCCGATCTATGAACAGATTTATCTGCAGATCAAGAATCAGATTATTGCCGGAGCTCTTGCGGAGGGAGAGGCCTTGCCGTCTATTCGCTCTCTGGCAAAGGATCTTAGAATCAGCGTGATTACCACCAAGAGAGCTTATGATGAACTGGAACAGGAGGGGTTTATTTATACAGTAGCAGGTAAGGGCTGTTTCGTAGCGGAAAAGAACATCCAGCTGATTCGGGAGAATCATTTGAAACAGATCGAAGCTAAGATGATGGAGATTTTGGAGCTGGGGAAGGTTTGCGACCTGACTTGCGAGCAGCTTGCTGAAATGCTGATATTGCTGGAGGAGGAGCAAAGAGATGAATTGTGAGAATGCTATTGTATTGAGATCTGTGAGCCGAAAGCTGAATGGATTCACTTTGGACAATATTACCTTTAACTTGCCGACGGGGTGTATTCTGGGTTTGATTGGGGAAAACGGTGCCGGAAAGAGTACAACGATTAAGCTGATTATGAACGCACTGAAGCGGGACAGCGGAACGGTGCGGATTCTTGGGATGGACAACGAAGACGCGGAATTTGACCGTCTAAAGGAAGACATTGGAGTGGTTCTGGATGAAGCAGTTTTTCCGGTCGTGCTCAACGCCGGTGATGTAAATAGGATTATGAAGGCCACCTACCGAAAATGGGATGAGAAAACGTATTTCGCATACCTTACCAGACTGGATTTGCCAAGGGATAAGGCTTTCAAGGAATTTTCCAGAGGAATGAAGATGAAGCTGGCTATTGCAGTTGCTCTCTCTCATGAACCGAAGCTTTTAGTTTTGGATGAGGCAACCAGCGGGTTGGATCCCATTGTTCGTGATGAGATTTTAGACATCTTTTACGATTTTACCAGAGAGCCGGATCATTCCATCTTGATTTCTTCCCATATCCTGAGCGACCTTGAGAAACTTTGCGACTATATTGGATTTATCCATAAGGGAAAGCTTTTGTTCTGCAAGGAGAAGGATGCGCTTCTGGAAGAGTATGGAATTTTAAAATGCAGCAGCAGAGAGCTTGATGACATCCCGCAGGAAGCTATTGCGGGGATGCACTGCGGTGAATACGGGGTCAGCTGTCTGGTGAAAAGACAGCTGTTAAATGAGGCTTTTTCGCTGGAAAAGGCCGGAATTGAGGATATTATGCTGTACATGACGAAAGGAGATTCGGGGAAATGTTAAGGGGACTTTTAGTGAAAGATGCTGTAGTGCTTTTCAGACAGTTAAAGCTGTTTTTCATTATATTGATTGGATTTGCAATTTTTCAGAATGAAGCGACCAATGGATTTGCGCTGATGTATGTGACGATGCTGCCGATTACGGCACTGGCTTTTGATGAGCAGTCAAGGTGGGGCACTTATGCTCAGATGATGCCGTATCGAATCAAAGATATTGTGCTCTCCAAATATTTGATCGGCATGATTGGCGCGGGTTTTATCGGCACTATTGAAATCGTTTCCTCGGCGGTTTTTATGCTGGCGCAGGGGGACGGTTTACAGCCGCTTACGGAAAAACTTTTGGTTGTGCTGCTGGTATTCTGCTGCAGTTTGATTCTGATGTCAATCAATCTGCCTGTTATTTTTAAGATGGGCGCAGAGAAGGGCAGAATTGTCTATATTTTAATTACAGTGCTTTTGGCGCTTTTAGTGGTGCAAAGCACGGAGTCAGCATTCTGGAAGTTTAATCCGAAAATTTATTCTGTTGCAGGGGTGTGCATTACGATTTTAGCCGTGATGGTTTCCATGGGAATTTCCATGAAAATATACCGGAAAAAATATCAGTAATTCCTTCATCTGCGAGAGGCTCAGACTTGTGAGCCTCTTTTTTTCTTAAAAATTCTTAAATTCCATGGGTTTTACTATATTTTTTTGTCATATCGGTATAAAATAGGAGATACAGAAGGGAAGAGAAAGGACAGCTTATGATGCAATATAAGATTTTAGTTGTGGACGATGACCCGAATATCAGAGAGGTTTTGACCGTACTGCTTGGCAGTGAGGGATATGTTGTCGACCAGGCCGAAAACGGAGAGATTGCACTGGAAAAAATCAAAGAGAATAAACAGGTAGATTTAGTGATTCTGGATATTATGATGCCAGGCATGTCAGGTGTGGAAGTATGTGCTAAAATCAGAGAAACCTCATCGGTGCCGGTATTGTTTTTGACAGCGAAATCTCAGGAGCAGGACAAGGTGGAGGCTTATTCGGAGGGCGGCGATGACTATCTGGTAAAACCGTTTTCACAGACGGAGCTCTTGATGAAGGTAAAATCTCTGCTTCGAAGGTATAAAGAGTATTACAGCAGATTTCCTCTTGCGACAGAGGAAACGCTTATAGGGGGAGGTATTTCCATCGATAGTAAGTCGAGAGCTGCAATCAGGGGTGACAAGAAAATACCGCTGACTGACAAAGAATATGATATTTTGCGGTACTTCATCGAGCATCGCGGCGAGATTGTAGAAAATAAAGACCTCTATGAAGGCGTGTGGGGTGAGAAATATCTGCCGTCTGCGGGCAACACCATCATGGTACATGTTTTGAACCTGCGCAAGAAATTGGAGGAGGATGTAAACAAGCCGAAGATTATCAAGACGGTCTGGGGAAAGGGGTACAAGGTTGAGTAGACAGAAAAAGTTTGTTTCCCTTAACCTGAAAATGGCAATTGTTACCTTGATGGGAATTTTTCTGGCGGTTTGCATGTATATGGTCAGCACCTGGTTTTCAAACTATATGATTAGCGTAAACTTTACCAGTGAACCGGCAATTGAACGAAATGTAAACGCGGCATTTGCTGATTTAGAAGAATACATCGAGGAAAATCATGTAAAAGCGACGGATACCGATGCGCTCAGAAATTGGGTTTCCGATCAGGACTACACTTATCTTTACATATGGGATAACGAAAATGTGCTTCTGGATGCAGGCTGGGCAGTGACCCCAAGCAGCAGTGATACTGTGGATGAGGGCATCACAGAGGACAACAACGTGCAGCAGGAGAACTATCTGAAAACCGCAGACGAGATAGCCAGAATTGAGCCTGATACTTTTCAGGAGGATGTGAGAAACCGGATTATCCAGTATGAGGATCGAAAATATTATACGTATATCGATGTATATAAGGAAGAAGGCTGGCTCAGGATTACAGAGACTGTCAGTCTGGTTTTGAGTTTTTTGACGCTGTTTTTGGTTTTGATTTTGTATCACAGTCATATTGCAAAGCGCATTATGAACCTTGCAAAAGAGGTTAATATTGTCAGCGATGGAAATCTAGGACATGAAATCAAAGGTACGCAGAAAGACGAAATCGGTATGCTGGCTGACGGCGTAAATGTCATGCGTGACTCCATTATACAAAAGCATCAGAGTGAGAAAGATGCATGGGAGGCGAACAATCAGCTGATTACATCTATGTCCCATGATATCAGAACGCCGCTGACCTCCATGATTGGCTATTTGGATATTATAGAGGGCAGAAAGTACGAAAGTCAGGAAGATTTAGAACGGTATATTTCTTCCTGCAGAGATAAGGCTTTCCAGTTAAAAGATTTATCGGACAAGCTGTTCCAGTATTTTCTTGTATTTGGCAATAAAGCCAATGACAGGGAACTGGAAGTATTCGATGCAAGTATTTTGTTTCAGCAGCTTTTGTCTGAGCACAGTGCGGAGATTATCAGTTATGGATATCAGGTAGAATTTTACTTTAATATACCAGAAGTGCAGATTAAGGCTGATATTTCCGGTCTGCGCAGGCTGTTCGATAATATTTTTTCTAATATTATGAAGTATGCGGATAAGAAGGAAGTAGTCTGTATTTATGCGGAGACGGAAGCTGACAATGTCAAGATTTTGGCAATCAACGGCATGCCTGAAGAGGCGAAAAAAGTGGAAAGTACGCGAATAGGACTGAAAACCTGCGAAAAAATCTGCAGTGATTTAGGTGGAGATTTTTCCTACGATGAACAGGAGCGCATTTTTACAGTACGAATTCTGATTCCGATTATGCCGGCTGAAGAGCTGGAGCAGGAAGAAGATGCGCAGGCGCAGACTGAGGAGATGCAGCCATCTTCAAAGGAAGTGCTGACTGGAGAATAAAACTTGTAACAAAAAGAGACTGAACTCAGATTGTATGACTTGAGCCAGTCTCTTTTGATTTGTTTTCTGTTGTGATGCTACACCTGGTTTACATAGTTCTTATCAAAGTTGATGACCACAAAGTAGTTTTCGTCGATGGCTTTGATTGCATCTGTAAATGTCTGGTGTATTTCTTTGTTGGAAAGCTTGCAGCTTGGATTTACAACGATATCAAAGATGATGTTGGTGTGAGTCGGACCGGGAACGACACGCAGGTCGTGGACGTTGGATATGCCGTCCAGGCTGTCTGTTACTTTTGTTGTTACTTCGTTCATCAAGGCTACTATCGGATCATCGATTTTGATTGGATCCATGTGGGCAGTAAGTACGATGTGAAGTTTTTTAGAAAGCTGACGCTCAATATTATCTACCATATCATGGCTTTCCATCAAATCGCCGTTTGCATCTACCTCAATGTGAATGGAGGCGAAAATTTTACCTGGACCATAATTGTGAACGACCAGATCGTGAATGCCCAGCACACCGTCAAAGTCTGAAGCCATTTCGCTGATGGCAGCGACCAGATCCGGGTCAGGAGCTTCCCCTAAGAGCGGGCTGGATGTTTCTTTAATCAGTCCAATGCCGGACCATATGATGAATAGCGCGACCAGCACACCCATGTATCCATCGATTTGGATATTTGCCATCTTGCCGATGATGATGCTGAAAAGTACTGCGGCAGTTGAGATTACATCGTTACGGCTGTCTGCTCCGGTAGCGGTTAAAGCGACGGAATTGATTTTTTTACCGACCTTGATGTTGAACATTGCCTGCCAGATTTTCAAAAGAATAGCAAGAAGCAGCACGATGACGATGGACCAGCTGAATTCCAGTGGCTCTGGGTGCAGGATTTTATCTATGGAAGATTTAATCAGCTCTACACCGACAACAACGATGAGAACGGATACAATCATACCGGTTATGTATTCGATGCGGGCATGGCCGTAGGGATGCTCCTCGTCCTCAGGCATAGCAGAAAGCTTGAAGCCTGCTAAAGTGATGACAGAGGAGGAAGCATCTGCCAGATTATTGATCCCATCTGCGATGATGGCGATACTTCCGGAAATCAGTCCTACCAGAATTTTTGCAATGCAGAGGATGGCGTTGGAAATAATGCCAACTACGCTGGCAAGTTTGCCATACCCCTCACGAACTTGCGGTTCTTTTGTATTTTCGTGGTTTTTCACGAAACGTTTACACAAAAAATCGGTCATATTTAGTTAGATTCCTCCTGTGCAATAGCGGCTTCTACTGCTTTTACCAGCTGGTCAGGACAGGAGGTTGCTTTGAATCCGCAGCGAATGCCAGAAAGTGTTTCTCTCAGCTGGTCGACGGACATACCGGAAACAAGCTTGCTGATTCCCTGCAGGTTGCCGTTGCAGCCTCCGTGAAAAACAGCCTGTTTTAGAATGCCGTCTTCTACCTCCACATCAATATAGCCGGCGCAGGTGCCTTGGGTTTTGTATCTGTAAGCCATAGCAAAAAATCTCCTTTCTCTATTTTATCACAAGTATCACCAGTATAACACAATTTAGAAAAAATATGAAGAAAAATAATTGAACATTGATGCCCTGCTGGTGTATAATTGACATACAATTCAAGTAGGAGGTTCAGAATGGGAGAAAAAGAAATACCTAGAATTAGTGGGACGCTAAGAGCAAAATATTTACAGATACCGGAAGTCATTTGGCAGGCGAAGGGTATTGTGATCATGGGACGCAGACTGAAGTCAGTTCTGTTTTCTACAGATATAGCGATTATTAGAAATTGTAATGCGGATGCGATTCTTGCTGTTTATCCCTTTACACCTCAGCAGATTATTTCTGACGCAATTATCAATGCATCATCGGTGCCGGTTCTTGCCGGAATCGGCGGAGGTACAACACAGGGTTTTCGTGCTGCTATCATGGCAAAGGACGCTGAAGCGCAGGGGGCGTATGGCGTAGTTGTCAATGCACCCATGACCAATGACAATGTAGCAATGATAAAAAAAGTAATCGACATTCCAATTGTGGCAACCGTAGTCAGTGATTCAACCGATATTGATGCGCGTTTAAGAGCCGGAGTGGATATTCTCAATGTATCTGCTGCAGCCAATACACCGCAGCTGGTGCGCTATATCCGCAAGGATTTTCCAAAGGTGCCGATTATTGCTACAGGCGGGCCGTCAGACGAAACTATTTTGGAAACCATTCAGGCCGGGGCGAACACAATCAGCTATACGCCGCCGACCTCAGCGGAGATTTTTGCTGAAATGATGGTGAAATATCGGAAAATGGCAGAAGAACATCCGGAGGAGCACAAGTGCCCGGAGGGGGATTTAGAGCTTTCCGAGTTGCTGCAGCTTATGTAAACTGGATTTTTGGATTGGTGAAGATGATGGATGCACGCGGAACTGCGATGGTGCGTAGAATTCGTGTTTTTGCCTGAAATATGCGGATTTTCTCGGCGATTTGTGCATATTTTATGGAAAAATAAGAGGTGTATGCAGATTTATGGATGAGATGTGATAAAACCGGCGTAGTATTGACCGTAAATCTGCATATTTTAAACATTTTCTTTGAATCTATGCATTGGAGAAACCCGCGCCGACTCAGCTTATAGATATCTTGCAAAAAAAGAAAAAAAGTCATTGACAAGCCTTTATAAAAGTGTTATTATATCAAATGTGCCAATGAGCACAGAACTAAATAATGTGCATCCATAGCTCAGCTGGTAGAGCACCTGACTCTTAATCAGGGTGTCCAGGGTTCGAGCCCCTGTGGGTGTACCAATAACAAAACAGATACCTCAAGGTATCTGTTTTGTTATACGCGGAGATAACGGGGCGAGAACCCGAAAGGGCGCGACCGTGAAGCGAGCCGGCCCGGTGGGCTGGCAAGCAGGGAGCGGTCCAAGCCGACTGAAAGAGGAGGCGCAGGACGGCGGTCTTGCGAAGCAGGACTGTGAAGCCTCTGTGTGTGGGTGTGGTATTTGTTATATGTGGAATCTGCCCCTGCAAGCTGTGCGAAAAAGGATTTTTATTCTTGAAAACGCAGTTTTGACCGTATTATCCTTAAATTGTATCATACGGTCATATTAAAAAATTCTGTTACGGCGGTTCTGACCGCAGAGGGCTAATTTTGTGTTAATACGGTCAGAAAATTTAGCTTCGTCGATTTTAGATGGTTTGAATCCATGTCAGTCATTTAGCGATATTACAATATTTTCTAAATCTTTGGATTAAAACCCAGAGATATATTTTTGCTTGAGGAGTTCCCTTAGTGCAAATGCGCTCCTTGCCTGATTTCTGACCGTAATTGGGTTAAATGAGGGATTGCGGTCATTTTTGTCGTAACACGATTCTTGGAGCTGACCGTATTTGTCCTATTTTGTTGCTATACGGTCAGATTTGACGATTTGTAACAAAGTTTGAGGTAAAGCTTAAAGCAAGGCTATCGGTATCGAATGCTATTATGGAGCAGGAGATTTTTTATGCCTTTGCCATGGTGAAGATAGCGGGGAAGATTGAAAGCTGCGCAATTATATAGTACAATGATGGCGCAAGGCGGTTTTGCATAATGAATGGATTTGTAAGGATATTCAAAAAGCATTGAAAGAAACAGAAAAATTATAAAACATAAATTGAAAGTTTGGGGAATGAATATGTTATTAGATTTTAATAAGATAAAAGAAATTAAAGTGCCTGGTATGAACAACGGGACGGGTATGATGAGCGCAAAAATGTATATGGGTCAGCAAGGAAAAATCATTTCTTGTTCTATTCATGCAGGAGGTTCAATCGGGTTGCATAAACATGAAACAAGTGATGACATTAACTATGTAATGTCTGGAAGTGGGAAAGTTATCTGCGATGGAAAAGAAGAAATTTTAAGTGAAGGAATTTGCCATATATGTAAAAAGGGTTCTGAACATAGTATTATAAATACAGGGAATGAAGATTTGGTAATTCTTGCAATTGTTGTAGAACAATAACTTCGGGCTTGTTATACTGGAAAATCGGGATTTATGGAGGTGCAAAATGGTTTATCGACTTGATGATTTAATTGAAAACAATATAAACCCTATTACGGGACATGAATATGACAATTCATGGATGGTTTTAATGCTTACCGACAGTCATGATTATCAGCAAATGTGTGGAAATAACAATGGTTGTGCCTATACGATAAAGATTAGCCGCAATCAATGTAAAGACTGGAAAATGGCAGTTTGCGACTTTATCGGATTTAGTGAAGCGAATGGCAAAAATGCAATTCTAATAATAACGAAAGAAGATTTGAATGCCGCAAAAAGCTATTATGCCGGACATAAGTACAATGACTCCTTCCTTCGAGATAGTGAACCATTTGTTTTAGTTCATAGCACTCCTATGAGTAACTGGGAATTGATTAAACATGATGGAATGTTAAAGAGCTGGAATAAACTCAAAGCCGACAATATCATTGCCGAGGAACAACCTATCGGGATTCAGCTTGGTGATCCGGTTGATTTTAGCGATTATATTATGTTTGGAGATGGAATTGTTGGAGAAATTGTGGTAAATTCAAAACAACAGGGTAAAATTGTAATGGATGAGAATTCTGAATACCTTACTGGCGCAAGATTATATTTTGATGCTACAAGAATGGCTCAGGATGGATTGCTCGTTCGTGACGGTTGTCACCTGAAAGTAAAAGATATGTTACCGCTTAATCCATACCTGATTTGGGCTGCGACTTGGGAAACTATTAGCCTTGAAAGCCAGGTATGCACTCCCAAAATTTTTGCCGAGCAATCTGACGAGCAATTTCGACTTGTAGCGCTGAATAAATCGAAATTTGGAGGTTGAAATAAAATGCTTATTAGAGAGTATCAATCCTCAGACTGTAAGGAATTGACGGAACTTTTTTATAATACTGTTCACGCAGTAAATGCGAAAGATTACACTGCGGAGCAATTAGATGTGTGGGCGCCGGGCGAAAGAGATTTGGAGAAATGGAACCAGTCGCTGCAGGAGCATTATAGTATTGTTGCGATTCAGGATGAAATAATTGTCGGTTTTGGAGATATAGATAATACAGGGTATCTGGACCGACTGTATGTTCATACCGATTATCAGAGGCAGGGCATTGCCTCGGTCATTTGCGACCAGCTGGAGCAGGCGACGCAATGGGATATTACAACCCATGCGTCTATTACAGCAAGACCGTTTTTTGAGAAAAGAGGCTATGAAGTTGTAAGAGAACAGCAAGTAGAGCGGCAAGGAACATTTCTTACAAATTTTGTTATGGTTAAGAGCAGTGCCAGGTAAGGAGGAATCATACATGCCATTTACAGAAATATGTATTTATCAGGTCAAACCGCAAAAGGTTGAAGAATTTGAAACGATTATGAAAGAAGCGAAGGAGTTTCTGGAAAAACAGGAAGGCATGCTTCTGCTGCGGCTTATAAAAAGAACCCATCGCATAGATATGGAACAAATCAAAGAGGGATTGACGCCCCTTGAAATCAAGCGTATTGTGAAAAGTGTTAAATATATGCTCTATTGGGAATTTGATACGAAGGAAAACTATGGACTGGCACAGAAAAAACTCTATGAAAGTTATTGGAAATCTATTGAAAAATGTCTGATTGCTCCTCACGATAAGTATTTGGGTGAGTCTTTGTTTTAATGATTTTAGTGCTGGTAATACAGTTACAACTGCGAACAGCCTGTGTGTGATATCTGGTCTGTCCCTTTTTCTTTGGAGAACAAGGAAAAGGGGCGGATTTTCTTTTTTAATTTTGGAATCTGTCCCTTTTCGTTATGAGCAGACAGGAAAGGGGTGCAAAGAAGCCGCCAGCGAGACGACCAGATGAAGAAATGGGAAATAAAGGAATCGATGGCTTCTATAATACGACAATAAATCCTAATAAATTCTAAAAACGCTAATATCTGCAATTGTTGCTTCCGGATATCCGCCCCTCCTTTGTCTCGATTTCTGAGCCAAAAAGGACAGAGGGGACCAAGCACCAGCAGAAAACGCCCTTCAATGCCTGCTCTTGGATAAAAAAGGGCAGCTATGCGGAAAATTTCAGGTCAGGACTTGGTGCAGCGCCGCAGTGTCGAGCGATTATTTCAAATTTTCAGTTGGTATTCTCTGCAAAATCATATATAATAGTGCTAACAGAAACCAGCAGATAGAGAGGAAGGCTATATGATTTATTTGAACAATATGGAAAAGATGATTCACAAACCGGCGGCGAAGGATTTAGACCCGGTGAGCCCTGAGCAAGTCAAGGAACTGCTTGCAAAGCTGCTCCACTGCAAACGGCCGGAAAATATATATTTAACTGACAGCGGAAGGGCTGCCATTGAAACAGCATTGCGTGCTTTTGTTCCGAGAGGCGCCCATGTGATTGTCAGTGCTTTTGAACAGGCAGATGTTCTCAAGGTGCTTTCTGATTTGGAGTGCAGAGTAAGCAGCTTAGAAGCTGATTATAACGGCAGGCTGCAGTATGACAAGCTGGAAAATCTGATTGAAAAAGATACCTGTGCCATTGTGTGCGCTCATGGCTGCAGCTTTACGGGCAATGTGGCTGATTTGGAGAAGATTTCGTCCATTGGGAGGACTCACAAAATTCCCGTCATTTCCGATGGCAGGCTGACGGCGGGCGCAATTGATGTGAACCTTGAAAATCTAGGCGTAGACATTTATTGTATTACCAGCGAAAAAATGCTCATGGGCTCTTGCGGAGTCGGCGCAATCTGTCTCAGAGACGGTATGGACGCAGCGATGCAGCAGACGCAAAAGGTACAATTTGAGAAAACAGACGCTCCGCAGCAGAGAGCGCTGAAGACTTTTGTGACATCGCTGGAATTCATTCTGGAAACGGGTATTTATGGCATTGCTATGCTGCCCCACAGACTGGCGAAGCGTTTTTTTGAGTCTTCCAAAGCGATGAATCCTGTAAAAGTTTACGGCGATTACGGCCCGGGGGACAGACTGCCGGTAATCTGCATTACAGCGGAGGGCTTTACGGGAGAGGAAATTCGCGATTATATGAAAGAAAAAGACATTATCATTGGTGTGGAAAGGGGCGTAGCTCAGTTTAGCTTTGGCTACTTCAACACCCGCCCGCAGGTGAAGAAAACAGTTCTGCGGCTTTTGGAAATGCTGGAAATTGACGACCCATACCTGCTGCCGTAATAGCAAGTATAGACCGCGGAGCGGTGCTGCGGACAGCGAGTAGACGAAGAGTGGCGGCGCTGTATATAGACTGGCAAGGCGAACAGCACGGAGGCAGCAGGTATCTGCCTAAAAATATAAAAACACTGAAAGGAGCACATTGATCATGAATTCAAGACCGATTATTTTTGATACAGATCCGGGCATTGATGATGCGGCGGCCATTGTCATTGCTGTCAGAAATCCCAATTTAGATGTGAAGCTTTTGAGCACTGTAGGCGCTAACGTGGAAGTGGAAAAGACCACCGCCAACGCATTGAAACTGACCGAATTTTTGGATGTGGATATTCCCGTTGCGAAGGGCTGCGGACAGCCTTTGATGCGTACACTGGAGCCATGCCCTGAGATTCACGGCGTGACGGGGATGGACGGCTTTGACTTTCCGCCTGTGCAGAAAAAACCATTGGAAAAGCATGCAGTAGAAGTTATGCGCGAGATGATTATGGCAAGTGAGGAAAAAGTTACATTGGTTGCAATCGCTACCCATACCAATATCGCTATTTTATTCAGACTGTATCCGGAGGTTAAAGAAAAAATCGCTGAGATTGTTACCATGGGCGGCGGTCTTACGGGAGGAAATACCAACTCTACAGCAGAATTCAACATTTATAACGATCCTCACGCAGCAGCCATTGTATTTGACTCCGGCGTGCCTATTACCATGCTGGGGCTGAACGTGACCAGAAAAGCGCTCCTTCATAGAGCGGCGGCGGAACGTATTGATAAAAGCGGCCCTGCGGGTCATATGCTGTTTTCGCTCTTTGAGCATTATCGGGGCGGAAGTCTTGATACAGGACTGATTGTTCACGATGCGTGTGCCATCGCATATCTTTTGCGGCCGGATCTTTTCAAAACGGAAATGATGTCCATTGAAATCGCTACGGAAGGCGTAGCGGCAGGGACGACAGTCTCCGATTTCCGCGCTGTGCGAAAAGGTGAAAAACGTGCTAATGTCAATGTCTGCACCGAAGTGGATGCGGAAGAGTTTGAAAAATGGTTTGTAGAGGAGTTTTGCAGATGAAAGTATTGAATTTTGGCTCTTTGAATCTGGACTATGTTTATCAGGTGGATCATATGGCTGCGGCCGGTGAAACTCTGGCATCTTTGGACATGGAGATTTTTTGCGGCGGAAAGGGACTGAACCAGTCCATCGCTCTTGCAAAGGCCGGTGCAGAGGTCTATCATGCCGGCTGTATCGGTGCGGACGGAGAAATTCTGGTAAAGACCCTTGCCGAGGCCGGCGTCCGGACGGATTACATCAAAATCCTGCCGGGTAAAACCGGTCACGCCATTATTCAGGTAGATAAAACCGGGCAGAACTGCATACTGCTTTATGGCGGCGCCAACCGTGCTGTGACGGAAGATTACATAGAGGAAGTGCTGAGTCACTTTGAAAAAGATGATATATTGCTTTTGCAGAACGAAATCAACCTGCTTCCTGTTATTATCGACAAGGCATATGAGCGGGGCATGAAAATTATTTTGAATCCGTCACCTTATGACGACCATTTAAAAGCCTGCGACTTTGGAAAGATTTCTATGTTTCTGCTCAACGAAATAGAGGGGGAACAGATTACCGGAGAAAGAGAGCCTGCAGCAATTCTGCGGACTTTGGCGCAGCTTTATCCGAAGGCGGCAGTTGTGCTGACTTTGGGCGGTGATGGTTCCTGCTACTGCGAAGGAAGCACGCAGTGCAGACAGAATATCTATCCGGTGGATGTGGTGGATACTACGGCGGCCGGAGATACTTTTACAGGATACTTTATCGCGGCAATGCTGGAAGGAAAGCCTGTAGACGAGTGCCTGCGTCTTGCGTCGAAGGCGTCCTCAATCGCTGTGGGCAGAAAGGGAGCAGCGCCGTCAATTCCGCAGAGAAGCGAGGTCATCGTGTAGCTGCGGCTTCTACAGAAGCCCCATGGTTTTCAGTACGAATAGCCATCCCGTCAGTGTGAAGGCGAGGAAAAAAGTAGTGAGCATAACAGCGCTGCTGGTCAGAGTGCCCTCATGCCCCATGTTTTTGGCCATGACGTAACAGCTGACTGTGGTAGAAGAACAGCACATGATGAGGATAGAAACCAGCTTATCCCCGGTGAATCCCAGGCAGACGGCAATGGGTACGAAGAGGAGGCCCAGACCGATTAATTTGATAAAGGCAGCAAGACCTGCAGATTTAGCGCTTTTCAGCGCTTTTTTAATGTCAAAAGCCGCACCCATGGAAAGAAGTCCCAGCGGAGTCGCAAGACGTCCAATATTTTCCAGCGTTCGGTCAAGAATCTGCGGCATTGGCAGATTTAAAAGGGCCCAGAACAGGCCGAGAAAAACACCCCAGAGAATAGGATTTTTTAAAATGCCGATGCCCGCGGAAACAAGACGCTTTTTATCTAAAGTCCCGTGTTCCGGCTGAAAGAAAGACAGGACGACGACTGCCATGATGTTATATAGAGGCACCGAGCCGATAATCATAAGGGGCGCCATGCCGCTGCTGCCGTAAAGATTTTGAATTAGAGCGATGCCCAAAATCGCGGCGCTGCTGCGGTAGGCGCTTTGAATAAACTCACCGCGGAGGGATTTGTCCGGCAGGAGAAAGGCGATGGCACAGGTCAGGGCGATGGACAGGGCAGTGACGATAAAGCAGAACAGCACAAAGCGGCTGTCCCAAAGGCTGTAGAAGTCCTCCCTGCAAAGGTCGTAGAAGACCAGCACGGGTAAAGCGATTTGAAAGACGAAGTTATTGAGCTTTGCGATGAAAACTTCGTCGAATATGTTAAGTTTTGTAAAAACCATCCCCAGTATCAGCAGTAAAAACAGCGGTATGGTTGCATTGAGACAAAACAGTAAATTTGCCAGCATAGGAATAATCCTTTCGTAAAAGATTCTTACCCATTTTACCCTTCTTTTTTGTAAAGTGCAAGATTTTCCAATTATAATTTTTGCAGGCACGGCGCACAATAACCATGACAAACAAAAGGAGGGTGAAAACCATGGAAAAGAATAATCAGAAAAACAACAACCAGAAGAATAACCAGAAGAATAAGCAGAATCAGAAGAATTCCGATCAGAAGAACAACGCAGAAAAGAACGAATATTAATTTTCGGTCAGCGAAAGGAGCCGGTTTAATGCTCTCTGGGTATCAGAGCCTGTTAAATCCGGCTCTTTTTGTTTAGAATTTGTGATGAAAAAGTGAGGAAAAAGTAGAAAAAATCGCCCATATGATTTGCTATTGCTTGAATTTTATTGTATAATATTAGGAAGTCTATCAGGAGGAAAACGTGATGAATGTAATCGGAAAATTCGGGAATTTTATGATGAACCATCAAGTCGGTATAGAAATTGCCCTTGTGGTTATTTTTATTCTGGCAATAGGATTCCTGCTGGTAAAGGCGGTGATTCACGCAGGCAAGAAGCGTCAGCTTCTCTCGCAGATTCAGGATACCGTAACGGAGATTAATACAGCGGTACAGAATCTCAGTGAGAAAAAAGAAGGTGTTATTTACATAGACAACAGAACGACAGAAAAAGACGCAGAACCGAAGGTCTTTGAGACAGGAAAGACATCTGCTGAGGAGATTTTGCAGCGTGTGCACGAGAGCGCAGCGCCGTCTTTTGCCGAGGAAGAGGTCATCTCTGCCGTAAAGACGGAAGAGCCGGAGCCTCCGAGGAAGTATTTCAGCAGAGACTGCTGCACCTCGAAAACGGGAAAGACATACACGATAGAAGAACTGGAAGAACAGATTAGAGAATAGATTTTGGTAGGAGGCAGTGATGTATTGTAAAAAATGTGGAAAACTGCTGGACGCTGACGACAGGTTTTGCAGTAAGTGCGGAGCCAGAGTTGAAAAAGAGTTCATACCTGCGTTTAAGCAGCAGGACGAAGCGTCCGGAGAAATCAGTGACGAGAAACTGAGAAGGCAGAGAACCCCTGAACGGTTCAACTGGGATTTGGATGGTTATCCTACTGACCAGAAAAAGACAGAGGCTATCGACTTCAACTGGGATTCCGTATTAGAAGAAAAACAGCGCAATCTTTTTGCAAGGGAACTTGCGCAGAGCGAACTGCGGGCTGCATCTGCCGCAGAGGAGACTGAGGAACTACCGGCAGAAGATGCGGAGGCGACTGCGGAGCCAGAATCTTTCGGCAGCGCCGAGGCAGTAGAGCAGGACCGTCTGTTTGCGGAGATGAGCGCGTCTGAGGCAGAAGAGCCGACCCGTGTGATGGACAGAGGCGCAGGTAAGGCAGAAGGGATAGATAAGTTTTATACTTTTAACCAGAAAAACGCAGCGTTTCAGGCGCTTTTAGATCAGGAGTACGAGAGGATTCAGAGCGGACAGGATTTTGTTCCGAGCTTTATCGCCGAAAAAGAGGCAGAGGCTGCACCCGAAGAGCCGCCAAAGACCGATTGCGACAGCAGACACGAGGAATTTGACTGGACACTGCCTGGTGACAAAGCTTTCTCTGAGGCAGTAAAAAAAGAAACAGAAGAACCTCAGTTATGGTGGGAGACCGACAGCAAAGCGCCTGAGATGGAAGAACCGCAGGCGCCTGCAGAAGTTTCTGATCAGTCTCTGGAGGATGCTTATATCGGCGTTGAACTGACCAGAACGCCGGAAAGCTATCTTGCGCTGAATCAGCAGAAGGAGATGTCGCATCAGGCAGCAGGGACAGGCTTTGCTGAGGCTGAGAAGCTTCCTGCCGATGAAGTGCCGACCCTGGAAGAACTTGCACCGGAAGAAGGTGAAGCTGCGCATGGGCAGTTTCCCCCCAGCAGGACTGCGCAAAAGAAGGCGGAAGAGGACAAATCAAGGCTTACTTTTTACGATGTCTTTGGCGCTGATGACGACGATGATGCTTCTGCGGAAGAGCCAAAGAAGAAGGGAAGGGCTCTAAAGATAATCGCGATTTTCCTTTGCATTTTCATTGTGCTGGATTTGGCAGCGATTGGGATTCTGCATTTCGCGCCGGACTCAGAGGCGGGCAAGATAATTGATAAGGGCTATCAGCGTATCCTTGGAATTTTTACAGGGGAAAGTCAGATGGAGGAGCCGCCCCAGGAACCGGTAGAGCAGTTGGGAGAAACTGCTCGGCTGATTGAGATGAAGAAATCTTTGGGCGTCAATATCGCGACCTGCGAGGAAGATACCACACTTCTCTTTGAAGACGGAAAAGACTACGGATTTGAGGGGTTCAGCAATACGTATACTTTTGCCAACAAGCCGTGGTATACAGACGATGAAGGAAATTCTGTGACCTATGGGGAGGAAATCATAAGCACAGTAATCCAGTTTTACTCAGCATGGGTAGACAAAATAAATGGAAAGAACGATGATATCCTGGATTTTGTAGATGAGACTTCTGATCTTTATGCTGAAATGCAGGAACTGCAGGAGACAGAGGGTGTTTCCTACGGAATCAATAAGCTGTCAATCGGAGATATCCGGACCGGCGGCGCGGGATTTTACGTTTACGTTTCTGTGGTGAAAGTCGACAGTGATGCCGGCAAGGAATTTACGGAAAAGCAGATTCTCTACATGGAGCCGGTCAATAAGACCATGCAGATTGTAGAAATCAGAACAATTTAGGAGGACTTATTTTGAACAAGAAAAGCGTAAAAGGGCAGCGACGGCTCAGTGTAATTATCATGTTTATCGTAATCATTCTGGCGTTATTCCTATTACTGATAAACTTTATTACGGACTGGCTGTGGTTCAAAGAAATGGGATATGTGAGCGTATTCCTGAAACAGCTGACGACAGAACTTGAAGTGGGCATTCCGGTATTCGTGATTTTGACAATCATCATGAATTTCTATCTGAGAATGCTGAAAAAAGGCTATTTTAATAAGATTGCGTCTCATGAAGCAACAGACATGAAGAAATTGGGACGCTATACGATGCTGATTTCAGCGGCATTCGGCCTGTTCTCCGCATTCTATGCGGTAAGCAGCCTGTGGTTTGAAATTTTGGAGTTTTCCAACGCAACGGGATTCGATATCAAGGACCCGCTATTCCATATTGACATTTCATTCTATATTTTCCAGCTGGATTTCTTAAAACAGCTCAACGAAATGTTTATCGGTATGGTACTTTTAATCATTTTGGTTACAGTGATTTACTACTCTATCCTCTTGTCGGTGCATACACCGGATGTGTTCAAGGAGGAAGGGCCGCAGCCGGAACCTGAATTTAACAGCGAAGAGCGTTATGACGGCGGAGACAATCCGTTTTCCGGCATGGGCGGGAACAGTCCTTTCGATAAATTGTTTGAAGCGTTTACTGGAAAGAAAGCACAGCCGAGACAGGCAAAACCGAAGAAGCAGTTTGACGACAACAATTTCAAACAGCTTCTGCATATCGCTTCCGGGCAGCTGACTTTCCTGGGGGTGGTATTCTTTCTGATGGTTGGAATTAACTTCTTCCTGAAACAGTTCGATTTGCTCCACGCACATACAGGTGCTGTATACGGCGCGGGCTTTACCGATGTAAATATTACGCTTTGGGTCTACAGAGTTCTTTGCGTGCTGGCGGTGCTGGGTGCAGTGACTGTCATCATACACATCAAAAGGAAACAGTTCAGAAAGATTTTCACCATTCCTGTGATTATGATTTTGATTGGCGCCTTGGGAACCGGTGCAAGCTATCTGGTACAGAATTTCATCGTTTCTCCGGACGAAATCAACAAAGAATCCAAATATCTGGAAAGAAATATTGAGTATACCCAGTATGCTTATCAACTTGACAACGTTTCTGTAAAATCATTTGAGGCAGACAATACTCTGACCAGCGCGGATATTGCTAATAACTCAGAAACCATTGAAAACATCCGTATCAACGACTATGAACCTGTAAACACTTTCTATAATCAGACACAGAGTATCAGACAGTACTATAAGTTCAACGATGTTGACGTGGACAGATATATGGTAAACGGGGAATACACACAGACCTATCTGTCCACCAGAGAAATCGACAAAGAAAAGATTCAGGATACATGGCTGAACAGACATCTGAAATACACCCACGGTTACGGTGTTGCGCTGTCCAGAGTAGACGCGGTAACGCAGAGTGGTCAGCCTGATGTTCTGATTAAGAACATTCCGCCGCAGTCTTCCATTGAGGAAATCTCTGTGGACCGACCTGAAATTTACTTCGGTGAAATGACCAACGATTATATTCTGGTCAACACCAGTGAAGAAGAATTCGACTACCCTGACGGCAGCTCCAATAAATATAACAAGTATGAGGGCAATGCAGGTATCAAGCTGAACATGCTGAACCGCGTGATGTTTGCCATCAAGGAGCAGAGCATGAAGCTTCTGGTTTCCTCAAACATTAAAGGGGATTCCAGAATCATCATCAACAGAAACGTTATGGACCGTGTTCGGAAAATCATGCCGTACTTAAGCTACGAGGATGATCCGTATGCAGTTATTGCCGATGGAAAGGTTTACTGGATGCTGGACGCGTACACTACAAGTTCCTACTATCCGTACTCTGAACCATATTCAGGCAAAAATGGTGATATCAACTATATCAGAAACTCTGTAAAGGTAGTTATCGACGCATATAACGGTGATGTAAACTTCTACATTGTTGACGACAGCGATCCGATTGCAAAGACTTTCCAGAAGATTTATCCGGCGCTCTTTAAGAATCTGGATCAGATGCCGGAAAGTCTGGTATCTCACATCAGATATCCGAATACGCTCTTTGCGATTCAGGCAGGCGTATACAGCCGTTATCATATGGAAGACGTAAAAGTATTCTATCAGAATGAAGACGTTTGGGATATCGCTGATGAAATCTACGGGCAGGAACAGCAGAAGATGGCACCGAATTACTATATCGCAAAACTGCCTGGTGAAAGCAGCGCTGAGTTCTTTAACTCCCTGCCGTTTACACCGAAGTCAAAGCAGAACATGACGGCTTTGATGGTAGCGAGAAATGATGGTGACCATTACGGCGAACTGGTGCTGTACAGCTTCCCTAAGAGCAAGACTGTATACGGTCCGATGCAGATTGAGGCACAGATCAACCAGAATCCTGAAATTTCCAGTGACTTTACACTGTGGAGTTCCAGAGGTACGAAGTACAAGAGAGGTAATCTCTTTGTTATTCCAATCGAGTCTTCACTGCTCTATCTGGAACCGGTTTATCTGGAAGCTGAAAACTCCGCAATTCCGGAAGTAAAACGTGTTATCGTTGCCTTTGACGACAGGATTGCTTACGAAGAAACCCTGGCGGAAGCTTTGGAGGCATTGTTTGGAAAAGGAACCGGTACAAAGGCACCTGTGGATAATAACGACAATGACAACCAGGGCGGCGGACAGAGCAGCGCTGAAAAAACTACAGCTGACTGGATTAAACAGGCATCTGAAAGCTATGATAAAGCACAGGATGCTCTGAAAAACGGCGACTGGGCGAAGTACGGCGAGTATATGAAGTCTCTGGAAGAGGCTTTGAATAAATTAGCACAATAAAGAGTTAATCTGGAAGATTGGGACATTCGCGTGCGGATGTCCCATAACCCGTTATTGTCTAAAGAAAGCAAGGCTCCCGGAACCCCGGCCGAAGCAATGCTTCGCAGACGGGCGGGGTTCTTGTTTCATGTAATTATAGATAGCTGGCTAATAAAGGAGGACGATATGCTGGACTACGATTTAGATAAAATGTTGTTTACGATTCCTGCCGAAAACCATTCGGCGCAGGAAATTGCAAAGATATTGAAGGAACATCCGGAAGTCCAATTCGTTTCCTTAGTGGGAATTGATATAGGGGGACATGATACTGATGAAAAGATTCCTGTGAAATTGTTCCTTGAAGATATAGATAAGATGCTGGCAAGCGGCGTGCAGACTGACGGTTCCAGCGTTGCGCTTCCACGCATTGCAGTTTTGAACAATGCAAAGATAGATATCATCCCGGATCTTTCAGTCAACTGGTATGTGGATTATAATTTCAGTCATTTAGGATACCGCACAGGTCTTCCTATCGGTACCCTCAGAATACCGTCTTTTCTTGTACACAATGATAATTTTGAAGTGGGTTCAAGAGTGGTTCTTCGTGACGCGCTTTCTCATTTTAAGAAAAAGCTGATGGAAGAATTACGTGCATATCCGTATGTCTTTGAATACATAAGTGGAATTGACAGTGCAGATGACATCGAAGATTTAGTGCTGACCAGTGCCACCGAGCTGGAATTTTGGGTAAAAACTCCTGATGATAAAGGGGACAGAGAGCAGTTGTTTACTGCGCAGGTTTTGAAAGAACAGTATTGGAAGCGTACTTACGGAGAGGTTAGAACTGCCTTAGAAGAAACGCTGATGCTATTGGATAAATATGGCTTTGAAGTAGAAATGGGTCACAAGGAAGTCGGCGGAGTCAAGGCAAAGATGGGGCACAGCGGCCATTATGACCATGTTATGGAACAGCTTGAAATCGATTGGAAATTTGCTGACGCTATGCAGGCTGCTGACAATGAAAATCAGGTAAAATACGTAGTGAGAGATATTTTCACGAAGCATGGTTTGGATGTGACTTTTATGGCAAAGCCTTTTGAAGGCGTTGCAGGAAGCGGCGAGCATACCCATCTGGGCCTTGCGGCGAAACTGAAAAACGGAAAAATGGTCAGCATGTTTGCACCGGCAGATTTTGGAAAAGATTTCATGAATCCCCTGGGCTACGGCGCACTGATGGGAATTCTGAAGAACTATGAGGTTATCAATCCTTTCGTAAGTTCATCAAACGATTCTTTGAACCGTCTGAAGCCGGGCTACGAAGCGCCGGTTTGTATCGTTACCTCTCTGGGCAGAGCTGTGACGGAGCCGTCGAGAAACAGAACTGTTCTGGTGGGATTAATCAGAGACCCGAAAAATCCGATGGCAACTCGTTTCGAGCTGCGCGCGCCGAATCCGAAGAGCAACACCTACCTGGTAATCGCAGCTTCCTATATGGCGATTTTAGACGGTGTCCACGCAGTGCTTTCCGCGGGAAAAACGCCGAAAGAGTTGGAGGCATCTATTTCCAAGAAACACGGAGAGGAAGACTTTTATCTGGAAACAGAACGGGAATACCGCAGTGAACATAATGTGTTTGAGGATTTCACCCAGGAAGAGCGCGATCATCTCTTCGGCCATGCGCCGGCAACGGTTTGGGAAAACCTTCGTGCTTTTGATGAGTATCCGGAAAGACTGGCAGTGTTTAAAGAGGGAAATGTCATGCCGGAGATTGTTTTGGAATCTTATCGTGAGCAGACATTATCACAGTGGAAAACAGAACTCCATGACAGAATTATTCCCGACACGATGAACTTTATCAGAAGCTGCAAACAGGTACATAATCTGGATGATTTTTCCGATTATGATATTAAAAACTGGCGGGAAATAGACCAGATCAGACACGAGATTGCAAAGGATACCATTACTGAGAAATGTCTTCTGACCAGAGCCAAGAACGCGCTGGATGAGGGGGACTATGACCTGGCATCAGACTTGCAGCTGGAAATTCAGCAGAAAGTAAATCTGCTGGGCAATCTGTATATCAGATATAAGAAGAATTTGCTATAATGGTGCTGCCCCAAGAGAACGAGCAAAGGCGAAGTTCGATTGGCAGGGCAGACCTTATGCTGGCATTCCCCGGCTTCAGCCGGAGTGGAATGCGTCGTATCATGGTGCTGCCCCAAGAGTTTGGCAGTGAAAATCTCAAAATCAAAGATTTTGGATTTTCTTGCATGAGGCCTGCCAGCGATTCACTTAGTGAATCGGGCTAGGGCTTCAATTGGCAAGAAACAGTCGTATCATGCAAGCGAATTATATATAGGAGGAAGAACATGTTAGATATTAAACGAATCAGAGAAGATTTCGAAGGCGTAAAAGCCAGAGTAGAGTTTAGAGGCAAAGGCGACTTCGGTATTGATAATGTAAAGAAACTTGATGAGCAGAGAAGAGAATTGCTGGCGGAAGTGGAAACGATGAAAAATAAACAGAACACTGTTTCCAGAGAAATTCCGAAGCTGAAGAAAGCGGGCGAAGATACCACTGCAATTATGGCAGAGATGAAGGAACTGTCCGGCAAGATTAAGGAACTGGACGGACAGCTCTCCGGCATAGAAGAAGAACTGAAAAATGCTCTTTTGAGCATTCCGAATACACCGTACAAAGATGTTCAGTATGGTGAAGATGACAGCGATAACGTTGAAATCAGAAAGTTTGAAGAACCGACCGCCTTTGATTTTGAGCCAAAGGCACATTGGGATATCGGCGAAGATTTAGATATTCTGGACTTTGAGAGAGCTGCAAAGATTTCCGGTGCGAGATTCACCGTATACAAAGGTCTCGGCGCGAGACTGGAAAGAGCAGTCATCAACTTTATGCTTGACCTGCACACCATCGATCAGGATTATACCGAGATTCTGCCGCCGTTTATGGTAAATAGAGCAGCTATGACCGGCACCGGACAGCTGCCGAAATTTGAAGAGGATATGTTCTATGTACCGCAGAAGGACTTCTTCCTGATTCCAACCGCAGAGGTGCCTGTAACTAACCTGCGGGGCGGCGAAATCATGGACGAAAAAGAACTGCCGGTTTACTATACCGCATATACTCCTTGCTTCAGAGCAGAAGCAGGCTCTGCAGGACGAGATACCAGAGGTCTTATCAGACAGCATCAGTTTAATAAAGTAGAACTGGTAAAATTCGTAGACCCGGAAACTTCCTATGACGAGCTGGAAAAACTCACTGCGGATGCAGAAGAAGTGCTGAAAGTCCTGAACATTCCATATAGAGTAGTAAGACTCAGCTCCGGCGATTTGGGCTTCTCCAGTGCGATGACTTACGATATCGAAGTCTGGATGCCAAGCTACGGCAGATATGTAGAGATTTCTTCCTGCAGTAACTTTGAGGATTTCCAGGCCAGAAGAGCAGGCATCCGCTTCAGAAGAGAAAAAGGAAAGCCTGAATTTGTGCATACCCTCAATGGCTCCGGTCTTGCAGTCGGCAGAACTGTAGCTGCGATTTTAGAAAACTATCAGCAGGCTGACGGCAGCGTTGTGATTCCGGAGGCGCTTAGAAAGTATATGGGCGGCGCTGAGAAAATCACAAAATAAGAAAGAAAAGAGATAAAGATGTTTAAATTACCAAAATATATTGAACCGGACTTTTCCCAGGAAAAGTTCGTAAACGCACCTAATGCCAAACTGGTGGCGGCCCCTGTGGATAAAGCTGCGCCGGCGGGATTTCATGCTACATCTATTTACCCGGAGTATTTTAAAGTCGGCGGTAAATGGTATTTGGCAGAAGACAGCCGTATGGACAGTGTGCCGGTTTTTGAAAACGGCAAAATCTATGTGAGAGAATTTAGAAATCTGAAACAGGGCGATCAGGTTGTCGTAGGACGCAGTGAGGATTGTGAAGAGGGTATTTATGTTCACGCTGACTGTTTTGAAAGAGAAGAGGCAGGCAAAGCGCAGACCTTTGCATTCCGTCAGAGCAGAAGCAGGGAGACCGGTTTCAGCTATGACTATGAACAGCTTGTTGAACTTTTAAAATATGAAAAAGCGCACAACGGTTATATTGTTTGGGTTTTGGGCCCTGCTTGCTCCTTTGATGCGAAAGCCAGAGAATGCTATGAAAAACTTATCGAGTCCGGTTACGTGCAGGCAATTCTGGCAGGCAATGCGCTGGCAACCCATGACCTTGAGGGTGCTTATCTTGGAACTGCTCTGGGTACGGATATCAAAACCCAGGCGCCATATGTCAATGGACATTACAATCACCTGGATACAATCAACTGTATCAATACCCACGGCTCGATTCCTGCGTTTATTGAGAAAGAAGGCATTAAAAACGGAATCATTTATTCCTGTGTTAAAAACGATGTTCCATTTGTTTTGAATGGCTCTATCCGTGATGACGGACCGCTGCCGGAGGTATATGAACATACTTATGTAGGGCAGGATACCATTCGTTCTCATGTCAGAAAAGCGACAACGGTAATCGGCATGGCAACAGTACTGCACACGATTGCTACAGGTAACATGACGCCGACCTACAGAGTGCTTCCTGACGGCACCATCAGACCGGTCTACTTCTATATGGTAGATACTTCTGAATTTGCGGCAAATAAGCTGGGAGACAGAGGAAGTCTCGCTGCAAAGGGCATCGTCACCAATGTGCAGGATTTCCTGAACAATGTCTGTCAGGGGCTGGGACTGTAAAAGTAAAAGAACCTTTGAGGCAGAGTGGTATTGGCGGGCGTCTATCGCCCGCTTTTTCTAGAAAATGATGCGGCAATTGGGAAAGGGAATTTAGCAATGAAAACGACTGCCGGAAAGATTTTTGGCAAAATAGTAAACCGAATGACGATTACGGGTCTTTTGATTCTGATACAGCTGGTCTGGTTTGGTGTAGCGCTGATGGCGCTGACGGAGTACAGCACCTGGGTTTCTCTGGGGTTTAGCGTTGCTGCGATTTTAATGGCGCTGTTTATTACCTGGAGAGATGATAATCCGGCATATAAGACGGCGTGGATTCTCCTAATCTGCCTGCTGCCTGTGCTGGGAGCGGCGATGTATGCTTTTTTCGGGAATAAGAGGCCTGCCAGATGGCTGAAGTGGAGAATTGATCCACAGGAGGAACTGCACAGAAAGGATTTAGCACCGGAGGATGATTTGACGGGGCTTGCATCGAGACGGCTTCTTGATACGGTAGATTACATAGCCGCAAAAGGCGGCTTCCCTGCGTGGAAGGGGACACAGAGCAAATATTATCCTTTGGGAGATGATGCCTATGAGGATATGCTGCAGGATCTGCGCGGCGCGCAGCAGTTTATTTTTATGGAATACTTTATCATTTCACGAGGCGAGATGTGGGACAGCATCTTTGAAATTTTAAAGGAAAAAGCTGCAGCAGGGCTGGATGTACGTCTGATTTATGACGATATAGGCAGTATGAATCTGCTTCCGAAGGGCTTTGAGAAAACTTTGCGCATGGCAGGGATTAAAGTACTCAGTTTCAACACGATGAAGCCATTTTTGTCGCTGGTATATAATAACCGTGATCATCGGAAAATCACAGTCGTTGACGGACAGGTGGCTTACTCCGGCGGTTACAATCTTGCTGATGAATATATCAACAGAATTGAGCGATTTGGACATTGGAAAGATTCCGGCATTCGACTTGCGGGACATGCTGTCTGGAATTTTACAGTGATGTTCCTCAACATGTGGAACGCATTTTTGCCGACGGAAGAGGATTACAGCAGGTTCAGACCTCACGCCGGGCATCCGGAACCTTTTGGCGGTGAGGGCATCGTGCAGCCTTATGGGGATTCGCCCCTGGACGATGAGCCGGTAGGAGAAAATGTCTATCTGGAAATTCTCAATCAGGCGGAGGACTATGTATATATTTTTACACCATACCTGATTATTGACAATGAGATGAAGACAGCGCTGGTGCTTGCGGCGAAGCGGGGTGTGGATGTGAGGATTGTAACGCCGGCTATTCCTGATAAGAAAATCGTATTCCGGCTGACACGCTCCTATTATGAGCCCCTCATCAAAGCCGGCGTCAAAATTTATCAGTATACGCCGGGTTTTATCCATGCGAAAAGCTTTGTCAGCGATGACAGGGTTGCTGTGGTGGGAACAATCAATATGGATTACCGAAGCCTGTTTCTTCACTTTGAGTGCGGCACGCTGTTGTCAGGATGTCAGGCAGTGCTGGATGTGAAAAAGGACTGTCTGGAAACTTTTGCAAAGTCCAGAGAAATTCATCACGAGGACTGCAAGCGCGGCTTCTGGGGACTTCTCTATGATGCAGTATTGCGAATGCTGAGTCCGTTGATGTAAGTGGATTTGGATGGAGTTGTTGCGGATTGCTGTGGTTTGCGGGGATTGACTTGCCGCAGCGGAAGTATCGCTGGCTGTGCATATTTTCTGGATTTTCTGCTGAAATATGCATGCTCAAAAGGTCGAATGTGCATATTTTAAGGAAAAGCCTTAGAAATATGCACATTTAACTGGATTTCAAAGACTGGTGAGGTGTTTTGCGGGAGCGTTTGTGCATAAATTCAGCAATTTGTCCAGAAATATGTACGCCTTTTAGGAAAAACGTGCATATTTTTGATAAAATGTTTAAAAATATGTAATTTGTTTGTGAGACAGAGGGAGTGCTGCAGTGGAAAAGATCGATAAATTTTATGAAGTAAAGAATCTCTTTCAGTGTCCCAGATGCGGAAAGAAAATTCGCTTTCACGATGGCGGTTTAGTGTGTAAAAAGGAGCATCGCTTTGATATTTCTGCAAAGGGCTATGTAAATCTTTTACAGGAAAATAAATCCCTGAAAGGCTATGACAAAGATTTTTTTGCCAGTCGCTTCCGGTTTTTACAGGCAGGTTATTACAGCCATATTATGGAAGAGGTTGTAGCAACGGTAGAATGCCTGGAGAAGGAGCGAGGGGTGAGAGCACGCGAAATGGCGGCAGGTGCGGCGCAGGCGAAAACTCGAATAGTGAAGGGACAGACGCAAGGTGCAGAAACTGCACAGGAGTCTCCGTTTGTGGTGCTGGACGCTGGCTGTGGAGAGGGCTATTATGCCAGTGAGATTTCCAAAAGATTTGACGACCGGGTGCAAGTGGTGGCTTTTGATATTTCAACGGATGCTGTCAAACAGGCAGCAAAGAGCACACAGCCTGTCAAGTGGCTGGTTGCCGATATTACTAATATACCGATGAAAGAGCAGAGCGTTGACTGTATTTTAGATGTGTTTACCCCGGCAAATTATAAGGAATTTGTGCGGATTCTAAAGCCGGGCGGTGCGCTGGTAAAGGTTGTGCCCGGTCCGGCGCATATGGGACAGCTGCGTGAGGCAGCGGCGCCTCTTCTCAGAAATAAATCCTATAGCAACGAAGAGGTACTGGACTACTTTGAAAAGAACTTTGAACTGGTGAGCAGAACGCCTGTCAGCCGGACTCTGCCCATTGACCCAGCGCATCTTTCGGATCTTGGGCGCATGACTCCGCTGCTCTTTGATGTGGATAAGAGCAAACTGGATTTGAGTGATGTAAAAGAAATTACTGTGGAGGCAGAGGTACTGGTGGGGAAAGCACGTTAAAACAGCGACAGCTGCTGACCGTCATCATCGCTGACCTGCTGGATGGATTTCGGCAAACGATGTCCCATTGTCAGACGATACTTTTCGTTTATTTTCGAGAGCTTTTGGTAAAAGCTCTTTTTGTATGCCTTGTCTAAGCCGCCTCTGCCGTAAAGATTCAGAAAGGCGTCCATTTTTTCGGGAAATTCCATGTGAAAAAATTCCAGAAAGTGCTCTCTGGTTTTGCCTTTGAGGTTCAAAAGTCCGGGCAAGATATAGTCTGCTTTTGCCTCTGCGCCGCCGGCAAAAAGACTTTCCAGATTTTCATCGCTGTCTGTGAGCAGCGGAATGATGGGCATGGCGTGAAGTCCTGTATGCACCTTTGTCTTTGCGAAGGCTTTGAGCATTGAAAAGCGGCGGTCAGAAGGCACACCGCCGGGTTCTAATTTTTTTCGCAGGGTTTCATCGGTGGTGGTGATGGTTGCCGCTACGTTGACATAGGCAATGCGGGAAAGCTGGTCCAGCAAATCAAAATCCCGCAAAATTAAATCGGATTTGGTGGAAATGATGCAGGGCGTTTTGTATTGAATCAGAAGCTTCAGAATATCGGGCATAAGCTGCATTTCAGCTTCAATAGGCTGGTAACTGTCAGTAATGCCGCCTACATTGACAACTTCCCGCTTCCACTGCGGTTTTGCCAGTTCTGTGGCAAGGCGGTCTGCGATATTTTGTTTGATATAGATTGTGTCAAAAAAACGATGGTCTTCCATATAGTCGTGGGTGTACAGGGCATAGCAGTACTGACAGCAGTGGGCGCATCCCCTGTAGAGGTTCAAATCCCAGTGAAAGGGCAGATATCTGCTGTTAATTCTGTTCATAGCTGATTTACAGGTGATGGGCTGGTAATGGGGCATGATAATCGGAGTTCCTTTCTGACGTGTGTTCCTGCAATATCCCTTGCCAAGCTGCAGCGTTCAATGATAGAATAAGTATAACATACCAGAGAGGGAGAAGTGAATATGAAGAAAAAAATAATTTCAATTCTGCTTTGTACAGCGATGTTGTTTACACTTGGGTTTTCCAGCAGCGGCGCTTTATTTGCTGCAGAGACGACGGATGGTCAGGATGGCGGCACTCCGCCTGCGGCAGCGGTCCTTGATATTGATGGAGTGAAAACCAAAGAAAGAGTTTACGATGGAACGACGCAGGTAGAAATAGAGTACGTGTTATTTTTAGATCAGGGTGGTAATTCGGTTTTCCTGACCAAGGGCGTAGATTATACAGTAAGCGGTGTGCTTGATGATCCCGATGCAGGGAACCAGTACAACAGATGGAACTTTTGCATGGACGCTGAATGAATCCACCTCTGTAGAGCAGGGAAAATCCTATGAGTGGACTTTTATCCCCAATAACCGCACCAATTATGAGGAAGTAAGGGGTTCTGTCGTATTATGGAAATCACCCGGATCAGGCGGCAGCGGCGAAGGCAGCGGAACTGTTGGCGGTGAAACTGGTGAAGGCGGTCAGGGCAGTAGCAGTGCAGGCGGCGCGACTGGCGAATACAAGAATACCAGGTCCTTAAAGAAAGGTACGCGGTACTACTACAAGGTGCGAGGGGTTCGCGTCATCGATGGAAAGAAATACTATACGCAGTGGTCGAAGACTTTTTATAGGACCGCAAAATAAACGGAATCGATAGGAGATAGACATGGGTAGCAAGCAGAGTATTGCAGATTTTTTGCAGAAGCACGCGCAGGCGGAGCCGGTATCCTTTCATATGCCCGGGCACAAAGGTGCTGCGTTTTATAGAGAAAATGGGTATGGAGTGTTTCTTGATCGGTTTATGGACTGGGATATTACGGAGATTCCCGGAGCGGATAATCTGTTTCAGACTGAAAGTATCATCGCGGAAACCATGAATCGGTATAAGGCGATGTATGGAGCGAAGGAAAGCTATTTGCTTATTAACGGCAGCAGTGCAGGGCTCATCGCAGCTATTATGACCGCTGTCCCGAGAGGGGGCAAGCTGATTATGGCGCGCAACTGCCACAAATCGGTATTTAACGGTGTGATGATGGCCGGCGGCCAGCCGGTCTATGCCCAGCCGGAACTGATAGAAGAATATGGAATCTCCGGCGAAATAACACAGACTGAGATTGCTCGCTGTCTCCATGCACATCCGGACAGCAGCGCGGTGCTTTTGACAAGTCCGAACTATTATGGAATCTGCAGTGATATTGGCGCCATTGCGGAGACTGTGCATCAGGCGGGTAAAATTCTTATCGTGGATCAGGCTCACGGCGCCCATTTGAAATTCTTTGATTCGTATGGCGCGGGAGACCTGAAAGCCGCAGAAAATCTGGGTGCGGATATCGTCATCAACAGCACTCACAAGACGCTGGCTTCGTTGACCCAGAGCGCCATTGTCAACCTCTGTACGGATCGGGTTGACAAATATGTCTTTGAGGAAAAACTGCAGATGATTGAAAGTACCAGCCCGTCTTATCTTCTGATGGCATCGCTGGATATCAATGCGGACATTTTAGAAAAAAGCGGCGGCCGGTTAATCCGACAGTGGGCGGAAAATTTACAGTATTTTTATGGAAAGGCTGCTGGAATTGAAGGACTGCGCATCATGAAGCACCGGCTTCTCGATGATACCAAAATCAATTTGGATATGAGCGCCTATGGTATTTCCGGTTTGGAGCTGGAAGAACTGCTCATGGCGCGGGGGATTTTTGTGGAGCTGGTGACCGGTGACATCGTGATGTGCATGACTGGAATCGGTAATAAACGATGCGACTACGAAAAGCTGCTCACTGCTTTGAAGGAGATTGCAGACTCGAAAGAAATTGCTGCGGAGCGGACTTTGTGCGGAAAAGAAGGGCAGGAAGATCCTTTGCGGGGGCAGAACGGCGTGTGGAATCTTGGAAGGGCAGAGCAGAGGCAGGTGCCTTTGGAAAAGGAAAGAGTGCTTCTTTCGAAAGCGGCCGGCAGGGTGTGCGCAGTGTCGGTAATCCCGTATCCTCCGGGAATTCCTATGGTGTGCCCGGGTGAAGTCATCAGCGAGGCGGTGCTGCAGTACGTGACACAGCTGCGGGAAGCAGGAGAAAAGGTTATTGGAGTCGACGAACTGGGAAGAGTCGTTGTGGGAAAGGAGTAAGAACGGAGCAGCTATGCAGATTAACAGCTTGGAGAAATTCACCAATCTTTATGGCAGAATCGATGCGATTTTGATTGTAAATAAAGAAAACATCATAGAATACTCCGCCATGGTGACGGAGGATAAGGAATATCTGCGGACCGATGATATTTTGGGAAAAAATCTTTTTGCGGTATATCCGGAGCTTTCGGAGAGCAACAGTACCCATGCAAAGGTGATGGCAACGGGACTTCCGGTGCTGAATCAGAAGCAGAATCTGACAGAGCCTTCCGGCAGGCGGCACACCACCATGACGAGCACTTTTCCCATAGAAAATAACGGTGAACTGATTGGCAGCATTGACCTTTCTGTAGAGCTCCCTGACGCCGCAGATGATATTTCACAAAAAAGAAGCCTTCATACGGCGGATGATATCGTGACGCAAAATCCTGATATGGAATATATGAAGGAAAAGCTTTTGAAAATCGCGAAAAATGATTCTCCTGTCATGGTAATCGGAGAATCGGGTACGGGAAAGGAACTCATTGTAGAGGCGATACACAGTCATGGCAGGCGGAAAAAGAAACCGTTTATTTCACTGAACTGTGCAGCGATTCCCGACGCGCTTATTGAAAGCACGCTCTTCGGAACGGTAAAGGGAAGCTTTACCGGCGCGGAAAATAAGAAGGGACTTTTTGAACTTGCCAACGGCGGCACATTGTTTTTGGACGAGGTCAATTCCATGAGCCTTGAATTGCAGGCGAAGCTTTTGAAGGCGGTGGAAGAGCAGCGATATATGAAAATTGGTGCGGAATCCTATACAGAAGTGGATGTGCGGTTGATTTCGGCTATGAATATCAGTCCGGCGGAGGCTGTCGAAAGCGGAAAAATGCGGCAGGATTTGTTCTACCGTCTCAGCGTGGTGCAGCTCTTTGTACCGCCTCTTAGAAAGCGAAAGGAGGATATTCCGCTGCTGATTTCCTATTTTATTGGACAGTATAACAAGCAGATGAGAAAATCTATCGAAGGCATTAGTTCTTTTGCGGAGAAGGTGCTCCAGGATTACGGCTGGCCCGGAAACGTGAGAGAACTGCGGAATGTGATGGAATCCGCCTTTAATCTGGTCGAAGGTGACGTCATAGGACTGACCGATTTGCCGGACTATCTCATCTCGGAAAGCGGTATGCTGGGAGAAACCAGCAGTGCGGAGCTTTCCGGCAGTCTGGCGGAAATGATGAATCGCTACGAAAAAGAGATTCTGGAAAAAACATTGAAGAATGCCTCTTCTTTGAATCAGGCGGCGGCAAAACTTAAAATTACCAGACAGGCTTTGAAGTATAAAATTGAAAAGCTGCAGATTGATTATCAGGCGCTGCTGGCCAGATAAGGTAAAAAATTTTGCCTTACAGGTGTAAAATTTTTTTCTTTTGTGGATCGACGCGGCAGAAATCTGTTGAAATGCCAGACTGCTTGTTCTGGCAAGGTTATTGCTAAAATGTATGGCAGTAAATGAAAAGGAGTGAACACAATGCAGGTAAAAAATGAATTTGTAAAAGATGAGCGTTCATGGTGCGGATTGAATCGTCCGGGCATGAAAGAGGAAAATGCTGATGTGGTAATTTTCGGTATTCCATATGACGGAGGCGTCAGCTATCGCGGCGGCGCGGCAGAGGCGCCGCAGATGCTTCGCGCGAACACACTTCATTCTACCCCATGTACAGAGCGCCTTGCGTGGTTCGATACGCTGAATGTAGTCGACGGAGGAGACTTTGAGGGAAGCGACAGAGAGGCAGTTTTTGCAGAGGTGCAGAGCTATGTTGCGGAGCTGGTGCGCAAAGGTGTTCGCTTCACTATGGTTGGCGGCGACCATTCAGTGACCATTCCGGTAGAGCGGGGCATCAATGACGCGGTGGATGAGGAATTTGGCATTATTCATATTGATGCTCATATGGATTTGTGCGAGGCGCTGGAAGGCGACCTGCTTTCTCACGGCAGCACAGAGCGAAGAGCGCTGGAACTGGATCATGTAAAATCTCTGGAAAATATGTATTTTATCGGGATTCGTTCCATCGAACCGGATGAATTTGAGTTGTACAAGGAAGGCAATGTGCAGGTGAAGACGGCCTATGACTGTTATCACGAGGGCATTGAAGCAGTTGCTGCTGACTGCGTCGAAAAGATGAAAAAGTTTAGTAAGGTTTATCTGACCTTTGATATTGACGCACTGGATCCGGGTTATGCGGCAGGCACCGGCACGCCGCAGTTTGGCGGTCTGACTTCCCGCATGGCGCTGACGCTGCTGGAAAAACTGTTCAGCGGGCTGAACATCATCGCATTTGATGTGGTGGAAATCGCACCGGCGCTGGATCCGTCTCTGGCAGCTATGTTTGCAGGCCGTAAGCTGATTACGGAAGGCTGGGGCTACTGGGCTGAGGATCTTGGCAAACTGGAAAGAAAATAAAGAATGAAATGACAGTGAATTCCTGAAGTGAATTCCTGGAAATACCTGTGAAAACCCGCTGCGCGAAGAATAGCTTTGCGCAGCGGGTTAGTTTGTTTGCCCAGCATAGGCATTCTCTAACGGGTGTAAGTCCCGAGTGCGCGTAGGCAACGACGAAGCACATAGCCGAACAGCAAGGGTGTCCGCCGCGAGACGGAATCTGAAAGAAGCTGTAAGCAAACCTCTGACCTGACGGACAGGAACCGCATATAAGGCTTGGAAATACGGATAAGGTGGCAAAAGACACTGAAGTCCAAAAGGTTGCCGGAAGTACGAGTAAATGCGGCAGGTACATGGAGGGAAAGAGATAGCACCTTAACTGGGGA
>JALEOD010000003.1 GCA_022767345.1 Emergencia sp.
TTCATAGCCATTGTGACTATATGTCTCCAAATGATTATGAAGAACTGTATCGTAGAATCCAGAAAGACGAATTGCTTATGGCAAGTTAAGATGAGGAAAACCTCATTTTAACTTGTACTAAATCTTGACATAGGACCAGTACAATTAAATAACTAACTTTTCAATGGCGAATTACAGAAATTTTTTCCTGTAAGATAGATTTTCTTAGTTTCGCAACTTTTTAAACGATGCTATGCGGAAATCCTATAACTTTGCCGCTAATTCCTCAATCTTTCGAAACCTGTTATTAATCCCCGATTTTTTCATCGGCGGGTCCATCATTTCCGCCAGCTGCAAAAGATTTGCTTCAGGGTGCGCTAGGCGCAGCTCTGCAGCCTCCTGCAGTTTTTCAGGGAGCCAGTTAAGTCCCTTTGTACTTTCAATTTTCCGAATCGCCGCAATCTGGCGCTGCGAAGCATCCAGCGCTCTGTCCGTATTGGCATTATCACAATTGGTAATGCGCACCGCATTGTTGACAAGTTCTTTCTTTATCTTCACATCTTCAAAGGCAAAGACCTGGGTATGCGCCCCCATAATAGCAAGCGTATCGCTGATATACTCTGAATTTTTCATATATACGATATAACTGTCTTTCCGCTGCACCACCTTGGCAGACAAATCCACAAAAGAATTTATCATTTTGCGTAAATCCATCGCCAAATTCCTGCTGGCGCACACAAACTCCAGGTGGTAGCTTTTGGCCGGGTCATTCATCGTGCCCGCCCCCATAAAAATGCCGCGCAGGTACGCTTTTTTACAGCACTTGCTGCGAATCAGACCATCAAAGATTCCGTCCGAAATGTAGTTATTTCCTTCCCTGACCATCAGAATTCCTGTTTCGCGCAGAATCTGCTCACTGCGCATTTCCGGACTGATCGCCAGCATATAAACTCTGCCTTTCTTCGGCGGCGGTGCGTCCTCCACTTCAAGCTCCGTATCTACCTGAAAATATTCCTTAATCAGCTTCTTATAGTGTCTTGCCACCGCCGGATTTTCTGTAGTGATGACAATCTTAAATTTGCCTCCGCCTGCCAGCCTAAGACTGCCGGATACCCTGAGAAAGCCCGCAATTTCTGCAAGCATACAGCATTTTTTTTCAGTCTCAATCCGCGCCAGTTCGTTTTTCGTTTCCGCAGCAAATGACATTGCTTTCCTCCGTCTGTTACATCTTTGTATGTTTCTATTTTACACTGAACTGCTCAAAATTCCAATCCTTACTTTCACATTTCTGATTGCTTGCTAATCAGTTAGTTTCAATTAGTCCTGTTCTTCCTTTCCCAGTTATAGCATATATTCTACTTTTATTAATTTGACACAACGATCAGCACAGTCATATGAATAATCAAAAACCTTTACCCATACTGTATAAACCCTGCAGACACAAGGATTAGCCCTTTCTCTTTCATGACAATCCCAAAGCGATAAAGCGAGTCTCCACAAAGCAGGGCAAGCAATCCCGTATATGCAATATAGCCAACTTGCAATGGGCTAGCCTTTACGAGGGTTCCATCTTTTCCTTCTATTTTTTCCACTTGTGTGTTTTTCATAGTGTTTCACGTATTTTATGAGAATACGTCGCAACGATAACTACGAAAGCAGCGAAATCGCCTTTTTCAGCTGCATATCTTCCTTTGCGTTCTTCGGCTGTTTCACCTTGTAATCCGGGCTCACCCCTACGCCGTGAATTTTGTGGTTTTTCGGGGACAGGTACTGCATGGTCGTCAGTTTCAGCGATGTGTTGTCACTGAACATCATGGAGTTCTGAATAATTCCCTTGCCGTAGGTCTTCATGCCGACCAGTTTTCCACCCTTGTTGTCTTTGATGGCAGCTGCCAGAATTTCCGAAGCGCTGGCGCTGTTTTCGTTAATCAAAAGGACATATTTCAGTTTTGTACAGCTCTCATCAGAGTTAAAGAATTCTGTGTTACCCTTGCCATCCTCTGTATGTATGATGGTGCATTCAGGAAGCAGCACGTCAGCAATTTCAATACTCTGCTCCATGATACCACCCAGATTATTTCTGAGATCGATGACGACCCCTTTGATTTTCTTATTATTTTCAAAAGCCGACAGTTCCCGCTTAAACTGCTCCGCTGTAGACTTTTCAAAACCTGTGATTCTGATATATCCATAGGAATCACCCACCGTTCCTGCATAAACGCTGCGCTCTTCCACCACCCCTCTGATGATAGATACCGTCTTTTCGGTTTTACCCCGCAGATAGGTCAGCTTGACAACGGTTCCCTCTTCGCCCTGAATTGCGCTTGAAACCTCTTCTAAGGTGCTGTATCTCTTTCCATCTACCTTGCGGATAATATCTCCGGCCTTTATGCCGCTGACATCAGCAGGCCCCTCTCCAATGACGCTGGAAATTTCCATCTGCCCCTTTTCATTTTCTGTAAAAGTAATGCCAATACCGCTGAACACACCGGTAACATAACGATTCCACTTTTCGGTCTCTTCTTCGTTCATATAGCTGGAATATTTGTCTCCGAGGGAATCAACAAGCGCCTTGTACATGACTTCCATCTGTTCCTTTTCATCAGTTTCCCAAAGAAATTTGTCGTTGATGGTGGTCTGCAGTGTGTACAGCTTGCTATACTTTTGCGACAGATCTGTAAGCATATTGTAGTCCTTGCCCTGCACCAGCTTTACACCGGTTACACCACTGTAAAGTATAAATCCGCCTGCCGTCAAAAGCAGGGTTGCAAGCACTGTGCACAGTATCACTGCCACAAACTGTCGTTTCCTGATTTTTATCATTTCCTCTCACCTATTCCTCTATGCTCTGCACTGTAATCTGCAGATATTGTTTCCCGTTCCACGCCTGACTTTCCAGATTTCCAATCACAGTAAGCGGCTGACCCCTTTGCAGTAATTCATCGTATGACTCTGCTTCCTTAAATATGACGCACTGAATCTCTCTTCCATCTTTTAAAACACCCACAAACTTGGTGTACTGATTCTGACTTCCCATCTTTCTGATGGATGCCGGTCTGAGTCTGATACTGACAAGGGGCTGCGGGTTTTCGCATCCGAAAGGTTCCAGCTTCCTAAGTTCCTCAACAAGCTGCAGGTTGACATCACCGGCTTCAAGGTGCAAATCCGCCTGAATCCGTCCATCTGCCAAATCAGGATTTGCAGAGAAAATTCTTCCCATCGCCTCGTTCAGCCGACAGCGCAAAATGTCAAGATGCTCCCTCTTCATCGTAAAACCGCAGGCTGCCGCATGACCGCCAAACCGCTCAAAGAGTTCTTCGTTTTCCTTCAGCAGGCTGTAAAGATTTACGCCCTCAATGCCTCTGCCTGTTCCTTTCAGACAACCACCCGCAGTAGGCGTTACAATGACAGCAGGTTTGTGGTAGGTCTCCTTCAGCTTTCCTGCGACAATGCCGGTAATCCCCTCATGGGCATCCTCCAGATCTATGACAAGAAACGGCGCGTCCTGATACTTTTCGTCTACGATATCACAGCACTGTTTGAAGGTTTCGCTCTGAATTTTCTTCCTCTGCTGATTGCAGGAAATCAAAGTCTCTACTCCTGCTTTCACCTTTTCATCGTTTTTTTCCATCATTAAAGCTGCTGCAATTTTAGCGTCCTGCATACGCCCTGACGCGTTGAGATGAGGCACAATTACATAGGAAATATTTTCTGACCTGACCTTGCCTCTCTGCAGGCTGACGCCCTCCATCAGCTTTGAAAGTCCGGGTCTTTGCGTCAAATTGACTGACCGGATTCCATACTTTGCCAGCGTGCGGTTTTCATCGACCAAAGGAACGATGTCTCCGATAGTGCCCACACCTACAAGATCCAGAGTCCTATTGACCACTGACTTGGGAAGCCCGGTCTCTGCCGCGATGGCCTGTGCCAGCTTAAAGGCTACGCCCACCCCTGCCAGGTGTTTGAAAGGATACGGACACGCCGGCTGCATAGGATTGATTACCAGACAGTCCGCCACTTTATCTGTAATCGTGTGGTGGTCGGTCACCAGAATCTTCAGCCCGATTTTTTTGGCATGTTCCACCTCCGCGCAGGACACGCTGCCGCAGTCCACCGTGATGACCAGGTCCGTGCCTGCCGCCTTGATTTTGTCCAGTGCCTGACAGTTGAGCCCATAGCCCTCTTCAAAGCGGGAAGGAATATAGTACGCCAGATTGGTCGTCAGATTAGATAAAACCTCCATCAGTACCGCCGTAGAGGTAATGCCGTCGGCGTCATAATCGCCATAGATGCAGATTTTCTCATCTTCTTCAATGGAAGACAATATTAAATCCACCCCTGCCTCCATATTGAGAAGCAGGAATGGATCGTAAGTCTTCTGAGGTTTGTCTGACAGAAACTCCTCGATATCCGCTTCTGTCTCTATGCCTCTTTTATGCAGTAACTCGTAAATTCTAGGTTGTAAGTTCATTCTTCACCTTTTATTTAAAAATATGACATCGGATCTACGTAAGAACCGTTGATTCTGACTTCAAAGTGCAGATGCGGTCCGGTAGAAACACCGCTGTTTCCGGAGTAGGCAACAATCTGCCCCCGCTTTACGTGCTGTCCCACACTGACCTCCACATGGTCGTTGTGACCATACAGGGTACTGATTCCACTTCCGTGATCGATGACTACCGCCACACCGTAGCCGCCGTAAGAATTGCTGGCCACGATGACCGTTCCATCAGCCGCCGCATAAACCGGCGAGCCGTAGCTGGCGCCGATATCCACACCGGTGTGACCGGTATAGTATCCCGTAACAGGGTGAATTCTAAAGCCAAAAGGCGATGTAATATAAGTGGAGGTAGTCGGCCACATGAATTTACCACCCTCATAAACTTTATTTTGATCCTGCATGCTTGCAATCTCATCGCCGATTCGCTCAGCTTCAGCATTGAGCTCATCAAGCTTTTCCTGCAGTGCCGTCTGATCTTCTTTCAGCGCGTCTTTCTTTTCCTGCGCTTCGCTCTTCTTTTCGCCAAGCTCTTTCTGTTCGCGCTCCAAAACAGCCTGTTTTTCTTCCAGTTCTTTCTGCTGTTCTTCCAAAACCACAAGGGTATTCTGATCGTTTTTATAAATTCTCTGAATCATCTCCAGATTGGATATGAACTCAGAAATGCTGTTTGAACCCAGAAGTACGTCCAGATAGCCTACGGAGCCATTTTTGTACATGGTCCGAAGACGTTTATTAAGGCCGTTCTCTCTTTCTTTGATATCCTTAACGGTCTGCGCAATATCTGCTTCAGCCTTTTCAATTTCAACTTCCTTCTCATCGATGGAATTCTGAATCTTGTCGATCTCTGCCTGCTGATTTTCAATTTTGGAAACCAGCTCCTGCATATCGCCTTTGACTTCCTTCGTCTGCTCTTTAATCTCGTTCAGTTCATTCTGCTTATCCGCCTTGGTGTCCGCATAGCTGAGTCCATAGGTGCTGAAGGCCGTGACAAGTAAAAATATTAAAAAGCAGATTAAACTTTTCTTTTTCATCTCTTATCTCCTCATTTTTGTTTCAATTCTCGCTGTACCGAACCTGCGGTTTATGTATCCAGAAATCTCCGCATGGAAATAATACTGCCCCATGCGCCGATGCTGATTCCCATCGCCAAAAAGATACAGATCAGGTTCACCGCCAGGTATCCTGCAGGCACCAGCGGAGAGGACAGAATGGTCATCACCTGTGTACCGATTAAATCCACTACCTTGCTGTAAATGCCAAAGGTGATTCCTGCTGAGACCATGGAAGCTACAATTCCGATAATGATCCCTTCCACAAGGAACGGACCTCTGATGAACCAGTTGGTCGCACCGACATACTTCATAATAGAAATTTCTCTGGACCTTGCGAATACGGTCAGTTTAATGGTGTTGGATACCACCACGATGGATACCACTACCAAAAATGCCATGATAATCAGCGCCGCAATCTGTAAGAATTTAGTCACCTTTGTCAGTTTTTCCACGGTTTCCTGATAGTATTTTACGTCTTCGACTCCGTCAAAACTTGCCGCGTAATCAGTAACATCCCCCGCGCTTTCCAGCGTATCTACCGTAATCAGTATGGAATTCGGCAAAGGGTTATTACCCAGCGAATCCAAAAGATAACTGCTCTCTCCCCAGCGAGATTTCATAATGTTCAGCGCGTCTTCTTTGGTTCTGTATTCCACCTGATCGACGCCCTTGCGTCCTTCAATCTTATCCATGATAGCCTGTGCGTCCTCGGCAGTCGTCTCATCCAGCAGGAAAATTTCCACCTGCTCGTAATCAGATTTTACCATTTCAGTAAAAAGATTGATATTCACTGTAATCACAAAGAACAGTCCCAAAATCAGCATCATTGCCGTAATGGCAAATACCGACGCGAGACTCATTGCCTTGTTTCTGCCAATCTGCACAAATGCCTGCTTAATATTATAAAGAATCTGACTCATCGCCGCCCTCCTCTTCTGTCAAAGATTCGGCTTCCCGGCCGTTTTCAAATTTCTCATATTCAGCGGTTTTAAACCGCATGGTTTTAAACTTGCTGCTGCCGCCAAATAAATCGCTGTTGTCCTGCACTGCGGCAGATTCATCCGCTGTCGGAAGCTCCGCTTCCGGTACTTCCGCTTCTTCAAGTTCAGGTTCCAAAACCCGTGATTCAAAAGCTGCGTCCAATTCTTCTTCGGAAATTTCAGGTACGGAAAAATCAATCTCCCCTTCCGCTTCAGCTTTGACTCCTGCCTCGCACTCAGTCTTTCCGAAAACTTCAGCCTCAACTTCAGCTTCAGCAAATACCGGCTCTGCCTTCACTGCAGCGTATTCCCGCTGCTCTTCGGCAACAAAGCCGTAATCAAAAGGTCTGTATTCATAATCTTCAGGCTCATATCCAAAAGAGTTTTCTTCCTCGGATGCTTCTTCCTCAAAGCCATACTGTCCGAATTCGTCTCTGACGATATGTCCGTTTTCAATGGCTACAACACGCTTTTGCATACGGTCTACGATATCCTTCGCATGGGTTACCATAACGATAGTCGTTCCCGTAATATTAATCTGGTTTAATAAATCCATAATTTCTGCCGCCGTATCCGGATCCAGATTTCCGGTTGGCTCATCTGCAATAAGCACAGTCGGATTATTGATAATTGCTCTTGCAATGGCAACGCGCTGCTGCTCTCCTGCAGAAAGTTCATCAGGATATTTATCCGCCTTGTCACTGATTCCTACAAGGCTCAAAACCTGCGGTACTTTCTTTCTAATCTGTCGCTTTGGTCTATGTAAGATTTCCATAGCGAATGCTACGTTCTCATATACAGTCTTCTTAGGCAATAGCCTGAAATCCTGAAATACGATGCCGATTTTCCTTCTCAGACCCGGAATTTCACGATTGCTCAAGGTCGTAACTTCCTGTCCGTCGACCACGATGCTTCCGGAATCAGCGTCAATTTCTTTTAGGATTAATTTTATAAATGTAGATTTCCCTGCGCCGCTGGGACCTACAAGAAAAACAAAATCACCCTTACCAATATGGATACTTGCATTCTCAAGACCAATGTTCGTATTATACGTTTTTGTCACATTGTCGAATGTTATCATAGTAATCCCTTTCGTCTTTAATCATGTACTTTGTGTTTTGCACGCACATCTAAATTATACTATATTCCGACTAATTTTTAAAGGCAAAATAGGACATATTCTGCCTATTACTGTGAAACTTTTGTGAAAATCTCCAAAAGTTTACTTCTTATTTCCCTATTTTCCCATGAAAAACGACAGGCAAATTCATCCGCGTAAAACAGTTCCGGCGCAAACTGCGGAATCCATAGGAGTTTTCTGCTCTTCAAATAAGAGGCAATCTGCCTGCGGCTGATGCCGCTGTTATTTCTGTTTACAATCCAGTCTGTAACAACCCCTGATAATTCCAAAGCCTTTAGCCGCTGGAACCGCTCCTTATTGCGAATCAGCTTGGACGGCATGGGATCTGTCACGACAAGCAATCTGTCCATATCCGCCAGATAACAGTCCCACTCTGCCTCCGCTGCAAAATCAAAGATACAGATTTCTCCTCTCGCACACTGAATCAGCCTGGCTCTCTGCCCGCTGTCAAGATTTTTTCCCTGCTGCCAGATCCACGGCGTCGGCAAAATCCAGTTGATGCCCTGCTCCATATTTTTCTTTCCTCGAACTGGCTTGTCCTCTAAAATCAGCCTGTAGACATCGTGAAACGCTCTGTTTGCAAAACGCTGGTCCATGGCAACAGAATCGTAAAGAAGCCCATTGCATCTGTCCGGCGTCAAACATTGTGTAAATGTCACACTATTCCCCATACCGGCAAAATAAAAGGCCAGAGAAGCTGCAACAAAGGTTGTTCCAACACTCTGACCAAGTCCGGTTACTCCGATATTCAGCTGCTGCGGATTTTTCAGTCCGCTCTTTTCCCTGTCATCCTGCATTCTGATAAAAGTTCTTTCCAGCATAGTTTCCTCTCACTTTTTAAATGGTAGTCATAGTATACACCTTCCAATCAGTAAATTCAAGGGAATTTTGTTATTTTTTTACAAAATTCCCTTTGCCAAAAAAATCTCTTTATTTTGCATATTCCGCTCTAAGCTCGATGGTATCAGGCAGTCCCTTTAAATCTGTCTTTACCACAGCTATCGGAAAGCAGCTGATTTGCGCCATATTCTCAGGCTCTGACGGATCTGCAAAGGTTGCAAAGACTACAAGATTACTCTTATCATCTTTGGTCTGCAGGGTAAGCTTCTCGATTGCCGCCTCATAGCCTGCTGTCGGCTTTTCCCCTCTGGTTACAATGATGTAGATTTCACCGCCTATCTTGCAGGCAAGGGCTCTCTCCAAATCCCTATATTCCGGCAAAATATCCGCTTCCAGCTCTCTGGGCATAACTTTCTCAGAAACTTTCTCAAATTTTACGCTGGTTTCTCCGGATTTTAATCCAAATGCCACAATAAGTCCTATCAGCAAAATCGCCGCCGCTGCAATGGCAATTATCTCCTTTTTCATAGGGCCATCTCCTTTCTGTGCTCTATTAGCACTGTATGAGACAGCCTGTGAAAATATGCACGCTTGTCGCAAAGGCGCCGCCACGCATTTGGAGGGCAGATGCCTGCAGCTTCCATTTGTACTGCGGTGCCGCAATGAAATGAATCTGCAGGTTATGGAAACTCCCCCTTTGTTGGGAGAAAAAAAACGGGACTGCACGCGGGAACAGTCTCTTTCTGTTCCTGCGGCAATCCCAGATTTTTCATTCATTTTTCATTCAATGATTAGTAAATCTCTCTGATAGCTGCTACAATTGCATCTGCGGTCATTCCATATTTTTCTTTCAGTTCATCAGGCTTACCGGATTCACCGTATGTATCCTGCTGACCGACCATAATCATCTTTGCAGGCTGTTTTGTACAAAGGACTTCTGCCACTGCACTGCCAAGACCGCCGATCACGGAGTGTTCCTCCGCCGTTACAATTTTACCGGTTTCCTTTGCAGCCTCCACAACTAAATCTACATCCAGCGGTTTGATGGTGTGCATGTCAATCACACGCACATCAACACCTTCTTCAGCCAGCTGTGAAGCAGCCTCCATGGCCTCTGCAACCATAATGCCTGTAGCAATAACGGTCACATCTCTTCCTTGGCGGAGAACATTTCCTTTGCCCAGCTTGATATCCGCAGTTTCATCGTAAAATACAGGAACTGCTGCTCTGCCAAGTCTCACATAGCAAGGACCGTCAAAATCCACTACCTGCTTCAAAAGCAGTTTCGCACTGACGCCGTCGGATGGATTTACCACCGTCATGCCAGGAATGGTTCTCATCAGCGCCAAATCCTCAAAAGTCTGATGGCTTGCGCCGTCTTCTCCTACGGTAATGCCTGCATGGGTTGCGCAGATTTTTACATTGGCGCCGGTATAGCCGATGGAATTTCTGATAATTTCAAAGGCTCTGCCTGCCGCAAACATTGCAAAAGTAGAAGCGCATACCACCTTACCGGAAAGGGCAAGGCCTGCCGCTGTGCCATACAGGTTCTGCTCAGCGATTCCCATATTAAAGAATCTCTCCGGATAGGTCTTGCTGAATTCTGCGGTCATGGTAGATTTGGACAAATCGGCATCCATTACAACCAGATTAGGATTTTCAGCACCCATTTCTACCAGAGCTTTTCCGTAAGCCGCTCTTGTTGCCATCTTCTCTGCCATTACCATTCACCTCCCAGTTCCTCTACTGCAAGTTTTGCTTCTTCATCACTCGGCGCTTTGCCGTGCCAGCCAGGATTGTCCTCCATAAAGGAAACCCCTTTTCCCTTGTGGGTCTTTGCGATAATTGCAGTCGGTTTTTCCATGCAGTCTCTTGCCTTTGCAAAAGCATCCAGTATTTCATCAAAATTATGACCATCGATAACGATTACATTCCAGCCGAAAGCCGCAAATTTCTCGTCAATGGGTTTTACGGTCATAACATCATCGTTCTTTCCGTCAATCTGCAGGCCGTTAAAGTCTACGATTGCCACCATGTTATCCAGCTTGTAATGGGCTGCGGACATGGCGGCTTCCCAAACCAGCCCCTCCTGCAGCTCGCCGTCACCCAATAGGGTATAGATTCTGCCTGGGTTTCCGTCCATTTTGTTTGCCAGCGCCATACCCACGCTGACAGATATGCCCTGACCTAAAGAGCCTGTTGACATTTCAATGCCCGGCACTTTGTGCATATTCGGGTGTCCCTGAAAATTACTGCCCAGCTTACGCAGGCGCATCATGTCAGAAACCGGATAATATCCTCTCTCTGCAAGGGCCGCGTACTGCACAGGACCTGCATGTCCCTTAGATAAAATAAATTTATCCCGGTCTTCCTTCTTCGGATTTTCCGGGTCTATGTTCATTTCGTCAAAATACAGCGCTGTGACGATATCAGCTGCTGAAAGCGAGCCGCCCGGATGACCGGAGCCGGCACTATGTATTGCGCGGACTACGTCAATTCTGACTTTTGCCGCCAGTGCTTCCAATTGTTTTTTATCCATCTTATCCTCCATTAAATTTATTTATAGAGAGCCGGAAAACCCCGGCTCTCATTTAAATCAAAGCTGTGATTTTTCAGTGATTTCTGGTCTCGGTTATGCCCAGACTCACAGACAGCGCCTGATCTACTGTAGGCAGCTGTTTCTCACTGAGCGTACCGATGTGCTCCTTCAGTCTCCGCTTATCAATAGTACGAAGCTGTTCCAAAAGCACAACTGAATTTTTGCTAAGTCCGCCGTCGGCGGCGGCAAGTTCCACATGTGTCGGCAATTTTGCCTTTGTCTGCGATGTAATGGCAGCCACAATAATGGTTGGGCTGAATTTATTTCCTACGTCATTTTGAACTACAAGTACTGGTCTGATACCCCCTTGTTCGGAGCCGACTACGGGACTTAGATCTGCAAAGTAAAGGTCTCCCTTTTTTACTATCAAAGTCCAACACTCCTTGTCTTAATCGATAATTTCTTTTAAAGCAAAAGGTACGTAATCTGCAATATCACTGGCAGTAAGACCATGCTGACCGATTTTCTCTGCGGCCATATCGCCCGCCATACCGTGTACAAATACTCCGGCTCTGGCTGCATTGTCTGCAGAAAGACCCTGCCCTGCCAGAGAAACAATGATGCCTGTAAGCACATCTCCTGCACCGGCAGTCGCCATGCCCGGATTACCTGTAGTATTAATATATGCATCGCCGCCGGAAAGAGCCACCAGTGTAGCAGCACCTTTTACGATAACGGTACAGCGATATTTTTCCCAAAGGGCCTGTCCGATTTCTTCCTTGGGGCAGCCTTTTACCTGCCTTCCAAGAAGTCTTGCCGCCTCCCCTATGTGCGGTGGCAGGACTACCTCAGCTTTAGTACTTCTGAGCAAAGCCTGCAGTTTTGCGTCCTTTGCTATGGTGTTCAATCCGTCAGCATCGATGATACACGTACCTGCGTATTCAGTTAATATCCTTTTCAGAATTTCTCTGGTTCTTCTATCAACTCCCATCCCAGGACCTACGGCAATGGCATCATAGCCGGCCAGGTTCCCTTTTGATTTTCCCCATGGAAGGCAAATGCTTTCCGGTACTGAAATTTGGATAACCGGAAAAATCTTTCTCCGCGTACAGACGTTAACCAGACCGCTGCCGCATTTGATGGCTGCTTTAGCAGAAAACACGGCGGCGCCTGCCATTTCTCTGCTTCCTGCAACAATCAGTACTTTGCCGCAGCTTCCTTTATGTACGTCTTTGGGGCGTCTTCTAATTACAGTATGGACAAAACCTTCGTCCGTTAAACCTGCTATTTTCATTTATTTTTCCTCTTTTATGTATGAGGCCCTTTTAAAGACCTCTTTGAACCCCTCGTTAAAGCCCTAAAATCAGCATTGCCATGGCGAAATAAATACTCAGCGCCACGATATCAGAAACTGACGATATGGCAGGATTTGCAATGAGCGCCGGGTCCAGATTGAGTTTTTTCACAAGAAGCGGCACCATGCTGCCCAGCACCTTTGCAAAGATTACGATAAACAGCATCGCAAGGCAGACTGTCAGCGCCACACTATAGTCATTGCCATCAAGCCAGATAATTCTAAAGAAGTTTAAGACACTGAGAATTGCGCCGAGGAGGGCCCCGATACGCACCTCTTTCCATAATATCTTCAGCACGTCAGAAGTATCCACCTCATCAGTAGCAAGTCCTCTGATAATCAGCGTTGCCGCCTGTGAGCCGGTATTTCCGCCGGTTCCCATGAGCATCGGCATGTAAGCCACCAGACAGATAATTTCGGACAGCCTGCCTTCAAAGCTCGTTACCAGCATGCCGGTAAAAATATACGCGACCATGAGAATCACAAGCCACGGCAGACGATTCAGCGCGTGCTGCAGCACTGTCTTGTCCAGATAACCCTTGTCCGAATTTTCAAAGTCGATAACGCCGTTCATTCGCTCGATATCCTCGGTAGCTTCTTCTTCCATTACATCTAAAATATCATCGACAGTGATGATACCGACGAGACGGTGTTCATTATCTACAACAGGCATTGCCAGAAAACCGTATTTCTTAAAATCTTCAGATACGTCTTCCTGATCGTCAAAAACATTTTCGTACACATAATCTGTACGCATAATATTCATAATCTTGGTATCATCGCTGGAAATGACCAGCGTGCTCAAAGATACAATTCCAAGGAGCTTACGACCGTTGTCTCTAACGTAACAGGTATAGATAGTTTCTGCATCCATACCGACTTCTTTAATATGTTCCAGCGCCTGCCCCACATTCCATTCTTTACGCAGACTGATATAGTCAGGCGTCATCAGACTGCCGGCGCTGTTATCCGGATAATTGAGGAAAGTGTTAATCAGCTTTCTCTCGTTCTTCGGTGTTTTTTCTAAGATACTGTCCACCATATTGGCAGGCAGTTCTTCCAGAATATCAATTTTATCGTCAAAGTCCAGTTCCTGCAGAATAAAATCGATTTCCGTATCTGTAATAACATTTACAATTTCTACCTGATTGTCTGTCGACAGTTCAGAGAATACTTCTGCCGAAACATCCTTTGGAAGCAGCCGGAAGAGAATAATTGTCAGATCAATGTCCGTTTCCTCTTTGATATCTTCCAGCATATACGCGATATCTACCGCATTGAACTTCAGAAGCTCATCTCTCGCCTGAAAGTAACGCTTATTTTCAAGTAGCTCCAAAATCTTTTCAAAGGATTCTTCCCATAATACATCTGCATCAATGATGACTCTGTTATCCATCTGTCGTTCCTCGCTTTCACTTGTATTTTCCCGGACTCATTGCTTCTGACCGAAAAAATACCCTCCGAAAACGAGAACTTTAGCCAGCCAGTGAAGCCAGGGATTTTTTTATTTTTGTTAATACGTCAATACTTCGTTTGGACGCAGGCCCATTATCCATGTCTTCACTCCCTTTCATAAAAATATATGTACAGACATACTTTAACAGTTAATTATACCCCGAATTCCCTTGTGCTTGCAACCTTTTTTGTATAAATCTTTGTATAACATTCCCTCATACCCGGCGGACAAACTTTCATATAAGTTCATCCAGTCTCCAAAAATGTTTTCCCATTTTTTTACATATCTAAAACTCGTTGAAATTTCAGCAATCTTTCTCTTGTATTGTTCCTAAAAAAAACCAATTCTTTCACAAGTGAAAGGGTTGACGAAAAAATGTCAAAGTGTTATATTGGAAGAAACAAGAACCATATTATAACATCTTGTAACACTAATTTCTAAAGTTTAATAAGAGAAAAGAGGAGATTAAAATGGGAAAATTAGTTGATCAGTATATTGAAATCGCTAAGAAAAGAAACCCTGGCGAACCAGAATTTATTCAGACTGTAGAAGAAGTATTAACTTCTATCGAGCCTGTTCTGGAAGCACATCCTGAATATGTTGAAGCTGGTCTGATCGAAAGATTGATCGAGCCAGAAAGAGGCATCAGCTTCAGAGTTCCTTGGGTTGACGACGAAGGCAAAGTTCAGGTAAACAGAGGTTACAGATATGAATTCAACAGCGCAATCGGACCTTACAAAGGCGGTCTGAGATTTGCTGCTAACGTATATCCTGGAATCATCAAGTTCCTGGGATTTGAACAGATCTTCAAGAACAGCTTAACCGGTCTTCCTATCGGCGGCGGCAAAGGCGGTTCCGACTTCGATCCTAACGGAAAATCCGATGCAGAAGTAATGAGATTCTGCCAGTCCTTCATGACTGAACTGTACAGACACATCGGACCTCACACTGATGTACCTGCTGGTGACATGGGCGTTGGCGCCAGAGAAATCGGTTACCTGTTCGGACAGTACAAGAGATTGACTAACAGATACGAAGGCGTTCTGACCGGTAAAGGTCTTGCTTACGGCGGACTGGCTGGAAGAACTGAAGCTACCGGTTACGGTATCGTATTCTTCGCTAGAGAAATGCTGAAACACTGCGGCGAAGAGCTGGCAGGCAAGACTGTTGCAGTATCCGGTTTCGGTAACGTTACTTGGGGTACTGTACAGAAACTGAACCAGCTGGGCGCTAAGGTTATCACTATTTCCGGTCCGGACGGATACATCTACGATCCAGACGGCGTAACTGCTGGTGAAAAAGAAGATTATTTACTGGAACTGAGAGCTTCCGGAAAGAACATCTGCGCTCCTTATGCAGACAAGTTCCCTGGCGCTACTTTCTACGCTGGCAAGAAGCCTTGGGAAGTTAAGGCTGACCTGTACATCCCTTGCGCAACTCAGAACGAAATTCACATCGAAGATGCTAAGGCTATGGTTGCTAACGGCTGCAAATTCCTCTGCGAAGGTGCTAACATGCCTACCACTAACGAAGCAATCGAATACCTGCAGGAAAACGGCGTTATCGTTGGACCTTCCAAAGCTGCTAACGCTGGCGGCGTAGCTTGCTCCTGCATCGAAATGGGCCAGAACGCAGGTCACACTGTATTCTCCCCTGCACAGGTTTACGAACAGCTTGAAACTATCATGGTTAACATCCACAAGAACGCTGCTGCTGCTTGCGAAAAATATGGTCTGGGTTATGACCTGATCAAGGGCGCAAACATCGCTGGTTTCGAAAAGGTTGCAGAAGCTATGATGGCTCAGGGTATTGTATAAGTCGTATAAATCATACGAACAATAATCCAAAAAACAATTTGAGGACTGTATTTCGCAGTCCTCTTTTATTTTGTATTAAATTTTATTTTGTATTAAATTTTCAAGTCCGCATATATTTAGCTGCTCAATTCGCTCTCATCTACCGCTCTATATGTACGCTGACTAGGTCTTTCCCCCGTCTTCCAGAAGAATTTTCCGGTGAAGCCGTAAAAGATTGCGAACAGCGGGCAAAGCCAGCAGAAGAAAGAATACGGAATAAAGCTTACAGCATCAACACCTAACGTGCCTGCCATGTAAACTCCACATAAACTCCAAGGGATTAATGGGGAAATGATGGTTCCCGAATCCTCCAGTGTACGTGAAAGCGTTTGCGGCAAAAGATCCTTTTTCTTAAATTCCGGAATATACATACGTCCGCCGACTACGATGGCAAGAGTCTGTGATGCTGTCGCGACCAGTAAGATGATATTCGTCAAAATAACTGTTGTAACCAAACCGCCGAGGCTCTTTGTAAAGTATTTCAATTTTTCCAGGAAAGCCTCCAGTAAGCCGGTCTTTTCCATAATTGCACCGTACAGCATACCCAGCATACCCAGTGAAGCTGTCCAAAGCATGGACTGCAGACCTCCGCGGTTCATCAATTTGTCAAAATCTGCATAACCTGACTCGATTGAAAAACCGGAATCTAAAATGCTTGCCATAGATGATAAGCTCTGGCCCTGCACAACGATTGCAATGATTACTGCAACTAACGTAGAAATAAGCGATAAAAGAGGACTGCATTTCGCAGTCCTCTTATTGTTATCGGCTTCATCATTTTTATAATCGTCTTTATCAGGAGAAACTTAACCAAGATTGTAATTTTCCTAAAAAAATGTATAACTACTTCAACGTCCGACACGCTTCCAGCATCTTTCCTCTCCTTGCATCTTACATTTTATGCAAGATATTCCGTAAAAATCAACCTGAATGTCCTCTTTGCATGAAGCAAAATGCAGTCTGCAAAGGGTGTTGATCTCTGGCTTATACATTTTTTTATTATTTTTTGATTCTCGGTTAAGATTTGACTATTCTCTTATACACTTTTTTCTAAAAAGCCCGTTTTAGGTTAAGATTTACCTCGTTTTATGGTTTTCCACAATTCTACCCACAGTTCTACCTGCGGTTCTCTCCGTTGGCTTCCCCGCGCTGCACGCCCAACGCTTTCCTCTTCACCGCAAACCGTACAACGTACAGTGCCAGCATCACGCACCAGGACAGACCTTCCGCATAAGCGATGACCATGTTATCCCAAAGCCCGACTAAGGTATAGGACATGATAATCCGGGAAATCAGCGCAGCGATACCAATGATGCTGGAATATGCCACATCACCAATGCCTTCCAGCGCACCGCGAAACGCCATGCAAAGTCCATAAATCGGATAAAAACAGCCGAATCTGCGGAAGAACTCGCCGCCGATGGCGCTGGCAGCTGTCCCTACGCCGAACATAGCGACCATATACTTTCCTGCAAACACCACAAAAAGTGTCAGCACCACCGATACCACAGTAACCAGCACAGTGCCCACTTTAAAAAAGCGAAAAATCCTAGGCTTATCCCCTGCTCCGTCGGACTGCGCAGTCATAGTTGAAATGGCTGATCCCACATTGACCACCGGAAGCAGCGCAACAGTATCTACACGATAAGCTGTCGTAATCGCCGCAACAGTCTGGGTGCCAAATCCGTTCATAAAATTCTGCAGCACCATATTGCCAAGGGCATTGACACTGCTTTGAATCATCGGCGGAATGCCAAGTCTGCACCCGTCCCGCAGCATGCGTCTGTCCAGCATCCCTGCACCAAAGCGGAATCTGAGAATTTTATGCCGTCTTACTGTATAGCAAACGGTGAATGCCACCATCAAAATCTGTGATGCTGAAGTTGCGACAGCCGCGCCGGTCACACCCCAGCCAGCCCAGGCAACCAGCAAAATATCCAAAGCGATATTGACCACCGAAGAAAATAAGATTGCCCAAAATGGCGCTTTACTATCTCCAATTGCTCTCAGCGCTGCAAAATATACATTATAAACAGCTAAAAACGGCATGCCGATAAAACTCAGCTGCAGGTAAATCTTTGACAAGTCAAAGATATCCGCCGGCGTATGTAAAAGGGCAAGCATTGGCTGCGCCAGGAAAAATCCTATCGCCGAAAACGCCAGCATCGCACCTCCAACTACCACCAAAAAAGTTGACAAAATCCTGCGCAGAATCTCCGTCTGCCCTGCGCCGAACTTTCGAGCAAACAATATACCCAGCCCTGCGGTAAAGCCAGTCATCACCATAACAAAAAATCCGATGACGGTACCTGTTGCGCCGATTGCCGCCAGCGACAGCTCCCCTTCCACATTTCCTACAATGAACGCGTCCGCCCAGCTGTAAAGCTGCTGCAGAATTCCGCTAAAAATAAGGGGCAGGCTGAATTTGACTAAAACCAGCAGAATATTTTCCTGCTTTTCCATCTGTCCCATTCGTTCATCTTCCTTTCTAAACTAACGTTTTACCAATCAATCCGCCATAAACCGATTCAGTTTTTCCGCCAGACCTTCTGCCACATAATACCCTTCCAGATAGGCTTTTTTCAGTTTATCCGGGTTCTTCTCTGTTCTCCCGATATCTAAATCCCCCATAGGCGCGATGACAAAGGCGCGGCCTGCCTTTTCTTCTGCCGCCACCAGTTCCAGAGACTGGTTATAAGTCTCATAACGCTTGGCATAAGCCTCTGCCATGTGGGGATAATCCTTATATTTCAGTTCCATCAGTTTCAAAAGCACACCCTTTGACGGCTTTTTCCGGTAAGTCCTCGGTCTGGTCAGAATAACGACATTCTTTTCATTTCCCTGTCTGATCATCTGCGCCAGCGGAATGGAGTCGGCAATACCGCCGTCCATGTAAAGACCGCCGTCTATCTCCACCATATTGGCAAGAAAAGGAAGAGATGCAGAGGCTCTAATCCACTCCACATCATCAAACATATCCGCAATCACCGGATATTCCGCCTCACCGGTTACACAGTTTGTCACAACGGACTGAAACTTAATGCCGCTTTTCAAAAAAGCCTCGTTATCGATGGGATACAGCTTCTTCGGAATCTCATGATAAATAAACTCCGCCCCAAAGAGGTCTCCCGTTGTCCGCAGGCTGTGAAAGCTGCAGTATTCCTTTCTGTCGAGATAATCAATGTTGACCGCAAAGGCTCTTCCCTTTTGTCCCGCTACAAAGCTGCAGCCGTGACACGCCCCGGCCGATACACCCATGACATTGTCAAAACGCAGCCCCGCATCTAAAAAATAGTCCAACACCCCGGCGGCAAAAATCCCGCGCATGCCGCCGCCTTCAATGACCAGTCCTTTACACATATTTCTCCTCCAAATCCATTTCAATCCCGCAGCCGGCACCAAACAAATACAAGTATGCTTCCTTCACCGGCTTTCCATAAGTTTTTTCCAGTGCAAGGCAGTAAATCGCAATCTGCTGCCTGTACATCCGGCGCAATCTGTCCGCCTCCTGTTCAAAAGGAAGTGCTCTGTCAATCCAGTTGGTTTTATAATCCAGCAGCACCAGACCGTCTTCCTCTTCAAAGCAGCAGTCGATAATCCCCTGCACAATCACAGTTTCTCCGTCCATCTCCATCTGCAGGTTAAAGGGTCTCTCCCGCTGCAGACTGCCCGCCGCAAAGGCTCTGGCGCAGCGCTTTCCCAGCTCACTTTCAAAGAAGTCCGTAATCCTGGAAAGTTTTACCGCCGCAATTTCCTCTTCTGTAAAAATTTCCTGCTCTATCATCTCTGCCACAGCAGTTTTCAAATAATCCATGCCTCCGCCGGCAGCAGTTGCTGCAAAGTCAATTCGCTCCATAATCCCATGATACACAGTGCCCCGCTCCGCCGCAGTTAGCTTTTTTTCTCCCTGCCGGAACTTCGGCACTGCCAGATTTTCCGCAAAGGATTCCATCTGTTCCGACTTGCTGTTGATTTCCGTAACCGAATACTTAGACTTCAGACTTCTGGCATGTTCATAAGGATAGGAGAAATCCAATTTTCGTAGGATTTCCAATTGTTGTGTCCGCGAAGGCTCTTCGGCATAAATCGCCTGACTCCGTGGATTCACAAAATATACCGGCTCCTCCCGCTCTCCGCCTGAAAGCACATTGGCGCTCACCATTTCCAGTGAAGAAGCCTGCTCCGCCATAGAAAGATACATCGCATCCCCGCCCATAGCACTTTCCCTTGCGGCAAGGAACTTTTCTCCATCTTTGACAGTTCCCGTCATGTAGAGAATATCTTTAGCACGGGTTAAGGCCACGTACAGAATTCTGATTTCTTCCTGTACCTCTTCTCTGTGAACCTGCTTCTGCAAAAGCCGCTGCAGCAGAGTCTGCTTGTACCAGTGCCCTTCAAAATCACTGAGCGTCATTGCGACACCGATATCCTTGTGCAGCGTAACGCCGCTACCCATCTTTGTATAGTTGAGCCTGCGGCCCATGCCGCTGACGATAACCATAGGAAACTCCAGACCTTTACTCTTATGAATGGTCATAATCCGTACCAGATTATCGTTTTCACCTACCAGCTTCACCTGTCCCATGGAGACTTTCCGCTGCTTTACCGCATCGATATACCGGACAAAGCTGTAAAGCGAGCTCTGTCTGTCCCTGCTGTAACTTTCCGCTTTGTCAACCAGCGCGCGAAGATTGGCCTGTCTCTGTGTACCGCTTGGCATAGCACCGATTTCCACATAGTACCCGGTTTCCAAAAGCAGATTCCAGATAAACTTTCCAAGAGGCAGCGATGTTGCCATAGCCTTCCATGCTTTCAGTTTTGCGAGAACCGCCCTGCACCTTTCCGCCAGATCCAGGTTTTCCCCTTCCTCTGCGTAAGCCGAAAAAGCCTCACTGTAAGCCCCCTCTTTGTGTGCTGCTCGAATCACCGCCAAATCCTCACAGGAAAATCCAAAAATTTCTGCGTGAAGGGTGCTGATTAATGGCACATCCTGCATTTTATTGTCTATTACCGATAGAAGATTCATAAACACGTTGACTTCCATGGTGTCGAAGTAACCCTCGCTGTCATCTACAAAGCTCTCGATGCCATTCTGTTTCAGAATCTGATAAAATACATCAGCGTAATTTCGCACACCGCGCATGAGAATTACGATATCGCGAAGACAGATTTCCCGCTCCCTGCCTGCCTTGTGGTCATAAAACCGCTTTCCCAGGTTCTCTTTAATAATCCGGCAGACCTCAAGAGCTTCAATTTCGGCATTTTTCAGATTGGCAAGTTCTTCGTCGTCCCCATCCACTGTGGCGACATCCACCACTTTCACTTTCGGCAGATAGCTGTACTCGCCGTCGTAGTCAAGACCGGGATAGAGCATTGCCTCCTCGTTGTAGTCCTCCATAACGCCCTTGAAAATCTTGTTGATTTCTTCCAGAATCACCGGTTTGCTTCGGAAATTTTTATTCAGATCGATTTTGATGGAATCTGCATTTTCTTTCCCATAGCTGCTATACTTTTCTTTAAAAATTTCCGGCTCCGCCAGCCTGAATTTATAGATACTCTGTTTAATATCGCCTACCATGAACAGATTATTCTCACGTTTAATCCTGGAAATAATCTCTTCCTGCAAAATATTAGTATCCTGATATTCATCGATAAAAATATACTGAAACTTGTTTCTATAAAATTCCGCTGCCTGAGGCTGCGCCAGAATCTCCAGGCAGAAATGCTCAATATCGTTAAAATCCACCAGCTTCTTTTCTGCCTTCGCAGCCCTGAAAATTCCGTCAAAATCCAGCAGCAGCTTCTGCAGAATTTTCGCCATAGGTGCAGTCTTGTTCATCTCCGCGACCTGCTCGCAAAGGGGCGCAAGGAAAAAGGTCTTCTGCATCTCATTAAGCAAAGAAGAGGCTTTTTTGCGGCATGCCGAAACCTGCTCTTTGATTAGCGCATAGTCCTCTTTCTCGTCTTTTTTTGCAGTCAGACGCAGACTCTTAAATGCCGCCGCGGCTTCTCCCAGTTCCTCAAAGGCCTTCTGCCCTGCAAGTTCTGCAATATGCTGATACTGCGGCTGTTCTTCCTGGATAATCTTTTCTGCCATCCGCGACAGTCCCGCATCTTCCAGCATGTCGACAGCACGCTGCGTATGTTCCAGCGCTTTTTCTACAGATTCCTCAATAAAATTCCAAATATATGTCATCAGCGGCGAGGCTTTCAGTTCCTCTTCACTCATGGAAAGCTGCGCAATTTTTTCCTCCAGCCACTGCCACGGATAAGGCAGAGACTGCAGCACATTGTATGCGTCTTCCAAAATGGTGCGGATTTTGCTCTGGTTGCGATCACCGGAATACCAGTTGAGAAATTCGTAAAACTCCTCGCTGTCTGCGGCAAACCAGTTTTCCAGCAGCAAATCCATAGCATCCTCTTTGAGAATCGTCCTCTGGGCATCGTCACAGATGGAAAAGCCCGGCTCGATTTCTGCCTGATAAAAAAAGCGCCGTATGACATCCAGCGCAAAGGCATGGAAGGTGCTGATATTTGCTCTTGCCAGCAGCGCCAGCTGTTCTCTCAGCTTGCCTGCCTGTTCCGGCGCCTTATCGATTTCTTCGATGAGGGCTTTGCGGATTTTCTCTTTCATCTCCGCCGCCGCCGCATTGGTAAATGTCACAACCAGCATCTCATCCACGTTGGCTTTTCCCTCCAGGATAATGTGAATAATCCGCTCCACCAGAACCGCCGTCTTTCCGGAACCCGCCGCCGCGGAGACCAGAATGCTTTTATCCAATGTATCGATTGCTCTCTGTTGATCTTCTGTAAAATGTACGCCCATAGTTTCCTCCTGCTATAAATATTATTATATTTATATTTTCT
>JALEOD010000009.1 GCA_022767345.1 Emergencia sp.
CAGCTGATATCTCTGATACAGTGTTGTTGTGATTGCTGCTGTCAGAGTTGTCTTACCGTGGTCTACGTGACCGATTGTACCGATATTGATATGCGGTTTGGTTCTCTCAAATTTTGCTTTTGCCATTTTTGTTTTCCTCCTAATTGTATAACGTTATTTTTTAGAAAGGCGGACTTGGGCGTCCCCAAATCTGCTTATTGGGTTTTGCTCAAACCTAAAGAATATTTTAGCATAGTTTTCTGTAGTTTACAAGTAATTTCCATGGTAAAACTGCGGTCCCACATTGAAAACAATATATCGATTTGAATAATCGGTTTTATTCGGGCTGTCTGTAATTCCTGTTTTAATATAACCGCCCACTTCCATCGGCGCAAAGTTATCCTGCGCGCGTACATAGATTTTCAAATCGGTATTTTTCTTTGCCAGATAGGTTCTTGAACCTGTCAGACGGAAAGCCTCCGGCTTTACAGTATGCTCATAGCCAAGATAGCCGGTCTTGTAGTTTGCTCTGTGCTCTACATTGGCAAAACGATACTCCTGCAGATATGTAGATTCTTTCTCTCCCTCCGGAACTGCCGGCGCAGCACGCCGACAATTCAACTGCAGAAAATTATAATGTTAACTCAGTGGGCTTATCATATCATAACTTCAGTTAGTTTTTTGTTATATTTTGTTACCCACTTCCAAAAATTTTAAGTCCTTTTATGAAACAAAACGTTTTTTATCTTATCGGCGACATTTGAGCCGCGCTAAAACAGGTTTTGGGATAGATTTCAAAATATAGTCATTTTTGTATTCGTATTTTGGTATCAATTTTTGAATACATACAAATTATATCACAGCGAATACAATTACGTAAAGAAAGGATTTGAATTATGGCAAAATTTATTCCACAGAAACCAGATAAAGAAGTAATTTCCATACGGCTTACCGCTGACCTGTTAAAATCTATCGATGAAAACGCAGGAAAAGCAGATTTAAGCAGAAATGAATTCATCAATCAGTGTATCATCTTCGCTTTGCAGAATATCGAATTTGAAGACTAAATCATCAGCTGAGAAATAACAATAAAACTGAAACCTCGCCTTACCCCTTCAGCAGGCTAGACGAGGTTTATTTATTTCGCTGCTTCAACCACAAATATCCAGTGTACAGTGCCACTCCCCAAAAGCAAATCGCTATGATATAACTGTAGATACTGTTTCCATAAGCGCCGAAAAAATATACACTCATCATCAAGGCAAGAAAAGTATTCATTATGAAATCCTCTTTTTCTACCTTACAAATCCCAGACAACCTGATTCTGTAAAAAAGCATCGGTATCATAATCATGACTAATAGTCCAATTTCCTGTACCAAATCACTCAAGGAAAATATCGTTTTTACAATCACCGCAATAACCACTTCAAAAACAACAATGTACAGTGTCTGGTGCCCACACTGGTAGTACCTCATTTTTTCTTTTTCGTTGAGTTCTTTAACAGATTTCATTCTATAGTCTCCTTAATATTCGATATCAATATAGTTTTATTATTTTCCATTATTATACACGATTATATTGTTTTTGCAATCAGCTAATGGCAGCCGCTGCAAAGGAAAATCCGTACAGCTATGCCACGCGGATTTACTCAAATATTACATCAGGTTTTATTAGGGAACCTCTTCCTTTCCAATTTTTCCGGCTTTGAGGAAGCGTTCTGGCTGCGTTTCAAAAAAATTAAAAGACGCTGAGTTTTCAGCGTCTTTTTCTGATTGGAGCTGTTGAGCAGATTCGAACTGCCGAACCTCTTCCTTACCAAGGAAGTGCTCTACCTACTGAGCTACAACAGCACATCAATCGTTCTATATATTACTATATTTTCGTCTCTTTGTCAATGACAAATTTGTAAATCTTCAAGACAAATCCAAAGGCGCTCGGGTTCTTTTAACATAGCTATTTTCTCCTCAAGCCTCATTCAATTCTCCAAAAATCGCTGTATCTTTTTTTTGATTCGCTGAATGGCATTATCGACAGTCTTATTGGAACGGTGCAGATGTCCTGCAATCTCCCGATATTCTTCCCCTTTGAGCATGTGATTCCATACCTTTTTTTCCAACGGGCTAAAAATATTCTGTTCATTTGCTTTCAGAAAATCGACCACTTCCCGCATGAGCATCATTGCTTCCGGGTCAGTGTCTGCACTGTTCGCCGCAAGTCGCTCCGATAAAGCAGCCGGTTCATCATTTTCGGCAGTTTCAGTCTGCGCATTCAAAGACACAGATTCATTGAGAATCTGATGCTTCTGACGGTTTGCCGCCTTGATCGCCGTAATAATCTGACGATTGACGCAAAGCTTGGCAAAGGTTCGAAATGAGGCTTCCTGCGTCTCATCGTAGTCGCGAATCGCCTTAAAAATACCAATCATACCTTCCTGCACCACGTCCTCCATATCACCGCCGGCAATAAAGTAGGACTTGGACTTTTTCTTGGCAAGTTCCTTGTATTTGTTGATTAGATATTCATAAGCCGTGCTGCTCCCCTCCTGTGCCATCTTCACGATGGACTCGTCGGTGAGAATATTTAAATCCTTGTTACTTTCCATCTCTCTGTCTGCGTACCTCATATAGCAAAACTGCCGCCGCGTTAGAAGCGTTGAGGGAAGTGATATTTCCCACCATCGGCATGGAAACTGTAAAATCACATTTTTTCTTTACCAGCGGGCTGATTCCGGAACCCTCACTGCCGATAACAATAGCCAGCTTTCCGATCAAATCCTGCTTATAATAGGTCACGCCGTCCATATCGCAGGCCGCAATCCAGAACCCGTCTTCTTTTAATGTATCGATTGCCTGTCCAATGTTGGCAACTTTGACGCAAGGCATGTACTCGATTGCACCGGCGGAAGACTTTGCAACAGTCTCCGTCAGACCGCAGGAACGACGCTTCGGAATGATGATGCCATGAGCTCCCGCGCATTCCGCGCTTCTCATAATCGCCCCAAGATTATGGGGATCCTCCAGATTATCGAGAACTACCACTAATGGCTGCTCTCCTGCCGCTTCGGCCTTCGCGTAAATATCTTCCATCTCGCTGTAATGATAAGCGCTGGCATAAGCAATAACCCCCTGATGCGGCGCACCTGCCGCAATTCTGTCAAGGGTCTGTTTGTCGCTTTGGTAAATCGGAATCGCTTTCTCTTTTGCCATGGCAATAATCTTAGCGATGGAACCCTCAGCACCTTTTCCGACCAGAATTTTTTCCATTTCTCTGTCGTTTCTGAGCGCTTCAATAACAGGATTTCTGCCTAAAATTGCCCCTTTGGGAAGTTCCTCCTGCCAAGGCTGCTCTGTCACGCTTTTACTGCGCGCAGGACCAGAAGCTCTGCGCTTTGCCTTCGTTTCTTCCGGCGCTCTATAGGCTTTGCCCTTGCGGGCGTTGATAGACGCCCAGTCTCTTTTATTTTTTGCCATCTTCTTTTCTCCTGTATTCAAAGAACTGATAACGGATTCCCTTTTCTTCCTGTAATTCGCTCTCCCATATGACTTCAAAGTCTTCCATTTCATCAAGATTGACAAACCAGGTATCAGCCGGAAATTCCTCATAAATTTTCGTGATATAACAAGTATCGCACTTTGGCAGAAAATCTCTGTAAACCTTTCCGCCGCCGATAAGCATTACCTCATCGGTGTCACGATTAGCCAGCACTGCGGAAAGCTCCGCTTCAGAGTGCACCACAGTTACACCCTCAGGCGCATAATCAGCTCTGGTAGAAAGTACAATATTTTCACGGTTTGGAAGCGGTTTGCCGCCCGGCAGACTTTCTAAAGTAGCTCTGCCCATAACTACGGTTTTTCCGGTGGTTCTCTGTTTAAAATATTTCAAATCACCAGAAAGATGGCAGAGCAGTCCGCCCTGATTTCCAATAGCCCAGTTTTTATCTGCTGCAAGTATTAGTTTCATAAATTCTCCCTTCGTTCTAGTGGGGGGGTTCTATCTTTCGATTGGCAGCATTGACAAATTATTCTTTTCCCTAATTTTTTGTCAATGTTCAGCCAATATTTATCGCGCAAACAACGATATTTTCCTATCAACTTTGACAAAATTGCCAAAAATTTTGTTTTGTGTCAATCCAGGCAATGCTTTCACTCCAAAACATTGACAGAATTGACAGATTTCCGATTCCTTGTCAATTTTGTCAAAATTCGCATCGAAAACCGCAATATTAGCCGAGATTTTTGCCGATTTATTGACAAAACCGCAAAAAATTTCAAAATTTGTCAATGCCGCCGCAGCTGAAATTCCATAGCTGAATCACCGCAATTAAATCGCCACAGGAATATTTTTCACCTGTGGATTTTTCTGGTAATCCTCAATAATGATATCATCCACGGTAAAGACATAGAAATCCTTTACGTCTGGATTTAGCCTAAACTTCGGTGCCGGATACTGGGGTCTTTCAATGAGTTCCTCCACAATCGGCACGTGGCGGTCATAAATATGGGCATCTGCAATAACGTGTATCAGCTCGCCCGGCTCAAGTCCGCAAACCTGCGCCAGCATATGTACCAGCACGGAATACTGCACAACATTCCAGTTATTTGCTGTCAAAATATCCTGAGAGCGCTGATTTAAAATAGCGTTCAGCTTATTCCCCGTCACATTAAAGGTCATGCTGTAAGCGCACGGCTCCAGCCCCATCTCCATTAAATCGCTGAAATTATAAATATTTGTCATAATACGTCTGGAATACGGTGTATTTTTAAGCTGCCAGATGACATTATCCACCTGATCCATCTCCCCTTGGGCAAAGCGATACTTCACACCCAGCTGGTAGCCGTAGGCTTTTCCGATGGAACCACTTTCGTCAGCCCAGGAATCCCAGATATGGCTGTTCAGGTCGTTCACATTGTTTGACTTTTTCTGCCAGATCCACAGCATTTCATCCACTGCCGACTTGATTGCCGTCGGACGCAGAGTCAGCGCCGGAAATTCCTCCTGCAAATCGTACCGATTCACTACGCCAAAATTCTTGATGGTATGCGCTGGAGCTCCATCCGCCCACTTTGCGCGAACCTGCTGTCCTTCTGTAGAAAAGCCATGGTCTAAAATGCCGCGGCACATATTGACAAATAATACATCTGCTTTACTCATTCTTATCTCCTTCTATTCTGCTCACGGCTTCTTCCATCACGCCCGCCAGGCGTTCCTGCTGTCCATCCAGATACAGATACCCGATCAACGCCTCAAAGGCTGTGGCCAGCTTGTAAGCAACCGGTCCTGCACTTCTGGATTTAGATACGCTTTTGTGATTTCTGGCGCGCTTTACAAAGGCGATTTCTTCCTCCGTCAAAAAATCCCGTATCAGTGATTTTACCGCTTTCGCCTGTCCTTCCGCGCGGACATAAAACACCGCTTTTCGGTGGAGCATGTCCGCATTGTGCGGGCCTCTTTCCATCACATATTTTCTTATAAATACTTCATAAACGGCATCGCCGATAAAAGCCAATGCCGTTGTGTTTATTTCCCTTGGATTTAATTGTTCCATATTATTCTTTAATAATCTGCACGCCCTGCGGAGTGTCCTTCAGTGTAATGCCCTTTTCCTTCAGCAGGTCTCTGATTTCGTCAGCTCTTGCAAAATTCTTTGCCTTTCTCGCTTCCTGTCTCTCGTCAACCAGCTTCTGAATTTCTTCGTCGATAGCGCTGTCTTCTTCTGCCTGCAAAAGTCCCAGCACGTCAGCAAATTCCATCAAAGTTTCCAAAGAAGCCTTTGCAAATTCCTTGGTTGCGCCGTTCTTTACTGCTGTGTTTGCAGCGGTTACCAGTTCAAAGACCGCACTGATTGCATCAGCAGTGTTGAGGTCGTCATCCATGGCTTTTACAAACGCCTCCCGATATACGCCGTAACCAGCCAGCTGCTCTTTTTCTTCCTCGGTCATAGCGCCGTCAGCACCTGCTGTAGTCAGATAGGTCAGGTTTTCTTTGCAGTTTTCCATTCTGGAAAGACCGTTTTTCGCCTGCTCCATCAAAGCGTCGGAGAAGTTAATCGGACTTCTGTAATGACCGGACAGCAGGAAGAAACGCATGACTTCGCCGCTGTACTCTTTCAGAATATCTCTGACAGTGAAAAAGTTGCCCTTGGATTTGGACATTTTCTCATTGTCGATGGTGATATAGCCGTTGTGCATCCAGTAATGGGCAAAAGGCACGCCGTTGCAGCATTCGGACTGGGCGATTTCGTTCTCGTGGTGCGGGAACTGCAGATCCTGTCCGCCTGCGTGAATATCGATGGTGTCACCCAGATGTTTTTTGGACATAGCGGAACACTCGATATGCCAGCCGGGTCTTCCCATACCCCATGGAGATTCCCATGCGATTTCATCTTCGGTCTTTCTTGCCTTCCACAGCGCAAAGTCCAGCGGGTCCTGCTTCACTTCGCCCACTGCGATTCTGGCGCCGGACTCAAGATCATCGATATTCTGCTTGGAAAGCTTGCCGTATTCCGGAAACTTTCTGGTAGAGAAATAAACGTCGCCATCTGCTTCATAGGCATAGCCTTTATCACAGAGAGTCTGCACGAAATCGATAATTTCCTGAATATGTTCAGACACTCTCGGATGTACATCCGCCTTCTTTACGTTGAGCGCAGCAGCGTCCTTGTAGTATTCGCCGATATACTTTTCGGAAACCTCAGGCGCAGTAATTCCCTCTTCTCTGGCTCTGTTGATAATCTTGTCGTCTACATCGGTAAAGTTCTGCACGAACTTTACTTTATAGCCGCTGTACTCCATATACTTTCTCAGTGTGTCAAATACAACGAAAGGTCTGGCATTTCCAATATGGAAAAAGTTATATACAGTAGGACCACAGACATAGATAGAAACTTCCCCTTCACGAATCGGTACAAATTCTTCCTTTTTTCTAGTCAGTGTATTATAGATTTTCATCTTCATTTCCTTTCTGTTCTTTGTTTGCAAGCTGATTTAATTTATTTTCCAGCATAACCACTCTCCTGCGCAGGCATTCAAGCTCCGTCGCTACAGGGTCAGGCAAATCCACCTGATTCAAATCTTCGGTGCTTTCGCCGTATCGCCTTACGATTTTCCCCGGAATACCGACTACAGTGCAGCCCGGCGGAATCTCGTTGAGAACGATGGAACCGGAACCGATTTTTACATCGTCACCCACCGTAAAAGGTCCCAGAACTCTCGCGCCGGAACTGACGATGACCCGGTTTCCGATGGTCGGGTGACGCTTTCCAGTGTCTTTCCCTGTACCGCCCAGCGTCACACCCTGATAAAGGGTGACGTCATCGCCGATTTCCGTGGTTTCACCGATGACCACCGCCATGCCGTGGTCAATAAAACATCTCCTGCCGATGGTAGCGCCCGGATGAATCTCTATGCCGGTGAAAAATCTGGTCAGCTGAGATATCATTCTTGCGAGCAATTTGATATTGTGTTTGTAGAGAAAATGCGCCGGCTTATGCCAAATCAGTGCCCAGATACCCGGGTAACAGAGCAGAACCTCCAAACTGTTTCTTGCTGCAGGGTCTTTCTTCAGCACAGTTTGTATATCCTCTCTCACGTCTCTCCAAAAAGCCATTTTACAATTTCCTCCTACTTTTTACCAAATCTTTATTCAACTACAATTGTCTTAATTTTTACTGGTTCCAGTGGGCAATCCATGCGGTCTCTCTTCACATTGACAATATCCTGCGCAATCTCCATACCTTCTGTGATTTTTCCAAAAGAAGCATACTGACCGTCAAGGTGCGGCGCGTCAGCTACCATGATGAAAAACTGGGAACCTGCAGAATCCGGCATCATTGCTCTTGCCATGGACAGAACGCCTGTAGTGTGTTTCAGGTCGTTCTTTACACCGTTTGATGTAAATTCGCCCTTGATACAGTAGCCCGGTCCGCCGGTGCCATTTCCCTTCGGACAGCCGCCCTGAATCATAAAGCCCGGAATGACTCTGTGGAAAGTCAGTCCGTTATAAAAACCTTCGTTTGCTAATTTCTCAAAATTTTCTACGGTAATCGGCGCAACATCTTCGTAAAGCTCGCCTTTCATGATTCCGCCGTTTTCCATTTCGATGGTTACTGTTTTCATTATATTCGTCTCCTTTATTCTTTATATCTTAATTTATAATAGGTCATGCCATTTCGTTCTTCTTCTAATATACCCCAAATTTCGTCGTTGAAAAACTTAGGATAAATATGTTCCAGCTCGCCGATTTCTTCTCGAGTCATAAAGCGAACTTCCCGAAGTACCTGATGGGCATCGTCAAATTCCGGATCGCGGCCAAGACCCAATTCGCCTCCTATAACCTCGCCCAGCATATAATTGACAAAGCGCTGCCCTCTTTCCGGGGAAACCTCTTCAATGTGCCATGCCACGCCTACGATTTCAATATCAAGACCGGTTTCTTCCTTTGCTTCCCGCACCGCCGCCTCGATGGAGTTTTCTCCTTCTTCAATACCGCCGCCGGGAACCATCCAGATATCCCTGTCCTCGTGGTGCTGCCTTACCATTAAAATTTTGTCTTTTTCGTCATTGGTAATGACTACTCGTACGCCGCCTACCCACATAATATCGCTCCTAACATTCCCGCACCGACGATGATTGCGATGGGGCTCACTTTAAACTTTCCTGCAAGGATTACCGTCGCGACTGCAATGCCCATTGCCACCGGATTCAGCGCCGCAAAAGCACTTTCTCCCATAAAAATCACTGCCGCCGCAATAAGACCTGCCGTAACCGGTCTGATACCGGCAAAAGCACCCTCAATGGCCTTGCTCTCTTTAAATTTATTGATAAAATAGCATACTGCAATGACTAAAATAAACGAAGGAAGAGCAACGCCCATGGTCGCCGCCAGTGCGCCGCCGTAACCTGCGCAGTTAAAGCCCACATAAGTAGCCGCATTGACTGCGATAGGACCCGGCGTCACTTGAGAAATCGCGACCAGATTGGAAAACTCATCGGCTGACATCAGTCCAAACTGCTTTGCGCCCTGATAGATGATAGGAAGCATCGCCATGCCGCCGCCGAAACCGAAAAGTCCAATCTTTGCAAAGACGAAAAACAGCTGCAGATAAATCATGCCTCGCCACCTCCGTCTTGTTTATTGCGTTTTTCTGTTACTTTCGTGTAAATCAGCCCAAAGATGATGCCGCCGATAATGGCCCAGACCGCGCTGACAGAAAGTCCTGCGATGAGTCCAAAAGACGCCAGCGCCAAAACCCACTGGAAAGGCTTTTTCAAAACCTGTTTTCCCAGTTTGTATGCCGAAAAGGCGATAAGCCCCGTGGCTGCCGCTTTTATCCCTACCAGCGCCCCCTGTACATAGCTGCTGTCACCGATGCCTGCGAGAATCTTTACAATGGCGATGATGATGATAAAGCTGGGCAGTATCACGCCGATTGTCGCAGCCAGTGCGCCGCCAATGCCTTTTTTCTGATGTCCGATGTAGGTCGCCATATTGATGGCGATTACACCCGGAAGTCCCTGACTGACTGCGATACAGTCCACCGCTTCATCTTCAGTCATCCAGTGCTTTTCATCCACTACAATTCCCTGAATCAGAGGAATCATCGCCATACCGCCGCCGATGGTAAACAGTCCCAGCTTGAAAAAGGACCAGAACAGCTGCAGATACATATTCTCTTTTATACTGCTGATTTTACCCATGTAACTTTTTATTTTTCCTTGTTTACGATTTCAATTGCTCTTGCAATTGCTTCGCTGACAGAGATTTCCTCTTTTTCGGCATCTCTTCTCAACTTGTATTCTACCTTATCCTCGCCTGCCAGCTTACCTACAGTAATTCTTACCGGAATACCCAGAAGGTCTGCGTCCTTAAACTTAACGCCTGGACGTTCTTTTCTGTCGTCCAGTAAAACTTCCACTCTGGCATCTAAGAGTTCCTTGTAAATTCTTTCAGCAACGGCCGCCTGCACCTCATCGTCCGGTTTCACCAAAGTGATGATAGCATGGTAAGGCGCTACTGACATCGGCCAGATAATACCGTTTTCGTCGTGGTGCTGTTCTACAACGGCAGCCAGTGTTCTGGTCACACCGATGCCGTAACAGCCCATAACAATAGGCTGTTCCTTCTGATTTTCGTCTACGTAGTTTGCACCCATGGACTCGGAATATTTGGTGCCCAGTTTAAATACCTGACCTACCTCAATTCCTCTGGCATGTTTCACCGGCGCGCCGCAGACCGGACAAGGGTCGCCCTCTTTGAGGACTTTCAGGTCGGTTACGATGTCACCTTTATAGTCTCTGCCATAGTTGACATTCTTTACATGGTAATTTTCTTTATTTGCGCCTGCGCAGAGGTTTGCAAGACCCGGCAGTTCGCTGTCCACAACGATAGTGCAGTCGTGAAGTCCTACTGGACCTGTAAAGCCGCCCACACAGCCGGTTGCTGCCGCCATCTTTTCTTCGTCAGCAAAGGCGATAGCGTGTTCCGGAATCTTCAGGGCATTGACCAGCTTAATCATGTTCAGTTCTCTGTCGCCCCTGACAAAAGCTGCCACATAGCCGTTTTCTTCGCCCTGTTCGTCGTAAGTAACAAAGAGGAGCGCTTTGATGGTCTGGGTCTGATCCAGTTCCAAGAAGCTTGCCACTTCTTCGATGGTCTTTGTGCCCGGTGTGTGCACTTCTTCCATCGGCAGTTTTTCCACATCGGTCTGTGCCGGCGCGTCCACGCATTCCGCTCTTTCAGTGGTCGCTGCCATGGTACAGCTTTCGCAGTATGCGATTTCACTTTCGCCGACTTCGGAAAGGGCTGTAAACTCGTGGGAGTTGCTGCCGCCGATGGCGCCGGTATCCGCTTCTACCGGTCTGAACGTCAGACCGCAGCGGGTGAAAATTCTGTCATAAGCGTCATACATGGTCTTGTAGCTTTCATCAAGACCGGCGTAATCCTTATCGAAAGAATACGCGTCTTTCATGATGAACTCTCTGCTTCTCATCAGGCCGAATCTAGGTCTTGCCTCGTCTCTGTACTTGGTCTGAATCTGATATAAATTCATCGGAAGCTGTCTATAAGAAGATACGTCATTTCTGATTATATCGGTGAAAATTTCTTCGTGGGTAGGTCCAAGACAGAAATCTCTGCCGTTTCTGTCCTTCAGTCTCCAAAGCTCCGGTCCGTATGCGTACCATCTGCCGGATTCTTCCCAAAGTTCAGCAGGCTGCACTGCGGACATATGAATTTCCTGCGCGCCGGTTGCATCCATTTCCTGTCTTACGATGTCTTCAATTTTGCGCACAGACCTCCAGCCCAGCGGCATAAAGCCGTACACGCCGGAAACCAGCTTGCGAATCATACCTGTGCGAAGAAGCAGGATATGACTGGAAATCTCCGCTTCATTTGGTACTTCTCTTAAGGTTTTAATATGCATTTTAGATAATCTCATTTTATATTCACGATCCTTTCTGGACGGATTCTACCGGTTCAAAAGACACACGGCTTCTGCCGCGATACCCTCTCCTCTGCCGGTAAAACCCAGTTTTTCTGTAGTGGTTGCTTTTATACTGATTTTGCTTTCGGGCACCTTCAGGGTCTTTGCGATGTTTTCACGCATTTGCCCTATAAACGGTGCCAGCTTGGGTCGCTGACACACCACAGTAACATCGGCGTTGCCAAGGCTGTAGCCCTCTTCGGCAAGGCGTTTTCCCACCTCTTCAAGAAGCCGCAGACTGGAAATGCCGCGATAGGCTTCATCGGTATCCGGAAAGAGCTTTCCGATGTCACCAAGGGCCGCCGCCCCCAGCATGGCGTCCATCAAAGCATGAACGAGGACGTCGGCGTCGGAATGGCCATCGAGACCTTTCTCAAAAGGAACTTCGACGCCGCCGAGTATTAACTTTCTATCTTCTGTCAGCCGGTGCACATCGTAGCCCGTGCCGATTCTTGTTTCCATCTGTAAATCCTCCGGTGTAGTAATTTTTAGATTCGTATATTCGCCGGGAACAATGGAGACCTCCTGTCCCAGTCGTTCCACAAGGCCGGCATCATCAGTTCCGTAAAACCCTTCGCTGGCGGCCTTCTCATAGGCACGCGTAATCAGCGCAAACTGAAATGCCTGCGGCGTCTGCACGCAGAACAGCTGACTGCGGTCTAAGGTTCCCTGCTGACTGTGCTTTATAGTATCTTTTGGCGCTACTGCGGGAATGGCTGCGCCAGTCTTTACCGCTGCTTCCGCAACAGCCTCTATAAGTTCTTTGCTCACATAAGGTCTGACGCCATCATGGATGAGCACAATGCTGTCCGCTTCTGCGCCATGGTCTTTCAGGCATTTAATTCCGCTATAGATGGAGTCTTGTCGCTCCTCGCCGCCTGTCACTACATGCAGCCTTCCTTCTTTGATTTCTATAGCAAAAAGTCGGCGGCAAAGTTCCGTATAATCTGCCCCCGTTACGATTACAATCTGATCAACGGCAGAACTTGTGAAAAACTTTTCTGCCGTCTTTTCCAGTATGGTCTTCCCGCCGATTTTTAAAAATTGTTTGGGAAGCGGCGCTGCCATCCGTTTACCGGACCCGGCAGCGCCGATGACTGCATATATTTTTGTTTCATTTAGCATAACTTGTTTCTCTATCTGAAAAGACCCCTCGACTATTTTTTCAGCCTGCCGAAAATCATTCTGCCCGCAGACGTCTGCAGTACGCTGGTTACATTGATGCGGGTTGTCTTTCCAATCATTCTTCTGCCATCCTCCACAACAATCATGGTACCGTCGTCCAGATAAGCAATTGCCTGACTGTTGTCTTTGCCCTGCTTTACCAGCGTTACGGTCATTTCTTCACCCGGCAGAACTACCGGTTTCAGCGTATTGGCAAGTTCATTGATATTCAGAACGCCTACGCCGTTAATCGTTGCCACTTTGTTCAAATTGAAGTCATTGGTTACGACTTTCCCGTTCATCAGCTGCGCCAGCTTTAAAAGCTTGACATCCACTTCCGGGATTTCCCGCAGGGATTTCTCGTTATCGGTGTTGTAAATTTCTATGCCGTAATCATCCTGAATCTTGTTAAGAATATCGAGACCGCGTCTGCCCCTTGTCCGCTTCAGCGAATCGGAGGAATCTGCGATGTGACGCAGTTCCACCAATACAAATTCCGGAATTACAATAGGTCCCTCCAAGAATCCGGTCTTCATAATCTCCGCAATTCTGCCGTCAATGATGACACTGGTGTCGAAAATCTTCGGAATACCATCGTTCTTTTTCTTGCCTTTCCCAAACAGAATGGGCTCCTGCCCCTGCTGTCCCTGTTGGGTCTGCTGGCTCTGTCTGCGGCCGCTCATAAAGAGGCTGAAAATTTCTCTGCTTTTCTTCGTAGCAATCACTACGCCCAGATAGCCGAACAGCACATAGGAAATAATATTCAGACTGATATTGAGATACGCATTCCCAATGTTTGCATAAATCTGTGTCAAAAGCAGCGCAATTAAAAGACCGAAAATCAGTCCCACTACGCCGGTAATCAAATCGTTGGCCGATACCCCTCTAAGATCATCCTCAATATTGTCTGCTACTTTTACACTCTGCCTTCTTATCGCCGGTGTCAATCTGAAAAAGATAATTCCAAATATAATAGCAAAAGCGATTCCGACTCCGACTTGCTGCCCCTCTGTCAAAACTTCGTTCAAATCTCCGCCGCTTTTTGTATACCAAAGCACCAGCAGTTCGGAAAGACCGTAACCTAAGATTGCACCTAACAATGTTACTAATCCTCTGATTAGTTTCTTAAACATAAAATCTCCTCCCTTCCTTTAAAAGATCATATAGCCTGCGTTCCAGTTTTCGGGGAGAGTAAGAAAAAAACAGCCCTTACTAAATGGCACGCAAATGGAGAAGAAGCCTAGTCCCCCATCTTATGTCTATATAGATACAGTATAGTGCATTCCCTCAGCCTGTGTCAACCCTCCCTTGTGCACAAATTTCTTGTTATTTCCGTGACTTTTGTGTTAAAATTAACTATACAGTCTTCATGCAATGAACACAAAGGAACTGTATGATGTAATTAAGTATTACGAATCACCAGTAGTCTATCTGAAGGAGGATGATTTATGTATAAACTTTTAGTAGTTGATGACGAGCCCAAGATTCGCGAAGTCATCAAAGAATACGCTGAATTTAACGGATATGAGGTCACCGAAGCCGAAGATGGCATGAGTGCCGTAGGTCTTTGCAAACTCAACGAATACGACCTTGTTATTTTAGATATTATGATGCCGAAGCTGGATGGATTTTCTGCCTGCAAGGAAATTAAAAAGATTCAGGACGTACCTATCATCATGCTGTCGGCAAGAGGTGAAGAATACGATAAACTCTTTGGCTTTGAGCTTGGAATCGATGATTACATCGTAAAGCCTTTCAGTCCGAAGGAGCTGATGGCAAGAATCAATGTGATTTTAGCCCGCAGAAACACAGCTTCTCAAAACAAATCTGATGTGCTGCAGTTCGGCGGCCTTGAAATCAATATAGCAGCAAGAACTGTCACAGTGGACGGCCAGCGTGTCGAACTGACGCCGAAAGAATACGAGCTTCTCTTTTATCTGATCGAGAACAAAAATCTGGCATTATCCAGAGACAAACTGCTCTCCGATATCTGGGGCTATGATTTCTTCGGCGACGATCGAACCATAGATACCCATATTAAAAATCTGAGAAATAATCTGGGGCCATACCGGGATTATATTGTGACGCTCAGAGGGGTGGGATACAAATTTGAATTTGAAGAATAGGTTTGACTTTAAAAGCATCCGATTCAAACTTTGGATTTATTTCATCGGATTTGCCATGCTTTTAATCGGCTTAATCTGGTTTCTGCAGATTTTCTTTCTAAACAACTATTACGACCACATGAAAACCGGTGAGATTACTAAAATCGCCAATGCAGTCATTGACACTTACGAGGACAGCGGAAATGACCCTTATCGCCTGGCGGAAGTGCTCAACGACATCTACGCCACCAATGAAGATATCTATATTCAGGTGGACAGCCTCGACGGTTCCATGCAGATCGCACCCAGATATGCGGAACACATTTCCCTTTACCGGTATAAATACAATCTGCAAATGCAGACGCTGCTGGCAAAGCTGAAAGAAAGTCCGCTGAATAAGGTGGCTACCATTTCTGAGAATACCAATCCGCTGACAGGAGAAACTACAAAAACCCTGGGCTATGCCTGCTATCTTTCAGCTGCCCGCTCACTTTCACCCAGCACGGACAAAAGCTCGGAATTTGTCATGTACATTTTCTCGCCGCTGTATCCGGTAAAGTCTACCATTTCCATTTTGCGCGTGCAGCTGATTTACATCACGATTATCGCGACGCTGCTGGCACTGGCACTGGCACTTTACCTCGCCCGCAGAATATCAAAACCAATTAAAAATATCACTCATTCTGCGGCTGAAATGGGAAAAGGGCACTACGGTATCAAGTTCCAAGGCGGTCACTATTCAGAAATCACTGATTTAGCAAATACCTTAACAAATGCTTCCAGAGAGCTGGAGAAGACTGATATGTATCAGAAGGATCTGATTGCCAATGTATCACATGACCTGAGAACGCCTCTTACGATGATTAAATCCTATGCGGAAATGATTCGCGATCTTTCCGGAAATAATCCGCAAAAGCGTGATGCGCATCTTTCTGTTATCATCGATGAGACGGATCGCTTAAATGTGCTGGTAAACGACATGCTCAATCTGTCACGCATGCAAAACAGAAGCATTTCCCTGGAGCGCTCCAACTTCGATTTAAAGGCTACAGCAGAATCTTTGCTGGCATCCTATGAGCTTTTGGCTGAGCAGGAAGGCTATCACTTTAAATTCAACTGTTCTGCGCCGATGATTGTAAACGGCGATGAATCAAGAATCAAACAGGTTCTGTCCAACTTGATTACCAATGCGGTTAAATACTGCGGTGAGGACATGGTGGTTATCATCAACCTGAAAAAGACCGGCCGCAAAGTCCGGTGTGAAGTCATCGACCACGGCGCCGGTATCGCCCCTGATGAAATCAACCATGTATGGGAACGATACTACAAGTCCAGTACTCATCACGTAAGACCTACCGACGGCAGCGGGCTGGGACTGTCCATCGTCAAGGAAATCCTGACACTGCACAAAGCCAACTATGGTGTAAACAGCAAGGTCGGAAAAGGCAGCACCTTCTGGTTTGAACTGGATTTAGTTAAAACAGACCGGAGCTTCTTTTATAAATCATAATAAATATTTGTTAGATTAAGACGCAGTGACCTGCTTTTGGACGCTGCGTTTTTTTGCGTCCTTTCTGCGCTATTTAAATCAGTTCAAATAAAACAATCACAGACAGCCGGGCAATAAGCCCGACCTTGTTATATCTAAATTCTTTACTCTCCACGAAACGCATCGATTGCCTGATAGATATTCTCCGCGCCAATCATGGTGCATCCTGCCAGCTTCTTTACGTCAATGCGCGCCGCATTTTTCTTAGGCAGGATAATCTGCTCATATCCCATACGAACGGCTTCCGTAACAATCTTTTCCGCATTCTGTACAGACCGCAAATCACCGGTCAGCCCTACTTCGCCGATGGCCATGGTCCGCTTCCCGCAAACCACGCCCCTCATGGAAGAATACACAGCCAACGCTACACCAAGGTCTATGGATGTGCTGTCAGGACGCATACCGCCCACCACATTGACATAAACGTCCTGATTAATCATCGTCATACCAGCTTTCTTCTCCAGCACAGCTAAAATCATGCTCAGTCTCTGATGATCCACGCCGACAGCTGTACGCCTTGCAAACCCTACGTTTGCAGGTGCAGTTAATGCCTGAATTTCAAAGAGTACCGGTCTGGTCCCCTCATAAACAGCGGTAATAACCGAACCCTCGCTCTGTACTGCAGTACTTTCCAAAAAAGTCGCTGATAAATTCTGAATCTCGCGAAGGCCGCCTTCTTCCATCTGAAAAGCGCCAATTTCGCTGGTAGTCCCAAATCGATTTTTAAAGACGCGGAGAATTCTCAGGTCATGATCCCGCTCCCCAGTAAAATTCAGCACACAGTCCACCAGATGCTCTACAATCTTAGGACCTGCCAGTTCGCCGTTCTTCGTCACATGAGCAACGATAAACACCGGAATGTCCCCGGTCTTTCCCAGCTTCATCAGTTGATTCCCCACATCTCTGACCTGTGATACACTGCCCGGTACAGAATCCAGCGTCTGGGTATACATGGTTTGAATAGAATCTATAATCAAAAACTTCGGCTTCAGATTCTCGCAGGCTGCCACAATATTCTCCATATTGGTCTCTGCTAAAATATAAAGATTCTCACTCAAGGTGCCGCAGACTCTGTCCGCACGCATTTTAATCTGCGCCTCTGATTCCTCTCCGGAAACATACAAAACAGTTCCCAGTGACTTGGCCAGGTTCGCAGCTGCCTGAATAATCATGGTGGACTTGCCGATACCCGGTTCTCCGGAAATCAGAGTCAATGAGCCCTTCACAAGACCGCCGCCCAGCACTCTGTTCAGCTCTCCGATGCCCGTATCAATCCGAATATAATCTCCCGCCGCCCCAATTTCCTTTAACTTAGATGGTCTCGCCCCTGCGGAGGCTCTTCTTCTCGAATCGTTTGCCGGCGTCTCTACAACCTTCTCTTCCACCATGGTGTTCCATGCGCCGCAAATACACTGTCCGACCCATTTGCTGCTTTCGTATCCGCATTCCTGACAGACATATACAGTCTTCGCTTTCTTTGCCATAATCCTCAGACCTTCTCCCTTGCAAACATTTGTTCTTTTTAGTATTATATCAAAGTCCGGTCCGTTTGTCTACACCGTTTATGCAATCAAATCGAGTAGGAGGTAGGCGATTATTTCGCCTACCGACCTCTCACACCACCGTGCGTACCGTCCGGTACACGGCGGTTCAATCAACTTAACATGTCACACACCTTGCGGTGTAGTAGTCTAACATTGATATTAATCCAAAC
>JALEOD010000010.1 GCA_022767345.1 Emergencia sp.
GTTTGGATTAATATCAATGTTAGACTACTACACCGCAAGGTGTGTGACATGTTAAGTTGATTGAACCGCCGTGTACCGGACGGTACGCACGGTGGTGTGAGAGGTCGGTAGGCGAAATAATCGCCTACCTCCTACTCGATTGAGTGGACTATCTTTTCTTAGCACCATTAAAATACCTCATTAAAAAGCTTCGACGAAAATTTTCATCGTTGAATATATCAGCGGCAAACATGACAAAAAACAATTCCTGTATAGCAGGAATTGTTTCCTGCCACGGTTTCTTATATTTTCTCAATATAAAAGATAAAATATAAGTGTTGGAGAAAAAAATTACCGTAGGAGGGGAATTCAGCATGGAAATAGATTTTAAAAAGGTCGGAGATAAAATCAGAGATGCAAGAACTGCCAAAAAGCTGACACAGGAAAATCTTGCAGAACTGACCAATCTTTCTGTTACGCATATCAGCGCTATTGAGAATGCCGCTTCTAAATTCAGCGTAGACGCGCTGGTTGAAATTTCTGAAGCACTTAATATATCCATTGACTGGCTGCTCCTCGGTGACGATGGAAATAACCTTTATATAGAACATCAAGTAAACCGAGCTCTTTTCGACTGCAGCGAACGTGAAATTCGATTTCTTTTAGATGTCCTGCATACCTGCAAACTTTCACTTCGGGAATATCAAGAGGCTGAGTTGATTTCGCTGTCTAAAAAGAAGATGTAAGAAAAATACTCGCCCATTTATTTCGGGCAGGTAGCTGATATATTGGCTGCATTTCATGAAATTAAATTTTGCCAAGAGCTCTGCAATTAGCCCTGACATCCCTGTCTCCAGTAATGGTCTACTGGCGGAAGGTGATACCGGAAAACTGACATTTCAAGGCACCAGATATCTGTCCTTTGAGCGGGATAGAAAAGAGTGGTAGGAAGCTGAGAGGATATTTTTATAAAAGATTTGACCCGCCGAGTTTAATCGGCGGTTTTGTATGTTCACTATATTCTGGCTGTATGCTGTCTGCTGAGTTGGATTAAGTCCTGTCGCGGATTAGTATCATATCGCTGTTTACGGTTTCGCTGCGTATATCACGCTCCCGCTATCTTGCCGGCTTAATCGCACATCACTTTACCTCACCTTTTATTCTTTTAACTTATCTCAATTCAATTGTGCGTACACTTCGGAAAACGCCATCTTGAAATTGTTTTTTTTGAAGTTACGGCGCGGGCACCTCAGAAAACGCCATATTGGGGTTACTTTTTTGAAATTATGGCGCGGCGGAGGGCTGTATACCCAATGAGAGGTATTAACGTCTTTCAAATCAGGGCGCCTGCGCGCCGCAATTTCTCGAAAAGAATTCAAAGATGGCGCACCGCGCCGCTTTGCATATAGAAACCTTCATAATATGGCATTTTTCAATTGCCTGCCGCCGTAAAAAGAAAAAAATCTCTTCAATATGGCGTTTTTCAAAGGGTGTGCGCCGTAACTTCAAAAAAATTGGTCGAATATGGCGCAGCCTCTGTCACAGGTTTATGTTCTATATCTGCACGGTCCATGCGGTCTCTGTTCACGCATTTGCATTCTGCATCTGCACTACACCAGTGCGGTCTCGGCCGTATCCTTATCTCCCGCGCAGCGATGCCTTCCTTGCACGCTTTTGTGCCGTGTCCAGTGTATTTTCCGCGCGGGCGCTTTCCGTCTTCCATCGCGGTTTCCGTTGCAGTTCTTCGCAGCCGCAGCTCCGCACCTGCCGTCCCTGCCCGCATGACACCTGCATCACATTCCTCATTCCGCAATGGCTGCTTTCCATCCACTCGCAGCACCCGCATCCCTCCACGCTCCAATGCCCAGCATGAACCCTACCTTTCCTGCATATACTTCTGCGTACATGATTTTCCGGAACATGTAGGAAAATTCTGTGAAATACAGTTTTCTTGTAAAAATGTAATGATTTTTGCGGAACGTTGTAGTATAATAGACCATGTATGATTATAAGGAAGCTATTTTTAGAAAGGAAGGTTTCAAATTATGAGCGCAAATGCAAAGCATTTACACAGCATTGATGCCGGTCATTATAAGAACACTGCCGGCTGTGAAACCGAAGTTATGCCGGTTCCTGACATTGTGAAAATTTCAATGTCACAGCACATCGGCGCGCCTTGTAAGCCTTTGGTAGCCAAGGGAGATACAGTCAAGGTGGGACAACTTATCGGTGATACGGATGCTTTCGTAAGTGCACCTATCCATTCCAGCGTGTCCGGAACCGTAGTGGGTATCGAGACTCAGCGTTCGGCCGTTGGCGGAAATGACACGTTAGTTGTAATTGAGACTGACAAAAAACAAGAAATGTGTGAGGACATCAAAGTTCCTGAAGTAGATGATTTGGCGGGCTTTGTAAAAGCGGTAAGAGAAAGTGGCCTTGTAGGTCTGGGCGGCGCGTCTTTCCCGACTCACATCAAGTACAACCCAAAGAATATTGACGATGTACATACTTTAATCCTCAACGCGGCAGAGTGTGAACCGTTTATTACCTCTGACCACAGAGGCATGCTCGAAGACACACAGGATATTATCGACGGCATGAAGCTGATTATGAAGTACCTGAATCTGGACGAAGCCTATGTAGGTATCGAGTCCAACAAACCTGACGCAATCGCAAAATTGGATCAGATGTTTGCGGAACAGGGACTGACCAACATGCACACTTTCACTCTGCAGGACAGATATCCAAAGGGTGCAGAACGTGTACTGGTATACGAAATTACAGGCAAAGAAATGAAGGCCGGCGTACTGCCTGCTGATCTTGGTGTGATTCTTTCCAACGTTACATCTGTTTCCTTTGTCGGACAGTATTTCAGAACCGGTGTACCTCTTATCAACAAGAGAATGACCGTTGACGGCGATGCAGTAGCACAGCCAAAGAACATCATTGCGCCGATTGGTACACAGATTCACGATGTAATCGAATTCTGCGGCGGATATAAATCAGAGCCGAAGAAGATTATCATGGGCGGACCGATGATGGGAAGGGCTATTTTCTCCGACGAAATGCCAATCGTAAAGAATAACAACGCAATTTTGGCATTCTCCAAGGATAAGGCTTATATTCCGGAAGAAACCGCTTGTATCAACTGCGGAAGATGTCACAAGGCATGTCCGTTTAACCTGCTGCCTACAGCTTTGGCAGAGGCTTACGAACGCAGAGACGCGCAGAGACTTTCAGATCTTCAGGTAATGCAGTGCATGGAATGCGGAAGCTGTTCCTATGTGTGTCCTGCAAGAAGACCTCTGGGCTTCATGAATAAGCTTGGAAAAGGCGTTGTAAAGGAGGCTGGAATTAAATAATGGATAAGACATACTATAATAATCTGGCAGTATCCTCCGCACCGCATTTAGTGAGCAAGATGGATACAAGAAATACTATGGCAATGGTAATCCTTGCTTTAGTCCCTTCTTTCTTAGTAAGTATCTACGTATTTGGCATGCGCGTAATCCTGCTGACTTTGGTTTGCGTAGTTGCCAGCGTAGGCTTTGAATGGATCTACAACAAAGCCATGAAAAAGAGACAGACTGCGGGAGATTGCTCTGCAGCCCTGACGGGTGTTCTGATTGCATTCAACGTGCCTTCAAACTTCCCGTACTGGATGGCAGTTATCGGCTGTTTTGTTGCAATCATCATTGTAAAGCAGCTTTACGGCGGCATTGGCAGAAACATTGTAAACCCTGCTATCACAGCCAGAATCGTGCTGTTCATTTCCTTTGCGACAGAAATGACTACATGGCCGACTCCGAGAATGGCGGCGACCGATGCAGTAACAAGTGCAACACCTCTTGGCATCCTTGCTGAAGGCAGCGTTTCGGATCTTCCGTCCAACACTGAAATGTTCCTCGGATTCATCGGTGGTTCCATGGGTGAAGTCAGTGCTGTAGCACTGCTGATCGGCGGACTGTTCCTGATCTGGAAAAAAGTCATCAGCCCAATCATTCCGGCATGCTTTATCGGTACAGTATTTGTTATCGCATTCCTGTACTACAGCTTCTCCGGCAATGTAGACGCAAGTGCATTTGATATGGCAATTTTCCATGTTTGCGCAGGCGGCGTAATGCTGGGTGCGTTCTTCATGGCAACTGACTACGTTACTTCTCCGATTATGCCGCTGGGCAAAGTCATCATGGGCGTTGGCTGCGGTATCATTACCATGGTCGTAAGACTTTGGGGTGCATATCCGGAAGGCGTATCTTTCTCCATCTTACTGATGAATATTATGACACCGCTGATTGACCAGCTGTGCATTAAATTGACATATGGAGGTGCAAAGAAAAATGAAAAATAACAATACTTTCAAAGAATATGTTGCACCTATCGTTGTTTTAGTAGCGATTTGTTTAGTAATCACTGCAGCCCTTGCTGCAACTTACGGCGTAGCAAAACCGATTATCGACAAGAATGCAATTGAATCCGCAAATGCGGCCAGAGCAGAACTTCTGCCGGCAGCAGATTCTTTCACCGCATTCGATGGCGAGCTGGCTGTCTGCGATCCGGATAAAGTATATGCCGTCGACTGCTATATTGCAGACAATGGAAGCGGCATGGTTATCACTGTAAACACCAAGTCCTTCGGCGGCGCGCTGACAGAGATGATCGGTATCGATGCGGACGGCAAGATTACCGGCGTCAAGGTAACGGCTCATGCAGACACACCGGGTCTTGGAACGAAAGCACACGATCCGGGACATCTGGCGCAGTATCAGGGTCTTTCCGAGCTGACAGACACTACCGCAAAGGGTGATTCTTCTGTAAATCACATTTCCGGTGCGACAATTTCCTCCAACGCAGTGCACTACGGCGTATACTGCGCTTTGGAACAGTATAAGATTGTAGGAGGTGCTAAATAATGGATAGAAAACCAAGCAAGTTAAGCATCCTTACCAAAGGTATCATTAAGGAAAACCCGGTACTCGTACTGCTGCTGGGTACTTGCCCGACTCTGGCAACGACTTCCTCTGCAATCAACGGTATCGGTATGGGCGTATCTGCAATGGCAGTACTGATTTGCTCCAATATCGTAATTTCCTTACTGAGAAATATCATTCCTGACAAAGTTCGTATCCCGTGCTACATCGTAGTAATCGCCGGATTCGTAACTGTCGTTCAGTTATTACTACAGGCATTTGTACCTTCCCTGTACGCATCACTGGGTCTCTTTATCCCGCTGATTGTAGTAAACTGTATCATTTTGGGAAGAGCCGAAATGTTTGCAAGCAAGAACAACCCGTTTGATTCCGCGCTTGACGGTATCGGTATGGGTATCGGATTTACTCTGGCGCTGGGCGTTATGGGTCTGATCAGAGAATTCTTCGGTTCCGGCACACTGTTCGGAATGGAAGTGCTTACAGGCATCGTTCCGGGCATGGGTATCTTCAATTTGGCTCCAGGCGGATTCTTCGTATTCGGTGTGCTCATTGCTGCTGTAAATTACCTTACAAAGGGCAAAGCGCTGAAGAAGAAAGAATTTGGCTGTGACGGCTGCGCGATGGCAGCAATGTGCGGTGGCGCAAGAAAACAAAAAGACTGTGAGAAAGGAGCTGAAGAAGTATGTTAGCAATTACTGTAATCATGAGTATGATTCTCGTTAATAACTATGTATTGGCGCAGTTCCTTGGCATTTGTCCGTTCCTGGGTGTATCTAAGAAACTGGATTCTGCAGTAGGTATGGGTATTGCCGTTATTTTCGTAATGGTTCTCGCGACAGTTGCAACTTGGCCGATTCAGCAGGTATTAAATAACTTTGAAATCGGCTACTTACAGACTGTAGTATTTATTTTGGTAATCGCTGCGCTGGTACAGCTCATCGAAATGATGATGAAGAAGTATATGCCGCCGCTTCACAAAGCACTGGGTGTATATCTTCCGCTGATTACCACAAACTGTGCAGTGCTGGGTGTCTGCATCAACAACATTGATGCAGGCTACGGATATTTACTGTCCATCTGCAACGCTTTCGGTGCAGGCGTAGGCTTCCTGCTGGCAATGGTATTATTTGCCGGTGTAAGAAGCAAGCTGGAAAATGAAGATGGTGTGCCGATGGCATTCAGAGGCGTTCCTCTTACATTAATTACTGCTGCTATGTTATCCCTGGGCTTCATGGGCTTCAGCGGATTGTTCCAGTAAGATAGGAGGCGAATCGAATGTTAACACCAGTATTAATCGTAGTAGCAATCGGTCTGGTTTGTGCTGTCATTCTGACCATTGCTTCCAAGGTATTCTTTGTACCTGTAGATGAAACTTTCGCATTACTTCGTGCGGAACTGCCAGGCGCTAACTGTGGTGCCTGCGGTTATGCCGGCTGTGATGACTATGCCAATGCGCTGACAGAAGATCATTCACTCAGCTGTTCAAAATGCCCTGTAGGCGGTGCAGATGTTGCTGCAAAGCTTGCAGAGGTGCTGGGCGTTGAGGCAGGTTCTGCCGACAAGCAGGTTGCTGTTGTTATGTGTAACGGCACCAAGGACGCGGCAAAGACTATTATGGAATATACAGGCGTGCAGACTTGCTCTGCGGCAAAACAGTTCTTTGGCGGACTTTCCGCTTGCCCTTACGGTTGTATCGGTCTTGGGGACTGCGCTGCAGCATGTGATTTTGACGCAATTCACGTATGTGACGGCGTGGCAGTAGTTAACAGAGATAACTGCGTCGCCTGCGGCGCCTGCGCAAAAGTTTGCCCGAACTCTGTCATCAAAATTCAGAGTGCAAAGAACCTGGTTGTGGTGCAGTGCAAATCTGAAGCAAAAGGTGCGGACACCAGAAAGGCTTGCAGCAATGGCTGTATTGGCTGCAAGAAGTGCGAAAAGACTTGTAAGTTCGAAGCAATTACAGTTGAAAACAACGTGGCAAGAATCGATCCTGACAAGTGCAAGAACTGCGGACTCTGTGCAAAAGAGTGTCCAACGGGCGCAATCAACAATATGCGCGTAAAGAAAGCTCCGGCAAAACCAGCTGCGGCTCCTGCTCCAAAGGCAGAAGAAGCGCCAGCTGAAAAACCGGCAGAATAATATAGAATTTCAGCGAATCAAGCTGCGGCCCCGCCTTATGGCGGGGCCGTTGTTTTTAATTGCTTGTGATTACGAATAACTGTCGAATATGACTTTGCACTGATGGGCTGCGTTATAGTAGCTTGGAAGAAAATGATATATTTCTAGTAATTCGCTGTACAACTTTTTCTATAATTGGTTTAAAACTTCTTAACTGCCAGTTGACTTTTTGAGAATAACGTGTATAATTTATTTACAAATATGGAATTAAATGTAATTAACAAAGGCGAAAGGGAAACTATGAAAAGCAGCAAAGATTATGTACAGTGGGATTTAGAAAATCAGAGAAAATTGTGCGCTGAATACCGAAAATCATTAAAACGTTTGCCGGATGGAGGAATGTTCATGTCAAATCATGACAATAAAAAGTATTATTACGATGCTGAAACTCATGATTATATTGGCAAAGTCGGCAGTGAAGAAGTAGTCGGCAGGCAGCAGCACTATTTCTTGAAAAAATCTATTTCTGTTATGGAGGACAATATAAAAGCAGCAGATAAATACTTGAAAAAGTTTAAAGACTATATGCCGGAGGATGTGATGAGCAGTCTTCCGGCAGCGTACAGGTTTTCTGATTTAGAAGGACTTCCTGAAGTGATTTCTTTTGCGGATGGAGAAAGATGGGGAAATCAGCCCTATGATAGAAATATGAGATATCCAGAGCGGCTGATTCATAAAACGATGAAAGGAGATATGGTCCGTTCAAAATCAGAAGTGATTCTGGCAGATATCTTATATCAAAGAAAAATCCCTTATCATTATGAGGAGCGACTGCTGCTTGGAAATAAGGAAATCGCTCCGGACTTTAAAATTGCAGTTCGCAGTGAGAACTGTTTTAAATTTTTAGAGCATTGTGGTATGTTGAATAATCCGGGTTATTGTGACAGCCTTGTCTGGAAAATGCGACAGTATATGCAGTATGGATACGTACCTTGGAAAGACGTAATATTTACCTTCGATAATATGGATGGCAGCATAGACACAATGACGATAAATAGAATCATTGACTTCTTCTTCGTTTAGAAAGTTGCTAAGCGGGCCTGTAGGTGTCAGTGCATATTTTTGAGAAAAAGGCCGAAAATATGTACAACCCCTTGTGAAAATGTGCATATTTTTGATGTTTTTATTGATAATATGCATTTTTTACAATTAAAATCTGTAAAACCGCAGACTGATTGCCGCTTTACAGCTATAAATGTGCATATATAACGCAATAAACCCCAAAATATGTAGACCATTGTGCATATTTTCGGGTTTTTCTTTGAAAATATGTATTTTGCCGTGCAGGCTGTGAAATGTGCAATCAGTCGCGCAGGTCGCAAACAGCGCATCATGCCTCTCCTTAATACGGGCACACGCATTTGGTCTTTATCAGGACATCGCTGATTTCACGGGCGGTATCTTTCAGCTGCAGTGTGATAGCATCCACGTCCTGTGTAAACAGCCGTGACTTTGGTGCTGTAATACCGATATTTGCATTGATTTGTCCTGTGTGATTGAACAGCGGCACGCTGATACAGAATAAACCATATTCGTTTTCTTCATCGTCGTAAGCAAGACCTTCCTCTAGAATTTTTACCTGTTCCTCTTTGAATTCCTCATAGGTTGTGATAGTATTGTAGGTCAGCTTTTTTAAGTCCGAATCCGCAAAGTACTGTCTGAGTTCTTCATCGGTCCATGTGGAGAGAAAAAGCTTTCCGGCTGCAGAACAATTCAGCGTAGGGAAAGGCAGCAGATTGGATGTCAACGCAGATTCCTCACCGCGGAAGGATACCAGAGACATACAGTGATTCTGATAGAGAACGCTGAGACCGGTATTTTCTCCGAGTGCAGAGGAAAGAGACTGCAGAAAAGGCTGCGCAATGGAGGGAATCGATAAACGAGTTTTTACCGCTTCGCTGTAGTAAATAAACTTGAGTCCAAGACGATAGCAATCTGTAGGCGGAATTTTTTCAATCAATTCGTATTTTTCCAGAGACTGCAGAATTCTGTGCAGTGTTGCTTTAGGCAGATTCAGCTTCTTTTGAATGTCGATAAAAGTACTTTCTTCTTCAAAAATGCAATCAATGACACTGAGCGTTTTATCAATGGAATTAGAAAATTCTTTGTTCTTTGCGTCAGGAGCAGTAAGTGCTTGTTTCAAGTTCCTCACCTCGATAAAATATTTAGTAATATGCAGTATTTATTTTAACAAGGAAACTGAGGGATGTCAAATATTGCCTATAATAATAATAAATAAACAAAAAAATGAATAAAAATGCGCAAAAAGATATTGACAAATTTCTGAAAATGGAGTAATATGATACAAAAAGAAAAATGGAACCGAGTTCCAAAACAGGAGGAACAACTATGAAAGCAAGAACAAAAAAAGGAATTGCTCTTCTGCTGATTGCTGTGTTAGCATTGGCTTCTCTGACCGGCTGCGGCGGTGGCGGAGACGATGCTGAAGCAAGAACCGATTTAAACTGGGCATTATCAGCAGAACCGAACTCTTTGGATCCTATGGCAATCGCTATGATGAGCACATTTACCGTTACATATGCAATCTATGATAATTTGGTAGAGGCAAACGAAAACGGTGAATACGTGGAATCTTTGGCAGAGAGCTACGAGATTTCCGACGATGAGATGGAATACACCTTTAAACTTCGCCAGGGTGTAAAGTTCCACAATGGAACAGAAATGACTGCTGACGACGTAGTATACTCCATCAACAGAACCATCGAAAAAGGCTGGGCGGCAGACATGACCGCGGCAATCGATAAGGTTGAAAAAGTAGATGACTACACCGTTAAGTTAATCTTAAAAGAGCCTTTCGGCGCTATGATCGGAAGCCTTGCTTCCCCTTACTTCTCCATCATGAGCAAAGCTTATGCTGAAGAAAACGGCGAAGATGCAGTAGAAAGAGCTCCGATGGGAACCGGCGCTTACAAATTTGTTGAATGGGTAAACGGCGACCACATCACTGTAGAAGCAAATGAAGAATACTTCGGCGGCGCACCTGCAATTAAGACAGTAACTTTCAAACCGATCACTGATAAGAACACTGGTCTTGTTGCTCTGCAGGCAGGTGAAACTGACGCATTCTTAAACGTGAACAACTCCGATATCTCCGTAGTACAGGATGATGAAAATCTGGCATTCTACAGCACTGACCTTGCTGCTGTGCTGTCTCTGAACATGAATATCGAAGCAAAACCGCTGGACGATGTAAAAGTAAGACAGGCTATCAACTATGCAATTAACAGAGAAAACATCATTAAAGGTGCTCTGGAAGGAAACGGAACCGTTGCAAACAGTGCTATTTCTCCAACCTGTGATGGATACTCCGATAAAGTAGCAGGCTACACTTATGATTTGGACAAGGCTAAAGCACTTCTGAAGGAAGCAGGTCAGGAAAATCTGAAGCTGACTATCAAGATTAAAGAAGACGCTAAGATTCAGAAGGTTGCGCAGGTAATTCAGGCAGACCTGAAAGAAGCCGGCGTTGAAGTAGAAATCGACATTATGGAAGCCGGCGCGTATACCACTGACGTATACTCCGAAGGCGACTACGAAATGACAATTTCTTCATGGTGTGCAATGTTCACTGACGCGTACTCCCTGCTGTACAGCCAGTTCCACAAAGACTGCTACGGCGGAACCGGCAACATCACCCACGTTGTCAGCGATGAACTTTCCGGTAAACTGGAAAATGCAGCAAGACTGACAGGCGATGAAAAGCAGGCAGCTTACGAAGATGTTGCACAGGATATCAGCGATCAGGCATACGTTGCTTCTCTGGTATTCGAACCAACCACAATCACCACAAATGCAAATCTGAAGGGCGTTGCAGCAGACGCACTGGGCATTTACAAGATTAAGAGAATGTCCTGGTAATCAAAGCAGACTTTGCAGTTAGCAAGACTGCTATAATGACAAAGAGAGGGTATTCACAGTGAAATGGGGATGCCCTCATATTTTCGAAGAGAGGACAGATTATGGGAAAGTACATTTTACAACGTCTGGGCATGATGGTGGTTGTTGTGCTGGGAATCTCCTTTATCGTATTTACCATCATGAATTTGACACCGGGAAATCCGGCGCAGCTGATTCTGGGACAGAGTGCTTCACCGGAGCAGGTTGCGAAACTGGAAGCGGAACTGGGCTTAAACGAGCCATTTTTCGTGCGTTATTTTGACTATATTACAGATATGTTTCAGGGAGAATTCGGAAACTCCTATCAGACGAAACTTCCAGTATTTGAAGAAATTTTGAGTCGTTTTCCGACCACGCTGACCTTGGCTGCTGTTGCAATGTTTTTTGCTACGCTGATCGGGGTGCCGGTAGGCGTTATTTCCGCAGTGCGTCAGTATTCCTTCGTGGATGCAGTCAGCACAGTGGCAGCACTCATCTTCGCATCGATTCCTTCTTTTGTATTGGGACTGGTATTGATGCTGGTATTTGCATTGAATTTACACTGGCTTCCAGCTACAGGCCTTCAGGATATTTCCGGCTACATTTTGCCGGCGGTCACCCTTTCTACAGGAACCATGGCAACCCTTGTGCGAATGACTCGTTCGACTATGCTGGAAGTGCTGAAACAGGACTATATCCGTACTGCAAGAGCAAAGGGTGCAGAGGAAAAGAGCGTTATTTTAAAGCACTCCCTGCGCAACGCGCTTCTTCCGATTATCACTGTAATCGGCGTAGACTTCGGATACTTGCTGGCAGGTACTGTAGTAATTGAATCCGTATTTGCAATTTCTGGAATCGGATCCCTTCTGATTACCAGTATTCGTATGAAAGATACGCCGGTCGTTATGGCGGCAATCATGTTTGTTACCATCGCATACAGCCTGGTAAACTTACTTGTAGATATCATCTACGCTTATATCGACCCTCGTATCAAATCTCAGTATGAAAGGGCGTGATTACCGTGAAGAAACAAGAAAATGAAATGAAAGCACGCAGTCAGTTTACGGCAATCATGATGAGACTGCGCAAAAATAAACTTGCCATGCTGGGACTTGCAATTCTGCTTTTCATGGCGGCGCTGGCGCTTTGCGCAGACTTTATCGCTGACTATGACACCCAGGTAGTTGGGCAGGATATGGACGCAAGACTGGAAGGACCGTCGGCTGACCACTGGTTCGGTACAGACCAGTTCGGCAGAGACGTTTTCGCCCGTATTATTCACGGCGCGAGAATTTCCCTGACCCTAAGTATTATCGCTATGGCTATTGCAGTTGCAATCGGCGCTATTATCGGTGCAATCGCCGGTTATTTCGGCGGCTTCCGTGATAATATTCTCATGCGTCTGATGGATATTCTGCTGGCAATCCCGCCGATGCTGATGTCCATTTCCATCGTTGCGGCGTTGGGGCAGAGCATGTCTAACCTTTTGATCGCCCTGTCCATCGCATACATACCGGTATTTGCCAGAGTTATTCGTTCTTCGATTCTGTCCATCAAGGATCAGGAATTTATTGAAGCTTCACGCTGCTGCGGCAGTAACGACTGGCATATTATCATAAAGCATATCATTCCAAACGCAATCGGCCCGATTATCGTACAGGCAACCCTAGCAATGGGCGCAACCATTCTGATTATCGCGTCCTTGAGCTTTATGGGTCTGGGCGTAAAACCGCCTGCGTCGGAATGGGGTACAATGCTTTATGAAGGCAGAGATTTCCTGCGTCAGGCTCCGTATCTGGTACTGATTCCGGGTACTGCAATCACCCTTGCGGTAATTTCCCTGAATCTTTTAGGCGACGGACTTCGTGACGCATTGGATCCGAGAATGAAAAACTAGGAGGTGGCTGTTTTGAGCGAAAAAATATTGAGCATTGATCATATCTCGGCGGAATATCGCACAGACGACGGCGTATCCTCCGTATTAAACGATATCAGTTTTTCCCTGAACAAAGGGGAAACTCTAGGTCTTGTTGGTGAAACCGGTGCGGGAAAAACCACGACAGCTCTGGCAACCATGAGACTTTTGCCGAAGCACACAGGCTTTATCACTGGCGGAGAAATTCAGTTTGAGGGAAGCGGCAACCTGCTGGAACGCACAGAAGCAGAAATGCGTGCCATCAGAGGACACCGAATATCCATGATTTTCCAGGACCCGATGACCAGCTTAAATCCGGTACTTCGTATCGGCGATCAGATAAAGGAATCCTTTAAGATTCATATGCCGGAGCTTTCCGATGAAGAAATGGAAAAGAAAGTGGATAACATGCTGGAGATGGTTGGCATTCCTGCCAGCAGAAAAAGAGAATATCCCCACCAGTTTTCCGGCGGCATGAAGCAGCGTGTAGTCATTGCAATTGCTTTGTCTCTGGAGCCGGAGCTTCTCATTGCCGATGAGCCGACTACAGCTCTTGATGTTACCATTCAGGCGCAGGTGCTGCACATGATGCGTCAGCTGAAGAAAAATCTGGGAACTTCCATGATTCTCATCACCCACGATCTCGGCATCGTATCGCAAAACTGCGACAAAGTTGCGGTAATGTATGCGGGAACTATCGTGGAATCCGGCACTGCTGAGGAAATTTTCTTAAGCGAATCACACCACCCGTACACCGTGGGACTTTTCGGTTCTATTCCGGACATGAAAAAGCAGACAAAGCGGCTTTCGCCGATTGACGGCCTCATGCCTGACCCGATGGATCTGCCGACCGGCTGCGTATTCCATCCTAGATGTCCAAAGTGCATGGAGAAGTGTAAAAATGAAGTGCCGAAAGCAGTAACCATAGATGGTGAGCATGTCATCAGATGTCATTTGTTCGAGGAGGTGGAAAACCATGAGTAACACACCGAAAATTGAGGTCAGACACTTAAAGAAATATTTCAAAACACCTTCCGGCCTGCTTCACGCAGTAGATGATGTGAGCTTTTCCATCGAAAAAGGCCATACCCTCGGGGTAGTAGGTGAATCCGGCTGCGGAAAAACTACTTTGGGCAGAACGGTACTTCGTCTCGTTGAACCGACCGACGGAGAAATTTACTTTGACGGAGAAAAGATTACGGATTTCAATAAGGCGAAGATGAAGCAGCTGAGAAAGAAAATGCAGTTGATTTTCCAGGATCCCTATGCGTCTTTGAACCCGAGACTTTCCGTGTCGGAAATCATTCGTGAGCCGATGGAAGTGGGCAAAGTGTTCAAAACTAAAGCGGAGGTGCACCGCAGAGTAAAAGAACTGATGGATGTAGTTGGTCTTGCGCCGCGTCTGATTAACGCCTATCCTCACGAGCTGGATGGCGGAAGAAGGCAGAGAATCGGTATCGCGAGAGCTTTGGCAACTGACCCGGAATTTATCGTCTGCGATGAACCGGTATCTGCGCTGGACGTATCCATTCAGGCGCAGATTTTGAACCTGATGATGGATTTGCAGGAAGAGCGTGAACTGGCGTACATGTTCATTACCCACGACATGAGTGTGGTAAAACATATTTCCACGGAAATTGCGGTTATGTATTTAGGTCAGTGCGTAGAACTGGCAGAAACAGAGGAGTTATTCCGAAATCCGAAGCATCCGTATACACAGGCGCTATTGTCTGCGATTCCGGAAATTGATATTACAAAGAAAGACACAGAGCCGGAACTTTTACGCGGAGAGGTTACATCGCCGATCAATCCGGCAGAGTACTGCAGATTCTATCCAAGATGCAAGTATGCTTGTGAGGCTTGTAAAAACGAGAACTATAAACTGGCGGAGATATCTGAAGGCCATTATAGCGCTTGTATTATGAACCAGAAGGAGTGCGTAAAATAGATGCAAAATAAGGAACGATTATTAGAAAACTATGCGGAGCTGATTTTAAAGAGGGGAGTAGGTCTTCGTGCAGGGCAGATTCTGGTGGTGGAAGAGACATCGGTAACTGCCATTGAATTTCTTCGTATTTTAACGAAGAAAGCGTACGAGCTGGGCGCAAAGGACGTAGTCATTCACTTTACCGACCAGCAGCTGACCAAAATTCGTCTGGAGCATGCGAAAATGGAGACCCTGTCCGAGGTGCCGGACTGGTGGGTTGAAGCGAGAACGTCTTACGCTGAAAAGGACGCATGCTTTTTGCGCTTAAACAATGATGCGCCGGACGGACTGCGTGATGTAGAAGATGTAAGGCTCGCAACCTGGAAGAACGCCACTTCGGCAACCTTAAAGGACCTCGGTTTCCTGAAAAAGGACAACCGCGTAAAGTGGAGCGCATCCGCAATTCCGGGAGAAGAATGGGCGATGAAAGTTTTTCCGGACAAAACAAAAGAAGATGCAATGGATGCGTTATGGGAAGCAATTCTCAAATGCTGTTACGTGACGGAGGAAAGCGGTGTTGACGGCTGGGATAAGCACATTGATGAAATGCTTGCCAATGTGAAGAAAATCAACGCCCTGAAAGTTCGCGGACTCCACCTTCGCAACAGTCTGGGTACGGATCTTACCATGGAGCTGTGCGACGATACGGTTTTTGTAGGCGGAATCTGCCACTGTCCTGAACCGGACGGAGAGCTGTTTGCGCCGAACATTCCGACAGAAGAAATTCTTTCCACGCCGCACAAATTCAAGGTGAACGGCGTTGTTTACAGCTCTATGCCTTTTGTCCATGCGGGCAATATTATCGACGGCATGCGCCTTGTGTTTAAAGACGGCAGAGTTGTGGAATACAGCGCTGAGGTGGGAGAAGATGTTTTAGCGGGCATTTTGGAGGATGAAAGTGCGCGTTATCTGGGCGAAATCGCTCTGGTTCCATTTGATTCTCCGATTAACCAGATGGGGATTTTGTTCTACAATACCCTCTTTGACGAAAATGCTTCCTGTCATTTGGCCCTGGGAGCAGGTTATTCGGACATGATTTTGGGAGAAGACCGAAGCATGGAGGCGCTGGAGAGGAAAGGTCTGAATATTTCAGCTCTCCACGTGGACTTCATGTTCGGCACAAAGGATTTAGCCTGCACCGCGACTTGCGAAGACGGCAGTGAGGCTGAGATTTTCCGTGATGGAAAATTCTGTATATAACAGAATGGTTTTTAAGACCCGCAGATTATATGAAGCGGGTCTTTTTGTAATTTCAGACCTTTGCTGGGATGTTTATGCCAGGAAATCTTGAAAGTCAATGGATGATGGTATAAAATGTAAGTATCAGCCATGGGAAAGGAGGGATATTTTGCTCAGCAGTGAGATTTATGTGGCCTATGAGTTGAAGAGGCTGAGGGAGAAGAAACAGCGATATGAGGAAATGCTCAGTAAGCTTCCCGAGGGAAAACTGAATTTATGCGCCTCTAAAGGGATACCGTATTATATGAAAACCTGCAATGGGAAAAAGGAATATCTGGGCAATGATTCCCATGAGGAGGTTCAGAAATTGAAGCAAAGAAAGTTTCTGGAAGTTGCCATTGGGAATATGAAAAGCAATCAGACGCTGATAGAACAGTATCTGCGTCAATATCGTTCGACGCAGCCGCGGGAGATTATGAAGTCTCTGCCGAAAGCGTATCAGAGTGAGGTGTTTCGGCTGGAGGATGAAAAGAGCAGTATAAAAGCCTGGGAATTTGACGAATATAATAAATCGACAAATCATCAGGAACGATTGATTTACAGCACCAGAAAGGGAGATTTGGTGCGGTCAAGATCGGAAGCGGTGATTGCGGATATTTTGTACGAGCGGCAGATTCCTTATCACTATGAGGAAAAATTGCAACTGGGAAATCGGGTTGTTGTGCCGGATTTCAAGATTTTGGTATATAGTGAAGACCGGTTTAAATATCTGGAACATTGCGGCAGAATGGGCGAAGAACGCTACAGGCAGAACTTTGCCTGGAAGATACAGTGTTATTTGAGTCATGGATATCTGCCCTGGCGGGATGTCTTTTTTACCTTTGATGATATGCGGGGCAGGCTTGATACGATTACAATTCATGAAATGCTGGACCATTATTTCGTGTAGTTTAGGGGCCGCATTCTAAAATAAGAAAAGTGTGCAGGAGGGAATTATGAATTCCATGCACACTTTTCTTGATATTTCCTATATGATAGAAAATCCCCCTCCCCTCCGTGTTTGAGATTACCTCGCGGGGGAGAGGGGATTTTTGTTGCGACGATTACGACGGGTGCGTATAACGGCGGCATATAGCCGTTACAACTGCACTATCTCCGTGGCTGCGTTATCGCAGAATGCCTTATCGTGTTCGACGAAAACCATCGTCGGCTGGAATTGCAGCAGCAGATTTTCAATCTGCATGCGTGACAGCACGTCGATATAGTTCAGCGGCTCATCCCAGATATAAAGATGGGCGCTTTCGCACAAACTGGCAGCCAGAAGAACCTTTTTCTTTTGACCTTCACTATAGTCTTCTATATTTTTTTCAAATTGCAGTCTGCTGAAATCCAGCTTTCGCAGGATCGTTTTCAGCAGTGTAATGTCGATGCCGCGGCCGGCGGCGTAATTGTTCAGGGTGCCGGAAAGTCCTTCTGTGCTCTGGGGCACATAGGAAATTTTAAGTCCGCTGCCAACGCGGAGATTTCCGGTAAATTCCGGAAGTCCGGTATGGACAGCACCGGATGCAGCCGCAGCGTCATTGAATCCTGTGCAGCTTTTTCCTGCCGCCTGCAGAATTAGTTTTAAAATGCTGGATTTGCCGCAGCCGTTGGGGCCCTGCAGGGCAATCCGATCGCCGCGTTTTACAGTAAAAGATTTCTTGTTAAAAACTGGAAATGCTGCCGTGTTCTCTGGAAATGCTGCTGCGTTCCCCGTAGTTTCCCCATCACCGCTTTCGCTGCGGACTGTCCGGTAAAACCCGCTGACGTGGTCCAGTGTAACCAGCACATCAGCGTGATAAGAAAGGGGATGGATTTTTAAATCGTCGGCCCTCTCGATATTCTTCAGCAGCGAGGATTTAGAAGTGATGGCGGATTCTTTTCGGGCAGCTGCGGCTTTGGAGCGTTTCATCATTTTGGCGGCCTGAGCGCCGATATGACCTTTGTCCGGTTTGACGCCTGCCTGACCGCCGGTGCCGCCGGTTTTTCTCTTTTCGATGGTATCAGACCAGGCAGCGGTACGGCGCGCGGCAGCTTCCATAGATTTAATTTGTCTGTTCAGCTTCTGGTTTTCCGCAAGTTCAAAATTGTCCTGCAACTCTTTGTTGTGGAGCCAGGAAGAGAAATTGCCTTTCTGTATTTCGATGTTACTCTTGTTAATGGATAGAATGTGATCCACACAGGCATCTAAAAACAGCCGGTCGTGGGAAACCAGAATGAAGCCCCGCTTTTTCTGCAGGTATCTGGCGAGAACTTCTCTGCCGTGCATGTCCAGATGGTTGGTCGGCTCGTCGATGAGAAGAAAGCTGTCCTCTTTTAAAAATAAAGCAGCCAGCTGTACCTTGGCTTTTTCGCCGCCGGAAAGGGTGGCATAGGAGCGGTACAGAATCTCATCGGAAGTTTCCAGATAGTTGAGTTCCCGTGAAAGTTTCCAGTATTCATAGTCGGGAAGAATTCCATCGATGATGTCCAGCGTCATGACATCGGCGCTGCCGGCCGGCACAGAAAAAGGGAAGTAGTCGAAATTCACCTTTGTGGAAATCTGACCTTCATAGGGATACTTTCCGAGAAGCAGATTGAGGAATGTGGTTTTTCCTCTTCCGTTTCTTCCCGTAAAGCCCAGCTTCCAGTCTGTGTCCATCTGAAAGCTGACATTTTCAAAAATGGTATCGTAACTGCCTTCGTAGGCAAAAGTTAAGTGATTTACATTGATTAAAGACATAGATATGCACCTCCTGTTTATTCTCAGACAATAAAATAAGCCGCAAGAAAGTATCTCACAGCTTATAAATAGTGCATAAATACTGCAGGCCATAAAGGACGCGCGCAAAGTGGGGCGCCCCAAAAATCAGCACAGATTTATTCTATAAGATGGGTAACTTTCTCGCAGTTCCCATGAGAAATAAAGGGGCAGGTGACTACCCTTGTAAAATAAACTTCTTCATGGGGAATAAACTTAGCAAGAAATGTTACGCATCTTTTCACCTCAAATCTTTTAAAACTTTGGAATTCTTAGTTCCATCTGCTATTATAGCAGACCCGTTAAGGAAAGAAAAGCCTTATTTTTCTTTCCCACGGGCTTCCTCTAAGTAATTGTAAAGGGTAAATTTGGAAATACCCAGAAGTTCGCAGACCTTTTGTCCCGATTTTTGAATCATAAAGACGCCGCGCTCGTCGAGGAACTGCAGCAGCTTTATCTTTGCGTCCTTGTTCATCTTGTCCGGAGGCGTGCCGATGAATGCCAGCGCTTCCGTGATGATATTGTCCATCATGCCGTGAATGGAGGAAGGCTGCACATCGAATTCATTGCCGTTTGTGGACAGTACGCTGGTCTCAAAATGACCTGATTCGGAAAGCCCTTTAACGGCATTTTCCAGAGAGACTAAATCGGTGATATCCTGGTTGATACAAAGGGAACTGTTCAGTGTTCCGTCTTCATCAAAGAAGTTTGCCGTGGAGGAGCGGATAATCCGTCCATTGGGCAGATGGGAAATATGGCGGATTTTCTCCATGGACTTTCTGGGATGATTGACGTTCATGTATTTTAGGAAAGACTGTGTCGGGGCATCGCCGATGGTTCTGTTTGTAACGTGACCGTTGACAATATAGACGATGGTATGATCCAGCTCTCCGGTAAAGTCGTGTATAACCACTTCTGTTGCGGAACCGAACTGTGCAGCGACTAAATCTGCAATCTGCTTCAGCTGGTCGAAATTATGCACCATACAACAACACTCTCCTTTAAGCTTTTTTGAAAAAATATACTTCATTATACCAATTTTTTGGGGACTTCGCAAGAGTTCAAATAAAACATCTGACAAAAAGTAAGCAGGTCAAAAAAATAATTTGACCCATGAAAGCAAATGTGATATGCTTAATAAAGAACAAATTACATGTAATATACAATTCGCAAAGAGAGAGGGAGCGACTATGGCATTCAAAGATTTTGAGGAATTAGAAAAGAGTTTTCACGCGGCGGAAAAGAAAACCGTTGTGGTAGCGGCAGCACAGGACAAATCCGCGTTGACCGCAGTGAGACAGTGCAGAAAGGAGGGGCTCCTTGACGCAGTTTTAGTGGGAGAGGAAGCCCTGATTCGCGAGGAGATTAAAGCCTTTGACGGTGATTTGGATGACTGTGAAATCATCGACGCAAAGACGCTGGAGGAAGCGGCACAGAAGACCTGTGAGTGTGTGGCACGTGGCAAGGGCGATTTTATCTTAAAGGGAAAAATTGATACCGGAATTTTATTGAAAGCTGTTGTAAAGGAAGAGAATGGTCTGCGTACCGGTAAACTGATGAGCCATCTGGCATTCTTAAAAATCCCCAATTATCACAAGCTGATTGTACTGACTGACAGCGGCATGGTTCTTTACCCGACCTTGGAACAGAAGAAAGGCATCATCGAAAACGCCGTTGAAAATCTTCGCAACATGGGCTATGATACGCCGAAAGTCGGGCTTCTGGCGGCTGTGGAAAAGGTCAATCCGAAACAGCCGGAGACTGTGGACGCGGCTGCCTTGACAGAGATGTACAAGAATGGCGAAATCACCGACTGCATTGTGGAAGGACCTCTTTCCTATGATATTCTGATGAGCAGGGAATCAGCTCACAAAAAGGGCTTTGACAGCGAGCTTGTGGGCGATGCTGACGTACTGGTCGTGCCTGACATGCCGTGCGGTAATATTCTCGGAAAGGCGCTGCTTTTCTCTGCGGGGGCTGATATGGCCGGGCTCATTGTCGGTGCAAAAGTACCTATCGCTCTGACTTCAAGAGGTGCTACAGAGAAGGAAAAGAGACAGTCGCTGCTTCTGGCCGCGGCATGTGCGAAAGGAGAATAATCAATGGCTGAATATATTTTGGTAATCAATCCGGGTTCTACTTCTACGAAGGTTGCTGTCTTTGACGGAGAAAAGGAATTGCACTCCATGAACATCGACCATCCGGCGGAGGAGCTGAAAAAATTTGCGGATATCAATGAGCAGCTGCCTTTCAGAAAAGCTGCCGTGATGGAATATCTGGAAAGTCAGTCGCTGAAGCCGTCTGACCTGGCGGGGATTGCCGCAAGAGCCGGCGCTATTGGACAGCTGGAAAGTGGGGCGTACCTCATCGACGAGGCTTTTGTAAATGCGTGCAAAACCTCCCAGATTCCGCACCCTGCCAATCTTTCTCCGATTATTGCCTATGAAATCGCAGAGGAGGCAGGAACCGGCATTTGCGGTTATGCTTATGACGCAGTTTGCGGCTGCGGTGTGCCTGAGCCGATTTTTACTTATACCGGCGTGCCGGAAATTAAGAAGCCTTTCTTTACCCATGTACTCAACAGCCGTGCGGTCAGCATTGAACAGGCAAAGCGGGACAGCGTAAAACTGGAAGATGTGACATATATCGTCTGCCATCTGGGCGGAGGCGTGACCAGCAACCTGATAAAAGGCGGAAAGGTTCTGGATTTTGTCGGAGATGACGAGGGTGGCTTTTCACCGGAGCGTTCCGGCGGCGTGCCTTGCAGAGAACTGGTAAAGTTCTGCTTCCGCAGCGGGCTTTCTGAGAAAGAGGTGCAGAAGAAGCTGAAAGGTCAGGGCGGTCTTACTGCCTATCTGGGCGTCAATGATGCCAGAGAAGTAGAGCGCATGGCTTTTGAGGAAGGAAATGAGGAAGCGAAGCTGGTTTATGACGCGATGATTATGCAGCTTTCCAAGGATATTGCCAGCCTGGCGCCGGTGGTGCATGGCAAGGTGGATAAAATTATCCTGACAGGCGGCATGGCATATTCTTCCTATTTGACTGCGGAAATGGAAAAAAGAGTCAGCTTTATCGCGCCGGTTTCTGTTATTGCGGGAACTTATGAGATGGAGGCTCTGGCAAAGGGAATTCACCGCGTACTGGCAGGCGAAGAAACAGCCCATCGAATGTAATCTGCCATATATCCGAGCAGAAGTCTGTTTGATCAATTGTACATAAATTTTGGATTTTTCCTCAAAATATGCACATTTTCTCGTGAGTCTGTGCATATTCTGGGGAAAATCGGGAGAAATATGCATATTCTTAGATTGAATCTGTTGGTTTTTTGTTCTTAAGGGCCTTAAACGTGCATATTTCGAGAACTTTTTTAAAAAATACGTACGTAGTCGTACATATTTTGGGGGTTATTCCCGAATTTATGCATTTTAGAGCGAGAAGCCCATCGCGGCGACTGCGGCAGCCGAATCAGAGGCCTCCGCAGTCTTTTATCACGGCAGATTAGAGTTGCCTAACCGCACCGGATTATGTTATACTGGTAAAGCAATTTGGCTTGATTTGTTAGCTCAGCTGGGAGAGCACTTGGGTGACAACCAAGAGGTCGGCAGTTCGAGCCTGCCACAAATCACCAGCGTAGTAAAATATCAAGGATTTCCAGGACGGACTTCCTTGATATTTTCTTATTATTTCTGATTTAACCACTTATTAGTCACTTAGAATTGTATGAATACACGTGATACAATGTGACAACGGGTTTCTGAAAAAATTGAAAAACTCTTTGAAATGTGTTATAATCAAATAAATTTAACCGTTTAGAAAATCCTGTACCAAGAATCAACGAAGGATTTGTAAAGTGTGAATATGACAAAGGTTGTTTATTAGAAGCAATAAAAAGGGAAACGGAAAGTGGCATAAAAATGAGTGATGAGACAAAGTCAATCATGGAGAAATTAGAAAAACTGGATGCCAAAACTACAAGTATTCAACTTACGCTTGAAAATGAAACGAATAGAAATATTCAAATCATTGCGGAAGGTCATCTCGATTTGAGCAGGAAATTAAATGATGCATTAAAAATAGAAAATGAACTAAGATTAGGAAAAGAACGAATAGAAGGAATTGCATAGGAAATATTGAGATTAACAATTTGACTCCGATGAAATAGTATTTTGAAACCGCTTAGCTGCCAGCTTGAGCGGGTTTTTGTAAACGGTGATTCTTGCTATTCTATCTTTGAAAGTATAAGTTGTTTGGAACCTTTAATTTTACGTAATCTCCAGATGGAGATTTCCGATCAAAAATTGCATGAATAAATATGCATGTTGACGGTTTGCGCTGCGCCGCTGTATAATCAAAGGAAAAAAGAATCCGGAGGGAGATGCGGTATGCTGAGACGATATGCTGAGCAGATTATGAATTTATACAATTTCATAGATGGAATGATGATTGTCAACGCTGATGCAAAGGTAGAATATTTTTCTACCTATCGGCCCGACGTCAATCTTTTGAAGGAGAAGAATCTAATCGGGCGATATCTCCTGGACATCTATCCCAGCCTGACGGAGGAAAGCAGCAGCATTATCCGCGTTCTTCGCACAGGAAAACCGATTTTTAACGAGTATCAGGTGCTCAGCACCTATGACGGACAGAATCTGCGGGCGGTAAACACCACTCTGCCAATCAAAGAAGGAGACACCATCGTCGGGGCGGTGGACGTATCCCGCTACATAGATTCCGACATTGAGCGGCAGGACATCGTGCTGCAGATGAAAGAGGCAGGCGATGTAAAGACCATGTATACCATCGACGACATCGTCACTTCCTCCATGCAGATGGAAATTATCAAAAAACGGATTCCCATGATTGCGGACACCGACTCCTCGGTTCTCATCTACGGAGAAACCGGTACAGGAAAAGAGCTGGTGGCTCAGTCCATCCATACCAGCAGCAAGCGGAAAAATCGTCGCTTCGTTTCCCAGAACTGCGCATCTATCCCGGAAAATCTCCTTGAGAGCATTCTCTTTGGAACGGTAAAGGGCAGCTACACCGGCGCTGAAAATCGTCCGGGACTTTTTGAGATGGCAGCGGGAGGCACATTGTTTCTGGACGAAATCAATTCCATGGAAACCAGCGTGCAGGCGAAGATTTTAAAGGCTATCGAAGAAAAGCAGATTACCAGAGTCGGGGGTCTTTCTCCGATTCCCATCGACGTAAAAATTGTTTCCGCTATCAATCAGCAGCCCATGGAGTGCGTGCGCACAGGAAAACTGAGAGAGGATTTGTTCTACAGGCTCAGCGTGGTGCAGCTTTCCCTGCCGCCTCTGCGCGAGCGGCTCAACGATTTGTTTTTTCTGGTCAGTCATTTTATCGGTCAGTATAACGAAAAAATGCACAGGAAAATTTTGGGCATTGACGAGGAGGTTGAAAACCTTTTCAGAAGGTATCCGTGGCCGGGCAATGTGCGGGAGCTGAAAAACATCATCGAGGGGGCTTTCAACGTGACCGATGCCGCCTTTATTCAACTGAAAGATTTGCCGGAGTACCTGTTTACTGCGGCGGGAAGAGAGCCGGACTACATGGGGACTTCCAAACCGGCAGTCAATCTGGACGATCCGGACTTTTCCATCGACAAAGCCATGTCTGACTTTGAAATCAGCATCATCGAAAAAGCCCTCGCCCAGACCAGAACCATGAGCGACGCTGCAAAGAAATTAAAAATTTCCAAGCAGGCCTTAAATTATAAAATGAATAAATACGGCATAAATCACTAGCAGTACGAAAAACTTGACGATTTAGTAAAGTTTTTTTGACAAAGTGATAAGCACCTCTAAGGAGATCCGTTAAAACCGCTAAATTTAGCGGTTTTTATTTTTGTGTAAATTGGCATAATAATTGCGGTTTAATGTGTACAGGTTGTACAACAAGAAAGAAGTAAGAATAAATGAGGAGGTTGACATGAGTCAGGAGCTTAAAAAATTTGATATTGACGCAATCCCGGGGGAACGATGGTTTCCGAAAGAGACAACCTTTGAGGAGGACATGAACCTTTATTGGGGAGACTGGGGCGTTGCGTCGGAAGTTGAAAAGCTGCGCGCGGTGCTTCTCAGAAGACCGGGCAGAGAAGTAGAAAACTTCGATGCGGCAGAGTACAGATTTTCTGACGAGCCGGTTGATGTAGAGTTGATGAGAAAGCAGCACGACCACGTTGCGGACATTTACCGTGACCACGGCGTTAAAGTGTATTACGTAGAGGAACAGAGAGAGGACCGTCCAAACGCAATTTTCTGCAGAGATTTGATGTTCATGACGCCGGAAGGTGCAATCATTACAAGACCGGGCATGGCAGCAAGACGTGGTGAGGAGCGTTACATCGCAAAAGCCCTTGCAGACATCGGCGTGCCTATCGTCAGAACCATCAACGGAGACGGCATGTTTGAGGGTGCAAACGCTATGTGGGTTGACAGAAAAACTGTAGTCATTTCCACAGGCAGCCGCTGCAACAGAAGCGGATACGAACAGGTAGAAACAGAGCTTAGAAGAATGGGCGTAACAGAAATCATTCACATGCAGCAGCCTTACAGCAATATTCACATCGACGGACTGATGAACGCTGCCAGCAACGACGTGGTAATGGTGCATGCGTCCCAGGTGCCTTACGACGTGCTGGACGTTTTGAAAAAGAAAGGCTACAAGATTTTGGAAGCACCTTCCACCACAGAAGTGCGTGAAGGCTTCGGCTGCAACTTTGTAGCTTTAGAACCGGGCCTGATTTTAATGCCGGAGGGAAATCCGAGATGTCAGGAGGTTCTTGAAAACAACGGAATCAAGGTAATAACTGTAGATATTTCAGAGATTATGAAGGGCAGAGGTGCACTGCACTGCATCACCGCATTTTTGAAGAGAGGATAAGAAAGGAGAACAGACATGGAAAATCGCAAACCTGATATTGACGCACTTCCGGGGGAAAGATGGTTTCCGCTGGAAACGACATTTGAAGAAGATATGCCGAAGCTGTGGGGAGACTGGGGCGTATGCTCCGAAGTTGACCAGCTGAAAGCTGTTTTAATGCGCCGTCCGGGCAAGGAAATTGAAAACTTTGACTGGCAGGCTGCAAGATTTAAAGCTGCAATTGATCCTGAAAAATTCCGTGCACAGCATGATGCGTTAGCGCAGATTTACAGAGACCACGGGGTTGCAGTTCACTACATCGAAGAGCAGAGAGAAGATAAGCCCAATGCGCTGTTCTGCCGCGATCTGGTGCTGATGACACCGGAAGGTGCGATTGTAACAAGACCTGCTATGGAAGCGCGCAGAGGAGAAGAACGCTATGCGGCAAAGAAGCTGGCTGATCTAGGCGTTCCTATTATCAGAACTATATGCGGAGACGCCACTTTTGAAGGCGCAATGGTTATGTGGGTTGATAGAAAGACAGCTATTCTGGCGTGCGGGGTCAGAACGAATCGCAGCGGCTATGATATGGTGGAAGCGGAACTTCGCAGAATGGGAGTAACGGAAATTCTGCAGATGCAGGTGCCTTACGGACATGCGCATATTGATGGCAATCTGAACTTTGCAAGCCATGACGTAGCAATGATTCACGCTTCTCAGGTGCCTTACGATGTATGCGACGCACTGAAGAAAAAAGGCGTAAAGCTGCTGGAGTGTCCGTCTCAGACGGAAGCAAAGGAAAGCTTTGCAATTAACTTTGTAGCGCTGAAACCGGGACAGATTGTAATGCCTGCGGGAAATCCAAGAAGCCAGGAGCTGCTTGAAAAGAATGGAATTGAAGTCATTCCGGTAGAGTTTGATGAAGTCATGAAAGGGTTCGGTGCAATTCACTGCTGTACTGCATTCTTAAAGAGAGGGTAAGGAGAAAAACTATGAGCATTTATGAAAAGCTGTCCGCTGAACTGTCTTTAGACAATATTTATGAGAATATGAACTACCTTGTGGACGAAGTGGGAGAAAGACTTTCAGGATCTCCCCAGATGCGCAAGGCCACAGAGTTCATTGAAAGCAAGCTGAAAGAATACGGCGTAGAAGCTCACATCGACCATTTTCCTATGTATCAGAGCTATCCAAAGGAAGCGTCCTTGACAGTGCTTTCACCGGAGAAAAAGGAAATTCCGGCAAGACCTGTCTGCCACATCAAATCCACTCCGGCAGAGGGAATCAGCGGCGAGCTTGTTTATCTGGGAAGCGGAACCTATGAAGACTACGAAGGAAAAGATGTCACAGGAAAAATCGTTTTGACCGATATGAACTGGAGTCCCGGCAGACCTGAAAAGGCAAGAATTGCATGGGAAATGGGCGCAAAGGCTCTCATCATCATGAACTGGGGCAAGGCAGAAGACGACCTGATTCAGATGGGTGCAGTAAAAGCTCAGTGGGGAAATCCGACACCGGACGCAGAAAAGGATATCGTGGATTTGACTGTAATCAGCATTTCCAGAGGCAACGGCGAGTACCTTGCAGCTCTTTGCGAAAAAGGTGAAGTCAGCGTTCATCTGGCGGCAGAAGCGACCAGAGAATGGATTACAGCTGACCAGCCGATCGGCAGGGTTTACGGCGGAAAGTCAAACGGCCAGTACGTTCTTGTGGGAAGCCATGTTGACGCCTGGGGAAAATCTGCAATCTGCAACGCTTCCGGCAATGCGCTGAATCTGGAGCTTGCAAGACTGTTCCACAAATATAGAGATGAACTGAAACGTGACGTCGTATTTGTATTTTGGGACGGCCACGAAATCGCTGAAGGCGGCGGCTCTACCTGGTATGCTGACAACTACTGGAAGGACATGAATGAGAATTGTCTGGCATACATCAACATCGACAATCTGGCAATCAAAGGTACTACCGTTCCGGGCGTTGAAGGTCAGCCTGAACTGAAAGATTACCTGACCGGCGCAATTAAGGAAATCTGGGGTCAGGACGGTGAATGGCACCACGCTTATAAAGGCGGCGGCGATTCCTCTTTCTTCGGCGTAGGCGTTCCGTACTGCTCCTTTGCAACGGAATACACAGAAGAAAAGCTGGTTGAGCTGAACTACGCATTTTACAGTCCTTGGCTGCACAGTGACTCCGACACCATTGACAAGCTGGACAGAGACCTTTTGATGGGTCACGGAAAATATTTTGCGTACATCATCGAAGGCATGGTCAACGGTGATAGAGTTCCTTATAATTTAAAGGCTTTAGCTGACGACGCAAAACTGCAGTGGAGCAGAATCAAAGAAACCGCAGGCCGTGGCGCTGCTTTGATTTCCGAGCTTGATGAAACTGTTGCAGAATATGCAAAAGCCCTTGAGGCCCTTTGGGCTTTGAGAGATGAAGCGGGATTTGGCGATGAATACGACCGCCTGGCGCTGCTTTGCGAGAGACAGACATCGATGCTGCGCTGCTACTCCGGCCGCTACGGTCAGGACTCCTGCTGCGCACTGCAGACGGAAAATCCTATGCCTGCCCTGGCTCACGCCCTTGCAAAATACAACAAAGCGGAGGAAGGCTCTCACGAATATTACCTGTGGGAAACTCAGATTCTGCGTGTAAAACACATGGTCTATGACGCAATGTATTACTCGAAAGAGCTGATACAGCGTGGCATACAGAAAACAAAATAATATAAAGGAGGAAAGGCAATGAAAGGTAAAAGTATCTCTAACCGGAGATGGTTCCTTGCGGCTGCCTTCCTCATCGGCATGCTGGTTTTAACCCAGTTTGCCTTTGGGGAAGACGGAGAGGAAACGCAGTATTTTGGCGCGCTTTCTCTTGTCACGCCGTTTATCGCAATCGTTTTGTCGTTTATCACCAAGCAGGTTGTGCTGTCGCTGGCAGCGGCAGTATTTACAGGCGCGACTATTATCAATGGAGGAAATGTTTTTGAAGGTTTCCTGCGCACCTGTGACACCTATTTTGTAGGAACCGTAGCGGATTCCTGGAATGCGTCCCTGATGATGTTCATTCTTGCTGTAGGCGGCATGATTGCTGTAATGAGCAGAATGGGCGGCATGCAGGCCATGGCTGTTGCTATGGCGAAAAAGGCCCAGGGCACCAAGAACGTACTGATTATGACCTGGGTTTTAGGTCTGATTATCTTCTTTGAGGATATCGCAAACTCCCTGATTGTAGGTCCGACCATGCGTCCTGTTGCTGATGAAGAAAAGGTTTCCAGAGAAAAGCTGTCCTATGTAATCGACTCTACTGCAGGCCCTGTAACAGACATGGCGCCGATTTCTTCATGGGTTGCTCACGAAATCGGTATGATTACACTGGCATTCACTTCCATCGGTATGGAAGCTGCCAACGTATACGGCATTTTCTTAAATACCATTCCGTATAGATTCTACAACATCTTTGCAATCGCAATGGTTATCATCGTAGTGCTGATGCAGAGAGACTACGGTCCGATGTACAAAGCTGAAAAGCGTGCAAGGCTGACGGGAAAGCTTTACGGAGATGACGCAAAACCGATGATGAGTAAAGAGCTGGACGCTATGAATGTAGCAGAAGGCGCACCGCTTCGCATTTACAATGCAGCAGTTCCAATTCTGGTATTCATCGTTGTGACCGTTGCAGCACTGTGGTATACAGGCGGCGGTATGGACGCAGGATTCACGCTGGAAGGTATTGCAACTGCATTTGGTAACACAGACGCAGCTTCCAGTATTCTGTACTCTGTAATCTTTACATCTATTGTGTGCATTATCATGGCAGTGGCACAGAAAATCATGACTTTAAGAGAGGCTATTGATGTTTGGCTAGGAGGCTGTAAGGAGCTGCTGTTCACCATCACAATCCTCATGCTGGCCTGGTCTACAGGAAGCGTAATGAGTGAGCTTGGAACAGGCGCATATATTTCCGGATTGGTAGGATCTGCAATTCCTGCACTTCTGCTTCCTGCAATTCTGTTTGTGATTTCCTGCGTGATGGCATTCTCCACAGGAACTTCTTACGGAACCAGCGGTATCATGATTCCAATCGCATTCCCGATTGCTGTGGGTATGTCCGGCGGCGAAGTTGGAACGCTTGCTATCGTGACAATCGCAGCAGTAACTTGCGGCGCTATCTTCGGCGACCACTGCTCACCGATTTCCGATACTACAATCATGAGTTCCATGGGTTCTGCAGCTGACCTGATGGATCACGTAAAAACCCAGATTCCGTATGCAATTACAGTAGCGGGTGTAGCAATTATTGGGTTTATCCTTGCGGCAGCAGGTTTATCTCCGCTGATTATTCTTCCGCTGGGTATTGCGGCACTTGCAGTATTTGTCAGACTGGTCGGCAAGAGTACCAAGCTTGAGGACCTGGAAAAAGAAGGCTCCGACGCTGTATAAAGTGCTGTACAAAATTTGTTAAAAAGACGTCCGTAAGGGCGTCTTTTTTGACCCATCGGATAGTTGCAGATGCCATGAAAAGGCGATATAGTATTATAGAAGATAAAATTGAAAGAATGAGGACGATATGAAACAGATTGAAAAGTGACAGAATCCAGAGTTTGCCCTTTATTTGTCACAAAATTGGGAGAGCAATTACCTTTTCATAGCTTTTTTTGTAGCTTAAAAAGGTCAACTGTGACAAATTAATCCGTAAGCATTCATTTAGTCAACAAATATAGAAAGATATGGTGACAGAAGTGTCAGATTTTCTGAGATTTGTCACAGTTGGCACAGTTGAAAAGAAAATTCATCGGTGATGCTTCTGCCTTGTTGACAGAAAAGAGGAGATTGTTTAAATTTGTCACAGTTAGACTACGGGTGCTGCGTTATGGGGTACGATGCGCCGCGCAGCGGTGCGTATTTGGCGAAAATCATTTCTGTTTTTTCTGCAGGTTTTGTGGTATAATAAATCAGTTAAGGTAATGCTGACTGACGGCGCTCGGGGTGTCCTCGTGACAGAGTATAGTACTTAGTGGCAGACCATGGGACCTATATGACAGCATTGACAAAATTGACAAGTTTTTTGTTTTTTGACAATCCTGTCAAAAAAGCAGTGAAGTATGCCAGGAAAAGCGTAAGATTTTCCGCTAAATTTGACAAAATTGACAAAGAATCTGAAATCTGTCAATTTTAGCAAAGAATTTGGACAAAAACATTGCTCAAATTGACAAAAGTACAGATTTTTGTCCAATTTGGCAATGTACGAAATGGGATGTCAACAAGCAGGGTGGGACAGCAATAGGTGAAGCAGTCTGCAATGTGACAGGTGGCTGCAAGACCAAGCCCAGCAGTCCGCAGCGTTCAGCAGCAATTCAGCCGGAAACTTTGGAGGTAACGATTATGGATGAAAGATTAAGGAAAGTCATAGACGAAAGTGAGAACATTGTATTTTTTGGAGGAGCGGGGGTTTCTACTGAAAGCAATATTCCGGATTTCCGCTCTGAAAGCGGGCTTTATCATGCCCAGCAGAAATATGGATACTCTCCGGAAACGATGCTTTCTCATTCTTTTTATAGAGAACATACGAAGGAATTTTTTACATATTACAGGGAAAATCTTTTATATCCCGATGCCCAGCCTAATCAGGCGCATCTGACTTTGGCGAAGCTGGAGGAGATGGGGAAGCTGAAGGCTGTGGTGACCCAGAACATCGACGGGCTTCACCAGAAAGCGGGCAGCAAGAAGGTTTACGAACTTCACGGCAGCGTGCTGCGCAACTACTGCGAAAAGTGCGGTGCTTTTCACGATATGGACTATATGCTGAATGAGGCTAACTGTAAAGACGGAATTCCGCGGTGCAGCTGCGGCGGCGTGATGAAACCGGATGTAGTCCTTTACGAAGAGATGCTGGACGATGACTGTATTAATGGCGCGGTAGCAGCGATTTCCGCAGCGGATACCCTGATTATTGGAGGAACGTCTCTGGTGGTATATCCGGCAGCAGGTCTGATTAACTATTTTCGCGGAAAAAATCTGGTGCTGATTAATAAATCAGAAACCCCTTACGACGGAAGAGCAGATTTGGTAATTTATGATTCGATTGGAAAGGTGATGGCGTGGGAATGAATATTTTAGTAGTAAATGACGATGGAATTGAAGCTGCAGGTTTTGCGGCACTGGTGGGCGCTTTGTCGAAAGCGGCGGATGTGTACGTGTGCGCACCGGAAAGTCAGCGCAGCGCAAAGAGCCATTCTATTACCCTTGGACAGGATGTGACTATTGAGAAGACGGATTTTCCGGGGGCGAAGGCGGCATATAAAATCAGCGGAACACCGGCAGACTGCACCAAAATAGGGCTGCAGTTTTTTGCGGAAATGGGTGCGCCTATCGATATGGTGTATTCCGGAATCAACATGGGAAGCAATTTAGGCAGAGACACTCTGTATTCGGGAACCATCGGGGCGGCGGCGGAAGCGGCGCTCAGCGGTGTGCATGCGGTGGCTGTGTCTGTGGATGATCACGATGCGGTTCACTTTGATGTAGCCTGCCAGCTGGCCACTGCGGCCATTGACTTGGTCTACGGAAAGCTGGACAAGTCGGTGGTACTCAGCATTAACGTGCCGAACTTGCCAAAGGAGCAGATTCGGGGTATAAAGTATGTTCCGCTGGGAAATACAAGATATTATGACGACAAATTTCATTTAGTAGAAGGAAACCGGTATACCTTGTCGGGGCAGCCGGGGGACTATGTGAAGCCTGACGAGGAAAGCGATCTTGCGGCCGTGGCTGAAAATTACGCAGTCATCACGCCGCTTCAGATGGATTTTACAGACTATGACAGTTTAGAACAAATAAAGAAATGGAGCCTTAGTTTATGAACATTTTCAAACATTGTTTTGAAGATATGACAGAAGAAGAGATCAAGACTTTAAAGGAGTATTTTACCGGATTTGACTATCGCGGCGCAGGATATACATTCCTTGCAAACTATATTTGGAGGAACACCCACTGCCTTTGCTGGGAAGTGATTGATGACTACCTGTTCCTGGCGGGCGCGGACTGCATGATTGGAGAACCCAGCGCGGTGATTTCGATGCCCATGACAAAGAACGGCATTTATGAACCTGAAAAACTGCGCGCTGCTGTAAACGAGGCACGCAGCCGTTTTGCGAAGCGAAAAATTCCCTTTTCCATCATTCTGGTGCCGGGGCATATGAGACAATATCTGGAGGAGGCTTTTCCGGGGGAAATGTCCTTTGAGCATGACAGGGATTCCGACGAATATATTTATTTGAAGGAGAAACTGATTACCCTCAGCGGCAGAGCCCTTCACAAGAAAAAGAATCATCTCAACTATTTCCTGAAAACCTATAGTTATGAGGTGAGACCTATCGATAAGACTATGCTTCCTGAGATTATGGAGCTGGTGCGCGATGTGAAAGAGGGAAAGGACTACGATGCTGATGAGCTTGAAAGCCTGCATATGGAGGAAGAAGCAATCAGCGAGGTGTTGAAATTTGCAGGTGACCAGAACGTTTACGGCACGGCGGTTTTTATTGACGGAAAAATAGAAGCCTTTGCAATCGGGGAGCTGCTCAGTGAGGATACTGCAGTGGAACATTTTGAGAAAGCAAACGACAAATTCCGCGGGCTTTATCAGCTTGTGTGCAGCGAATTTTGCAAAAGCCTGCCGGAGCGGGTCGAATATGTCAACCGGGAGGAAGACATGGGCCTTGAAAACCTGCGTCATGCTAAGGAAGCACTCAAGCCAAATCACATGGAAGAGAAATATACGGCTTGCTTTTTGTAAATAGATATGGTACTATTAGAATGTGAATAATTTAACAAATGTTAAAACATTAACGCTCAAACGTTAAAACGTTAACGATAGCCAGAGATGGCGCTCATTTTAAGGAGGTACATACAATGAGAGAAGTAGTAATTGCTAGTGCAGCCAGAACTCCAATCGGCAGTTTCGGCGGCAGCCTGAAAGGCGTTCCAACCAGACAGCTGGGTGCAATCGCAATCAAGGCTGCTGTAGAAAGAGCAGGAATCAAACCTGAACAGGTTGACGAAGTTATCATGGGCTGCGTATTACAGGGTGGCTTAGGCCAGAACGTATCCAGACAGATGTCTTTAGATGCAGGCATTCCGACTGAAGTTCCTACAATGACAATCAATAAAGTTTGCGGTTCCGGTCTTAGAGCTGTTGAACTTGCTGCGCAGATTATCAAAGCAGGAGATGCTGATATCGTAGTTGCCGGCGGCGCAGAAAACATGTCCGCTACAGCTTACGCTATGCCAGCAGCCAGATGGGGCGCAAGAATGAACAACACACAGATGGTTGACATGATGGTTAACGATGGTCTGTGGGACGCTTTCAACAACTACCACATGGGTATCACTGCTGAAAACGTTGCTGAACAGTGGGGCATCACCAGAGAAGAACTGGATGAATTTGCTGTTATTTCCCAGCAGAGAGCAGAAGCTGCTATCAAAGAAGGTAAATTCAAAGACGAAATCGTTCCTGTTGAAATTCCGCAGAGAAAGGGCGATCCAATCGTATTCGATACTGACGAATATCCTAAGTTCGGCGCTTCCATCGAAAAGATGGCTAAGCTGAAACCGGCATTCAAGAAAGACGGTATCGTAACTGCTGCTAATGCTTCTGGTATCAACGATGCTGGTGCTGCTTTAGTAGTAATGTCCAAGGAAAAGGCTGACGAATTAGGAATCAAGCCTCTGTGCACAATCAAATCCTATGCTTCCGGCGGTGTAGATCCGTCCATCATGGGTGTTGGTCCGGTTCCTGCTTCCAAGAAAGCTCTGGAAAAAGCTGGTCTGACAATCGAAGACATTGACTTAGTAGAAGCAAATGAAGCTTTCGCTACTCAGTCCCTGGCCGTAAGAAAAGACTTAGGTTTAGATCCTGAAAAGACTAACGTAAACGGCGGCGCTATCGCTTTAGGACACCCAATCGGTGCTTCCGGCGCTAGAATCCTGATTTCCCTGATTTACGAAATGCAGAAGAGAGATTCCAAGTATGGTCTTGCTACCCTGTGTATCGGCGGCGGCATGGGAACTTCCGTTATCGTTGAGAGATAATCGATAAAAGATAGTAATTGAGAAAGGCAGTCTGTTGCAGGCTGCCTTTTTTTCAAAGAATACTTGCGAAGGCGCAGGAAGAAGTAAAGCCAGAACGGCTGGCGTTAATATTTGCAACAGAACCAGTATTTACAGCAGTTTTGTCTATGGGGTTGTTCGGCCAGTTCTTATCGATGAAGCAGAGCACAGGGGCAGTGCTGATTCTTGCCGGGCTGCTCGTATTTCCGGTTGAGAAAAGGGATGCGGTATAGAAGTTGTATTAAAATAGAGGGAACCGGGCTGGTTCTCTCTTTTTAGGAAAAACTTATTCTTCGATTTCGTTATACAGATACGCATTTAATATATTCTGCGGCGCATCGTAATAAAAACTGCTGTTGTAGTCGTCGATTTTCTCACTGACAAAGGAGTTATAGGCTGAGAACAGCGCGTCAATCACGTCGACGTTTTCTTCGCGGCAGATTCCCAGAATCAGTCGTTTGTAGACTTTGCCGATATCCCAGTGACTGGGAACGGAATATCGTGCGGCAGAAACGTTATCGAAACAGCCCTGCGTTAACCCCGCCTCTGTAATGAAATCTTCGCTGACGCGGTCGATATTGTCACTATGATAGACATCTGCCAGTTCGTAAATTTTTGCAATCCGCGCCTTGCCTAAAGTGTTTACAACGTCGACTCTTTTGTTGTGAGTTTTTCTTGCGATATAATCGATGAGGCCGCAGGTAAAAAATAAATCGTTTTCTTTTCTGTCTTCTCTTCCAATCATGTTACTGCACTTCCTCGCTTGCGACAAATTCCAGACACTTTAATGCGGACTCTGTACAAAAATTAATCTGGTGGGTTGGATATTTGAATTGGGTCAGAGCCCAGAACTGCTCGCGGGTAATGATTCCGTCAATGTAATCCGCGATGAAATTATAAATCTGGTCATTTGTCATAGCTCCGATGACGATATCGTAATCATGGAGAATGCCGTTTCGACAGTTAATAATGGGCGGCTACGAAGAAATGCTGCGCCAGGCAGAGGGAACAGGCGTAAAAGTGCACGTTTCCCATGTCCATGTGATGAATATGGCGGTAGATGAGAAAGGCGCTGCTGTGGCAGCGGAAAGGACGCTGGAATATTTTGAACAGGCGAGATCACGGGGTGTGGATTTGACCTTTGACGTGATTCCAAGTCCAAGCTGCTGCAATTTCACCCTGACGTCCTTTGGATATTACCTGAAGCCGCTGGTGCTGATGGCAGGCGGTCAGAAAGAGCTGGCAGAACTTTGGAAAACGGAAGATTTTCGCAGAAAACTTTATAAAATGATTGAAGACGGGAAACTTCCGGAACTGGATATCAACGCGGAGGATAATCTGCTGGCGGAACTGTGTGTGCTGAAGCACAAGAACCCTGTTTATGTGGGAAAGTACATTACGCAGTGCGCTGAAATTATGGGAGAAGAGCCTTTTGACGCGGCTATGGATATGTTCTGCGAAGACCTTGATATGGTAGCGGATTTTATCGTACCGTTCCTGGGCGAATCTGTAGATATTCTCTGCCGGTGCGACTATGCGATGCCTTGTTCTGACGGATTCGGTTTCTCAAAGGAAACGAACCTGATCGGTTGTGATGAGGCGCCGGCTTACCCCAACAGCATGAACATCGGGCTGATGCCGCGGTATTTGACCAGATACGGTGCTGAGGACTTTGAAAAGGCGGTGTATAAGGCAAGCGGGCTTCCGGCACAGCGCTTCGGTATCGAAAAGAGAGGCGTGCTGAAAGAGGGAAACTTTGCGGATCTGGTCATTTTGGACCGGGATAATCTGCATAGTTTCGATGAAGAGGAAAATCCTCTGCAGGACCCTGAGGGCATCAGCTATGTGCTGGTAAACGGAAAGGTTGCCTTTGGGCCTGACGGTCTTGCAAAGAACGGCACAGGCAGAATATTGCGCAAGACCATATAAATATGTAGATATTATTATTTGAAAGAAGTAAAATAAAAGCTGTCAGACAGTGTGAGAACACAGTCTGGCAGCTTTTTGCCGGGAAAAATTTTTGGTTAAAAAAGTACTGAAACAGTTTAAATTTGTGTATTGCTATTGATTTTTATAAAAAATACAATAAATAAAAGGAGAAAAATTATGAAAAAGTACGAGAATCTGCTGAAAATTTACGGGAAACAGGTCACCTATATACCCTTTCATTTGAGTGAAAATTTGAGGCTGCTCTATGTGCTTTCCGGCAGTATAAGCTGCAGATGGGTTGCAGGGGAACACACGCTGACTGCAGGCCAGATTGAAATTGTCAATATTGGAGAGCCTTTCTGCATTGAACGGTGCAGTGAGGACAACTTGATTTTATTCTTTGAAATTGAAAAGGACAAGTCGGTGGAGTATTGCGACCTCATCGACGATGGACTATATAACTGCAATACCACGCTTTTTTATGATTCCACTACAGATTTAAAGGCGCAGGAAAAGTTGAAGGAAAAGCTGCAAATGCTGTATTGCAGCTGTATGAAAGATGAAAGCCGGGCCGAAGTGGAAAGAAGGCTCTGCGATATTGTCAATTTTATCGCAGACAACTGTCACGATCTTTTGAATATGCTCAATGCCAAGCGAGGCATGGACCCCAGGGCGGAGCGATTTTTGCGTATCTATACCTACATGTATAACCATTGCGATGAAAAAATCAATCTGAAGCAGCTGGCAGACTGTGAGTATGTGAGCCAGCAGTATTTGTCCAAAGAATTTAACGAGCGGCTGAATATGAATTTTAAGGATACACTGGAATATTACCGTATCATTCAGTCGGTGCGGTATCTGATTCAGGGGCAGAAAAACGTAACGATGATTTCTGAGCTTTGCGGGTTTTCTGCACCGAGGTATTTTTATAAGCATTTCGGGATTTACTTGAAATGTACCCCGGCGGAGTTTCGCAGCCGCTACCTTTCCAGAAGTGAGCAGGTCAGGGAGATTGAGCCGGCAGACAGCTGCATTACAGAGCTTTTGCTGAAGCTGCAGCGGGTTAAAGAGGACGGCGCAAAGAACAGGGACAGCATGGTGCAAGGGCAGTCTCAAAAGTCTTTTGCTGCGGAAAAACGCCTGCAGTTTAACAAGAGGAAGGTAAGCAGAGATTTAGTCGTGGTGCTGATGGAATTTGCAAGAAAGCACCTGCCTGAGGGAGTGGAAGTGATGAAGATTTCCGGAACTTCTGCAAGAAGTCAGATGGCAGAGCTTCTAGCGTGCAGCACGCCGCCTGTGATACTGGTTTTCTATACCAGAAAGGGCAGCTGTGATGACAGTAGAGAGTTTGCCAGGAAAGTAGGCGAGACGGGAATCGGAGCGCACCTGATGAGTCAGCTGGCAGAAACCAACGGCCTTTGCTGCCGGCTGGATTTTGACCTTTTGTTTTATGAAGAAGAAATCTGCAGGATTCTTGGAATCGATAAAAACTTTCAGCCGCTTCTGGCGGCCATGACGGGCTACTGTGTATGACCTCGTCAGTCGGGAGAAGTAGGTCTTTCGGCTGTTGATGTATAAAATCGAAAAGGAGAAAAAGAAAAATGTTAAAGAAACAGAAAAAGCTTACTGCAATTTTGCTGGTAATGCTGCTGGCAGCGGTTACGCTGATGAGTGGCTGCGGCGGCAACAGCAGCAGTGAAGGCGAAGGCAGCAATACGCTGGTCATTGCCGTGCAGGATGAGGTTGAAGGTACTGATATTCAGCAGATCGGCTGGACCAACGTGGTACACGAACTGATTTACAGTCCGCTGGTTACTTACAGCAGGGATTTGGAGGAAATTCAGCCATGCTTTGCGGAAAGCTATGAGGTTTCCGACGATGGCCTTTCGATTACATTCCATCTCTTTGCGGATTCTAAATTCTCTAACGGAGATCCGCTGACAGCAGAAAGCGTAAAGAAATCGGTTCTGCGTATGAAAGAAATCAGTGAGTACTCCGGAGACGTAGAGGCGATTGAAGATATCGAAGTCATCGACGATACAACACTGGTTTACCATCTGTCCGAACCGGCAGCATATATGTGGGCAAGCCTGTGCAGTGACTTCGGCGGCGTGGTTCACGTTGACAAAGCAGACGAAATGGGCAAGGACGAATATAACCGCTGCGCAGTGACCAACGGCATGTTCATGGTAAAAGACTGGCAGGCAGGTTCTCAGATTATTCTTGAAAAGAACCCGAACTTCAGAACAGCAAACCCTAACGTAGAAAACAAAGAACTGGCACAGTTCGATGAAATTATCGTCCGCTTTATCCCTGACGAATTTACAAGAGTCAGCGAGCTGGAAGCAGGCAACGTAGATATCGCCTACAATATTCCGGCAGCAAGCCGTGAGGATTTAAAAGCAAATGACGACGTCAATGTTTACGAATATGAGCAGGCAGGCGTAGCATATATGATGATGAATACAGATACAGCGCCTCTTGATGACATCAAAGTGCGTCAGGCAATCAATCTGGCAATCGACAAAGAAGCGCTGGCAACGTCGATGAATAACGTAATTGAGCCGACTTACGGATTCATTTCCAAAGCCCAGGCAGGTTACAGTGAAACAAAAGAAGCAGAACTGGCAAAGCTTTACAAGTTCGACCAGGAAAAAGCCAAGAGTCTGCTCAAAGAAGCAGGATATGAGGATAAGGACGGTGACGGCTTTGTTGAAAAAGACGGAAAGAAGCTGACCTTTGAATTCTGTTCCTCAACAGACAGAGCTACCGCAAAAGCTTCCGCACCGGTACTGCAGGACCAGCTGAAGCAGATTGGTATCGATATGGAAATCAGAGAATACGAAGGACCGTACATCAAGCAGCTGATGAGAGATAACAACTATCAGTCCGCTTCCAGAAACTTTGAATGGGTTGACGCCGACATTCTCTACTACGTATTTACAGAAGCCTCCGGTTACCCTTGGCACGATGAAACTGTAACGAAGAAGCTGGAAGAAGCCCGTTACATCACCGACACAGAAGAACGTGTGAAGAAGTACGAGGAATTCCACGACGCAATCTTTGCGCAGATGCCGGCAGTTTCCCTGTTTGCAGATATTGAATGTATCGCAACAAGAAGCAATATCAAGGGCTTTGCAGTAACAAATGATGGAAGAAGTTTATTTAATGATGCAGTAAAGGAGTAGCCTATGAATCGCAGAGACAGCCTTGAACAGCGGCTGGACGCCGTGATTTCACCGGTTATGAACGACCATACACCGGGCATGGCGCTCTTAATTGCAGAGGGTGATGAGATTATTTTCCGCAAAGCCTATGGCATGGCGGATTTGGAGAAAGGCAGACGGATTACGCCGGAAGACAACTTTGTAATCGCCTCCAACACCAAACAGTTTACCTGTTTTGCAGTGTTAATGCTGAAGGAGCAGGGTCTGCTTTCTTTAGATGAAACTGTGGACCGGTTTTTCCCTGACTTTCCGCCTTTCTGCAAGAAAATTACAGTGCGGCAGCTGATGTGCCATCAGTCGGGCATTAAAGAGTATTTCGACGACAGCACATGGCAGCAGTGGTCGCAGGCAGCAAAAGCAGATACGAAAGATATGCTGGAAATCATTAAAACCTTTGATGTGCTCGACTTTGAGCCGGGCAGCCGGTACAGCTACAGCAATTCTGCCTACGTTATGCTGGGCGCTATTGTAGAGCAGCTTTCGGGTATGCCTTTTGGAAAATTCCTGGAGGAAAAGATTTTAAAGCCTGTCGGCATGCTTCAGTCTTTTGCCCCTGATACGATGGATCAAAGACCTGCTTCGCTGATTGAAGGTTACGAGTTGCAGCCGGACGGAAGCTTTGAAAAACAGCCTTACGATATGAAACTGGTCGGTTATGCCGACGGCAACATTCAGTCCAACGTGGACGATATGCTGAAATGGCATAAGCACCTTTATGAAAGCACAGAAGCATGTTTTCTGGCAAGAGAGGCAATGGCGGAAGCTTTTCAGGAGAACTATCTGGCAGATGGCAGCAAATCCGGATACGGTCTGGGCTTTTTCCTGGACGGAGAAACGCCGGGCCACAAAGAAATCTGGCATACCGGCGGAACGATGGGTTTCATTTCCAGATGTTCAAGGTATGTAGATGACCGGATTTCGGTTATCATGCTCACCAATTATGCGGGACTGCCGAAGAATCAATTATATGAAAAAATCGTGGCAGAAATATTCGCATAACAGTAATAGCTAAGGCGGGGGCAGAGGAAGTCGTTCCTCTGCCCCTGCCTGATTGGAGGAATCAATTTGAATGATATTATGCGTTACATTATCAAACGGCTCCTCATCGGTATATTAGTTGTACTGTTTGTAACCGTTCTGATATTCAGTATCATGCAGGCCATGCCGGGAAATCCGGTGGACTTAATGGTGGATACCAGAGTGTCTGCAGAAAAAGTAGAAGAAATCAAGGCGGAATGGGGACTGGACAAACCGCCGGCAGTACAGTATTTTTACTGGCTGGGAAACATCATGCGGGGAAATTTTGGCATGTCAATTTCGCTGAAACAAAACGTCAGCGATTTGATTTTGCAGCGTCTTCCTTACACCCTGCTTTTGACAGGAGCAGCGCTGGTTATTGAATATTTGCTGGCAATTCCGCTGGGACTTTTAGCAGCAGTTCGCAAGAATAAATTTGCGGACAAGGCTTTGACCGTAACTACAGTTGTCCTTTGGTCTATGCCGCCGTTTTGGCTTGGCGTGCTGTTAATGCTGATTTTCAGCATCCATCTGAACATCCTGCCCCTTTCCGGCTACAGCGGATTCGCTTCGCTGATTCTGCCGGCGCTGACTTTGTCCCTGCCGGCTTTGGCGCAGATTTTCCGTTTAACCAGATCGGAAGTCCTCGACGTGCTGGATGAAAAATACGTGACCACAGCTTACGCAAAGGGCATTGAAGATAAAAAAATTCTCGTGCGCCACGTCCTTAGAAATGCGCTGATTCCGGTAACAGTTATGTTTTTCCTGTCGCTGCCGTGGCTCATTGGCGGCGCAGTAGTAGTGGAAAATGTTTTCGCATGGCCGGGTATGGGTCAGCTGCTGTGGAAAGGAATTGCAAAGCAGGACTTTGTAATTGTGCAGGGAATCGTATTCGTTATTACAATTCTGACGGTCATCTGCAATATCATAGGCGATATGATATCGGGCATTTTGGATCCGCGTATTCGCTTGGAATAGGAGGCAGCATATGAGAAAAGAAAAATTAAAACTGATGCTGCACAACAAGATGTTTGTAATCGGTGCAGTGCTGTTTCTTGCGGTGATTTTTGTGGTAATCTTTGCGCCAATACTGGCGCCGCACACCTATACAGAGCAGAACATGTCGATGCGTCTTGCAAAACCCTGCGGGGAGTATCCTTTGGGAACTGACCAGTACGGCAGATGTATTCTGAGCAGAGTTATCTACGGCTCACGAATCGCTCTGGGCGTCGGTATTGTAGCAGTGGTAATTGAAACTTTAATCGGCGTAACCTTAGGGATTATCGCCGGATATTACGGAAAAAAGATAGATAAAGTGGTCCTCTTTGTGACGGATACCACATGGTCCATTCCGCCGATTATTCTGGCGATGGCAATCGTTTTGATGTTAGGCTCCAGTGCACAGAATGTAGCCATTGCGGTGGCTGTTGTCAGCTGGGCGCAGTTCACAAAGATTGTCCGTGCAAAAGTGCAGTCGCTGAAAGGACTGTCTTACATAGAGGCTGCAAAAATTTGCGGCGAAAAGGATATTTCCATCATACTTCGCTACATCCTGCCGAATCTGGTGTCTACCATCATTATTCTGGCAACTCTTGCTTTACCGTCGGCAATCCTGTCGACCACTTCCATGGGATTTTTAGGACTGGGTGCGCAGCAGCCGCTGCCTGACTGGGGCATGATTCTGTCCGAGGGAATTCAGTACATCAGAAACGCACCGTGGATTTCCATGGCGCCGGGTATTGCTATCGTATGGACAGTGCTGGGCTTCAATCTGGTCGGTGAAGGCATCAAGGAACTGCTGGATCCTCGGCTGAAAGTGTAAGGAGGGGTGAATCATGAAAGAAAACCTTTTAGAAGTTAGAGATTTATGTATTCAGTTTGAAACCCAGGGCGGTACCGTAAAGGCGGTCGACAACGTCAGCTTCGACATCAAAAAAGGCGAAGTTTTTGCGCTGGTCGGCGAGTCGGGCTGCGGAAAATCCACAACTGCCATGGGCGTTATGCAGCTGATTAAATCGCCGGGAAAAATCAGCGGCGGCCAGGTTAATTTTGACGGAAGAGATTTGCTCACCCTGACACGTCAGGAGATGACCAAGGTGCGGGGAAGCGAAATCGGCATGATTTTCCAAAATCCGCTGGATTCCCTGAACCCTGTCTATACCGTAGGCACACAGATGATGGAGGGCCTTATGGTAGAAAAGATGGACAAGGAGCAGGCATACAAGGTTGCCTTTGATATGCTCCGGGACGTAAAGCTGTCCGACGTGGAGTCGAGAATGAAATCCTACCCTCACGAAATCAGCGGCGGTATGCGGCAGCGTGTTATGATCGGCATGATGCTTTGCAGAAATCCGAAGCTGCTCATTGCCGATGAGCCTACTACGGCTCTGGATGTGACGATTCAGGCGGGCATTATCGAGCTGATGAACGAGCTGCGTCAGAAATATGATTCGGCAATTTTGATGATTACCCACGACTTTGGTATTGTGGCAGATATTGCAGACCGGGTAGGCGTTATGTATGCGGGAAATCTCATTGAAGTGGGAGAGGTCTTTGAAATCTTTGATAATCCAAAACACCCGTATACAAAGCTTTTGATGAAAGCGCTGCCGACCATTACAAAGGAAGAAGGCAGATTGCAGACAATCAAAGGATTTGTGCCGAATTTGGCAGAGGAAAGAGCGGGCTGCAATTTTGCCGATCGGTGTCCGAACTGTATGCCGGCGTGCAGAGAGAGAAAGCCTGTCCTCAGAGAAGTTTCGGAAAACCATCTGTGCGCATGCCTGATGGAGGAGGGAGGTCAGGAAAATGAATAACGAAGCAAAAGACGCTACTTTATTGCAGATTGAGCATTTGAAAAAATACTTTCCCCTGCGGAGAGATAAGAAAAACAGCTTTGTCCGTGCCGTCGACGATGTGACCTTAGATGTTTACCGCGGGGAAACGCTGGGACTTGTAGGGGAGAGCGGAAGCGGCAAGACAACTTTGGCGAAAATGATTTTAGGGTTGCTGCCTCCGACAGAAGGCTCTATTTACCTAAGCGGTATGGACGTTTGGGACAAGAAAAATAAAAAGGCTCTGCGGCAGAGCGTAGGCGCGGTTTTTCAGGATCCGGCTTCCTCGCTGAACCCAAGGGCGTCTATCTATCGGTCACTGGAAAGACCCCTGCTGATTAACGGCTACAACAAGGAAAGCGCCAAGGAACTGATTTATGAAACGGCAGAGAAAATTAATATTGGTCTGGAGCTTCTGGACAGATTTCCCCATGAACTGTCCGGCGGTCAGCAGCAGAGAGTCAGCATTGCCCGTGCGATTATGCTGAGGCCAAAATGTCTGGTGCTGGACGAACCTACCAGTGCGCTGGACGTGTCGGTGCAGGCCCAGACGCTGAATGAACTTTTGAAGCTGCAAAGCGAGCTGGGCATGACCTATCTGTTCATCACCCACAATCTTTCCGTGGTGCGATACATGAGCGACCGCATCTGCGTGATGTATGGCGGAAAAATCATGGAAATCGGCAAAAGCGCTGATGTTTACAATCACTGTACCCACCCGTACACCTTCGGTCTGCTTTCTTCTGTGCCGCCCCTTCACCCGAAAGAACGGTATCGCAAAAAGTACCTGCTCAGCGGCGATATGCCCAGCTTAACAGAAGAAACTGCCGGCTGCCGTTTTGCCAGCAGGTGTAAATACTGCAAGGAAATCTGCCAAAGCCGGGCGCCGGAAATGAAAGAAGTAGGAGACGGACATTTTTCTGCCTGCCATTTTGCAGGTGAACTGGAATTTTAAGGTTGAAGCGAGGAGAAATTATGAAAGATTTAAAAATACTGAATGCGAAAATCCCTGATTTTGAAACGGACACATGGGAGGTTGCGGATATTTTAATCGATCATGGCACCATTCTCAAGGTGGGAACCGTGTATGAGGATACCAATGTAACCATCAATGCCCAGGGGGAAATTGCTTCTCCGGGCTTTATCGATATTCACGCCCACGAAAATCAGTTCAGCGGCGGTGAGAATGATTTCTTTACAGCGGCCTGCGAGGTGAGAATGGGTGTCACTACAAAAGCGGCGGGAAACTGCGGCGACAGCTATAATCGCCTTGAGGATTTCTGCGAAAAGGTCAACAGTCAGGGAAGTCCGACAAACTACATGATGTTCGTAGGACAAAACAGCCTGCGGCAGTACGCCGGCGCAGACGACAGATATAAGCCGTCTACGGCAAAGCAGCTGGACCAGATGAAGCGGGAGCTGGCGGCCTGCAAGAAATACGGCCCGATTGGTCTTTCCTGCGGGTTTGAGTATGCGCCGGGCGTGACGACCGATGAAACGGTGGATCTTTTATCTGCTTTGGAAGATGAGGGTTACCTGACTTCTGTACATTTCCGGGCAGACGGCCCGGACAGCGTAGCTTCTATCAAGGAACTGGTAGAAATCCAGCAGCGGAGCAGATACGGCATACAGATGTCCCATATCGGAAGCTGCAGCGCAGTGGGATATATGAAAGATGCCCTTGCCTGCATTGACGAGGCAAGACGCGCCGGAGTGGATATTACCTGCGACTGTTACCCATATACCGCATTCTGCACCGGAATCGGCACGGCGGTATTTGATGAAGCCAGCTTTGAAAAATGGGATTACAGTGACCTTATGGTGACGGCAGGGCCGTACAAAGGACAGCGCTGTGATAAGGCTTTATTTGAAAAGCTGCGGGCAGAAGATCCGGATTTGTATGTGGCGGCTTTTGTTATGAACGAGCCGGAGGTTGAGCTTGCTTATCAGGCACCTTATGTGATGGTGGGCAGCGATTGCGGATTTGTAGATGGAAGCGGTCACCCAAGGGGTGCGGGAACTTTCCCGCGGGTTCTTGGAAGACTGGTGCGTGAAAAAGGCGTTCTGACGATGATGGACGCTCTGCGCAAGATGACGGTGCTGCCGGCTGACCGGCTTAATCTCAAGACAAAAGGTGAAATTAAGGAAGGATTCGATGCAGATATCGTTATCTTTGACGAAGATACCATTATCGACTGTGCGACTTATGAACAGCCGACTCTGCCGCCGGAGGGAATTTCCTATGTTATTTTGAACGGCCAGATTGCAGTGAGAGATAAAGTGTTGGTGGACGGCACCCGAGGTCGTTTTATTCCGTATCAAAACAGATAATTGAAGTAAATCCATAATGTTATCCTGAAAAACAGCTGTGAAGCATTGGCTTTGCAGCTGTTTTAATTATAGAAAAGTGATATTCATTTTACAAATCCTGAATTTTTACAATGTGGTGTTGGCGAAACCCGGCGCAGCGGCTGCGGTTGCTGCGAATTTTGCGACATCTTGTCCATCTGACGATGCCTCCTGTGCGCTATGCAAAAACCAAAGAATGTGATAAAATGTAAAAACAATCCGGTATATTTGCCTGCTGTGTTACCTGTCTTTTACTGCGGGAAAGCGTAGGAAAGCCGGAATTTGAGGAATTACAGAAAATTACAGGAAGCTGGAGGAAAGAAGCTTTGAATCGGGAGACAGTAAAATACAGTTTTATTTCGTCGCTGCCGGTCATGGCAGGCTATATTGTGCTGGGCATCGGTTTTGGCGTGCTCCTTGCGGACAAGGGATACAGCTGCTGGTGGGCAGTTCTGATGAGCATCCTCATCTATGCGGGATCTCTGCAGTATGTGGGCGTAGGACTTTTGGGCGGCGGCGCGTCGCTGATTTCAGCGGCGTTGATGACATTGATGGTAAACGCCAGACATCTTTTCTATGGGGTGTCCATGCTGAAACGCTATGAAGAGCTGCGTGGTGCGCGGAAATTGTATGCGATTTTCGCTTTGACTGATGAGACTTATTCGCTGGTATGCAATGCCGGCGTGCCGGAGAAAGTGGACGAAAAATGGTATTACTTCCTGGTGTCTATGATGAACCAGAGCTACTGGGTATTCGGAAGCTTTTTAGGGGCATTTCTGGGAAATACTCTGTCCTTTGACAGCACGGGAATCGATTTCTCCATGACAGCACTGTTTGTCGTGATTTTTGTAGAGCAGTGGGAGGGAAAGAGAGAACATATTCCAGCCCTTTCAGGCCTTGGAATTTCTATTGTCTGCCTGCTGATTTTCGGAGCGGACTACTTTTTGATTCCTGCTATGGTTCTGATTACAGCGGCGCTTCTGCTGGTAAGAAAACCAATGGAGAGGAGGTCGCACCATGATTAGTACTTCTCATGCCCTTGGACTGATTGCGGTGATGGCGCTGGGCACGATGCTGCTTCGCTTTCTGCCTTTTGTACTGTTTTCCAAAGGGACGCCTAAGCTGGTGCTTTATCTGGGCGATGTGCTGCCCTATGCGGTAATCGCTATGCTGGTGGTCTACTGCTTAAAAGGAGTGGATTTTCTCAGCGGTACTCACGGCATTCCCGAAGCGATTTCCGTTATATTGGTCGCTGCCCTGCACAAATGGAAACACAGCACGATTCTGTCCATTTTGGCAGGAACAATCTGCTATATGGTGCTGATTCGGGTGATGTGAAAAAACACTACATCGTTCCTGAGCTTGCGTGTGCATATTTTTAGAGATTATGTCGGAAATATGCATAATGATGTGCATATTTTCAGGAAAAATACCTTTAATATGCACATTTGTGCCGCAAAAATCGAAAAAGCTGCCAAAGGAACAGTAATATTTGTCCGTAAGCAGCTTTGTTTTGCATATTTTGAAGTTTTTTCTAAAAAATATGCAGGGCGTCGTGCATATTTTGGGCATTTTTTATGAATATATGTATATTCACTAAATGCGGGCAGTATCTGATTTTGTCATCATGCTATTCGAGATTGTGTTTTCTTAACGTACGATAAAAGGTATTTCGGGACATGCCTAAAAGCTCGGCCGCCTTTGTCTTATTGCCGCCTGCGATGCTGATGGCCTCTTTTAGAAGGTTTGCTCCGGCAGTGTCGACTTCCTGCTGTCTTTGGCTCAGCCTGGCTTCGGCGGACAGCGTGCTGTCCTGCACGCTCTGCTCGTAGGAAATCCGTGCGCTAGAACCGCTTGCAAAGATGGAGGCAGTCAGCACATCTTTCGTAATAAAGCTGGATTTTGACAGGAGGGCGGCACGAGAGAGAACGTTTCTCAGTTCTCGCACGTTGCCGGGCCAGTCGTAGCCCAGCAAAATCTGTTTTGCGTCCTCGGTCAGGGTTTTTTCTTCCAGACTGCCCGGTGCTCTGCCCTGGCGGAGCAGTTCCTCGGAAATCTGCATGATATCCTCTCTGCGTTGACGGAGCGGAGGGATGACGATATTGAGAATCTGCAGCCGGTAGTACAAATCCTGCCGGAAAAGTCCTTCCTCGACCATCTTTTCCAGATTGCGGTTGGTGGCTGCGATGAGGCGAACGTTTACAGGAAACGGTTTTGTGCTGCCGATTCTGGTAACGGTCCAGGTTTCCAGTACGCGAAGGAGTTTGGATTGAAAGTGATAGGGCAGTTCGCCGACTTCATCTAAAAACAGCGTGCCGCCGTCTGCCAGTTCAAACTTACCGATTTGACCGTTCTTGGAAGCACCGGTAAAGGCGCCGCCCACATAGCCGAAGAGTTCGCTTTCGATGAGGTTTTCCGGAAAGCTGGCACAGTTTAAAGCGACGAAAGGGCCTTTTCTTCGGTCGCTGTAGTTATGAACAGCCTGGGCAAAGAGCTCCTTGCCGACGCCGCTTTCGCCGGTAATCAGAAGGCTTAGAGGGCTGTTGGCGTAGTCCTTTGCGGTGCGGATGCTTTCACGCATAGAAGTGCTTCCTCCGATGATGTTTTCGAAGGTGTATTCTGCGGAAAGACCGACCAGTTTTTTGGCGCTGTCCAGGGACTGCTGTCTGGAGTGGGTGATTTCCACCATGCCTTTGACATTTCCACTTTCGTCGAGAACCGGATACATGTCGTTACCTGCGATTTGTGTATCGCCATTTGACGATAGGATGCGGACCTCCCAGTCGATGACCTCCTCGCCCTTGTGGAGAACATCGTGCATTTTCAGCTTGTTGGTGTTGGTATCGATGGAATACACCTTGGTGCCTGCACTTTTGATTACGTCTTCGATTTGGCGGCCGATAATCTGCTTCCTGTCGGTCAGATGAAGGTAATTGCAAAAATGGCGGTTGGCGTAAAGGAGGGTAGCGTCCTTATCGTAGATGGAAATGGACTTTTTTACAGCGTCCAGACTGTCCCAAAGCTGCCGGTTCTCTCTTTCGTATTCGTCAAAGATTTGCGTATAGACTGCCAGCTGAGATAGAAAGCTGCGGGTCTCTTCCTCAGATTCCGGCGCGGCCTGCGTGATGAGCACGTAACCGGAAAGCGTATCATAAAAGGCGGCATCGGGACACGCGGCAGGAAGAAAATCAAGGGGCAGTCTGAGCCCCGGACTAATGCCCGCCGGCTGTGTTTCTGCCGGAGATTCCTGCAGAACGTTTAGAATCAGCCCCTCTGCAGTGCAGAAGAGGGCGAAATTGCATGGCAGCGGATTCTGCGTATGGAAGGTTTGAAACAGCTGCTGCATATAGGCATGTTTCCCCAGAATTTTCTGCGGTTTCTGCTTGGATACCAGATTTTCAATGAGCTGCATGGTGTGTGTAAAATCAGACATAAGGTGCTCCTTTCGCTTGAATATAGATGTATTGTAACATAAATTGCACACTACTGAAAGAAGAACTGGCGAAATTCGCTGGAAAGTGTGTCACATTTGGTACGAAAGACTGTCAGGCTGAAAAAATGTGCCAAAAAGAAAACAGTTCCACGCGAGCGGGAGGATAAGAAACGCCTTAAAAGGCGGACTTTTCAACAGTATTAGAACTTGGCATGAACATTGCTTGATATTTTGATATATAGCATAATGACAAAAATCTATCGGCAATGATTAAAGGAGAGAAACTTGAAATTTGCAGTTTTATTAGATTTTGGAAGTACATATACAAAGGTGGTCTGCGTAGACCTTACCGCCCGGCGGGTGGTTTTATCGGATAAATACCCGTCTACCGTTCATGAGGATGCGGGGATTGCGCTGAACAAGTGCCTTGCGGCGGCGGAATCCGTTCTTGGAAAAGAAAACTTCAAAGGTGCGCTGAAGCTTTCCACAAGCAGCGCGGCAGGGGGTCTCAGAATCGCAGTCAGCGGCTTGACCGAATCTCTCAGCATGAAGGCTGGCAGAAACGCCAGTTTTGGAGCAGGGGGCAAGGTGGTGCAGATGTCCACGGGCAGGTTGACGGAGGCGGACATCGACGGAATTGCCGAGGCAGATGCGGAAATTCTGCTTTTGTGCGGCGGCTACGAGGGCGGCAACAGCCAGCTGGTGCTGGAAAATGCAAGGCTGCTCAGTGAGAGCAGATTGTACATCCCTGTCATCTATGCGGGAAATTCAGAAGTTGCAGGCGGCGTGAGACGAATGTTTCAAAGCCGCGGCAAAGAATGTTTTCTGGCAGAGAACATGATTCCTGATATTGGTAAACTGAATATCGACTCTACGGTTTCGATTATACGGGATTTGTTTATGAGCAGGATTACTAATATGAAAGGCGTCGGCGTGGTAAAGAAAGTTGTCGACGGTCCGATCGTACCTACACCTGCGGCAGTTTTGTCGGCCGGAGAGCTCCTTTGCACAGGTACTGAAAAAACACCGGGTATCGGCCCTTATATCCTTGCGGATATCGGCGGCGCTACCACGGACATTTATTCCTTTGCAGAGGACGAAAGTTACTGCGGAGCAAAACAAATCGGCACGCCGGAGCCTTTTGCAAAGAGAACGGTGGAGGGCGACATGGGCATGAGAGAGTCTTCTGTCTGCCTTTTAGGTGAGGTCGGTACTGAGCGTTTTGCGAAAGAATGCGGATTGCCTGTGAAACAGGTAGAGGAAGCCATTGAAAAAAGAACCCGCTTTAGGGAGTATGTGGCCGATAACGATACCGAGCAGCGTATAGATTTGGAAATTGCCTCCAGTGCCGTAAGGATTTCAGCAAGGCGGCACAGCGGCACTTGCACAAAGGAATTTTACGGCGGCTGCAACTTAGTGCAGCGGGGAAAGAATCTGACGGAAATCGGGACCATCATCGGAACCGGCGGAATCCTGGTGAATAATACAAAAGAAGCTGCCGAAAATATTTTGAGAAGCGTTGAAATTTGTGAGAAAGAAAAAGATTCAGTCTTGCTGCCGGAGAAGGTGGAACCATTGATTGACCGGGATTACATCTTCTTCGCGGCGGGACTTTTAAGAGAATACGATGAGGAGACAGCCCTTGCGATTATGAAAGAAAGCATCGGCAGAAAGTGAGAGGAGAGCCTGAATGGACATTGAAATCAAGAGAAGATATAACGAAAAAGAATTGCCGGATATGAAGACGATTCGATCTGATGCGAAAAAAATCGCGTCGGGTATTACCATCGGCGAAACTCTGTTTATGAAGGAGTACGGTGTAAAGTCGGAAGTGGAATATAAGCAGAAGATGATGGAAGCCGGCAAAATCATGAAACACTCTGTCATCGGCTGGAATTCCTGGGATGTGACAGAAGACGGCATTCGCGCGGTATATAACGGTCTGAAAGAAGCGGGTTCCAGTATCGACCGTCTGGGCATCTGCTGTGACTGGATTATGGGTGTGCCGGAGCAATACCGTGACAGATTTCAGGCAAGCGGCAGTCTGATTTTGAATACGCCGGAGGAATGGAGCCGTTTGGGACAGGTAGTGCCTGTGCACCCGCACCTTGGCGACCATATGATTGGCTCTCTCAACGGTGTTGAAAATGTAACCAATGCCCTGAATGCGGGCGTAACTTCTATCGGTAATCTGGCCCAGTATTTTACTTACGAGTATCCGGGTCTCGAAATGGAAGATTACCGTACAGAGGACTACATCAAAGCCATGGCAATCATGGGTGAGTTTAAAGACCAGGGTGTGTGCATGCACTGCAATCTGGACGACGGCTACGGCGCGCAGTTCCACGATGTGGCAAATCTTCTGGGCTGGGCAAAGCTGGAACGCTATGTGGCTGAGGATTTGATGGGCGGAAGGCTGGCCCACTGCTACGGCAACCTGTTCAGCGATTCCTTCCTGCGTATCGTCTTTAACAGAGCTCTGAGTATGATTAACAAATACGGTACACCGGGCACTTTTGTCAACGGAAATACCATCGACTACGGATTCAGCCTGCCGAGAAACTATGCGGCTCTCTGCGCTTATGCGCTGCCTGATGTGGCCTGCCAGCTGATGTATCCGTCCGGCTATGCGGTTGCACCGGTGCCGTTTACAGAGGCAATCAGAATTCCTGAGGCGAAGGAAATTATCGAAGCCCAGCTGACCATGGATATGGTCATCGAAAAAGCGCCGTACTACGCTCGCTACATCAACTGGGAAAAAGTCAACGCCGATGCAGAAAAATTGGTCGTTGGCGCAAATCAGTTCTTTGAACGTGTCATGAATGCGCTGGACGATTTAGGCGTTGATATTGAGCACGGCGGAGAAATCGTATCCGTGCTGAAAGCCATCGGGCCTGAGCAGCTTGAAATTGCTTTCGGTGCAGGTAAAAAAGATAAAGAAGCAATGCGCACCAGAGTGCCGGTGATGCCGACCAGCATTGTGCAGACCATCAACAAAATTCAGGACGATGCTCTGGCAAAGCAGAATTTCGAGGGAGACGGCCCGCTGTCCGGCGTTTCCGTTGTCGTAGGTTCCACCGACGTTCACGAATTCGGAAAAGAAGTCATCAGAAACTATCTGCGCAAAGCAGGCGCGAAGGTCTTCGACCTGGGCGTATCGGTTTCCATCGGAGAAATTGCAGATACTTTAATCGAAACCGGCAGCAAAGTCCTCTGCATGAGCACCTATAACGGCATGGCGTACAGCTTTGCAAGGGATTTGATGAAAGAACTGAAGCGTACCGGCATGGAGGACACCCATGTACTCATGGGCGGCAGACTCAACGAAGCGATGGACGGCAGCGACGTGCCGATTGATGTAACCGATAAACTGGTTGCTATGGGCGTCAATGCGGACAACAGCCTGGACACCATCGTAGAAACCATCGCATCGTTTCAGTAGGAAGGCACGCAGAAGATGAAACACACATGTACCTCAACAAATATTTTCACAAAGCCAGCAGCAATCGTGCTGCTGGCTTTGCTGACCTGCGCCCTGTGGGGCAGCGCGTTTCCGGCAATCAAGGAAGGATTCGCACTGCTTCGGATTGAAGATTCAGGAAGTAAAATTCTCTTTGCGGGATACCGATTTTTTCTGGCAGGCATGATGACTTTGGTATTCTTTAGCATAAAAGAGGGGCGGCTTTTGACGATTAAGAAAAGCTCTATTCCTGGCATTATGGTGCAGGGGCTTCTGCAGACCACCGTGCAGTATGTATGCTTTTATATCGGACTGTCGAATACAACGGGAACAAAAGGCTCTGTTATCAACGGGTCAAACGGGTTTTTCAGTATTATTGCCGCTCACTTTATGACAAAGGATGAGAGAATGGATAAAAGAAAAGCCCTGGGCTGCGCCATAGGCTTTGCGGGGATTGTCATTGTGAATCTCGGAGGTGACGGTTTTGGCGGCGGCGTTACCTTTATGGGAGAAGGCATGGTGCTGCTTTGCTCTGTGGCATACGGCGTCAGCTCGGTGACTCTGAAAATGATTTCCCATCGGGAAACGCCCGGTGCGATTACTGCCTATCAGCTGCTCTTTGGAAGCGTCATTCTGATTGCGATGGGATTTTGTATGGGCGGGCAGGTTACAGGGTTCACTGTGATGTCGTCGATGCTTTTACTTTATCTGTCAGTTACTTCCATGGTGACCTTTTGTATCTGGGCAAATCTGCTGAAATATAATCCGGTCGGAAAAATCACCATTTATGGGTTTACTATTCCGGTGTTCGGCGTCATGCTGTCAGCAATTTTTCTCGGCGAGAGAGTGCTGACACCGGCGACTATATTGGCATTGATTTTTGTCAGTGTGGGAATCGTAGTTGTGAATCGAAGCAAAAAAAGGGATGAGATTTAAAATCTGTCCCTTTTTTCGTTGAAATCTTATAGAAGGGACACTTTGCGTATTTACTAAATAAAAACGCGCCCCTTTTCCCTCGTAGGGCTTCAAAAAGGGGCGCGGTAGTGAAATGCTTTAACTTTTTTTGATGCCCAGTCCGGTAATCGCTGCGCCTGCAGCGGTCAGCCCCAAGGCGAAGTAAAGCAGCGCGTTTACACCACCGGCATCAAGGACAAAGCCGCCGGCCAGATTGCCTAAAACTGCTCCGATGGAGATGGATGCGGTCATGTAGCTCTGACCGGTTACCCGGTCGCTTGCTTCCATCTTTTCGTTGGCGTAGTATACCGACGCGGAGATGAAAATCGCATAGCTGAGCATCTGCAGAGACTGTGCCAGATAAATGCCGGTGACACTGCCGGCAAGGATGTAAGCCAGCGCTTTTAAAATAAAGGCGAAGCCTGCAAAGGCGATTAAAGTGCCCGGTGAAAAACGCCGAATCAGCTTATAAAAGCCGAACATCACCGGAAGTTCCATCAGTGCTTCGATGGAAAAGGCCGTACCCATGGAGGCGCTGTCGCCGCCAAGGGGTTCTATCATCTGAATCATGTAGGTATGGACAATATTGTGGAAAGCCATGAGCAGCACAATTCCCGAAAGGGTCAGCATAAAGGCGGGATATTTTTTTGCAAACTGTATGACACCGCTTTTATGGGACGGAGGGGCTGCGTCCCGCCCGCAGGTTTCGCCGGCGCTGTGCTTCTCCACGCCGGGCATGGAAAAGGTCACTGCGAAAAGTCCTGCCAGCACAGCCAGACTCAGATAGATGATGGCTTTTGTGCCGATGGCTGCGATGAGTTGTCCTGCCGCGAAGGAGATAACTGCGTAGGCGATGGAACCCATACCTCTGGCGCTGCCGAAATCCACTGAAATTCCAATGGCTTCATAGGTAAAAACGGCAGAATTGACGAGAGGCATCTGAAAATAAACCAAAATGGTAAACAGCAGATAAACGCCTGCATTAATCAAGAAGCTGCCGCTGCAGATTATCAGCAAAATCAAGCAGATGAACTGCAGTACGCCGATTCCCAGAATGGCATTTCTCCAAGTGACTTTTTCGTACTTATCTGTCACATTCCCCACCGCCAGCTGTCCTGCTGCGGCAAGAATATTGCTCAGGGCCACGATGACGCCGATGCTTGCGGCGGAAAGTCCCTGATCCAGCAGAAAGACGGTGATAAATGCGGTGGAGAGACAGTAGAGCATCCAGTAAAAGCTGTGAAGACCTTTGTACTGTAAATTGATAATTCTTTTGCTCTTATACATCTAATAAAAATCCTTCCTGGAATGGGTCTTTCGGGTCGAGAATCCAGGTGGCAAAGCCGGTAATACATGCGTTTCCGGTAATTCTAGGAATGATGGCAGGGATTCCTTCCACTGTGGTTTCTTCTACGATCTCACATTTGAATTTAGAGCCGATGACACTTTCGTGCACAAAACTTTCGCCGGCTTTCAGCTTGCCCTCAGCGTGAAGCAGAGCGGCTTTTGCAGATGTTCCGGTGCCGCAGGGAGAACGGTCGATAACCTTAGGCAGCGCTACGACGACGTTCTGAATGTCTGCGTCTTCGCTCTTTGCAGGGCCTGCAAATTCCACGTGGGTGACTCTGTCCACAAATGGCAGGGTCGGGTGGTGAATTTCAACCTGATTGTTGATATCTGCGGCCAGAGACTGGGCGATTTTGATGAATTTGCCGCAGTTTGCCGGGGTGATATCCAGACCCACTTTTTCGGCCGGAAGGATTGCGTAAACGTTGCCGCCCCAGGAAATATCTAAGGTCAGCGGACCGAATGCTTCGGTCTGCACGGTTACGTCCTGCTTTAACACAAGGGCAGGGGCGTTGAGGAAAGAAACTTCTTCGACAACACCGTCGCAGACTTTTGCGGTAACTGTCACAACGCCGGCAGGCGTATCCAGTTTGATGGTGGTAATCGGTTCCTGCACATCGACAAGACCGGCTTCAATGAGGGCAACGGTAACGCCCATGGTGTCATGACCACACATCGGCAGCCAGCAGCTGGACTCGAAGTATAAGACACCGACGTCAGTACCTGGTGTACAAGGTTCGGTGATTAAGGTGCCGGACATAATTTCGCTGCCTCTTGGTTCGAACATCAGGACTTTGCGAAACCAATCTTCCTTGTCTCTCATATATTCAAATTTTTCCTGCATAGTATTTCCGGGGATTTTACGAAAACCACTGACGACATTTCGGGTAGGCTGTCCCAAAGTGTGAGTTTCAATGGTTCTGAAAAGTTTTCTAGCTTTCATTTGTATGTTCCTTTCTATCGTGTTTCGATTTTTATTTCATTTATATATACAAGCAAAAAATATGCCAGCAGTTTTTTACCTTAAAAGAGGGCACAAAAAGGGAAAAGTGTATCTGTAATTGAGCAATACGCAAAATGATTGTGCCAAAAACGTTACAAAACTGCAAAAAAACGAAACTTGCCTGATTATTGTATAGAATGACAGTCAAAAACTGTAATAAAAATGATACAAAACTCTGATTTTGTGGTCGCGTTGCCGTCACATTAACGCAAAAAAACAGTTATGCACGCCGCTTTTTTATCATTTTACAAGAAACAGAGGCCTTTCTCAACGATTTTATTTGGCATGGAACTTGCTTTTAAATAAAGTACACGACAAAAAGAGAAGGAGTAGACTGCATGATATTCAATATACAGAGATGTTCCATTCACGACGGAGCGGGGCTGAGAACGCTGGTGTTCTTCAAGGGCTGCCCGCTTCGCTGTAAATGGTGTGCAAATCCGGAGTCGCAAAGCTATGAGACTGAGATTATGGAATCCCGCATCAAATGCGTGGGCTGCGGTCTTTGCAGAAAAGCTTGTCCGGAACATGCAATCAGAGATGACGGAACCATTGACCGTGACCTCTGCACAAACTGCATGCGGTGCACGGATGTCTGCTACGCTGAGTCGAAGAAGGTATCGGGAAAAGAATATACAATCGATGAACTCTATAAGGAAATCGAAAAGGATAAACCCTTTTATGCAAGGTTTGGCGGCGGCGTCACCTTTTCCGGCGGAGAGCCTTTGACCCACGGCGAATATCTGCGGGACATTGCAAAGCGCTGCAATGAGAAAGGTATCCATGTCATGGTGGAAAGCTGCGGCTTTGGAAACTATGAAGAGTTTGCGCAGGCATTGCCTTATATCGGTGGTATGTTTATGGATGTGAAGCATATGGATCCCAGTGTGCATGAGGAACTGACAGGCGTGAGCAACGAGTTGATTCTTGACAACATCAGAAAGATTTCCGCTTTCGGCATTCCACTTACTATCAGAACGCCAATTGTGCCGGGATGTACAGACAGCGAGGAAAACATCAGAGCAATTGCGGAGTTTGTAGGAAACCTGCCTACAGCAAAAGAGTATGAACTGCTCGCTTACCACGACTTTGGAACGCCGAAATACAAGTCCCTTGGACGAAGCTACGCCCTGGCAGATGTAAAAACGCCGGATGATGAGACTATACGGGAGCTGGTGCGCAGTGCTAACGAAGTATTAGATAAATATGGAAAAGAATGTTTTTGGATGAAAAACAATAATAAGGAGGTAGTAAAATGATTTCTGAAAGAATTGTAAGATTGAGTGAAAAGGTAAGAGATACACCGGTTACGATTTGTCTGGACCGTGCGAGACTGATTACGGACTTTTACAGTCAGCCTTCCATGGAGCCGTTTATGATTAGAAGGGCAAAATCCTTTGCCTATGTGCTGGATAACAAGAAAATCTTCATCGATGATGACTCTGTTCTGGCAGGTCATCTGGCATCTCGTCTTCACGGCACACCGCTGTATCCTGATATGACCGCATGGCTGCGTGATGATTTGGAGGAACTGGACACCAGAGAGTCCGATAATCTGAAGTTCATGCCGGGTGAAAAGGAAGAATTGAGAGAGATTGTAAAGAAATGGGAAGGCAGAGCCTTTGGTGACCTGACTGCTGCGCTGGCAGACCCTGATATGGACGAAATGGTAAACCTGGGTATTTTTACAAAGGGCGTTTCCAACAAATCCACCATGAACCACGCGCCGTTTTACGATGAACTGGTAACAAAAGGCTACCGCTATTATATCGACCAGTGCAGGGCAAATATCGCAGGCATTGAAAAGATGAACATCGAGCAGATGGAGAAGCGTTACACATGGGAGGCCATGATTATCGTTATGGAAGCGATTATTCGTTTCGCGCACAGATACGCGAAGCTGGCAGAAGTAATGGCGGCAGACTGCACTGACGCGGAAAGAAAAGCGCAGCTTTTAACCATCGCTGAAAACTGCCGCGTTGTACCTGAAAATGCGCCGAAAAACTTCCACCAGGCAGCGCAGCTGGTATGGTTTACCCATCTTGCGCTGCAGATGGAATACAACAGTAATGACAACTGCCTGGGCAGATTTGACCAGTACATGTATCCGTTCTACAAACAGGACTTGGCTGACGGTGTGGAAGAAGCCTTTATCGCTGACCTGGTACACGAGTTCAAGCTGAAGATTGCGGAACTCTGGGAAGTTCGTACCACCAGAGAGTCCATCGCGTATCCGGGCTGTCCGCTTTGGATTCACATGATGATCGGCGGCGTTTTACCGGATGGCACTGATGGCTGCAATGACCTGACCAGACTGATTCTCCACTGTATGGAAGACCTGCAGACCAAAGAGCCTTGCGTATCCTTCCGTTACCACGATGGCGTTGATGAAGAGACTTTCCGTCTGGCGCTGGCAGTAGCGAGAAAGGGAGGAAGCCACCCTGCTTTCTTCAACGACAGCACTAACATTTCCCACCTGCTGTCTTTGGGTCACTCTCTGGAAGAAGCCAGAAACTGGGGAATCTGCGGCTGTATCGAGCCGAGCGTGCCAGGCATCACTGACTTCCAGTCCAACGCTGGGTACTTCAACCCGAGCAAGGTATTTGAAATTACGCTGAACAACGGCGTAGATCCGATTTCCGGAAAGCAGATTGGACCGAAAACCGGTGACGTGAGAACCTTTACTTCTGTACAGCAGATTATGGACGCTTATGAAATTCAGCAGGATTTCTTCATGAACAAGTTCGTGGAGCTCTTTGACAGAATCGTTTCCTGCCACGCATGGACGGCGCCGACCATTACCGGCTCCTGCTTCACTCACGGCTGTATCGAAAAGGGAACGGTGCTGCAGCGTAAAGGGGCTGAACATCGTTATTCCGCAGTTGCCATTACCGGTATTGCAAATATTGCAGACTCTCTGGCAGCAATTGAGGAATGCGTATTCAACAAGCAGTATCTGACTATGAACGAGCTGATGGACCTTGTGGCAACGGACTTTGAAGGCAAAGAAAACATGCGTCAGCTGCTCATTAACAAAGCACCGAAGTACGGCAACGATATTGAAGAAGTAGACCGCTATGCGCACTGGCTGTCAAAGCTTTGCAACGATCAGATTTGCAAACACACCGACGGTCGTGACGCAAAGTATACCATGGTAATTTCCACCCAGTCCTACAACGTAGTATTGGGACAGCTCATTGGAGCGCTTCCTGACGGCAGAAAGGCGTACACTGCCCTTGCTGACAATGCGTCTCCGATGATCGGTATGGACGTTAACGGCCCGACTGCCGTAGTAAAATCTCTTGGAAGGATCGACCCTCTCATTGCACAGAGCGGCGTTCTGGTAAACCAGAGATTTGACCCGGCTATCGTAAAAGGTGAAAAGGGGCTTGAAATTATCGAAACTGTCGTAAAGACTTACTTTGACGATCAGCACGGACAGCACATTCAGCTCAACGTGGTAGATGATGAAACCCTGCTGGCAGCACAGAAGGATCCGCAGAAGTACCGCAACATTCTGGTGAGAGTTGCAGGCTATTCCGCTTACTTTGTGGATCTGGAAAAAGATATTCAGGATAACATTATTGCAAGAACATTGCAGAAGAGTTTATAAAAATAGAACAAGGAGAAATATAACATGGCAAAAAGAGGAGACTGGGTGCGCGTTCACGCCATCGTGCTGAAGGCCGCTGAGAGAACTGCTAAGATTCCGGAAGATACGCAGAAATGTGATCTGCAGCAGTGGACAAAAGGATTTCTGCAGGATGAAACTGCAGAAGTGGGAGATGAAGTTACGGTGAAGACTGCAGTGGGCAGAATGGTAAAGGGAACCCTGATTGAAGAGGGCCCTTACTACACCCACAGCTATGGCAAATTTGTGCCGGAAATTATTGAAATAGATAAGCAGCTGAGAGAAATCATGTTCGGAGGTGACAAATAATGACATTACCTAAAGATTACGATTCCGTGATGAAGCGTTCCAACGACATCAACTTAAAAGCACTGGGAATCGACTATAACGAATTTGAATCCGGTTCTGTCGCCTTCGACTATGAAGGGCTCATGGCAAAGACAGGCTATACCGTAGAAGAAGTCGCAAAGATTCAGGCAAAGACAGCAGTGGGAAATACACCGCTGATCGAGCTTAGAAATCTGACCGCACTGGCCAGAAAATATGCAAAGCCGGGATACGGCGCCAGAATCTTCGCAAAAGACGAAGCAGCTAACGCTTCCGGTTCTTTCAAGGCCAGAAGAGCAGCCTGCGCAGTCGCACACGCAAAGAAGCTGGGCTACAAGGGCGTAATGGCGGCAACTTCCGGAAACTACGGTGCGGCAGTGGCTTCTCAGGCAGCGATGCAGGGACTGAAGTGTATCGTCGTACAGGAATGTTACGACTCCAAAGGCGTCGGCCAGCCTGAGATTGTAGAGAAAGCAAGAAAGTGTGAAGCCTACGGTGCAGAGGTTGTACAGCTGACTGTAGGGCCGGAACTCTTCTATTCATTCCTTTCTATCTTAGAAGATACCGGTTACTTTAACGCTTCTTTGTATTCGCCGTTCGGTATCGCAGGGGTAGAAACCCTTGGATACGAAATTGCGCAGCAGTGCAGACAAATGACCGGAAAGCACCCGGACGCAGTTGTCTGCACTACAGCAGGCGGCGGTATGATTACAGGAACAGCAAGAGGTCTGATTAAGGCAGGAGCAGCCGATACAGAAATCATCGCGGCTTCCATCGATTTGACAGGTCTTCACATGGCGTCAGACACGCAGTTCAATAAAAAATCCTGCACGACAGGCCATACCGGCTTTGGCGTACCTCACGCAACAGGTCCGGACCACTCCGATACACCAAGAAGTGCAGCAAGAATTTTGCGTTATGCCGATAAATATGTTACAGTAAAACAAGGCGAGGTTATGTACATGACAGAGGCCCTTGCGAATTTGGAAGGACTTGAAAGAGGCCCTGCAGGAAATACAGCTCTTGCGGCAGCATTTTCACTGGCACAGGAAATGCCGGAAGATCAGATTATCGTAATCAGTGAAACCGAGTACACCGGTGCAGGCAAACACATTCAGCCGCAGCTTGACTTTGCCAGAGATAACGGCATCGAAATCAAATTCGGAAATCCGCAGGTAGAAGATAAGCCGGGCGAAAATATTATTCTGCCGGCAAATCCGGGTCTGATTAAACATCAGGTTGCTGATATCGAGCATTTCAGACAGTCCATGATTAAGAGAGCATGCAGAGAAGCAGGGGTTGAACCTGAAAATCTCACTGCAGAGGATATTGCATACCTGGCAGAAGAAACCAAGACGGACGCGCAGTTTGTAAAGGATACTTTGGAGCTGGCGTAGTCTTTATAAGTATGGAGGAAGAAAATGAGTAAAAAAATCGTATTTTGCGGCGGCGGCAACATGGCGGAAGGCGTCATCAGAAGCGTACTGCAAAGAGAAGTTGCGGCAGCCGGCGATATTACTGTAAGTGAATTGAACCCCCAGCGGTGTGACTATTTGAAAGAAACTTACGGGGTAGAGGCGCTGGTTGACGCAAGCGCAGCGATGAAATCAGCTGACCTGATTGTCATTGCGGTACTGCCTAAGATTGTGCCGGTTGTACTGAAATCTTTGGTCGGCGTAATCAAAGACGATGCAGTGGTGCTTTCTATCGCTGCCGGTGTAAAGATTGCAGCCATTGAAGAAGTGCTGGGGGCAGAAAGAAAGGTAATCCGCGTGATGCCAAATACCCTGGGTCAGTCCGGCAACGGTCACAGCGCAGTATGCCTCAATGGCAATATCGGTGAAGAGGACAAGGAATATGCACTGGGATTTTTAGGCGCTTTAGGTCAGACTATTATTCTGCCGGAGTCCATGTTCGGTGAATTTACAGCATACAGCTGTTCCGGTCCGATGTGGCTGTATCAGATGGCGGATGTGCTCATCGATGCGGGCGTTTACGCAGGCTTCAGCAGAAGCGACGCGCGCAGGATGGTAATCAAAAACATGCTGGGCGTTGCCATGATTCTCGATGAAACCGGTGATGAGCCGAAAGAGAGAGTCAGTGAAATGTGTTCGCCGGGCGGTGTAACCATTGAGGGTTACAAATCTCTGGTGGACGAAGGCTTTGCTTCTGCGGTGATGACATCGGTGGACAAAGCAGTAAAAAAAGCAAACGCTATTTAAAATATTTTACACAAGGGACACATCTGCAGATTTTCTGAAGATGTGTTCTTTATATGACCATATTTATGGGAGGAAGTGATGATATGAAATTTGGAAGTATCGGCGCAAATATGAAATACAGCTATTCCAAGCTGATTCATGAGGCATTGGGGTATCCATGGAATCTCTGGTCGCTCAATGAAGCGGAGCTTAGGAAGCGTCTTGAAAAGAGAGATTTTGACGGTGCATCTGTGACCATTCCATATAAACAGCTTGTCATGGAGTACTGCGACTACTTGACTCCTTTGGCGAAAGACATCGGTGCAGTCAACGTGCTTTATTTTGACAAAGAAAAAAGGCTTTGCGGGAGCAATACCGATTACACGGGATTTTTATATGCGATGGATCGTGCGGGAATTGAAATAAAGGGAAAGAAAGCGGTTATTTTGGGAAATGGGGCAACCTGCCAGACCATTAAAAAAGCCCTGAAAGACCGAGGCTCAGCATCGTTGATTGTGGCCTCAAGAAAGGGCGCGCAGGGCCAAGAGGAGGAGAAAGACGGAATTTCCTGCACCATTGTGGATTACCGGAAGCTGTTAGAACAGCACACAGATGCGGATTTGATTATAAATGCATCGCCTGTGGGCATGCAGCCGGATACGGAGAAAAAACTTGTGAATCTTGAGGACTTTCCCGGGTGCAGCGGTGTCTTTGATGTTATCTACAATCCACCGCAGAGCGCACTGATCAGACAGGCGGTATCGCTGGGCATTCCGGCATCAGGAGGCATTCCGATGCTGGTGGCACAGGGTACTGCCGCAGCGGAGCTTCTGATGGATAAACCGGGATACTACGAAAAAGAAAATGAAAGACTGATAGAAATGCTTCGCAAAGAAGTAGAAGTAAAATAATGCGAAGGGGCAGATTTAATTATGCAAAAACACCCGCAGAGAAGATATCATCATGACTCTGCGGGTGTTTTATATGAGTTCTCTCGGAGGGCCTCGGCAGGATTTGAATAAAAAGCTGTGCCGAAGGACAGATTGTATGATATAATGACTCTAAGTAAGAAGAAATGAGGAATAAGTATGTTGAAAATCGTATTTGGCGAGATCCCGAATTCCATCTATCATCCTCCGACTTATTTTGATAACCAGTATGAGGATGAGTGGATTACGGATCCATTGTCTGTAAGAATGATAAAAGACATCGACAAATCTGATGTAATAGGACCTCATCTGATTGAAAGTCCTGTGTTAGGACCGATTTCTGTGAAAGAAATATCCGGGGGAGTAAAAACCTTGATCCTCATGGCATTTGATGAAGGCGGTAAAATTTTTAACGCATCGGCTTGCGGAGATAATTGTGCAAAGTGGATCGTCGAAATTGGCAGGAGAAAAGATCTTACCATTAATTTGCATCATGTGATGGATTTCAGTGCAACAGATACATTTGATGCAGTTATGGAAAATACCGGCAGAATCATTCACAGTTATGAAGAATACCTGGAAGAGGCTTTGAGAATAAAGGAACGATAATGTATGAAGGGAAAGTATTATATCACCGTACAGAACAAAAAACTCCGATATGAGCTGGAAGTAAAAAGAAATATAACCATAATTCGGGGAGATAGTGCGACCGGAAAGACAACGCTGATAGAGATGCTTGAAAGCGCAGCAAATTTAGGAGAAAGTTCTGGAATTGAAGTGATCTGCGAAAGGCCGTGCAGAGTACTCAGGGGAAACGACTGGGAACTGCTTTTATCTAATTTGCATGAGCAGATATTGTTTCTGGATGAAGAATGTCGTTTTGTAAAGTCAAGAGAGTTTGCTGCTGCAGTCAGGAAATCGGATAATTATTTTGTAATCATTACAAGAGAGGATCTGCCTAATCTGCCCTACGCAGTGGATGAAATCTATGGGATACATACCTCGGGAAAGTATCATGATTTGAAGCGGACTTATAATGAAATGTATCGGATCTACAGTACGGAAGAATTGAAAAATTCAATAACACCTGAGGAAATTATTGTAGAAGACAGTAATTCCGGATTCGATTTTTTTAAAAAAATTTGCTGCAATAATGGAATTCAATGTATTAGCGCAAAAGGAAAGTCGAATCTGAAAAATACAGCGAAGCAATCGGACTTTAAAAATGTTCTGATTGTGGCAGACGGTGCTGCTATAGGCTCTGAAATGAATGAATTATATCAGCTTATGAAGAGCAGACCGAATATAAAATGTTATTTGCCTGAGTCTTTCGAGTGGATTATTTTAAGATCCGGCATGATAGATGGAAATTATGTGCAGGAAGTTTTGAACAGCCCGGAAGATTATATTGAAAGCAGTAAATACTTCAGCTGGGAGAGATATTTTACTGCGCTGCTGATTACATGTACGAAAGACTCATATTTAACTTATAGCAAGAGTGGTCTTAATGATAATTATTTGCATGGTAAAATAAAAGATGCAATTTTAGATGTAATGAAAAGTATAAAGCTGTAGTATTAAAAGTAAGACTGAACCCTGACGGAAAATAGTCGTTAGGATTCAGTCTTATTTGTTACTCGCAGCTCTGCTCTGCCGGTCTGATGAATTTTTTCGCCATAGCCATGCCTACCGCGTCGCCGGAAATATGAAACGACACGTTTGTTGTGAAAGGTGTACGTTCCATAATGTGCTGTATGATATCGTCGTAGCCGGATACGGGCATAATCAAATCGCAGTCATTCAGTTTTTTTACTTTCATTTTTCTTTCAGCGCAGCATACACTTTCAGGTCCGCCTGCAGGTGATCGCGAGCGATAGTTCTTGCAAGTTCTCCGTCGTGCGCTTTGAAGGCATCCAGAAGCTGACGGTGCTGATTCAGAGCACTGTCGCGAAACTCGTTGGCGCCTTCTTTCAACTGAAGGTAGATGGTAGTGATAATGCTCCAGTTGAAGATATCATAATAGGCAGTTAGGGCGCTGATGACCAGATTATTTTGCGACTGCATGCGGATGAATTGATGGAAGTTGTAATTTGAAGTGTTTAAAGCATCGTGATCGTCAGCATTTTCTTCGCATGCCTCTAACAGTTCTTCCATTTTGACAAGGCCTGCTTCGTCAATTTTCTGTGCCGCCAGATATGCCGCCTCCGGCTCAAAAACCGATATGAATTCCAGCATTTCCGGCGTACTGGCCAGTTCCAGACTGGCTGAATAATTACCCTGTCTGGCGATAGTTTCGCGGCATTTTACATAGGTGCCGTGCTTGGTTCTTTCGATAAAACCCTGTGTGTCCAGCTTTTTGTAGGCGTCTCTCAGCGTGCCTCTGCTGACATTGAGGATTTTGCAGAATTCATTTTCGTTGGGAAAGACGAATCCGTCTGTAAATTCCTCGTGAGTAATCATCTGCTTAATCTTCTCTGCTAAATAGTCAGACTGCGTTTTATACTGTGCAAATGCAAGCTTGCTTAATAATTCTGTTTTCTCCATGTATGCCTCCGCAAGAGTTCTTAATTCTTGACATAGTATATCGGTTAAACAATTTATCGTCAAGGCGCAAAAGAAATTTTAGAGCTTTTTAATTGCCCGATTTGTCAAGGTCAGATTAACAAATGGACGCTATGCAAGGGGCTGCGCCAACAGATATAATGTTGTTAGACAACATACATGTTGAATGTGTACACATCTTTATAAAATCGATTTTGGTAGAGGGAAAAGAGAAGTGCTTTTATCTTAAAATCAATTAATTTCACGTAAAGCTTTGAGGAGAAAACTATGGAAAAGAAAATTAAAGCTCCAACTTTCCTGGCGGCGATCTCCATTATGATCATCGTCGTGGCGATTCTGATGGCAAGCCTTCTGTGGCTGAACATCGATATTCGTATCGCTCTTATGTTTGCAATTATTGTCGCAAGCGCTTATGCAATGTTTTTAGGCTACAAATGGGACGATATCCAGAAGATGATGATGGATGGCGTTTACAGTATGCTGATTGCTACATTTATTCTATTGCTGATTGGCGCGGTTATCGCAACCTGGATTGCGTCCGGAACAATTCCGTATATCATCTATATTGGATTGAAAATTATAAACCCTAAGTTATTCCTGATTTGTGCCTGTGTTGCAAGTTCCTTCATGTCTATCGCATGCGGCAGTTCATGGTCTTCCGCAGGTACTGTAGGTATTGCGTTCATGGGTATCGGCGCCGGTCTTGGCATCAATCCTGCATTTACAGCAGGGGCAGTTGTTTCCGGTTCCTACTTCGGAGACAAAATGTCACCGTTCTCTGATACAACCAACCTGGCTTCTGCTATGTCCGGTGTTTCACTGTTCTCCCACATGGGTTCCATGCTGTGGACAACAGTTCCGGCGTACATCATTGCAATTATCATGTACGGTGTTTTAGGATTTACAACTGTAGCAAAGGGAACAGTAGATGAATCTACAGTTAATATGTATCTGGAAAATCTGGATGCCAACTTTAATCTGAGTCCTGTTTGCCTTCTGCCGATTGTAGTTCTTTTGGTAGTTGTAATCAAGAAAGCTCCGGCTATTCCGGGACTGGTAGTTTCCGCGCTTTTGGGTGCTGCTATGGCTATGATTCTGCAGGGAACTTCTTTTGTAGATATTTCCAACATCATGTATAACGGCTATTCCATCGAATCCGGTGTTGCTGATATTGACAGACTGCTCAACAGAGGAGGTCTTTCCAGCATGCTGTGGACTGTAGCGCTGTACTTCTTTGCTTGTGTACTGGGTAATATTCTGGATGTAACAGGTGTTCTCCGCACAGTTCTTGGAAAGGTTGCGGGTATTACGAAGAGAGCAAGCACTCTGGTTACTGCTACACTGGCTTCATCTTTCCTGATGCAGGCACTGACCGGCTCTTTGGAAAGTTCCATGCTGATTAACTCCAAACTGTTTGCGCCTGCCTATGACGATCTTGAAATCGACAGAAAAGTGCTGTCCAGATCGTTAGAAGATACCGGTACAATGTGCGCTGCTTTGATTCCTTGGAACTCCAACGGTATGTATATGGCAAGCACTTTAGGCGTTGCAACACTGACCTATCTGCCATACTGTTTCTTAGGCTGGCTCACACCGCTGGTTGCACTGGTACTGGCTTGGACAGGAATTGGTATTTTCTACAAGAATGGAAAAAAGCCGTCTAAAGTAAAAAAAGCAAATTAATAAACGACTCGTTTATTCTAAAAAACAAGTGATGGGGAGCAGGGCTGGTGCCTGCTCTCCTTTGTCATTTTAATATCATTTGAAATTTTGGGGCTGAACGTGTATAATCTACGTAACGGCAGACTGAAAGGGGTGACACGATGGATTTAAAGAAGTACGAAGTACTGCTGAAAGTGGTCGACCGAGGCAGTATTAACAATGTAAGCTACGATTTGGGATACACCCATTCCGGTATTTCCAAAATGCTCAACAGTATGGAGACTGAGTTGGGTTTTCCTATTATAAAAAGGAGCAACAAGGGCATTACTCTCACCTCTGAGGGTGAACGGCTCATGCCGATGATTCGGAGAATCGTAAAGGAAAGCGAGCAGCTGGAAACTGAAATTGCGCTGATTAACGGTTTAGAAAAGGGAACAATCAGAATCGGCAGCTTTCCGACGACGGCTTATGTACTGATTCCGCAGATTTTGAAGAAATTTTGCGAGCGTTATCCCAACATTCAGGTGGAAGTTTTGGAGGAACAGAGTGTAGATGTGCTGGAGCAGTGGCTCAACCGGGGCATTATCGACATCTGTCTTTTCAGCCGGCAGTCCTATCATAATTTTGACTGGTTCGGTGAGCGGAAAGACGAATATGTGGCCCTTGTGCCGAAGAATCACCCTCTTACTGGCTGTGAAGTGGTGGCACTGGAGCAGCTTTTCAAAGAGCGGGTTATTTTGTTTAAATCTCACAAAGGCTTCGATCAGGACATCATTCAGCTGATGCGATATATCGATTTGAATCAGCATGTAGGCGGCTACACCTTTAATTCGGACTTTACCGTAATCCGTATGGTAGAAGAAAACGGATTTGTCACCTTAGTGCCAAAGCTGATTGCAGAGTATGCGGTTTCCAGTTTTGCGGTGGAATATAGACCCATTGACAGAGAACTGCATAGAAGCATCGGTTTTGCAGTTAAGTCAAAAAATGACATTTCTCCGTCGGTGAAAAAGTTCCTTTCTCTGGTGAAAGAGGGGTAGGAAACTGCTGCGATATGGGCATGATACAAAGTGTCACGGTGAACATGAAAGTTCTCCGCTACCTTGTGAATGAATTATCAAGTATGATTTAGGTAATAAAACTTAAATCATACTTTTTTTGTTGCGAAATCACAGGAAAACGGATTTTGCACGATCAAATAGGACATTTTAAAAAGGAGAAAGATTATGAACCGAGAAAGAATTGAGATGATGAACGATCGTCTGAAAAATTCTAAACCACAGTTAGACACTGAAAGAGCGAAACTGGTGACTGAAGCTTATGCAAAATTTGCAACCTACACACCGGTTCTTCGCAGAGCGCATGCTTTTGCATATATTCTGGATAACATGGAAGCCAACATGCAGGAAGGCGAGCTGATTGTCGGCAGCCAGACCAAGAGAGTCAGAGGTGTTCCTGTGTTCCCTGAATTTGGCGCAAAATGGGTTATTGACGAAATCGATATGTTCCCGGTTCGTGGAACTGACCCGATTGTAGTACCGGCTGAAACAAAGGCAGAACTGATTCCTATCTTAGAAAGCTGGGGAGAAAATACATTTGACGTGCAGTCCACTGCGGCTCTTGATGAGTACGTTTTGAGAGCACAGGATTGCGGCGTACTGTCTGTCGGTGCAAGAACCACAGGTATGGGCCACATTTCCCCTGACTACCCTAGAATTTTGCCGGTAGGTCTGAAAGGCATTATCGCTCGTTCCAAGGAAATGATTGAGCAGACAAAGGTATTGAATCCGCAGGACAGCGCTAAGGTTGACTTCTGGAATGCAAATATCATTTCCTGCGAAGCAGTAATCAGATTTGCGCATAAATTCTCTGCACAGGCTGCAGAACTTGCTGAAACTGAAAAAGATCCTAAGAGAAAAGCAGAACTTTTGAAAATCGCAGATGTATGCTCTCACGTTCCTGAAAATGAACCGAGAGATTTCTGGGAAGCATTACAGTTCGTATGGTTCCTGCAGCTGACAATTCAGATTGAAGATAACGGTCACTCCATAGCAATCGGCAGACTGGACCAGAACCTGTATCCATACTACAAGAAATCCGTAATCGACGGAGATATGGCAGCAGAAGACGCAGAAGAGCTGCTGGCAGCTTTATACATCAAGTGCACAGAAATGCTGAAACTGCGTGACAGCTTTGACTCTCTGGCGTTTGCAGCATACCCGATGTGGCAGCAGATGGCAATCGGCGGATTGACCCGTGACGGAAAAGACGCAACCAACGAACTGACTTATTCCGTATTTAAGGCGTGGGACTTAGTTAAAACTGTACAGCCGACTATGGCACTGCGTGTCAACGACAACACACCGAAAGAACTGATGGACGTTGCCCTTGGCATGGTGCAGAAAGGCTATGCAATTCCAGCATTCTATAACGATAACATGATTGCCAACGCACTGAAGAACAAAGGGGCAACAGAAGAGGATTCCAGAGACTGGACAATCCACGGCTGCGTAGAGCCTTATGTACAGGGTAAATCCGACGGAAGACCGAACGTAGGTTATGTAAACGCTGCAAAATGTATCGAATTAGTATTGAACAACGGTTATGACCCTGTTGCAAAATGCCAGATGGGTCTGAAAACAGGTGATCCTGATACATTCACCAGCATTAAAGACTTTGAAGAAGCCCTTCACAAACAGATTGTACACTTTGTAAAAGTAATGTGCGAAGCTTACACAAAGGTTTGCGCTATGCACGCACTGTATGTACCAAAGGGATATGCTTCTGCGCTGGTAACTGACTGTATCGCAAGAGGTAAATCTCTGGAAGAAGGCGGCGCGCTTTATAACAGCTCCGGCGTATTCCTGGTTGCAATGGCAAACGGCGCTGACTGTCTGGAAGCAATCGACTACGTTGTATTCCAGGAAAAGATGATGAAACCTAGTGAATTCAACGAGATACTGCACAAGAACTTTGAAGGAAACGAAAGACTGCGCAATATCCTTTTGAATAAAGTTGATAAATATGGTAACGACAAGGAAAGAGTTGACGGATACGCTAACCGTATGATTCGTGCATACAATGCTGAAATGGTGAAATATCGTGACAGCCGCGGAGGAACTTATGAAAACTGCATTCTCTCCACGTCCTTCAACGTACTGCAGGGTAAAACCATCGGCGCAACTCCTGACGGAAGACTTGCAGGTGAGCCTGTATCCGACAACGCTTCTCCAATGGTAGGCCGCGATGTAACAAGCCCGACTGCAACCATTAAGTCTGTTGCTTCCATCGACCAGTGCGACTGCAACAACGGCGCTCTGTTCAATATCAAATTTGATCCGAACATAGTACAGGGCGAAGAAGGTAAAGAAATTTTGAGAAATATCATTCACTCCTACTTTGACATGAATGGTGAACATATTCAGATTAACGTAGTAGATGCAGGAACGCTGGAAGCTGCACAGGAAACACCGGAAGATTATAAGAATCTGCTGGTTCGTGTAGCAGGGTATTCCGCATACTTCATTGAACTTGACAGAGAAGTACAGAATAACATCATCGGCAGAACAGCGCACAGAAACGTAGGCTGCGGCTGCTGCTAATGATACGGAGGCAGATGAATGAACAAAGGAACCGTTTTTAACATACAGAAAATGTCCATTCACGATGGTCCGGGCATCCGAACGACAGTGTTTTTTAAAGGATGCCCCCTAAGCTGCCTTTGGTGTTCCAATCCTGAAAGCCAGCGCGTCGAAAAGGAAGTAGCGTGCTTTCAGACAAGATGTGTAAAGTGCGGTTATTGTGCTGAGGTCTGTCCGAAAGGGCTGATTGAAAGAAAACCGCCTTTTGAAATCACAGGTCGCAGTGAATGCGACCTGTGTGGCATTTGCGTCAAGGAGTGCTGCACCAACGGAAAGAAAGTGGTAGGAGAAGACTATACCGTGGAAGAACTGCTCCACGAGGTGCTGAAGGATAAGAGTTTCTACGATTCTTCCGGCGGAGGCGTGACCTTTTCCGGTGGAGAACCGCTGATGCAGCACGAATTTTTAGTAGAAATGCTGAAAGCATGTAAGCAGGCAGGCTTGCATACAGCAATTGAAACCACTGGATTTGGAAACACAGCAGATTTGCTTTCGGCAGCAGAGTATCTGGACCTTGTCTTCTTCGATGTGAAACACATGAACGACGAAAGACACCAGGAGATTACTGGAGTTTCTAACAAGTTGATTTTGGAAAATCTGGCAGCTCTTGCAGCAGACCATAACAATATTATCGTGAGAATTCCGGTAGTTCCTGGACTCAATGATGACGATATCAATATCGCGAAAACTGCGGAATATATCACTTTGGTCGGCATCAGCCAGCTGGAGCTTTTACCATACCATAATTTGGGCGAAGTAAAGTATGGGCAGATTGGAAGAACTTATGAACTTTCAGAGGTAAAGACGCCGGATGAAGAACGGATGGCGCAGCTTGCAGGCGTGGCAAAAGCAGGCGCAAAGGGAAGAACGCTGGAAGTTTCAGTAATGAAATCTTTATAAGCAAAGAGGTGCGAAATGTACAATTTACTTGTAACTTATACTGCAAAAGATTCGCAGACCCTTCGGGCGTTTTATAAAGAGGTCAGCGAAGCGGGGATCATCGAGGAAACCCATAAGGAAGAAGGAAATCTTCGCTATGATTACTTTTTTTCCTGCGAGAGGGATAACGAAATCCTCATTGTGGAGAAATGGGTGGACAAAGAGGCGCAGGTTTACCACGACGGTCTGCCTCACCTTGTGACCCTGGGAAAAATTAAAGAAAAGTATGGCATTGAAACTGCCTTTGAAGAAATCGGAGAATAAAAATGAAAAAATTTGAACGCCTTGTTATGGTTGATAACACGGGCACTGTTGAATTTGTGAAAGAGTCCCTTGCAGAGCTTGCGGAGGAAGTGGTCTGCTATGATGATTATCCGGAAAGTGAAGGGGAGATTCTGCGGCGAATCGGCGAGGCGGACGCTGTATTAGTGTCCCTTCATACGAAGCTGAAAGGGGATATTTTGTCAAAGTGTCCGAAACTGCGATATATCGGACTTTGCTGTACCTACTTCAATGAAGCTTCCTGTAATGTGGATGTATCTTACTGCAGAGAGCATGGAATCGAACTGACCGGCGTCAGCGACTACGGCGATTACGGGGTCGTAGAGTTTGTCATCAGTGAACTGGTGCAGATGGTGAAAGGTCTTGGCGGTATTTCTTTCTTTGAGGAGCAGAGAGAGCTGCGGGGGATGAAACTGGGCGTTATAGGCCTTGGCACACTGGGCACTATGATTGCGGATGCTGCAGCCTTCTTTGGGATGGAAGTTTCGTATTACAATAGAAGAAAGAAGGAGAACTGTCCATATCCTTATATGGAAAAGGCGGATTTGCTTGCTGCCAACGATGTGATTTTAACCAGCATTCCAAGAAACCAAATCGTCATGGAGGAAGAAGACTTCAGACAGATGGGAAATCATAAGATTTTCTTTAACGTAGGCGTCGGTCCGTCCTTTGACCAGAAGGCGCTTGAAGACTGGATTGCGGACGGAAACTACGCAGTGCTGGACTTCGGCTCTGCCTATCCGGAGAAAAGAGACTGGTATGAAGCGCAGCCGCGCATCTCTATGCCAAAGCATATTGCGGGCTTTACGTGGAACGCGAGAAAACGGCTTGGGGAAAAGGCGGTACAGAATATTATTGCATTTTTAAATCAGGCTGCGGAGCATTAAGAAATCCGCAGCCTTTTATAATTTGGAAAATGTTTTTATGGTTTTACTGATTGGTCTTTAACTCCTCAAGATAGCGCTGTGCCTGATCTCTATTAAGAGAAAATCTGCGCATCAATTTGTCGAGAATGCGTTCTTCTGGAACTTCTTCTTCCAGATTATCAAATATAAGGGCTTCGATACCTGTTTTCAGACCTTCCTCCATTCCGGCTTCGAATGATTCTTCGGCCAAAAGGTCTTCGTATTCTTTCTGTGAGAACTCATAAAACTTCATTTTTCCAATCTCCTCACCATATTGCTGTAGGAAAGCTGTAAGATACCCGTCTTCTATACAGCTTTTAATCGCTTTCTGAATGGAAGTTTCCAGCGGAACGCCTTCTTTCAGTCCATCTTTAATTCGGGTAATCAGTATACTGTAACCAGCGAGTGTTTTGCTGCGTTTCAAAATTTCGTTATCTTTATTGTAACGCAAATTGATGATTTTTACCACTAGTTCCAGAGAATTTTCCGGCGGTGTTTCCATATAACAGTCTGAAAGTTTAAGGATTTTGGTGTCCCATGGTTCATCGCCTGTATAAAATACGTAAAAAATGGGCGTTGGTAATAAAAGTTTCTTTCTGCTGTAAAGAGATTTTTGGGCGACGAGTTTTTCATAGCTGTAGGTGATATAACCCAGAAATCGCAGCGGCATATTGGGATTTATAGTGGATTGCTGTTCACCCAGAAAAATGAAGCTGCTTGCGATTGTAAAGCCGAGATCATTTTTTCGCTCTAAATAGAGTACATTATCTAAGGTTGTGATTTCAATTTCCGTATCTTCTGTGTAGTGTGTGCCTTCCAGTGCGTTGAATAATTCCAGCGCTGCTTCTTTTGTAGAAAATAATTTATGAAATACAGTGTCCTGGTATTTTTTGTTAGGATATTGTCTGCTATCCATATTTTTCCTCCTTTGATTTGATATAAAAAGAGTGCAGGGCGAAATTTCGCCTGCACTCTTTGGTGGATTGTAGGAAATATCAAATAAACAATGACATTTCTTATATAATAAAAAAGGACGGAGCAAACCGTCCTTCTGGAATATAAAGGGAATAAATCCTTTTTTACCCATATCATAAATATAGCATAAATTTCCCCCCAATACAAGTGGATTTCTTACTTTTTTCAGAGATGCCGCCCTTTAAAAAAAGAATTTATCGATGAGGAGAATTTAATTTGAAAATCGACAAATCCCATTACCTGTATTGACTTTTTTTACCTGAAAGCGTAAACTGGAAGCAAGCTAAAAACATATAACCCAAACGCAGATGATGTACCGCCGGGTAGATGATTATAGCGTCCTAATCCATTCCGTTAGGCCTTAGAAGGAATGGAGCGGGGCGCTTTTGTTGTCTTAGCGGGAAATTGTTTGCGCGCGGCGTTTTGTTAAGGAGGAAAGAGGATGAGTGTTTTTTCATTTTGGTGGCCGATTGGGCTGCTTCTGGTGGCGCACACCGTTTATCAGGTCAGCGCAAAGTCCGTGCCGGAAGCTATGGAACCTTTTGCGGCGGTATTTTTTAATTATGTAGTGGCAGCCTGCGCAGCCTTTATCCTTTGGATGGTCATGGGGCAGGAGAAAAATCTGGCGGTACAGCTTGGAAAGATGAACTGGGCGCCGGTTGTCATGGGCCTTACGATTACTGCGGTGGAAGTGGCGTCGGTGTTTATGTATAAGCTGGGCTGGAATATCAGCGTGGGAACGACCATTGTGAATATAGCGCTGGCGGTGGTGCTGGCGGTAATCGGTGTGATGTTCTATAAAGAAGTTTTGACGACGCAGCAGCTGATGGGAATTGGTCTTTGTATTGCCGGCGTTATCGCAATGGCGAAGAGCTGAAAATTCACAAAAATGCACCAAACAAAAAGTCATAATGTCTGAAAAATAATTTGACATTTCCGTCACAATTCGTTACAATAGAAGTAGAAATTGAGAATGCAAAATGGGAGAGTTTTCGATGAAAAGCATTTTAACAGAAATGATTAAGACTAAGAAGAACTTCGTCTTTGTGGGCGAAGCAGGCAGCGGTAAGAGCGAAATCGCGATTAACTTTGCCTTCCAGCTTGCAGAGATTTCTGATAAGAAAGTGCATTTCTTTGATATGGATCAGACCAAGCCGCTGTTCCGTTCCAGAGATATCAGACACCAGCTTGAGGACGCAGGCATTGTGTTCCATTATGAGGAGCAGTTCTTTGACGCGCCGACTCTGCCGGGCGGTGTGAGAAACTATATGGCTGACGAAGACAGTATTGTAATCATGGACGTAGGCGGCGACCATATCGGTGCAAGGCTGATTGGCGCATTCGCACCGTTTTTAAACAGAGAGAATACGCAGAACTTCTTTGTTATCAACGCATATCGCCCTTGGTCCAAGGATTTAATCAGCATCGACGGCACTATGGCTCGTGTACTGGGGATGGCTCGCATTGAGCTTGCCAACGTCTCGATTCTGAGCAATCCCAATGTAGGTATTACTACCACAGCAGAGGAAGTCATTGCCGGCAACGAGAAAGTCAAAGAATTAATCGGCGAATACGTGAATGTTGATTACATGTGCGCCCTTGCGCATCTTTGTCCTGAGATTTCAGGCAAGACGGATACGCCGCTTCTGCCGGTGAATCTGTATCTGACCTATGAGTGGGTCGATTAGAAGTGTCAACTACCCTGGCTTTGTTTGGGGTTATTGAATAAAGGTTTGAGAGCCTTTGCTTTTCGCTGGCTCAGTACACCATTTTACGACTAGAGCCAGACCAAAACAAGTTTTGGGGCTCTAAAGCATAAGGTCTGCCTAGCTACTCGCAACGCTCGCAGGGCAGGACCATTAAGGAGGTAATCAAAATGGCAAAAGGAAAAGTAGAAATTAGAGCAGAGAGCTGCAAAAGCTGTGGCTATTGCGTTAAATTCTGCCCTAAGAAAGTGCTCGCTATTGGCGACAAAGTAAATTCTAAAGGCTACCAGTATGTTGTTGCAGCTAATCCGGACGACTGCATCGGCTGTGCCGCTTGCGGAGTTGTATGTCCAGACGCAGCAATCGAAGTTTATAGGGAGGTTTAGAAAAAATGGCAAGAGTATTTATGAAGGGCTGTGAAGCAATTGCAGAAGCAGCTACCAGAGCTGGCTGTAGATTCTTTGCTGGCTACCCAATCACACCACAGAATGAAATTCCGGAATACTTTGCAAGAAGAATGCCGGAAGTTGAAAACGGCGTATTCGTACAGGGTGAAAGTGAAGTCGCTTCTGTAAATATGCTGTACGGCGCAGTACAGACAGGAACAAGATCTATGAGTTCCTCTTCCAGTACTGGTATCAGTTTATATAGTGAAGGTATTTCCTATTGCGCAGCAGCTCGTCTGCCAATCGTATATGTAAACGTACAGAGAGGCGGCCCTGGTATCGGCGCAATTCAGCCGGCACAGCAGGACTACATGCAGGCAACTAAAGCTTCCGGCAACGGCGGTTTTGAAATGATTGTACTGTCTCCTTCCACTGTACAGGAAGCAGTAGATATGACCTATGAAGCATTTGATCTGGCAGAAAGAGACATGAACCCTGTTCTGATTCTGACAGACGGTGTAATGGGTACTATGATGGAGCCTGTTGAACTTCCTCCAATGAAAAGCGATGAAGAAGTTGCCGCACTGAAAGCAGCTCGCAAGGCTGTTTCCGCAGTTGGCCACAAACCGGAAGAACAGGTCAGAATTCTTCCTGGCGGCGTAGGCGGCGGATTTGAGCCTGTAAACATTGCAGCTGCAGAGCTTTATGAATCCTGGAAAGAAAAAGACGTTAGAGTAGAAGAAATCATGGTTGACGATGCAGAAATCATTTTAACTGCTTATGGTATCTCTGCTCGTATCGCGAGAATTGCAGTAAAAGAACTGAGAGCAGAAGGTATTAAAGCCGGCCTTATCAGACCGATTGCAATTCACCCGTTCCCATACAAGTCCTTTGAAAATCTGGACTTCAACAGAGTGAAGGGTATCTTAGACATCGAAATGTCCATCCCTGCACAGATGAGATGGGACGTAGACCACGCAGTTCATGGCAGATGTCCAATCAAAGAATGTCTCAGATCCGGCGGTGAACTGATGACAAAAGAAAGAGTTATGGCTGCAGCACATGAACTGGTAAAGGAGGTATTATAATGGAAAAAGTATATAAGAGAACCATTGGTATCAAACCTGAAACCGTTTCCGGCTTCTGTCCGGGATGTATGCACGGCACCATTCACAAACTGATTGGTGAAGTTGTTGAAGAATTAGGCATGCTGGACAAATTAGTTCGCTGCGAAGGCGTTGGCTGCTGCGGACTGGGTCAGTTATACGTATCTCATGACCTGAATATTTCCGCACACGGCAGAGCTTGTGCAGTTGCAACAGGTCTGAAAAGATCCAACCCGGATTCTCTGGTTTATACATATCAGGGCGATGGAGACCTTGCTTCCATCGGTCTTGGCGAAACCGTTTCCGCGGCCAACAGAGGCGAAAACTTTACCGTTATCTTCGTAAACAACGGTATCTACGGCATGACCGGTGGACAGATGGCACCGACCACTTTAGTTGGCATGAAAGCTACTACTGCACCGAAGGGAAGAAATCCGGAAGAACACGGATATCCAATTCATATGTGCGAAGTTTTGAGCCAGCTGACAGCTCCTGCTTATCTGGAAAGAACCAGCTGCAACACACCTGCTAACGTTCGTAAAACAAAGGCTGCCATCAAGAAGGCATTCCAGAATCAGATTGACGGAAAAGGCTTCTCCATGGTTGAAATTGTTACTACATGTCCGACCAACTGGGGCATGAGCGAAGCAAAGGCTTTGGATTTCTTAGAAGAAAAAATGCTGAAAGAATTCCCGCTGGGTGTATTCAGAGATAAATCAAAGGAGGAATAGAACATGGAAAGAAATTTACTTGTTGCCGGATTTGGCGGACAGGGTGTCATGATGCTAGGAACTCTTTTGGCTCAGGCAACTTGCGAATCAACTGATAAACACGTAACATATTTCCCATCCTACGGCGCAGAAATGCGTGGAGGTACAGCAAACTGCTACGTTGTAATCTCCGATGACGAAATCGGTGCTCCTGTTATGGAAGCAATGGAAGACATGATCGTTATGAACGACCCTTCCTTGCACAGATTCCTTGACAAGCTGAAACCAGGCGGAAATCTGCTGATTAACAGCTCCATCGTAATCTCCCCAATCGAGAGAGACGATATCAAAGTGATTAAAGTGCCTGTAACTGAAATGGCTTTGGAAATGGGTAACCCAAAAGTTTTGAACATCATCATGCTGGGCGCTTACATCGGTGCTACAGAAGTTGTTCCTAAAGAGGTTATCATCGAAACCATCAAGAACAAACTGGGTAAGAAAAAACCAGAGTTCCTGCCGATGAACTTAGAAGCATTCGAAAAAGGCTACGCAATCGGCGCAGCTGCTAAATAAAAGGATGTATTTAACCCACCTGCGAACGGGAAACCGTTTGCGGGTGGGTTTTCTGTATGGCGAAGCTTGGACTCTGACGGTAGTGACTGTGTCTGGCGGCAGCGGCGGTGCCGGAAAACAGCAGTGCTGATTTCCGGTCACTTCCTTGGATGCTGGCGTTGACAAAATTGACAAAAAATCGTGATTCTGTCAACGTTTTTGATGAAAAACCGTGACAAAATTGACAAATCTTAAGAAATCTGTCCAATTTGTCAATATTAGGGCTGAAAATAGCTGATTTTATGCCTGGATAATCTTGATTTGTTGACAAAATCGAGAAAAAATCGAAAATTTGTCAACGTAGGAAGTCAGCTGGAAGCTAATGCCGATTCAGTGCAGCAGAATCGTTTGGTGCGGCAGCCGGCGCCCAGCTCGGTAGGCAACCTAAAAGTGCAGCCGTGAACTAGCACGGCTGGTCGGATTCGACCGCTGCTACCGCCGCCGTTGCCCCCCCGATTCGCCAGGTGATTACCGCTGAGGCAGGACCCCGATTCGCCAGGCTGCTGCATATATTTCCCTTGACACACACCTCCTACAGTTGTAGTATATAAATAAGAATACTACAACTGTAGGAGGTGTTTCTATGGGCAGACTGTCAGAAGCCGAGCTCAACGTGCTCGGCGTTTTATGGGAAAGAGCAGAAGGGTTTGGACTTGGTGAAATTGTGGAAGCGCTGAAACCGGTAACCGGTTGGAGCAGAAATACGGTGCTGACCTATTTGACTCGCATGGAACGAAAGAAGCTGGTAAAAATTGACCGGAGCGGTGAGCCTCATCGCTATTTGGCAGAGGTCAGCAGAGAGGCTTGTGCTGCACCGGAAAGACGAAACCTTCTGGAAAAGGTATATGGAGGCGCAACGGGAGATTTAATTGCGGCATTTTTGAAAGAAAGCAGGATTTCGGAGGAAGAACGGGAGCAGCTGAAACAGCTTTTAGATGAGATGGAGGTCTGATATGACGAATATTTGGCAATTCCTGATGCAGACTGCAGAGGTGACTCTAACCGCAGCAGTGCTGCTGCTTTTAAAAAGAATTTTTCAGGATAAACTGTCTCCAAGATGGCAGTACGGCATTTGGGCTTTGCTGGCGCTGAAAATACTTATACCGGCGGGCACAGGCGGAAAATACATCAGCATGGAACTGGCGGCTGCACTGGAGGCAGTAAAGACAATGTCCGAGAGAAATTTAAACTCGGCTTGCTTAAATTGGGCGACTCCAGTAACGCCGGAATTTCCGGTGCCGTGGATTTCAAAAGTCCCGCAGAGCTCCACGGATTGGCTGTTTGCGATTTATGCTGCAGGGGTATTTTTGCTTCTGCTGCGGTACATTGTAAGCTATGTGCGACTGCGCCTGATTTTGCGAAGAGGAAAACCTGTAGGCGAAAACTTTTGCGAAGATTTGCAAAGAATCTGCGAAAAATATGATTTGAAGCCATGCAGATGTATTTTTCTTGCGGGTATTTCTTCGGCCTTTGTCTGCGGTGTGTTAAGACCGGTACTGGTACTGCCGGAGCAGAGCAGCAGTGACGGCAGCGACAAAATCGACGAGAAAATATTGCTGCACGAGTTGCTGCATGTAAAATATTTTGATGTTCTGCAGGGGATTTTCTGGTGCTTCCTGCGTTGTCTGCACTGGTGTAATCCGTTGATCTGGTATGTTGCAGGAAAAATCACCTGCGATATGGAGAGCCTGTGCGACCAGCGGGTTTTGGAGCGGCTTTCCGGCGAGGAAAGAAGGGATTACGGCAGGTTGCTTTTGTCCATGACTAACGAAAAATATGCCAACGTGGCGGGCAGCACTTCTCTGTCCAACGGCGGTAAAAATATCGCAAAGCGCATCATAGCAATCGCTCACTTCAAAAAATACCCTAAGGGAATGGGGCTGGTTTCCGTTTGTATCTGCATACTTTTAGCCGGACCGATTTTTGGAAATGTATCTGCTATGGAGCTGCCCGGAAACGATGGGGTTCACGGCTGGCGCATGCCGGGCTGGGATAAAGAGTACGGGCTGGCGGCAGCGAATTTGAGACGGTGCAGTACCCCGGCAGGGGCAATCGATACCTATCTGAAAGGACTGATCTATCAGGATGTTGTTTACTTGCGGGCGGCTCTTCCGCCAGAAAAGTGGGGAGCGGAACTGGAAGAAGTTGCTGTAAACAGCGGGCCGCTGGTCGGTTCAAAGTGCAGCATACAGAATTTGCAGACTTTGTCTGAGTACAAGGTATATAATCTGGAAAGCGAAGAAAAGGGAGAGCACCATGTGCAGGTGGTGTTTCAGTGGAATGAGCCATATCTAGGGGAAGATATGGTTGACGATGATGCTACTTGGATTTATGCAATTTTTCCACTGCGGCTTGACTGGGACGGCAGAGGCTGGACTGTAGAAAATGATGGCGCACCAAGCTGCTACGAGATGGAGGACCGATTCGATATTGACCATATGGCATTTCCAAAAGTTCCATGGACGCAGCAATGGACTGCAGAGGGGAAAAACGGAACTGTACGAATTGAGGAACAGTGTTTTCAGACTGTGTATCAGGGGCAGGCAGGACTTTATGAAGAAGCCAAACAGGACGCCGTCTTTGAACTTCCAACCATTTGCAGGATTGTAACCTTTGAAAGCAACTGGACAGAGAACCGGAAGAAAACCGTAGAACATATTGGGATGCAGAACTTTACAATTGAGGATACGGAGACGGACATTGAAGATTTGTATCGTGTAAAGCCGCCGGAAGACGGTTCGTCCTCTTCCAGTGACGGCGAGTCTATACTCGGCAAGACTCTCACCGAAAAATGGGACGGGACGATTCGAGATGATGTTGGAATTTATATTTTCGGTGATGCGGAAACCTCAGGCTGCGCAGGCTATGTCGTGCGGATTTTCTTAAATGAAGAACTGGTTGAAACCTTTAAGATAAAGCGAGGTGACGGGCTATGAACAGAATCGCTTTTCAGCGTGCGATCAGGCAAATCGCCTGGGGCTATGTGTTCTTGTGCTTTAACATCAGCTTTGACTTAGACGGGGGAAAAGTGGAATTTTTGCCGGCATGGGCAGGTTATCTTCTCATGTTCATGGCGCTGGATACCATTGCAAAGTGGGAGCCGGCGGCTTCTCTCCTAAAACCAATCGGCGGGATACTGGCAGCGGAAGCAGTGATAGTATGGGCTGCAGACTTTACAGGAGTAGAATTTGAACTTCCTTGGCTTACCATGCTGATTAGCATTTTGAACTTGTATTTCCAGTTTCAGCTTTTGACCAATTTGTCGGACATTGCCATAAGGGGAAATTCTGACTGTGGAAAAAGGCTGCGCATGCTGCGAACCGTGCAGACGGTGTATTTGACTTTGTACGGTAGCGTGGAGTTGTTTCCGGAAAATTGGACCCAGTGGTGGCTGCAAGGGCACCTGTTAATTGTCGGCATAGTAGTGGCTGGGCAGATTGCTGTGGTTATTGGGATTTGCGTAACGCTGTTTTCTTACAGCAAGGAACATCAGAGCCTTTTAAATCTTCCAGCCCACGTCAAAAATGTCATTGCAGCCTTGGAGCAGCAAGGTCACGAGGCTTACGCTGTAGGCGGCTGTATCAGGGATCTGCTTATGGAGCGGCAGCCTTCTGACTGGGACATCTGCACTTCAGCACGTCCCGAGGAGACGACAGCGTGTTTTGGAGAGGCGAAGACGGTGCAGACCGGCGCAAAGCATGGGACGGTTACGGTTTTGACAGAAGGCGGGCCGGTGGAAATTACCACCTACCGCATTGACGGCGATTATCTGGATGGACGCCACCCGGAGGTGGTAATCTTTACGCCCAATCTTGAAGAGGACCTGAAACGGCGTGACTTCACCATGAATGCCCTTGCCTATAATCCGGAGCGGGGACTGGTGGATTTGCATAACGGCGCCTATGATATCAAGCATAAAATGGTTCGCTGTGTCGGGGAGCCGCAGAAACGCTTTGAGGAGGACGCCCTTCGGATATTGCGTGCCCTTCGGTTCCGTTCAGTGCTGTGTTTTCAGATGGATATGGAGACGGCGAAGGCGGTTCGCAGCTGCGCACATCTGCTGACAAAAATTTCTAAAGAACGAATCAATGGGGAATTTTCCAAGCTGGTTCTGGGACCTGCTGTGGACACGGTCATTGGCAGCTATTATGAGGTGCTGCGGGTGTGCTGCCCTGGACTTGTACCGGCTTCTGTAAAGAAACTTCCCGAGGAACTTTCCCTTCGCCTTGCAGTGCTTTTTCCTGAGGGGACAAAGGAAGCCCTGCGGGAATTGAAGTATGATAACAGGACGGTAGAGCAGGCGTCGGCCATCGCGAGACTTCTGGCGGCGCAGCCGTTTTTGCCGCAGCAGCAAACGCAGGCGCAGCAGGCGCTGGCGCAGAGCATTTGCCGCATGCTGAAAGCAGAGGGGGAATTTGTTACCAGAATGTACTATGCAGTTTTTGGCGAGGAGGCCAGCGTCAAAGCCGTTATCGACAGCGGTACCTGTTGGAATCTGAAACAGCTTGCCATAAGCGGCGGTGACTTGATTAAGCTGGGCGCAGAGCCCGGCCCTGCCATCGGCAGCATATTAGATGAAATGCTGGAGCTGGTTATAGACGAAAAATTAGAGAACTCCAGTGATTGTTTGCTGGATTATGCGAGAGAAAGGGGAACATTATGATAAAGCATATATGGGCAGTATACTTTAGTCCGACAGGCGGCACGAAGGAGCTGACGGTTCACATTGCAGAGGCTGCGGCAAAGGCTGTTGCAGAAGCGGTATTGGAGAACCTGGGCGCTGTGGCTGCAAGGAATGCTGTGACAGAGCTGAATCCTGCCAAGGTGCGGGAGCTTGATCTCACAAAGCCGGAAAACAGACAGAAGTCGGTCTCTTTCAGCGAGGAGGATTTCGTGATATTCGGCTTGCCGACTTATGCGGGCAGGGTACCCAACAAAATCATGCCCTATATCAGAGACTCAGTGAAAGGTTTCGGAGCTTCCTGCGTGCCTGTAGTTACTTTCGGCGGACGCAGTTTTGATGACAGTCTGGCTGAACTTTCGGATTTGCTGGAAGAGGCAGGCTTTAAACTGGAGGGCGGCGGGGCATTTGTGTGCCGCCATGCCTTTGCGAAGGTGGCGGAGGGAAGACCGGAAAGAGCGGACTTTGAAAAAGCGGCAGAGCTGGGAAAAGGTGCGATGAAGAACTTGCAGACAGGACATGCCCTCAGTGCAGAGGTATTTCCGGGAAATCATCCGGCAGGACCTTATTATGTGCCGAAGGGACTGGATGGCGCGCCGGCAGTTTTCCTGAAAGCCAGGCCGGTGACTGATTCTGCAAAATGCACCGGCTGTGGACTTTGCGCGGAGTGCTGTCCTATGGGGAGCATTCATTCGAAGGAGCCTTTTGAAACGACCGGTATTTGTATCAAATGTCAGGCATGTATTGCAGCTTGCTCACAAAGCGCAAGATATTTTGCAGATGAGGCATTCCTCAGTCACAAAGCTATGCTGGAGCGGGATTTTGCCGGCAGCAGAGCAGAAAGCCAGATTTGGATATAGTGTGGTTTTCAAAACCTGCGGAAAAGTTTTCTTATTTACAAACAAAATCGGCATTTTGAAAAACATCTCTTAAAAAAACTGAAAACTGGCAGAAAGATACATTGAATTCCACGAATAAATCTACACCTCAAACAGCTCCGGATGGAGTCTATAGCAGGCGATGGTCTGATACATCAGGTGGCTTGCGAGCATGTCGTCTGTCTTAAAATTGGTAATGGCATAGATTTTATTAAGCCGGTATTGAATGGTATTTCTGTGGACGAAAAGCCGGCTGGCGGTAGCCTTGACTTCACAGCCGGCGTCCAGATAATAAACGCTGAGGGTTTCCAGCAGCGCGTCACTATCCGCGTCTTCCAGCAGCGGCTTTAGAATGTTGCGGCAGATGCGGAAGGAATCATTCTTTTCGCCGCAGATGGTTTCGCATTGGTGGGCGAAGAGAATATCACCGTAGGAGAATAATTTCCGGCCCGGGAAGATGGAAATGGCGAGAGGAATGGTTTCACTGTACAGCAGATAGGTTTTGCGGGTTTCCTCTGCCTTGTTGTCACACGGGAAGAAGGAGATGGTATAGTTTGTGCAGAGGGTGTCCAGCCGTTCTGTCATTTCCTGGAAATATTCCCTGTCTGTATTATCGGTGGGGGAGTACATAATGAAGCTGACGATGAGGGATTCATAGGTATCTACGATGACGGTTTTGCCCCAGTCTTCAGAGCAGGACTTAATCTGCTGCACCATTTCTCTCTGCAGGCGGAGTTTGTCCTGGGGCTCCAGACCGCTCAGTGAAGGACGCAAAAATACTGAAGTATTGATGGTGCGAATATCGATAGAAAGCTTTGTGGAAATCTGGCGCATTTTTTCTGAGTCACCGTCCAGGATGGATGAAATCAAAGAGTTTTCCAGAATGTTGTCTGCGTCCAGATTCCAAAGCCTGGAGAAAATTTCCAGTAGTTCAACCACATCGTACATGTCGTCCATGGTGAGAGAGCCGAATTCGTCGATGGCGTAAATCGAGAAGTTTCGGTATTCAAAGACGGTGAAGGGCAGGCGAAAAATGCGCAGCGCCCGCCCCTGCCAAAGACCTTCCGCGCCGTGGGCATCTGAACAGTCGGTTTTTTCGTAAAGCTGGTGTATGTCAGAGGCCGTGATGTCGTTGGAAGCGGGATATTTTGACAGACAGACGTTGTTCATGACCGTATCAGAAAGAAGCACTGTGCACTTGAGTGAATCGCTGATAAGGCGCAGCAGATTCGTCAGATTTTTGCGGTTCTCCGGCAGTCTCGAAAATAGGGCTACCACGTTATTAATCAGGTCTTTTTCTTTATTTTTCGCATGGAAAATCGCTTTATAAACATCGTAAAGAACCTCCCGATAGAAACAGTCTATCCGGCCTTCGGGCATGACAATCAGAGGAAACCCAAGTCGGTCGGCAGTTTCGATGAGAGAAGGATGAATCTCTTTCAGGTAAATTCCTACGTAGTAAATCACTACGGCAGCGTCACCCAGACTGTGCATTTGCTCAATATGCTTGCACTGCAGCTCATAGTTATCTGCGATAGCGCGGAAAGAGGTCAGCGTCATGTCGCTGTCGTTGACCGGGGCTTCCAGAGAAAACAGTTCGGCATCGTAAATTTCCAGTACAGAAACATTGTTGACGATATGGGAAAGCCCTTTATGACCTGCAATGACTTTGGCACTGCGCAGAGAAGGGAGTTTCAGACAGTCGGAAACAGTAAGGCTCATAGGATTACCTCCATATTAATTGTAATGTCTATATTCTATTCCAAGGGAAATGGAAACGCAAGAAATAATTGTAAATATAAATAAATAATCATGAAATTTTTCCATATATTCGCTGGCAAATTATCCTTTGATTGTTTATATGCACAAAAATATAAAGACTTTTTCCGCAATTACGCCAATGACAGGGGATATCCCATGCTGATATACTTACTACAACGCAATAATACTTTTGTTTATCCCGAAAGGAGGAACCGATATGGCTGAAGTAAAGAAAAGTCATGTTGAAACAATTACGCTGGAACAGGTTCCGGACAGTGAAAAAAAGAGCTGGCCGTCTATCGCCTTTATCTGGGCGGGAAATGTAATCTGCGTACCGGCATTGATGGTAGGCGCTATGGTATCAGCCGGACTGAATTTTAAAGATTCCATCTTGGCGATGTTCATCGGCTACGGAATCGTAGTAGCTTTGATGATGCTCATTGCAGCCCAGTCGGCGCAGACCGGGAGACCGACTGTAATGGCAGTATCAAGGGCGCTGGGTGACAGAGGTTCTCAGTATACCCTATCCCTGATTATCGCAATTTCCATGATTGGGTGGTACGGCTATCAGACTATTGTCTGTGCGTCTTCATTCTGTTCACTCATGCAGTCCAGCTTTGGAATTGCATTTCCTGAATGGCTGGCATGTATCCTTTGGGGTACGCTGATGTTGATTACGGCATTTTACGGCATCGGTCTGACAAAGATTCTCAACGTAGTCAGTGTGCCGCTCCTGTTTGTATTTCTAATTTACGGTGTGTCGATTGCCTTGGGCGACGGCGGTACTGCAGTATTGTCAGCATATGAGCCGGCAGGCGGTGGCGGCATGCTGGTTGGCATTACCATTTCTGTTGGTGGATTCATCTCCGGGGCGGCAACCTGCGGTGACTATAACCGTTACAGTAAAGACGGAAAAAGCGCAGCCCTTTCCTGTCTCTTTGGTGTCATTCCGGCGGGTGTCGGCGCGCTGGCATGCGGCGCAATTTTGTCTATCTGCTCCGGTGATTCAGATATCACTGTAATGTTTGCCAATGTAGGTCTTCCTGCAGCAGGTATGCTGGTTCTGATTCTGGCAACATGGACAACCAACGTAGGAAACGCTTATTCAGCAGGTATCGCAGTGGTAGATATTTTTAAAATGAGAGATGACAGAAGAGCCATCGTGACAGCAATCTGCGGTATTATCGGTATTCTGCTCTCCCTGGGCGGCATCGTTTACTATTTTGTAGACTTCCTGTCTATTCTCAGCTATCTGATTACACCGATTTGCGCAGTGCTCATTGCGGATTACTGGATCATGGGCCGCGGCAAGGCTGAAGGCTGGGAGCCGTTCCCGGGTGTCAACTGGCTTGGCATTATCGCATGGATCTGCGGCGCGCTGACTACCTACTTCGACAAATTCTTCATTCCAGAGCTGGTCGGCATTGCGGTAACCATCGTCGTTTACTGGATTCTCTGCACTGTAGTGAAGAACCCGAAATACAATCCATTTGTTAAGGAGGCGTAAACCATGAATACTTACGAAGCGGCAAAAATTTCTATCCAGTCCTGCATGGGTGTAAAACCGGGCGAGAGATTCCTGATTCTCACCGACATTGAGCAGCTGGATCTTGCCAGGGAATTTGTAAAAGCAGGAAACGATCTGGGTATCGAAACAATTATGGCAGTAGGTCCTGTCCATCAGGGCGGCGAAATGCCGGAGCTTTGCAAGGCGGCCCTCGACGAGGCACAGGTGTGCATGATGATTACCACCGGCTCTTACACCCACACAAAAGGCAGAGCGGAAGCCACAGAAAGAGGCTGCAGAATTGCTTCCATGCCGGGCATCACCGAAGATATTGTAAAGATGACTTTAGGCGCTGATTACGATGAGGTAGAGCGCATCGGAAACATTCTGGCAGAGAAGCTGACAAAGGCTGAAAAAATACATATTACCACTGAGGCAGGCACCGATTTGACCCTTTACTGCGGCGGCAGAGAAGGGATTGCGGATACCGGAAAACTGACGGAAAAGGGTGCATTCGGCAATCTTCCGGCAGGAGAAGCCATGGTGGCGCCTATTGAAACAAAAGGCGACGGTGTGCTGGTAGTCGACGGCGTTATCGCAGATTTTAAGGTGATGGAAGAACCGCTGACCCTGACCTTTGCGGACGGCAGAATTGTGAAGACAGAAGGTGCTGACGCAGAGATGTTTGAGGAATTTGTCGGCCAGTTTGAAGATGCTGCAAAGAATGTATGCGAATTTGGTATCGGCACCAATCCGACCTGTGAAATCATGGGCAACGGTCTGGTCGACGAGAAAGTGTTCGGCACCATTCATATCGCCTGCGGCAACAACCTGTTCATGGGCGGACAGCAGGACTGCGATATGCACTATGATATGATTATCAACGCGCCGACTGTCTGGATTGATGATGAGTGCGTGATGGAAAAGGGAAACCATATTTATTAAAGCGGAATAGATTTGAGAGGTAAGAAAATGGCAAGAGAATTAAGACGTGAGGAATTGGTAAGCATCGTTTACGGCTCCAGCTTTTACGGCGGTGGAGGCGGCGGCAGCGCTGAAGAGGGATTGGCGCTGATCGAAGCGATGTACGCAGAAGACCCGAGTGCTTTTATTAAAATGATTGACATCGACGAGATGGAAGACGACCCGAATGTAGTATCCACTATGATTGCAGCGCTGGGTTCTCCGGTTGCAACCAAGGGCAGAACTTTTCAGGACGAATCTGTCAACGCTGTAAAGGGCATGAGCGAAGAGGCAAGATTTCTGGGCAAAGAACTGAAATACGTTTACTCTGGTGAAATGGGCGGCGGAAACACCATGCTTCCTCTTTACGCAGCGTGGAAATGCGGACTGCCGATTATCGACACTGACGGAAACGGCCGCGCGGTGCCGGAGCTGAATACAGGACTTCTGCCGGTGCACGGCGTTCCTACAAGCCCGGTAATTCTGGCAAGCGAAGCCGGTGATACCATCGTCGCAAGAACGGAAGACCCTATGGACGGCGCTGCATGCGAAAAAATCGCAAGATACATGTGTCAGGCATTCAATCAGGGGATCGGCTTTGCGGCATGGATGATGAATAAGAAGCAGCATCTGGAAGCCTCCGCCCTGGGACAGATGACCCTGGCAATCGAAGTCGGCGATATTCTGATGAAAACACCTGCCGCAGAAGCGGTGAATAAGCTGCAGTCCTACTTTGGCGAAAGAAATATCCCGTTCAGCCCGATTGTGGCAGCGGGCACCATCGTGGACATAGAGATTGACTCTGCAGGTGGCTTTGATACAGGTGTTACCACTGTTCGCGCAGATAACGGCGAGGAATTTAAAGTGGTATTCCAGAATGAAAACCTCTACGTGAAAGCAGGCGAAAAGACGCTGGTTACCATTCCGAGCATCATCTCCACTTTGGATTTGAGTGACGAAAAACACGCAGTACCAGTGTCCAACAGTGAAACCTACGTGGGACAGAAAATTGCGCTGACCGCAGTGAAGGCAGACGACCGCTGGTACGACCTGCCGGAATGCTACGGCTGCTGGAACGAAGTCATGATCAGCGCAGATTATAAAGACGCAAAGGCTGAAGTGAAGTTCTGGTAAATAGAGTATAATAAAAAGGGCGGAAGCGAAGCTCTCTGCTGGTAAGACAGTAAAATCAAATTTCTTGGAACAGGCATGACCAAAATCATGCCTGTTCCGCTTTTAGCAGCTCATCCACGGGAATGTAGCCCACAAGGTCGTACTCGATATGTACCTTCTGCCTGCGCTTGCCGCTGGACTTGTCAGGTGCATCCACATAGACCGCCTTGACAAGCTCTCTGAGGGCATATGGGGTCAGCTCCGTGAGGGTGCTGTTCCTCTTTACCCGCTGAACAAACTGCTCTATATTCTCTGCCTGCTGTTCCTGTTCATGAATTTGCTGTTGCAGACCTTTGACCTCGGCTTTGAGGTCTTTTCGTTCCTCGGTATAGTTCTTGCTCATCATCGCAAAGCGTTTGGAAAATGTCGCTTGCTATCATGAGAAACGGAGAATAGCAAGCAAATCAAGTGGGGCCCCACTTGAGAAAATCGCCGTGCCTGCCACCTACTGAACTTGCAGAATAGCAAGCACAGCAGGTGTATGTACACTTTGCGATTTTTGCAAAATCCAGTTTGCTTGCTAACTCCATTTACGGGGTTAGCAAGCAATACACAGCGGTACCCACTCGTGCAAAAACTTGTTGGTCAGCATCCCAAACCCTTTAACAATTTCAAAGAAATTGGCTACGCTCCTACGGAGCTGAACTATCAATTGAAGATGCAAATTAACCACGGAGAAAATCGGTAATCATATCTTGTGAGGCATCATAGTCAATACCAGAATCAAAATCTTCTACTATGGCTTCTAACACTCTTCCTTCATATTGAGTTACACCACGAGAATTCCGCCCCGCCCAATGTTTAATAATTCTTGTGCCGGACAAGAGTTGTCGATTGAACATTGAACACAGCCGGGTTTGAATTGTCCTGTCTTCATCAATAGCAACGACAAAAACTAAGTACACGCTTTTCTCTTCAGAGAGAAACGAGAGCAATTTATCAATATTATAGCCTTTCGGGTTACTGGATAAGAACAAAACTTTTGTCTTAATATCCGTTTCCGTAAGATAATGCTCAAACTCTCGTTCATAGTCGCCCAATTCATCGGCTGTAAAAATTTCTGGGAGAGGTTGTCTTGTATGCAGACAGTTCATTAGGGTTGCTTTCAGATCATCTTCAGCAGTAATCAAGTATTCGATGATTCTTCCCCGCAAATTAACGTTGTCAATAAAAGCTGCGATTGCGATTTCTGATTCTACCGCACGAACACGGTCATTTAAGTCATCGTTCAAAACCCCGTATTCTACGGAATTCAAAAATGAAATTGCTCGGTCAACGGATTCTCTGATGCATTCAACCTGTAATTCAGTAGGCACAAATCTTTTTCCGGTGGGAGCAATATTATTTGTTGCTTCTACCAAACGGTCAAGATTTTCTTCAAAGGTATAGTTTTCGTGAGAATTATACAGAAACTCAAAGTTTTCAGGAATATTTTCAATGCCTTCAAACTCCCGCATGATGTCACTTCCGTTGAAACTGCCCTTGATGTTATCTCGGCGCAACTCCTGTGAAGAATGACTAATCTTCCTAAGGAACGTGGTGTTTGCCAACATCAAATAGTTGCGTGTCGGTGTTACTAAGCAAACTATAAATGGAATACCGTCGTATCTATGG
>JALEOD010000011.1 GCA_022767345.1 Emergencia sp.
AATGACACAAAATCAGCAGTGCATAAGCAATCAGAAAATCCAAACCGCCTGTCCCCATGGCCGAGCTAATCAGTCTCTGTGGGACAGGCATTTTTTGGACTTGAATGGTGGATGGACAGGACAATTTACTGTCAGGATAAAGGTCGATTTTGGGCGTTTTCTTTCGCTGTAAGCGGTTTTTGAAGGCATTGCCATATCCCCGATATTCCTACATAGGAAAACGCTGCTCAGAGCGCAAATCGCCCCTTTTTCTTTCCATCCGCATGGGCAATATCCACACATGGAAAATCCAGATGTGGCAAATCCACACAAGGAGAAGCCACACAAGGAAAATCCCGCACAATAAAATACTAAATAAAGAAATACCAAAGAATCAAGTAATAATCTAAATAAGTAACAATCTATCAATATTGATTGCATATCATTTTGTCGCCTAATGCCCTGAAAACATTAAGGGGTATTCTCCATTTCTCGATATGCTTTTGGAGAATAGCCCGTTTTTTCTCTAAAGCATTTTCCAAAATGGCTCATTTGGCGAAAACCAACGCTTGCCGCAATATTGCCAACAGGTTCGATTGTAGTTTTCAAAAGCTGCGCTGCCATTGACAGACGATATTCAGTGAGATACTTATAAGGCGTAGTATTCAGACTTAATTTGAAACATCTGGAACACTCTGATTTGCTGATATTTGCGCTTTTTGATAAATCAGCTAATGTAATGTCCTCTGCGTAGTGTTCTTCAATATAGCGAAGGATTTTTTGCATACGAAGATTGACAACGCTTTCCTTTCCTTCTGGCGGGATTGTTATGTTTTTTCTCATAATTAGCCACAGGGCAGAAAGCCGGACTAAAACCTCATAGGCATAAAATGCCGTTTTATTTCTTTCAATCTCTACTAACTGCTGTAATATCACTGTCATATCTTTATGCCAGTCAACAAGGGAAGAAAACCGGAAAACGGAAAGCTGTTCGTTTGCCGTTATGTTTTCAACAAAGATTTTCGCCGGACTTCCGGGATAAAATTCAAGGAAATATGCGGGGAAAATAAAGCTGTTATAATGACAATCTCCAAGCCGACTTACCATATGCACTACATTCTTATTGATAAAAATTGCTTCTCCTGCCTGTACCCGTATCGCATTATCAAGTGTCCGTACTTCTATTATACCATTCAGTACATAGATGAATTGCAAATCTTCATGCCAGTGCATGACCTGAAAGCCCGGATTTCTGGGATAGGATTTATCGTTGATAACATCAAGAACCAGATAGGGAAAATCCGTGTTGATATTCAGATTGACCGAATTGATGAAATCCTCTTTTTCATTTTCCATTACCGCTTCTCCTTTGAAAATATAATGATAATATCCGGTGATTTTATAATAGTATTAGCCCGTTTATTGTGATAAAATCATAATATGTCCAAAAGAAAAAGTCAAGACAGAGGGGAGGGTTAGCGATTGTATTTCCTTTATGGAAAAACCGAAGTGGAATATTTGAAAGGCAAGGACAAAATTTTAGGTGCTGTCATTGATGAAATCGGTCATGTTGACCGCGAGATAGATATCGATTTGTTTTCCTCTGTCGTCCATCACATTATCGGCCAGCAAATTTCAACAAAGGCGCAGGCTACCATCTGGCAGAGAATGAAAGACAGTTTTGGAGATGTAAATGCTGCGGCTATTGCTGAAGCAAGCATTTCCGAATTACAGTCTTTTGGCATGACATTTCGCAAGGCAGAATACATTCAGGATTTTGCAAAAAAGGTACTGGATAAAGAATTTGACTTGCAGCGTATCGCCCTTATGCCGGACGCAGACGCAATTAAAGAATTGGCTTCCCTTAAAGGCATAGGCGTATGGACAGCGGAAATGATTTTGCTGTTCTGCTTGCAGCGTCCCGATATTTTCAGTTTTGACGATTTGGCAATCCAGCATGGGCTGCGTATGGTCTACCACCACAGGAAAATAGACCGCAAGCTGTTTGAAAAATACCGCAGGCGGTTCAGCCCTTATTGCAGCGTTGCCAGTTTGTATTTGTGGGCTGTTGCAGGCGGGGCTATTCCCGGCATGAAAGACTATGCGCCGAAGAAAGGAGGAAGCCGTGGAACGAGAAGAAAAGATAAAAGCGGTCAAAAACAAGGATAAACGGTATGACGGACAATTTTTTGTTGCAGTAAAATCTACGAAAATTGTTTGCTGCCCGTCCTGTTCATCGCGCACACCATTAGAGAAAAATATTGTGTTTTTTGATACTTTGGAAGAAGCATTGATAAACGGCTACCGCCCTTGTAAACGGTGCAAGCCGGAAATGATTTGAGAATAGGAGGAAGTAAGAAATGGCAAATATTATTGTTTTGTTTGAAGTGAAGCCCACAAAGGCCGGAATGAAGAAATACCTTGACCTTGCGGCCATGTTGAAACCTTTGCTTGCCGGATTTGAGGGTTTTATCCGGGCAGAGCGGTTTTCCAGTCTAAATGAGGACGGTAAACTGCTGTCCATGAATATATGGACGGACGAGGCCGCCGTAGAGCGTTGGAGAAACGCCATGCAGCACCGCATGAGCCAGAAAGAGGGACGAGAAAAACTGTTTGAGAGTTATAAAATTACGGTCTGCTCCAAAATCCGTTCCTACACGGACACGGAACGCGTACAGGCTCCGCAGGACTCTAATCAGTATTTTGAATTGGAGGGCTGATAATGCAGTACACCAGTCATTATGGTTCCCCCATTGGCGATATTCTTTTAGCCGCAGATGATATTGGCTTAACCGGATTATGGTTCGAGGGGCAAAAATATTTTGCCCTTTATCTGGACAAAGAGCATGAGGAAAAAGAAATTCCCCTTTTTGAGCAAGTAAAACAGTGGCTTGACATTTACTTTTCGGGGAAAGAGCCGGATTTTACTGTACCGCTTCATTTCACCGGCACAGCCTTTCAGAATGAAGTATGGGAAATCCTCTGTACCATTCCATACGGCCAGACTATGACATATGGCGAAATTGCAAAGCAGATCGCCGTGAAGAAAGGATTGCCCCGTATGTCAGCGCAGGCTGTAGGCGGCGCGGTGGGCCACAATGAAATTTCAATCATTGTTCCGTGTCATCGTGTCGTAGGCACAAACGGCAGCCTAACGGGTTACGCCGGGGGGAATAGATAAAAAGATAAAATTGTTGCAGTTGGAAAAGGCAGATATGGAATCCCTTTTCACGCCAAAGAAAGGAACCGCATTATGAAACCAGAGAACATAGAAATAATCAATCACTCCTTTGAGATACAAGCCCCGAACTTTGAAAGCAAATCCGTCAACTTCACAAAAGAGGAATATTTGAATTACACAATTTCCTGCGTCGCGCCATGCAAGGAAAACACGCTTTTAGAAGTAGCTGCCGGGACTTGTGCCTGCGGCCGCTCCTTTGCGCCATTGGTACAGACAGTCGTATGTCTGGACGCAACGGTTCCCATGTTGCAGATTGGACAGCAGGAAGCCGATAAAGAACATTTAAGCAATATGGTTTTCGTGAAAGGATATGCGGAGGAACTTCCTTTTCTGGACAATAGCTTTGATATTGTATTTTCACGCCTTGCTTTCCACCACTTTACAGATGTAACCGCTGTTTTTTCCGAAATGGTTCGGGTACTAAAACCCGGCGGCAAGTTGGTAATGATAGATATGGAAGCCGCTGACGAACCGCTGCGAAAAACAGAAGATGAAATTGAAACTTTACGCGACCCCTCTCATGTAAAAAATCTAAGCAAGGCAGAAATGTTAAGCCTGTTTGAAACACATGGCCTTGCCGTAGAAAAATCCGAAACAACGGAAATGCCGCAGCATTTGGAAAATTGGCTTGCTCTTACACAAACACCAGCCGCCATTCGTGAAATAATCAGACAGCGTATGCAGGCAGATATAACCGGCCATGACAAAACCGGCTTTTCTCCATATCTCAAAAATAATGACATCTTTTTTAATCACAAATGGGTGCTGACGATTGGTAGAAAGGGGATTTAGCAAATGCTTCCCTGTCAAGGTTACAGCAAAAGGCTAAGATCAAGGGTTTGGGAGACTCCCAAAATAGAAAAATGGCGATCCAGCAGACAGTCCGAAACGCCCATTTTTCCGGTGTGTGGCCACACCTGATGTGCTTGCTATTCTCTCAAATCTCACTCCCCGCTCCTTTTGCAGTGCATTTTTTACGCCAACACGAACACTTTTTTCGCTGTGAATCTTGACTCGAACACCCGTTCCTGATATACTGAAGTCAATCAAATAAAGTAGCTGTGCTGTGGAGCCGCTGACGAAGCGAAGTCTTCCTAATGCCGCATGAACGTAGAAATCCTGCTGGGATTTCTGTGTAGTCGGTATGGGAAGATTTTTTACCGTCATGCGGCTCTTATCTTTTTTCTCCGTCCGCCCTCCCCACCAGCGGGAAGGAGTGCGTCATGTAAACAGAATCATAACCAGTCAAAGCCTTTTGCAAAGGGCGGCTTTGCCGCCTTGGTTACCCAGCTGCAAGGCAGAACACCGCTGTCAAGGACGCGCAGCGAGGCGAAGCCAGTTCCTTGACTGCGGCTGACTGCTGTGCCACACACGACAAATACGGAGGAAATTGTTATATGAAAAATCAATACAGCCGCATGGATAATATCTGCCCGAAAGAACCCAAGAAATTACGGATTCCAGACAAGATTGACCTCTACATGGAGGACGGAACCGTCTAACATGTTCGCAGCTTCTTTGCCGGAGACCTGGTGATGGGCGATATGCTGGATGCCCTGACGATGGAAAAGTTGGAAAGGGTGCAGTGAATCCCGGCACTTTGCCCAGTGGAATCAACAGCGGCGCGGTGGTATAAGACAATCAGGATTTCTGATTGTGATACGCACTGCATTTCGGGAGGTTAAAGAAGAAAATGCAGGAACAGTACAGTGTTGGAATCTACGCCAGACTGAGCCGGGACGATGAACGCGCCGGTGAGTCTGTGTCAATCGAAAATCAGAAGGAAATGCTCGCCCGGTATGTGCGGGAACAGGGCTGGACGCTCTTCGACTACTACTGCGACGATGGGGTCTCAGGGACAACCTTCGACCGTCCGGGGTTCAACCGGCTGGTGCAGGATGCGACCGACCATAAGATCAATTTGGTACTAACCAAAGACCTAAGTAGGCTTGGTCGTGATTACATTGAAGCGGGCAAATATACCGACTTCATTTTTCCGTCCCTCGGATGCCGTTTTATTGCCCTTAATGATGGTGTGGATACCATCCGCAAGAACAATGAAATGCTGGTCATTCTGAAAAATGTCATGAACGACCTCTATGCGCGGGATACCAGCAACAAAATCAAGGCGGTGAAGCTGTCCACCTTCAAGGCGGGGAAATATGTGGGCTGCTACGCTCCCCTCGGCTACCGGAAGAGCGCGGCGGACAAGCACATTCTTGAGATTGACCCGGTGACTGCTCCGGTAGTGCGGCACATCTTTGACCTGAGATTGCAGGGCAACGGTTTCCGCAAAATTGCCCTGATTCTCAATGCCGAAAAAGTCCCCGCCCCCAGAACCTTCTACTACATGGCGGAGGGGCGGGAAAATCACCGGGCTGAAACGCCGTTCTGGAATGATGTGACGGTGAAAACCATCCTCCGCAACGAGGTGTATCTCGGCCACATGGTACAGAACAAGACGGGCACTGTCTCCTACAAGAATCACAAGCAGGTCAGTAAGCCGGAGAGCGAGTGGATCAGGGTGGAGAACACCCACGAGCCGCTGATTTCTCAGGATGTGTGGGACGCCGTGCAGCGGATGGACAACCACCCCGCCAGAGGGCGCAGCGGAAAAAGCGGCACTGTTTCTCTGTTCGGCGGTCTGCTCCGGTGCATGAACTGTGGTTCCTCCATGCGGTATATGCGGGATTACCGTAAAAAGGTGTCTGACAAGGAACCGGAGTACAAGGCATATGTCTGCAACCGGTACGCTTCGGGCGGCAAAAATGCCTGTTCGTCCCACTACATCAACCAGAAGGTGTTGACGCAAATCGTATTGACGGACATCCGCTGCAAGGCGATATGGGCGCAGAACAGCCGGGAAAAGCTGCGTGAAAAAATTCTCGCGCAGAAGGAGTCTGCCGGACGGGAAAAACTCAAGACACTCCAAGCGGAACTGAGCGCCATCGACCGGCGGTTGCCGGAGCTTGACCGTCTGGTGCAGTCCGCCTACGAGGACAAGGTGCTGGGCAAAATCCCGGAAAACCTCTGCGTCCAGCTTCTCAACGGTTATGAGGCCGAGCGCAAGGCCAAGCAGGAGCGCCGCCGGGAATTGACGGAGCAGCTTGCCGCCAGCTGGGAGAACGAGCAATCCGTAGACGCATGGCTGGACATGGTGCAGGATTACTACGATTTACATGAGCTTGATCGTCCCACCCTCATGCGGCTCATCCAGAAAATTGAGATCAGCGAGAAATATACGGTGGACGACCATGAGGA
>JALEOD010000036.1 GCA_022767345.1 Emergencia sp.
TTGTCATAGTGCTTTGCCATAATGAGATCCTCCTTCAGTGCGGTACCTACATTGTACCATGAAATATTAGATTAGGAATTCTCATTTTGACTTGTACTATTTATATTCTAGCACCAATTATAATGAATTTACTTTGCTTACACAAAATGCTTTTTTGTTTTTAGAAAATGAATTTCAAGTAACAGAAGAAGAAAAAAATCAATTTTGTAAATTTATAGATGATGTAATGGTTGAAATAGAGTCTGTTAAAGCAGGAATTTTAACAAGAAATATTGAATTTATTAGGATAACTCATAACAAAGAATTGGTTTTGAAAAATATAAATGAAATATGGAAAGCATCTTTCAAATGTATTTTTAAAAGATTTAGATTTGAACAGACATTAGTTACAGAAAAAAACTTTCAAATCCTTGATGATAAAACAGAAAAATATGTAAAGAAAATTATTAAAATCATGGATAAGAAAAATACTGGAAACATAGAAAGCGAAATTCCAGAAGATGTTTGTAAGACGCTAAAAGCGGCAGGATATCTACACGCTTACGAGAATAAGGACGCTAATGTGAGATTTTTGTCATGCCAGTTTATTATATACCATTATTTTGAGCTAAAAAAACAACTAAAATATACAGGGGATTGTAAGAGAAAAAATGAAATTAACCAAGATGTTATAGAATTAGGTTTGTCTAAAAAGAACGAAATGAAGTATACAGGGGGAAATAAAACTACTGATTTGCTAGTACTGATGTTGACGTCAATGGTAATTCCAATGATAGCTCATACGTTAGATATAGCCTTTGGGGAAGCAAACGCTTGGAGTTCGGAACGGATATTGGCATTATATTTTGCAGCAGTAAGTGGTTACATTGTTTCAGAAAAGCTTTTCTATGTGTTGAAGCAAAAAAATTTTTATCAAAGAGGTATTAAACTGGGTGACTCAGACGCCATCCCTATTTTTCTGTGGATTGTACCGATGCTGTTTGTGATGGTAGCATATGAAACGGTCATAGGAATGCTAGTTGTGTTGGCTTTTGCTTGCGCTGCAATAGGGATTTTGCTTTTTGCTAATGAGGGCATTATTCTAACAAAAAGAAAATATATAATTTTTGTTGGGTTTGTAGTTGTAGTAACTGTCTTATTCCAAAACATAACATATGATAGATCTCCAGTAATGTGGATTATTGGACTTACAGTAAACTTTGTTGCCTTAGTTGCAATAGGATTGATTTTTGATATTGTAAGTATGGCTATTAACAAGTTGAAGCATAGAAAAATGTAGATGAAAAATGATATCGAAATAATATTTTTATTAAGAATGGAGATAATAGTAAGTTATAACATAAGTGAGTTTTAATACATTAGGGTGGTAATAATAATGAAAGAAAGTCTATTTATATCATATTGTTGGAAAGATGGTACTATATATGCTGATGAATTGGAAATGCAGCTAAATGAGAAATTTGATGTTAAAAGGGATAAAACGCAGTTAATAGCAAATGATGATTTATATGATTTCATGGCTGAAATTGCAGGTTGCGACAATATAATAATTGTGTTATCTGCAGAATATACAAAGTCATTAAACTGTATGTTAGAGATGGCTTACCTTGTGCAACAAGAAGATTGGAAAGTAAAATCAATGATATTAGTTATTGATGATAAATTATACTCCATTGATAGGAAAGTAGAAATAATCTCGCATTGGAAAAGCTACCAGAGAGAACTTGAGAATAAATTAGAAAAACAAGATGAGGGAAAGTCGATTGTTTTAGAAGAAAAAGAGTATGTTGATTTAATTTGTGATCAAATAGAATCTTTTTTAAAAGGAATATCTAGAAGAAAAAATCCAAGTCAAATTGCAATTGTGAACGAGATAATTAAGAAATCTGAAGCAAATAAAAATGTAAAACGAGATATTGTAAGCAAGGGCGAAGAATTCGTGAAAACATTTTTAGAAGCCAATGGGGAATTGACATTACGTGAATTGGCTGACAGAACTGGTAAAAGTGCAGCTGCTACGAGTAGAATGCTGGTGACCTTAGAAGAAAAGGGAATTGTCGAAAAGGAAAGAACAGGAAAATCTGTTACTTATAAAATTAGAGATAATTAAAAGCTTAATATGAGTAGTGTATATAATATCTATAATCCATGGGTCCACAAATGGGACCAACTTCCCCTCCGACTCAAAAGAATAGGAAGAGATGAAAGAAAAATAACATTGAAATCACTTGATTTCAAACCTATCAGACCAAAGAATATAACATCGGTGGTCGAGTGGGAATAATCAGATGCTGAAAATTAAATGATTCATAAATAAAAACCCGAACTCTCGTGAATGAGAATCGGGTTTTATTTATGTCCCGCAAAGCTAATCGAGAAGTTCGGACACATCACATTTCAAAGCTTTTGCAAGTCTCATTACAATATCAGACTGAGCTTTGTTTAAGTCTTTGCTTTTGCGCTCGTATGCTCGGATGGTATTGATAGAAACTCCTGATTCATCGGCGAGAGCTTCCTGCGTTAAACTGCAATGTTTTCTGGCGGTTTTCAGTTTGCTTTCGCTGCTGGCAAAATGAGTGTCTAAAACTTCATAACTTTTTTGAATGTCTGCTTCGTGAAGTGTTTCATAAAGTCCGATAAGTTCATCGTAAGGAACCGTATCGAGAATGCTTTTGAAAGTGTGACCGGAGTACCATTGATAATGGGTCAGTACCCAGCCCACCCAATATTCCGGGCTTCGCTCATAGCTTTCGATAAGTTCAGCATTGCTGCCTTCGCCGGTTGTTTTTTCCATGACCTCTAAAAACAGTTCCAGGCCGCTTTTCCCTGCAATGTATTTTGGATTGCCGCTTTCGAACTGCTTAGCAACATCGGATTGAATAAAGCGTTTTAAAAAATCGGCACCGTTCATTCCAAATTCTAAGATTGCATCGTGGAGCATATTACCGACGGCGCGGGAAGCTTTACTTAGATATAATTGACTGTAAGCGTGAGTCGTCATTCTTCATATCCTCCCTCATAATATCGAGAATAAAAATATCGTCCATGAGCTGCTGCAGGTTCTTCTTTTGACTTGCGTAGGAAACTCTCGCATTTTGATCCCGCTCGGCTCTCTTATAATAGTATTCACGGTAGTCGGCAACTTCGTACTCAATAAATTCAATCTGTTCAAATGAACGTTTGGAAAGCAATACGACCTGTTCTCCGAGTGTACCAAGCTGCATGGCAAGGTTTAAGTCTCGCAGAGAAATCGTGTTGTTTATGAAATCTTCTGCAAAGGAAAAATACGAATCATCGGCACGATAACCAATCATCACATCAATGCCCGTCGTGTCGGGCAAAAAGCGGCTTAGGATGAATTCTCTTGCGTTGCTGCTGACAGGAGATGTGATGTCAAACTTCCTGTGAGCGAGGAGAATGGCAAGCCAGTTGAGAATGTTGAACTCACCCTTCGTCAAGTGCATGACGTTCATTCCGTCAAGGTGCAGGAGGTATTTATTGGAGTAGCCATCGTTCTTTACGGGACAAGCCCATTCTTTTGCAAGTTCGATGTTTTCGCTGCAGTAAAACCCCTGTCCATAGTCATTGTATTTCTTGCCTATACCAAACTTCGGTACCTCAACGATTTGCTGAGAGCCGTGGTAGATAATTAAATCCTGCTTCATAAGATGCCTCCCAATATGATACTACGGCAGTAGTTAATTGGAATTATAATACTGTAGTATTAGTTTGTCAACGAGTCTATCGAAAAATACACAAAAAATATACGAAAAAACGCTTTACGAACATACGTTCGTATGATAGAATATATCTACAGAAAGCGCGCTTACGGAATCATGATAACACATCAATATAAGGCAGGTGGATTAGGAATGTCAATTTATTATGTCGACGGAGACAACGCGCCGAAAGAACGGATTAAGGGCATAGAGTGGCTATCAGAAAATGATGAGGTATATATTTTTTATGCGGATACGAACACATATTACACCAAGGATAAAAATAGAAGGGATATAGAGCTTACGACGAAAGCAAAAATACAATTTGAGAAGACAGGCACGGGGAAAAACGCAACAGATTTTGCAATAGCAGTCCATGCCGCAATGGCACTAGAGGCGGCAGAGGAGGAATCTCTTTTTCTTGTCAGCGGTGATAAACACTTTATAGCTATTGGAACTTTTTTAGAAAGATTCAGTGTGAAAAAGTTTTCTGTCAAGTGCGTCGATGTGATATGGAAGGGGATTGTTGATAATTATGAACAGATTGATAATATTGAAATTATCGAGTCGATTCTCAAAGAAAAGTTTGGCAATGACGAGGGAAAGAAGCTATATTTTGTGATGCAGGAATTACTGTATCAGAAATTTCAGCGGGAAGAGGGCAACCGGAAAACGAAATGGAATATCATTGACAGGTTAAAACGAATGGCTATTTTTTGAGAGTTTCATGAGAAACGTATTTGCGGATACGAGCGGAGAAGTACTGGCATCCCACGGGCAACTCCCACGGGCGAGTACCGCTTTGTATTCCTTAATTCCCTTGCATTTTATCAGGCAATGCCGTATAATGCTTGGCGGAGTAGTTGTTGATACTATCAAACAGACAGGAGGAACCAATGACTGAACTATTAGCGCCGGCGGGAAATATGGAGGCACTGAAAGCTGCGGTAGCAAAGGGCTGCGATGCAGTTTATTTGGGCATGCAGAAATTCGGAGCCCGCGCCTATTCATCTAATTTTGACACAGAATCATTGACAGAGGCGGTCAGCTATGCCCACCTCCGAGATGTGAAAATATATGTAACCATGAACACCATCGTCTTTGAGGACGAAATCGAAGACATGAAGAAGCAGCTCTACCTGCTGAACGAAATCGGCGTAGATGGCGTGATTGTGCAGGACCTGGCTGTGTTTAACTACGCTGTTCAGAATTTCGAAGACATGGAAACCCACTGTTCCACCCAGATGGGCATCGATGACCTTGCGGGTACTTTACTTTTCAAAGAGCTGGGCGCAGACAGAGTCGTGCTGTCGAGAGAAGTCAGCATCGAAAAGGTCAAAGAAATCAAACGGATTGCGAAAATTCCTCTGGAAATCTTTGTCCACGGCGCTCTGTGCGTATCATACTCCGGAAACTGCCTGATGTCAGGACTCATCGGATACCGAAGCGGCAACCGCGGCAGATGTGTGGGCTCCTGTCGTAAGCCTTACGAACTGATTGACAGCACCACCGGAGAATCGCTGGGCAGAAGCTATCTGTTATCTACCAAGGATTTAAACACCATCGACTACATAGACCAGCTGAAAGAAATCGACTCCCTGAAAATCGAGGGTCGCATGAAAGAGCCTGCCTATGTGGCAAACGTGGTATCCAAATACAGAGCTGCTCTTGATGGTACAGTCACAGGCAGCGACAAAGAGGATCTGCAGAAAACCTTCAATAGAACTTTTACAAAGGGTTATCTGTTCCATGAGGATCCGAAAGATTTGTCCAACATCGATAGACCCAACAACTTTGGCTACGAGATTGGCAGAATTACAGGACCTTACAATGGTATGTACGAAATCACGCTGGACAGGCGCCTGAATCAGAACGACATCATCAGAATCGACCACAGCGGTGAGGATGTCAACTTGTCCGTTGTAAAGCTGTATGACAGAGAGGGCATGCTGATTAACAGGGCGGAAGAAGTCTGCTATATCAGGATTAAAGAGAAACTTTCTGCAGGCGATGTGGTGTATAAGACCAAGGACTACCAGTTTTATAATGAACTGGAAAAAGATCCTAAAGACGAGTTCAGACGATTTCCGCTGAATCTGAAAGTTTACGCTTATCCCGGCGCAAGTCTGGTCATCGACGCGGAGGGTCTGGGTGTGAGTTTTCTGTATGACAGTGGAGAGGTTTTAGAGGAAGCGAAGAACAATCCAACGACGAGGGAGCAGGTTGTAAAACAGCTTTCCAAGCTGAATGATACTGTATTCACCTTGGGAGATGTGGAATTTGAAGAATATAACACCTTTATCCCTGTTAAAATGCTCAATAATGCAAGACGCGCAATTGTGCAGGCTTTGTATGAGGCGAAGATTGCGAGTAAAGCAAGGCACACCAGAATCCCTGAAGCAAAAGAAAAAATCGCTTTCGAGAAAAGAAAGCCGTATCTGACAGCTTCCGTTGCGACTAAGGCGCAGTACGACGCCTGCGTAAAGTGCGGTATAAAGGAAATCTATTTCGATAATATTATCAGAAGAAACCAAATTACTTATGAAGAAAAAGAAGGTGAACTTCTCATTGGAGGATACGGCGGTATCTATTATTACAAGAACCGCAATCCTTTTATCACTGATTATTCCCTTAATGTGGTCAATGCGGAAAGCTGCTATGAACTTTTTAGACTGGGTGCAAAGCGGGTTACTTTGTCCTACGAACTGAACAAAAAACAGCTGGGAGATCTCATCAACGCATACTACGAGCAAAACGAAGGATACCCTGCATTGGAAATGGTTGTGTACGGCCGTGCGCCGCTGATGTTCACCAAGTACTGTCCGCTGAAAAAAATGGGGCAGTGCGGCATCTGCAGAACCAAGTCCTATATAATGAAAGACGAGTATGGAGCATTCCCCATTCTTTCTCACAGCGACTGTACGACCACAATTTTGAATGGGAAGATACTGAATCTCTTGGACGAAATGCCTTCTATCGAGGGTGTAGAAGCGTTCAGACTGAACTTTACCATTGAAGATTCTGAAGAGGTGGAAAAAGTTGTAAAAGCGGCGCAAAGAAAGCTAAGCGGTGCGGACAGTAAATCCCTTTTCAATCAGGAGACAGATACGAGGGGACACTTTAACAAGGAAATTATTTAAACAGCAGAAACGAGGATAAAAAGTATGGTTCGAGTAGAAAAACTTTCTTACGGTTTTCCTGCCAAAGACTTATATCACGATATTTCATTTTCTCTGGAAATGGGCCAGCACTGCGCGCTGATTGGCAGCAACGGCACGGGCAAATCAACCCTGGTCGACATGCTGATACAGCCGGAGGAGTACCTTTTCGATGGAAAAATCATCAAAGATGATAGCTGCAGAATCGGCTATGCAAGTCAGTTTAGTATAAAAGATAAATTACAGGAGTGCACGGTTTTTGAGTATCTCGATGGGAGATTTCAGGAAATTCAGGAGGAAATTGCGCAGGCTTGTGAGGAACTGGCCGTAGCCGAAGATATGGAAGCGGCCCTGGAAAAATACCAGATGCTTCTCGATTTGAACGAGGCTATGGATGGGGACAACAGCGAGGGCAATATTTATAAGCAGCTTCATATTGCCCATATGACAGAGCTGGCAGAAACGAAGGTATCGCAGATTAGCGGCGGTGAATACAAGCTTCTGCAGATTATGAGAGAAATGCTTTTGGCACCGAATCTGCTGATTTTGGATGAGCCCGATGTGTTTCTGGACTTTGCAAATCTGAACAGTCTCTGTCAATTAATCAACGAATATAAGGGAACTTTGCTGGTGGTGACTCACAGCAGATATCTTCTCAATCACTGCTTTAATAAAATTCTGCATCTGGAAAATGGAGAACTGCAGGAGTTTGATGGCAATTACACTGAATACCGCTGTACCATTTTTAGGGAAAAACTGAGGCTGAGAATGCAGAATGCAGCGGAACAGGAAGAAATTGAGCGCACAGAGCAGATGGTGCAGATTCTTCGCAAAAGAGCAACGGACATGGTGAATCCTGTCATCGGAAGGTCTGTAAATGCCAAGCAGTCCCATCTTGATCGCCTGCGCGCAAGGCAGATTAAGGCTCCGTTTATTGAAGTGCGGGAACCTGAGATTGTGCTGCCGGAAGTTGCGGCTGCCGAGACCTGTACTGAAGCTATAGAAGAGGCGGGACCTGAATCGGAATCAAGGAAACCTGTGCTTTGCATCAAAGAGTATCAGGTGGAATTTGATGAAGACCTGCTGCAGAATGTGAGCTTTGAACTTCTTGCGGGAGAAAAGGTGGCTATTGTCGGCGCAAACGGCACAGGAAAGACCACTTTGATTCGTGATATTTTGAAAAATGATAAACCTTCTATTCGTATAGATGAGAATATAAAATATGCGTGTCTGTCGCAGCTGCAGGGTGAGTCTGCGGATGAAAGCAAGACTGTATATGAGATACTGCAGGATCATGGACTGTCTGCAAGGGAGAACGCATGCGCACATCTTGCAAAGTTCTGTCTAGAGGAGGAAGTTTTGGACCAGAGAGTGGGTCAGCTTTCAGGCGGTGAACAGAATCTCTTTCAGATTGCCCTCATCGCAAATTCAGATGCGGAGCTTCTGATTCTGGATGAGCCGACCAGTCATTTGGACATCTATGGTCAGATCGCGCTGGAGAAGGCAGTTTCCGCGTACAAAGGAACTGTGCTTATGGTCAGCCATGACTTTTATCTGGTAGCGGGCTGTGCGGATTATGTACTTTTGATAGAAGACAATACTGTCAGACGGATGCGTACTAAAAATTTTAGAAAAATGGTGTATGACAAATATTTTGACCGGGATTATCTGGAAACAGATCGGAAGAGGCAGGAATTGGAAGCAGATATCGCTGCTGCTTTCAAGAGAGACGATTTTGCCGTTGTGGGTAGACTGTGTGCAGAACTGGAAGAAGTGAGCGGAGCCAAAGAATAGGAGAAGTTTATGTTATCGATTTGCGGTTTAGATTGCTGTGAAAAATGCGACAGAAAAGACGACTGCGGCGGCTGTGTGCAAACGGACGGAAAACCCTTTGGAGGAATTTGCATTGCTGCAGAATGTATCAAAAAAGGCGGACAGGAAAGTTTTGCTACACTAAAAAACGGCTTAATTGAAGAGTTTAACTCTCTTGGAGTCGAGCATCTTTTGGTGAACGATCTGTACTTGCTGAATGGATTCTTTGTCAATATGGAATATAAACTTTCTAATGGACAGACAGTGAAACTGCTGGAAGATTATTGTATTTATCTCGGAAATCAGATTGAGATTTCAGGCAGTAATCGGTGTTATGGAATTGCAGCCGATGAAAAGTATCTTCTCGTATGTGAGTACGGCTGTGATGGAACAAATCCCGAGATTGTAGTATATAAAAGAAGAAAGCAATAGAGACTTGAAAAAGTGTAATCATGATGAAGAAACTCAAAGTGAGACCAATCTGCAGTCCTGATTTTTCTATTATATCGTCAATGTTGAAAAAAGGCGAAAAAAGAAGAAAAAGGGGGTTGACGGAAAGAGAAAAGGGTGATATATTAAGAAAGCTGTCTCGCAGGGGAGCCCGGCAGGCAGGCTAGCCACAGAACCCTTTCCGGAAAGCGGGAAGAAAAAAGCTCGAAAAAACTTCAAAAAAGAGGT
>JALEOD010000037.1 GCA_022767345.1 Emergencia sp.
GGAGCTTCCCCTTTTCTTTCAGTTCTATGTGATAGCATTTCTGTACCAACAACTGCCTCTAAATCAACATACTCAAACTCATCCGGCAATTCAGCATTCGGATTAAATATAGCAAGCTCCCCCAACTTACGCTGTTCCCAATCATCAGTAAATCCCTTAAATCGAACCTCTGGAACTTTTTCACCATTTTTCGGGAACATTTTTTCAAGCATAGATTTTTTCATAACGCACAATTTATCATACTTACGCTGATGAAGGGTGATAAGGTGGTCGAGAATTTCGATATACTTCCCAATTACTTTCTGCTCTTCAAAACTTGCATAAGGAATTCTAACCGTTTTCATTCCTTCAATATCAATACTTCTTCCATCTCTAATACCATACACATGAGGTTTTAAATCTGTGTCAATAAACTTTTTTGAACGAAAGTACGAATAGTAAAACTTTGAATCTGTATTCTCTCCGTGGAAAGTATGGTAAGCTGGGCTAATAATTCCAGTATTTGTAGCCATTTCTAGTCCTCCCTCAAAGGACCGTAGATGAACAATGAAGTCACCATCTCTTACCATTTTATAATTGGACAAGTTTGTCTTATCATATGCCAAATTACGGTCAGACTCATCTCTTCGAACTGTACCGCCTCCTTGAACAATCATAAGTGCTGGTAACTCATCGTGCTCTTTCTCTGAATATTCTTCAAACACTTCCCCTAACTTACGCTGTTCCCAATCATCAGTAAATCCCTTAAATCTAATCGCCGGTTTTTTCTTATTTCCCATATTATTCACCCAGCAAAAGCGATTTAAACTCGCTCAGACCTTTCATATCGAATTCGTCACCCTCAAGCTCATCTATCATGGAAGCCAGCTGCTTTTCTGTCTCCTTAATTTCCCTCTCCAAGTCAAAATAGGTAGTTTCATACTTCTTCTGCAAACTCTGAATCTTTGCAATCAACCCATCTACAGCCAGCGCCGGTAATTTCAGCAGACTCTCCATCAGTGGTTCAATCCACTTCTTTTCGAGCAAAGCTATGGCCTGTTCATCTGTAAGGCTTTCAATGGTTTCCTTTGTTTTCTCCTGCAGTTTTGCACTATCTGATTTAATTTGTGCCTTTAAAGCCTTCTCGGCTTTTATGAGTTCATCAACCTGTGAAAGTTTCTCATATATAGCCGCTGCTTCTTCTGAAGTATCTTTTTTCAACGCCTTCAGACTCTTTGCAATCTCTTTTGGAACAAAGGTGTCACCCTCTTCACTGAGCGCATCACCGCAAAGTTCTTTCTCCTCTTCGGTTAAAGACTCGAAAATTTCTTCCTGTTTTGCCGGAATTTCTGAAAGCTGTGCCTCTGCGGTTTTCAGCGCAGCGCTTTCCTCTGCTAAAAGTGTTTCCTGAATTAAAGCAAACGGGAAAATATGTCCAACCCAGCCGTCCTGCACTTCCTGGTCTTTTCCGTCCTTCTTCTTCAAAACTAAGTTCGGGTCCACCTTTTTTGTTGCCTCAAAACCTTCCGTCTGAATCATTTCCAAATCAGTTCCTATCTCGCCCCAGCAATCATCAAGAAGCTGGTATGCCTCGTATGGATCAATCAAGTCAATGTTTTCAAGACAATCGAAAACCACCTTGCTCAGGCCTTCCTCCGTCTTTGAAATCTCAAGCTCATTTATGTCTTCTATCAAAGTTTTCTTTAGGTAAGTCGGAAACTCCGCAAATGCCACTTCAAATTCCTGCTCAAATCTAAGGACATCTGCATGTTCCTTTATCTCCTTCTTAATATCCGCTGCTGCCAGCTTTGCATAAGGAGTATCTGTATCTTCAAAAAGAGCGGTCTTTAGCGTAGGAAAAGCGTTCCAAAACGGCTTCATGTCTTCCAGTTCCGCCATAGGAATTCCGCCAAACATAGACGCATAGATATCCCAGCTTTCGGCTTCCTCGGAGGAGTCAACATAGCGAGGAATATTGAGGTTATAGTCATTTTCACGAATTTCTTCGCGGCTGACAACCTTTGCATACTTCTCCACGCTGACTCTCTGCACCACAGTATCCGTAATACGCTTAATATCCGACGCTCTCAGTTTATTGTTCTTGCCTTCTTTCACAAAGCCCTTAGAGGCGTCAATAATCAGCACGTCCGTGTTTTCTCGCTTCTGACGCAATACCATAATAATCGTCGGAATTCCGGTTCCAAAGAAAATATTTGCCGGCAAACCTATGATTGCATCGATATGATTGTTTTCTATAAGGTTTTTTCGGATTGTCCCCTCTTCACCGCCACGGAATAAAACGCCATGAGGCAGTACGATTGTCATAATTCCATCGGGTTTGATATGGTATAAGTCATGAAGCAAAAAGGCATAATCAGCCTTTCCTTTCGGCGCTAACCCAAACCTTGCGTATCTAGGGTCGGTTTCCTTGCCTGTCGGCTCCCAGTTTTGTGAATAAGGCGGATTTGATACGACTGCATCAACATATAACGGTTCATAAGTATGTACCGGATCGTTCTCATCAAAATATGGCCAGTCCTCTTCCAATGTATCGCCATTACGGGTCACAATATTGTCCGGCTTAATTCCACGCATAACCAAATTCATTCTGGTTAAATTGTATGTATTCTCTTTCAGTTCCTGCGCATAGTACTTGACACGATTGTCATCATCCATATATTTTGCAACACTTTGACCGATGTTAATTAAAAGGGACCCGGAACCGCTGGTCGGGTCATAAATTTTAATTTCGTCTTTTCCTCTTAAATGGGCGGCAACAATCTCTGACATCAATAAAGACACCTCGTGAGGTGTGTAGAATTCTCCCGCCTTCTTTCCGGCATTTGCCGCAAACATGCTGATTAGGTACTCATAGATAAAGCCCAATACGTCATAATCTTGCTTCCCGTCCATTGGAATATCTTTAATCAGCTGCAAGAGCCCGCTGATGGCTTTCGTCTGTGCACCTGAACTATCACCCAGCTTGCTGAGACCGGTCTGTAAAGTATCAAACACCTTATCAAATACAATCTTATGAGTATTTGAAATCAATCTGCTGAATGCGGAAAGTGCATCTCTTACATTGGATACATCAAAATCTTTTCCCATTTCAAGCCAAGTAGAAAACAGATTTTCATAAGAAATGAAATAGCCGATATTCTCCTGCACCCACCTGACAGTTTCTTCATCGTCTTCCGTAACAGTTTTCAAAAGTTCCTCATCATATTCATTCTCTATTAAAAACTTGATTTCTCTATCTGAAAGATATTTATAAAAAATAAATCCGAGAATGTAATCCTTGTATTCATTCGCTTCAATCTTCGATCTCATCTGATTTGCTGAAGCCCAAATTTTCTGTGCTAGTTGCTGCTTATTCATAATAAATCTTCTTCCTTTTTCTTTATTCCAGCGTAAGTGTTTTTCTATTTTTTTATTATATTATAGTCCTCTCTCTTATTTCAACCGTTCTTTTTCTTTTTTCTCAAAAACCCTTGCAATCTGCCGGTATTTAAGCTATACTTAATGTGCGAATTTAGCGTAACAAAGCTAAAAATTTAATAGTGGGGTGAATAATTATGGCAAACATTAAATCCGCAAAAAAAAGAATCAGAGTTATCGACAAGAAAACTGCTAGAAACAGAAGAGTTAAGGACCATGTAAAGACTGCTCTTAAGAATTTCGATGCTGCTTTAGAAGAAGGCAACATGGAAGCTGCTGCAGAGAAATTTGTAGTAGTTGAGAAGAAATTAATGCAGGCTGCAGCAAAAGGTACTCTTAACAAAAAAGCTGCTTCCAGAAAAGTTTCCAGATTAGCTAAAAGATTCAACGCTGCAAAAGCAGCAAAATAAGTCTCACCCGTCCCCACCAGTGCATAAGTTAAATGCACATGCGAGAGCAAAAAAACCGATGGATGTGTCTCCCATCGGTTTTACTTTTATCTAAAATAGAAAGGACTGATTTTTATGTCACTACATATCGGCGCCGAAAAAGGCCAAATCGCAAAGACCGTTCTCATGCCGGGCGACCCGCTGAGAGCGCAGTTTATCGCCGAAAACTTTTTGGAAAACGCGGTCAGATACTCAGAAATCCGCAATATGTACGGTTACACCGGAACCTACAAGGGCGTTCCAATTTCCGTACAGGGAAGCGGCATGGGCATGCCGTCCATGGGCATTTATTCCTGGGAACTTTTCACCGAGTATGATGTAGAAAACATCATCAGAATCGGCACTGCCGGCGCTTTTCACGAAAAGCTGTCCGTCGGTGATATTCTTGTTTCCCTCGCTGCCTCCACCGACTCCAATTATCAGCACGCATTTCACGTGCCGGGCCAGTACTCCCCAAGCGCCAGCTTTGAACTTTTAACAAAGGTACTAGACGCAGGAAAAGAAAACGGCATTTCCTTTAAAGCCGGAAATACCGTATCTTGTGACGTGTTTTATGAGCTGGGCACCAAGTGGTGGAAAGAATGGGCGTCCATGGACGTCCTTGCAGTAGAGATGGAAGCCGCAGCTCTTTATATGAACGCCGCATACCATAGCCGCAATGCGCTGGCTATGATGACTGTAAGCGACCACTTTGTCACCGGTGACAAAGCTACTGTGGAGCAGCGTCAGAATCAGTTCACCGATATGATGAAACTGGCCCTTGAAGCCGCTGTTAAATAGTATTTTCTTACAGGAACACCATCAACTTTTTATATAGTTCCATTTCAAGATTCATCAATCTGCCGGCCAGTGCACGTTCTTTCTGGTCGGCATTTTCATATTCACGCAAATACTTTCCCAGGGATTTGATTCCCATATGACAGCCATCCAGCAACAGTTCGGCAATGCGGTCATCGTCATCAGACATCATCATTTTTACTTCTGTCGTAAACCACATCATAGCCTTTGCCATCGAAGGCGGATCCTTTTCATCTTCCCCATCGTTGTTCAAAAGCTGATGTGCAATATCTCCAATCAGCTCATGCTCTTTTCTGTACTCTTCAATCAAATCTTTTAAATCCTGCTCTTTTACAAACTCCACGACCAGGTCAAAGCTGTTTACGGCATTTTTACAGCCTGCGTTGACTTCCCGCAAAAGTCTGATACTATCTTCGTTCATAACTTTCACTCTCCTTTTTGACTTAGTATTTACCCAGCTTGCTGTGGTTATGCAAAAAAGACTTGCATTTGGGGAGAAGTCAAGATATAATACAGTTATAGGTATAAAAGGAAATTTCAGTAAATCATTATTTAAGAGCAATCCCATCGGGTTGCTCTTTTTACGTGCAGATTGATAGATCAATTCAAACTTAGCACCACAGAAAAAACGAGGAGGAAAAATATGGATAAAACAATTCACCCAAACAGAAATTACCAGGACAGCGTCTTTTCAAAGCTGTTTTCCAATGAGGAAGCTGCGCTGGAACTCTACAACGCACTGAGCGGCACAAACTATGGCCCCGAAACAAAGATAAGAATCACCACACTGGAAAACGTGCTTTTCTTAGAGAAGTACAATGATTTAAGCTTTACCGTAGAAGACAGAATCATCGTCATGGCAGAACACCAAAGTACGATTAACCCCAATATTCCGTTGCGGTTACTGGGTTATTCCACAGATACATATACAAAAATCATCGACACAGACAGGCTTTACAGCAGCACCCAAATCAAGCTGCCTACGCCTGTCTTTTACGTTTTCTATACAGGCAATGAACCGTGGAATATCAAAACGCTGAGCCTTGCCGACAGTTTCATCGACCCGCCGCCGGAAAACTCTTTAAATTTAGTAGTCAAACTCGTTAATTTGCGATACAATAAAGACAATGAAATTCTGAATCGCAGTAAAACCCTGATGGGTTACAGCAAGCTGGTCACTTATGTAAAAGAGGATTTAAGTGAAGGCAAGTCCCTGAGGGATTCCATCAGAGCCGCCGTCCAGCGTTGTATCTGCGAAGGTCATCTTGTCGACTTTTTAAAGAAGCACGGGGAGGAAATCGAGAAAATGAAGTTTTATGAATTCACATTGGAAGAATACAGGGATTTAATAGAAAAAGAAGCTGCCGCACAGGGCCTTGCACAGGGTATCGAACAGGGACTTGCGCAGGGTATCGAGCAAGGACTTGACGAAGGCATCAAAGTATTCATCCTGGATAACCGGTCAGAAGGCGTCTCCGATGAAAGAATCCTGACCAAGCTGATGAACCTTTTTCATCTTTCAGAGGAAAAGGCTTTAGAATACCTGAAATAGTCAGTGCGGACAGAAATTCTGTCCGCACTTTTTAATTTGCATAGCTTCTATTTCATCTCTTCCAGCACTTTTTTGGCTGCTTTGTCATCGCCCATCCAAGGCACTCTGCCATCTTCATGATACATATACGTCTCGTCCCCTTTGCCGAGAATCAGCACGCAGTCCCCGGTCTTCGCACCGGTAATGGCTGCCTCAATGGCCTTATAACGGTCCTCTATCACGACACCGTTTCCGCCTTCCATGCCGGCCAAAATCATCTCGCTGATTTGTGCGACACTTTCGTCTCTCGGATCTTCTTCAGTCACATAGACAGTATCACAATATTTGCCGGCAATCTGCCCCAGCACCTTTCGCTTTACCTTGTCCCGCTTACCTGCGCAGCCAAAAACGGAAAAAATTCTGCCGCCCTTGACAATTTCTTTGGCATACTGAAAGACCTTTTCAAATCCGTCCGGCGTATGGGCATAGTCTACAATGACAGTAAAGTCCTGCCCTTTATCAATGATTTCCATTCTGCCGTCCACCTGAGAAATATGCGAAAGTTTCGGAAGCATATCCTCAATAGCCATGCCCGCCTGATGCATACCGGCCATTGCGCCCAATAAATTATATAAATTATATTTGGCAGAAAGGTTAGTTTTTACCGGATACCGCTTGCCATCATGTACCAATGTAAACTCTGAACCGCTGACGTGAAGGCAAACATCCTCCGCCCTATAATCCGCGTCTTGGTCAATGCCATAGCTGACCCATCTGCAGGTCGAACATGCCGCCAGTTCCTCGAAGCTTCCCTCATCTGCATTAAGCACTGCCACTCCGCTTTCTTTCATCTGCGTAAAGAGCAGCTTTTTCGCCTCGAAGTACTGCTCCATGGTTTTGTGGTAATCCAGATGATCATAAGTCAAATTGGTAAAAATCGCCACATCAAAATCCACTGCATCTGTACGACCCATGGCAAGACCATGAGAACTGACCTCCATCGCAACCGCTTCCATGCCGTAATCTGCCATTTCCTTTAAATTTCCGTGAATTTCCAGCGCATCCGGCGTCGTCAGACTGGGAATTCTGCTCACATCGCCGTAACGAACTGCAATGGTTCCCATATAGCCGCAGGGCTTCTCATATACATCACTGATAATGCTGGTCGTAGTGGTCTTCCCGTTGGTTCCGGTCACACCAAAAACTGTCATCTTCCGGCTTGGCTGTCCAAAAAATAAGTTACAAACGCGATTTAACTCCTGATTGGTATCGCTGACTTTCACATAAGTGACATCCGCAGACTTTTCAATTTCATCGCTGTGCACCACGCAAACTGCGCCCTTTTCACACGCCATCTTCGCAAAGCGGTGTCCGTCCGCTTCCAATCCCTTGAGACAGAAAAACATGTCGCCGGACTTTGCCTTTCGCGAATCGATGCAAAGACCCTTTATTTCAATATCGGGCTGCCCCGAAAATAATTCTGATAAAAACATAGTTTCATACCCTCCTGGATTTTATGGTTCCCATATGGTCTATATTTTACCATCATTATGAAAAAATAACAACGTAAAAAAAGAGCAGATATTATCTGCTCCACCGTTTCCCTTCCGTCTGCACCCACCGCAGGGAATCAAAGCAGTAGACACAGCCGCCAAATATGGTCCTATCGCAGGAACGATTCCCATCTCCCGCAGCGCGTCCACACCCGATCATCAAAACAGTTTACATAAACGCCACCATAGTCTTCCTTACTGCCGCATGCTTCCATCACAACCTGACTTCCATTGACCATGCCCGCAAGCTCATTTTCAACACTGCTGAATCCGTATTCCAGTCCGGCAAAAGAAAGTTCCGTATCCGGCAGCAGCTTCGGTTTTAAATAGGTGGAAATCGCTTCACAATAACTCTCAAAATTTTCGATTTTCACAGGAATCATGATTTTTAATTTCATACTTGTATTATGAAGTAGTAGTGTTTATAGTCCCTCTCCAAGGACTGTGTGCTATACTATTGGAGATACTGTGGATTGGTTTTTTCTCCTACCACCCGATGGTTTTAGAGAGGCTCCAACCGCAGTCTCTTTGTATATTTGTTAATCAGTTAGATACCGCATGACGGTTTATTTAGAACGAGGTTACAACCGCAAAGAGTACCTGTGGCTCTAAACAGTATCGAATACTTATTCAAAGGAGATTTATTATGATTTACGTTGGAATTGATGTTGCTAAAGATAAGCACGACTGCTTTATCACTAACTCAGATGGCGAAGTATTATACAAATCTTTTACCATCCCTAATAACCTTGAAGGTTTTCATTCCTTATTTCAAAGAATCGAATCTGTGGCAGATGACTTAACCAAAGTAAAAGTAGGACTGGAAGCCACCGGACACTACAGTTACAATCTTCTGGGATTCCTTCTTGATAAAGGTTTGCCGACCTACGTTATCAATCCGTTACATACCAATCTTTACAGAAAAAGTCTAAGCCTTAGAAAGACGAAAACGGATAAAGTTGATGCCCGTACCATTGCTTCCATGATCATGTCTGATGTGAGCTTAAAGTCCTACTCAGATACATCTTATCACAATGAGGAATTAAAGTCACTCACTCGTTATCGTTTTGATAAAGTCAAAGAACGGGCAAAGCTGAAAACTTCTGTTTCCAGGCTGGTGTGTATTCTTTTTCCCGAACTGGAAAAACTCGTTCCCACACTTCATCTGGCATCCGTCTATGCTTTGCTTTCCGAATTTCCATCTGCTAATGCTGTTGCATCCGCACACCTCACAAAGCTTTCCAATCTGCTCTCTGAGAGTTCCAAAGGCAGATACGGGAAACAGACTGCCGTCATGTTTCGTGAAGCGGCAAGAACCTCTATCGGATCTCATATGCCTGCGAAGTCTTTGGAATTGAAACATACCATCAAACTGATCCGTGAGTTGGATACAGAGATTAATGAAATCGAAGCAGCCATCAAACGGATTATGGATGAAGAAATCCAGTCACCTATCCTTACCATTCCCGGCATCAGTTACCGGATGGGGGCTATGATTATCGCCGAAATCGGTGATTTCAGCCGCTTTGATTCCGCCGACAAGATACTTGCCTATGCCGGAATGTCTCCCTCTACCTATCAATCGGGACAATTAGATAACGGTTATTCCCATATGGAAAAGCGTGGCTCGCGCTATCTTCGTTATGCTCTTTACAATGCCACAAAATATGTTTGTCATTGGGACGAATCCTTTGGAACATATCTTGCTAAAAACGTGCCGAGGGCAAGCATTACAATGTCGCGTTATCTCACGCTGCGAAGAAACTCGTGCGTCTGATTTATGCAATAGAAAAATCCGGAAAAGCATACATGCCATCAGCTTAACTGATCCTGTAATATCTCCTTTTCGAGTGCCAGTAATGACACTCTGTTTGTCATGCAGTTTTCAAGGTTCAGATATATCTGAAGTGCATTTCTGCAATTCATTCAAAAAAAATTCATTTTAGACTTGACTTTTAATAGTTAGTCTCTCTCAAAGGTCTTGAATGAATTATTTTTATAGGTTTCTTTGAAAAATCACCATATCCACCAACCTGACGTCACATTCAAATATCGGGTGGTCGTAATTATTTGTAAAAAAGTTCGGTATGATATGAGAACGAACAAAACCGCACTTTTCATAGAATGGAACTGTCAGAGGACTGTCGCCCGTTCCGACCTGTAAAACGGAATATTTGTCGGCATACTCTTTAACAATAAAATCAATCAGAGCTTTAGCATAGCCTTTACCTTGATATTCTGGAACGGTCGCAATATTCTTTATTTCAAGAATACCGTTGCCCTCATCCGTAACAACACATTCAGCTTTCACACCGTTATCATTAAGCACATACATAGTGCCTCTTTCAAGATAGCGGTCTATCATATTTTCCTGTTCATCTGCCAATAGCAGTAATGAAAGGAATTGTTTTTTATTTTCTTTGATTTCCAGAATCTTCATAATTAGCCACTCTGTTAAATTTCATTTTAGACTTTTATCATACTTTTGAAAATTATGCGATTTTTAAGGCTCTGCACTGTTTCAAGCACCATTTGGTGTAAATTTGGTGTATTTGTGTATTTTCAGAGCTTTTTCACAAATGAAGTACATCCCGTTTTGTAGGATAAAACGGTACTTCTTAATAGAGCTTTGCGCCTGCCGGAATGTGGTCATCCACCATAAGGAGATGAAGCTTTTCTTCGCCTTCTTCTTCGTGAATGGCGGAGAGCAGCATACCACAAGAGTCAATGCCCATCATTGCTCTTGGAGGAAGATTTGTGATTGCGATAAGTGTCTTACCAACAAGTTCTTCCGGCTCGTAATATGCGTGAATACCGCTTAAAATGGTTCTATCTGTGCCTGTTCCGTCATCAAGAGTGAACTGAAGGAGTTTCTTTGACTTCGGTACA
>JALEOD010000057.1 GCA_022767345.1 Emergencia sp.
TTAGGACAGTCAAGCTGTCCCTATTTGTGTTTCACAAAAAGAACAAATGACGGAGTGCCATCATCTGGTGCATCCGTCATTTTCATTGTATGAAGATAGGGCTGCGCCCTAACGGTTATTTTCCGTTAATGCGACAGCCCCATACAATCTTCTTCATATAACACCTCTACAAATTCCGATTTACACTTCCATTATAATTCCCATCTGACGTTCCAGCAACGCAAACCTTTTGGCATCAAAAGGAACACTTACTGTCAACTCTACTCACTCTCGCCTGGTTCAAAGGAGTCGAAGTCCTCACGTTTCATCCCCAATACTATCAAAAAACCTCCTGTTTCATCCCCAGTTTTCTAAGTCTGCAATGACCGGAGATGGGTCTGAGATAATTTATCAGAAAGCCCGAAATCCTTGCTACTGCTGGCACGAGCGCCTGAATCCCTTGCAATAAAAGAGCCTTGGCTATTTTAAGCCAAGGCCATATCTTTGGTGGAGATGAGGAGAGTCGAACTCCTGTCCGAAAGCATTTCCACAGGACTTTCTCCGAGCGCAGCTGGTGATTTAGTTTTCGCCCTTCTGCCCGCCCATCAGCAGGCTGACAAAAGTGCTATTCCGTAGTTCCCTTGCGATACCGGAAACTCTCGCAAGGTTTTCCTGTATAGTCGATGCCAGATTTCCGGCCTACAGGTAAACCGGAGCTGACACGCGCGCTGCGTTAATTAAGCAGCAAATGCGAAATTGTTATTCTTTTTAGCGTTTATATTTAAACGGCCACTTTTAACGTAGACTTGGCGACTACGGCTCGCTTATCCGGCTTCTACACCCCCGTCGAAACCTTTACACCCCCATATAAATGGATATATTCATTTTACAACACTTCACAGTCAATTTCAATAAGCAAATTTTGACACACACAGAATACACTACTTAAGAATATGACTTTTTTCCATTCTAAATCAACGCAAAACATTGACATAGTCCCGCGCCCACGGTAAAATTCAAAGTATGTAATTGGATTGTTTTTCCTGACAGCAGACAATCCATATTATTACCTCATTTTAAAGTTCCACAATCAAACGATTATAATAGCTATAACAGCAGGGAGGATATTTCTTTATGTATCATTGCCACATACGGTTCTATCTCGTCGGACAAAACAATCCGATATTTGAACAGTTGAAAGATATGAACCCCTTTGCACGTTTCACACATGAATTTTTTGAAAGCGCTGCCCCTGACAGCGCACTTACCTCTAAAGCCAGCATTATCTTCGCTAACTTGCAGAGCACTAATACCGCCCAGACATTAGACGCTTTGCTATCGCAAAAAAATGCTGAAACAAATCTGATTGTGCTGACAGGCAAAGATGAAATCATCAATATTTCCAAATATCTTTCCGCAATTACAGATATTTGGACTTTTCCGATGTCCGACGCGGAATGCGCATTTCGCCTGCAAAAATGGCAGCAGGACTACAAAGCGCGCATAGATGCATGGGAAACCAGTCAGTATCTGGAGACAACCATTAACGGCACCCCTGATTTGATATGGTATAAAGATAAAAACGGCATTCACGAAAAGGTCAACGACAGTTTCTGCAAAACCGTCAATAAATCAAAAGCCCTTGTCGAAGGGCGCGGTCACGCCTATATCTGGGACGTGGAAACAGACGACCCTGCTTGTATTGAATCTGATCGAATCGTCATGGAAGCGAAAGAAACCCGCGTCTCCGAAGAAGTCATTCAAAGCGGCGGTGAAACTAAAATTCTTACCACATACAAATCCCCGCTGTACGACCTTGACGGCAGTGTCATGGGTACAGTCGGCACCGCCATTGACATCACACAGGAGCGTTCTTATGCACAGGGTCTGATTCAGCAGAATCAGACCCTGGAAATGCTCTTCACCACCATGGACTGCGGCGTGATGTGTCATACGCTGGACGGTTCCAGAATTGTCAGCATTAACAAAGCCGCGCTGGATATCCTGGGATATCCGTCTGAAGAAGCCCTCATTGATGCCGGTTTTGATTTGATTGCGGCTTCCGTTCTTCCTGAAGATAGAATCAGACTGAAACAGAGTATCCGCTCACTGAAAGAGGAGGGTGATAACGTTAGTCTTGACTACAGAGTAAAACACGATGACGGCGAAGTCCTTTACGTGACAGGCAACATCAAACTGATTCAGGAAAACGGCAAACTGTACTATCAGAGATATCTTTTAGACCGTACCGCACAGAGGCTGCAGGAGGAAAGAGAAAGGCTGGAAGATAAACGCAGACAGATGGAGTTGTTACATGCCATCAGTATCGAGTATGTGCTGATTTGTGTGTTTGACTTAAGCACAGGGGACGGCAAGGTGCTTCGTATCGGCGAGTGTAAGAACGATATCATGACCCAAATATTTAAAGGTGATTTATCATTAGAGGACTGCATTACACGCTATGCCGAAGGCAGTATTCACGAAGACGACAGAGAATTATTCCTCAAGACTGCCTCCATCGAACATCTGGCTCAAGAGCTTTCCGAAAAAACCATGTGCTACATGAATTACCGCACTACCTGTTGCGGCGAAATTCGCTATTTCCAGATGAAAGCCGTTCGTGCTGGAAGCTGGGATACATCCCGCAGTATCGTTTTAGGATTCCGCTGCCTGGATGACGAAATGCGCGAAGAGCGGGAACAGAAAGCCCTTCTGGAAGATGCGCTTTCACAGGCAAACCACGCCAACAAAGCGAAGAGCACCTTCCTTTCCAATATGTCCCACGATATTCGTACACCGATGAATGCAATCATCGGATTTACGGCACTTGCCATCACCCATATCGACAGGAAAGAACAGGTCCAGGAATATTTAAAAAAAATCATGACCTCAGGAAATCACCTCCTGAGTCTGATTAACGACGTTTTAGACATGAGCCGCATTGAAAGCGGAAAAATCCATCTGGAGGAACAGCCTTGCAGTCTGCCGGATATCCTCCATGAACTGCACACCATCATTCAGGCAGATATCCGCGCAAAACAGCTGGATTTATATATGGACGCAGTTGACATACAAGACGAAGAAATCTGCTGCGATCGTCTGCGGCTCAATCAGGTTCTTTTGAACCTTTTAAGTAATGCAATCAAATACACCGGCGCCGGCGGCATGGTCAGCATAAAAGTCATCGAAAAACCAGGCGCTGCTCCTGGCTTCGCAAACTACGAATTCCATATCAAGGATAACGGAATGGGTATGAACGAAGAATTTGTCTCCCATATCTTTGAACCATTTGAAAGGGAGCGCAATTCTACCAGCAGCGGCATTCAGGGTACCGGCCTTGGTATGGCAATCACCAAAAACATCGTTGACATGATGAACGGCACCATCGAAGTCAAAAGTAAGCAAAACGTAGGAACAGAAGTGGTGGTCCGCCTCACTTTCCGCCTTCATTCCGTAAAGAAGGAGTCAGTTGCGATTCCCGAACTTACCGGACTTCGCGCACTGGTGGTCGATGATGATTTTAACACCTGTGACAGCGTATCATGCATGCTGCAGCAGATCGGACTTCGCGCTGAATGGACTATGTCCGGAAAAGAAGCAGTACTGCGTACCCGCCAGTCTATCAATCGCAATGATCATTATTTCGTTTACATCATTGACTGGCTGCTTCCTGACATGAACGGGGTCGAAGTTGCAAGAAGGATTCGTCAGGAGACGGGAAAAGCTGTTCCGATTATCGTTCTCACTGCCTATGACTGGGCTGATATTGAAGAAGAGGCAAGAGAAGCCGGTGTTACCGCATTCTGCAGCAAACCGCTGTTCCTGTCAGAACTCAGAGGATGCCTCCACTCCATCGTGAAAAAAGAGCAGGCTAATGGTGAGGCTCCTGACTCAAAAGAAATCCTGCGCAGCGGTCATATTCTTCTTGTGGAAGATAACGAATTAAACCAGGAAATCGCAGTGGCTATCCTGGAGGAAGCCGGTCTTACTGCAGAGGTTGCAGAAAACGGCCAGATTGCCGTAGAAATGCTGAAATCATCCCAGCCCGGATATTATCAGCTGGTGCTGATGGATATTCAAATGCCGGTCATGAACGGCTATCATGCGGCTAAAGAAATCCGAAAATTGGATAATGAAGCATTGGCAACGATTCCAATCATCGCTATGACTGCAAACGCTTTTGAAGAAGATAAGCAGGAGGCATTGCGCTGTGGAATGAATAATCACATCGCAAAACCTATCGATATTGAAGTCCTCCTGGAAACACTGGATAATATATTGATAAGCAAATAAACGTTATCAATATATATGCTAAAAAACCAGCCGGCGCAATCCGCCAGCTGGTTTCTAATTTTCCTGTATTTATTTTTCCTCCAACGCTTCGGTACGGTATATGAATCTCACCTGTCCACCCATGTCATCAGAAATGCCTGAGAAAGACTGATAAGCTTTGGAGGCGTTTACGGTAGCCTTCATTCGATCAAGTAAGTCTCCGATATTTCCGCCGGCAGCCCCTGCCAGTTTCTGAATTCCCTCTTTATCAAATTCTTTCAAGCCGTTGTTCAGTTTTTTCGCTCCGCTGCGAAGCTCCGTCACACCGTCTACCAGAGCCGGCATGTTTTTATCCAATGTCCTGATTCCTGTGTTCAGTGCGCCGGCACCATCGTACAGACTCTTCGTGCCTTTCGTAAGCTGCGTTGCCCCTGTATTCAGCTGCTCAGCCCCTGCCTTTGCAGAAGCCACACCCTGGGTATACTGCAGCAGTCCCATGTAGAACTGATTATAGCTGTCCAGCTGCGCCTTCAGCGCCTGAATCTGCGGCGCACCGGCCTCGCCCACAGCTGCAGCCGCGCCGTCCAGAACCTGACCATAATTTTCAATGGTTAATTTTGGAAGAGATGCCCCTGCCGCCCCAAGCTGGGCGTCCGCTGCCGCAAGCATAGACTCAAATACCTGTTTCGCGCCTGCTGTAAGAGCGGCACTGTTTCCGTCCAGCGCAGTCAAACCATCCTTTAATCCTGTAATCCCCCCTGAAAGTTCCTGTACCCCATTTTGCAAAGCAGTCGCACCGTCTTTCAGACTTTTTCCCCCTGCTGCCAGCTCATGGACCCCCAGCGCCAGCTGTCCCGATTTATCTAACAGTGTATCCAGTCCATCGTAAAGCTGCGATGAACCGTCCAGCAGCTGCTTCATAGCATCTGTCAGCTGATTGAGGGCGCCTGCCAGCTCATCCGCCGAGCCCATCTTTCCTGTATCTAAGTCAGCAAAAATGCTGCTGTCCGCTACGGTTACCGTATTAGTCATTTCAAATTTGTCCACATCAGCGGTCACTTCGACATAATCCGGAAGTTCCAGGTCAGAAGAATCCACATTGAGATTGTCTGCAAGCCCCGGAAGCGCCATGCCTGCCACAATGGTACGCTCCCCGTCGTTAATCACCTTTCCGCCGGAAACTTCCACATTGCTGAAAATGTCATTATCCATAACCATACCGGTCAGTACCGCAAAAGGCACATAGATTTTCTCCGTTCTGCCGCCGACTTTTGCCATCTCATACAGATTGTTTTCGTAGTCGAAACGAATGGTCACTTCGCCGCTTTTTCCGACCAGTTCCTGCGGCTCGATATCTTTTCCGTCCAGTTTATAGGAAATCTTCATGTTGACAGGAAGTTCCTTCTTAATGCTGCCTCTGTAATAAATGTCTTTTCCCTGGGCGTTCCAGATTTTTCCCGATTTCCCCTCAGCCTGAAACGCCTCGTCACCCTTGAGATTTTCAATATCGTTTAACGCCGATTTATCGTAAAGAGATTTGCTCTCCGTCAGATTCTTCAGCCAGTCACTGACGATGATTTTCTGCACAGAACCGTCACTTTCCGCAAGAACGTAAACCGTTTCTTCTTTCTGATTCGTGCCTTCCCCATCATCAGCGTATGCCATAGTCACACCGCTGCCCACAGTAAGGGCAATGCACAAAACCACCGCTAAGCATTTTTTTAATTTATTGTTCATAGATTTGACACCTCCGAATTTGTTCTAACTACATGTTTCATTCCTCTGGTCGTTGCCAGAATCAGTCTGTCGCAGAGCATAAGCAGTGCCGGCAGCAGGAAAATAACGCATACCATGCTGACTACGGCGCCTCTTGCCATCAGCATACACATAGAACTGATGATATCGATATCCGAGTAAACGGCTACACCAAATGTCGCGGCAAAGAGTCCCGTTCCCGATACGAAAATTGATGGAATAGACGCTGCGAAAGCAGTCGTAACACTTTCTCTTTTATCTTTCCCGGAAAGCCGCTCTGTTTTGTATCTGGTCGTCATCAAAATTGCATAGTCCACCGTCGCCCCCAGCTGAATGGTACTGATGCAAATCGGCGCAATAAACGGCAGTGACTGTCCCAGGAAGTGAGGGATTCCTAAATTGATGAAAATCGCAAGCTCAATGACCGCAATCAGAATGAAGGGGAGAGAAAAGCTTCCCTCGACCAATGCGATAATGATAAAGATTGCAATAATCGATACGGCATTCACCACCTGAAAATCGTGGTTGGTAGTCTCTATCATGTCCTTCATGCAAGGGGCTTCCCCGATAAGCATGCCCTCTTCATCGTAGGACTTCAAAATATGGTTCAGACTGTCAATCTGTCCGTTGACTTCATCACTTGCAACATCATATTCCGAATTGACCAGCAGCAGTTCACTTTTATCGCTCTCCAAGATTCCTTTAACACCATCGGGCAAAATCTCCTCAGGCACCATGCTGCCAAGGACTGATTCCATGCCAAGAACATATTTTACGCCGTCAACCTGCTCCATTTCCCTCATCATAGCGCTGACTTCCTTAGAAGGCAAATCCGCGTCCACAAGAACCATATGGGTCGAAGCAATATTAAATTCTTCCGAAAGCTTGGAATTTGCAATAACGTATTCCATATCATCGGGCAGGCACTTACCCATGTCGTAGTAAACCTCATCGTTGGTTTTACTGTATCCATAAATTGCCGGCAGCGCAGCTATCACAAAAATCACAAGAAGCACCGGAAATACCCTGGTAACTTTCTTCGCGAAATTCCCCATATCGGGAATGAGCGATTTATGCTTTGTCTTCTGCAGCGGTTTATCCAGCACAAGGATAAGAGACGGCAGTACGGTGACACAGCCGATTACGCCAAAGATAACACCCTTTGCCATAACAAGGCCCAGGTCTTTCCCCAGAGTAAAGCTCATAAAGCACAGCGCCGCAAACCCTGCCACTGTAGTGATAGAACTTCCCACGACACTGGAAAGAGTCTTTCTGATTGCCACAGCCATAGCTTCTTTGTGGTCTTCGTAAAGTTCCCGCTGCTCGTTGTAACTATGCCACAGAAAGATGGAGTAATCCATGGTAACCGCCAGCTGCAGCACCGCCGAAAGAGCTTTTGTGATATATGAAATTTCCCCAAAGAAATAGTTTGTTCCCAAATTGAGCAGAATCATCATGCCGATAGAAGCAAGAAATACGAAAGGCACCAGCCAGCCGTCCAAAAGCAGCACCATAGCCGCTGTTGCAAAGAGCACTGCAAGACCTACATAAATCGGTTCTTCCTGCTCGCACAAATTCTTTAAATCCGTTACCAACGCTGACATGCCCGATACAAAGCACTGCCTGCCGCAGACGCTGCGCACATCAGCAATGGCGTCAATGGTTGAGTCGGCACTGGTGGCGCTGTCAAAAAAGACCGCCATCAGTGTTGCGTCTCCCTCATTAAATTCATCAAAGAGTTTATCCGGCACCATCTCCATTGGAATGGAAATATCCGCCAGTGTGGAGTACCACAAGACGCTTTCCACATGTTCCACCTCTTCAATTTTCTCACAAAGGGCCGCCACATCTTTATCTTCCATATCCTCCACTACAATCAGCGAAAAAGCTCCCTTTCCGAAATCCTTCAGCAGTTCATCCTGACCCGCTACTGTGTCCATATCCTCCGGCAGATAATCCAGCATGTCATAATTGATTCTCGTTCCCAGCATTCCAAACAGAGAAGGAACCATTAAAACAATCGCAACAATTAAAATCGTAATCCGGTGTTTGACCACCGCCCTTGAAAAACGCATTTTCCGTCAGACCTCCTTTTCTTCGCAATACACGTTTTCTATGATATCCGGCCATTGATGTCTGATAATTTTTACCGTCGTAATCGCTGTGCTGAGATTCAGAATCCCTTCTGAAAGCATACCTATGCCCAGTACAGTCATCAGCAGGTCTGTACCCTCACCCGGACGCAGCAGCAGAACAAATCCAAGTGTCCCGGTGACTGCCGCGCTTGCAAAAATGAGCCACCACTTTCCTATGCCGAAAGTCCTTGACTGTTCTGCAATCTGTATTTTCATAAGTCCGTCTGTTACCATAAATATACCGAAGGTGATACAGATAAATAACATCAGACTTCCCGGATGTGTCAGCATAATACCGCCAAGAATCAGAAGCAGAATGCCCAGGGTCAAATCATGCTGAAATGCAAGCCGATACAGGTCTTTTGAAAAATAACCGACCAGTTTGACTGCGCCAAAGAGCAGAAACAGCATGCCGCAGCAGCGGCCCAGCAGCACCGCGGAAAATTTCGGTACGACAATGAGTAAAATTCCCAGCGCGCATAGCGCAAGGGAAATGATGATATATCCGATTTTTGCCGTTTTCATCGGTGTAACTGAACGCATCTCAATCCTCCCTTTCCTATCACATCAAACATCTACAGCACTTTTTCTTCCTGTATTTAACTTACCAGATTTTCTCCAGGCTAAAAATGGGCAAAAGAAAAACCCCTGCCTAAAAATTAGGCAACAGGGTCTAAAGTGACTAAATTTCTGCTTGGTTACATCTCCTGATCATCTCATCGGACAATCCATGACATAGGTGAATCAAATGATGAATTTCTTCAATAGAATCCTCCGGCATACCGCGGGAAAGCCAGTCAAGGCCGGCTCCAAACAGTTCAAAACGGAAAAAGCGAATGGCAATTTCCCGATCTTCCGCACTGACAAGGCTATCTCCAAAAACCGTATCCAGATAGGTTCTGACAATATACTCGCAGGATTTCATCAAATATCTCTCAAAGAGATCCCGATTCATAGAATTAAAAATATGTAAGACTGCTCTTTTATTATGGAGGGCAAAGTCAAAGGCCTCGCTGATACAGTCTTCCAATGACTCAATCTTTGGGTATTTTTTTACCAGCCCATCGGCCAGCTCCACAATGATTTCTTCCATCAGGGCAGGAATATCCTGAAAGTGATAATAAAAAGAATTTCGATTGATGCCGCAGTCCTCTACGATACTGCGCACGCTGATTTTATTTAGAGGCTGCTGGTTGAGCAACTTCATAAAAGACATTTTAATGGCTTGCTTGGTGAAACTCGGCATACTACCACCTCTGTTTCATGGCATGGTCGATTTTTCGAGCCGCGTCCTTCTTCGCCATGTCCTCACGCTTATCGTAGTTTTTCTTTCCTCTCGCTACCGCCAGCTCCATCTTCGCCCTTCCGTCCTCATTGATATATAAATTCAACGGCACCAAAGTCATCCCTTTCAAAGTCGTATATCCGATCAGCTTTCTGATTTCCTGCTTATGTAAGAGAAGCTTTTTGGGGCGCAGAGGGTCCGTATTATAACGATTTCCCTGCTCATAGGGACTGATGTTCATACCATAGACAATCATCTCACCCTTTTCAATTTTGGCGTAACTCTCTTTGATGCTGACCTTTCCCGCACGGATGGATTTAATCTCCGTACCGGTCAGTACAAGTCCCGCCTCGTACACTTCCTCTATAAAATAATCATGGCGCGCTTTTTTGTTGGCTGCCACCATTTTCTTCTGTCTCTTTACCATTTTAAAATCACCTTTCCCAGTAAATCCTCTTCATCAACCATCCCTACAGATTCATGCCTGCTGTCTGTGCTGGCAGCTCTGTTATCTCCGAGCACAAAAACTTTTCCTTCAGGCACCTGCATCTCGTCCATATCGCCGCTGATGCCCTGCGTAAATACATACGCTTCGTCCAGCTTCTCATTGTTTACATAGACCTGACCTTCCGTAATCATGACGCGATCGCCCGCTGTGCCGATGACCCGTTTTGCCATGACTGTATTCTCCCCGGACACCGCATAAATTTTATTTTTCATCAGAATCACATCGCCCCGGTGCGGCTCTCTTTCCCCCGCGAAGGCAAATCTGTTAATCATCACCCTTTCCCCGCTCTCATAGGAAGGAAGCATGCTTTGATCTGTAATCTCCGTAATCTGAAAACACAGAGACACCAAGAGCCCCGCACCTGTACCTAATATAACAGCAAATATAAAGATAACTGATTTTTTCATTTACTGTGCACTTCCAATCGTTCCAAATTTACTTAATGGATAAAGCCTGAATACTACCTTTCCTACAATCTTATCTTCCTCAACGAAACCGACTTCCAGAAACCTGCTGTCTGTGCTGTGCAGTCTGTTGTCACCCATGCAGAAGTAATTACCTTCCGGCACGACAACAGGCCCAACATCACCGTTTGTAGTGCCATCTTTAATATAGCGTTCTTTCAGCTGCTCTCCATTTATGTACACGTTTCCATCGCGAACCTCTACAATATCTCCCGGCACGCCGATGACTCTCTTAATCAGTTTCTTCAAAACACCTCTGTTATTATCTCTGAGTTTTGACTGAAAAACGATGACGTCACCTCTTTCGGGTGCCAGTTCTCCTGCGTAGGCCTGCTTATGAATCAGCAGATAATCCTTATGTTCAAAACCGGGTTCCATCGACCTTCCATAAACCGCGGTAGGGATTACAAACTGCACTACAATCAGCGCTGCCGCACTGGCTGACAATACCGACTTCAGCCAGTCAATCCGATTTTCCCGTTCTCTCTGTCTCTTTCTTTCTCTTCTGCTTCTTCCCATGATTTCCCTCTCCCCGTACATTATTTGTTATACGGATTGTGAATGATGCCGAATTCGCTGAATGGGTAAACGCGCAGTACCACCTTACCGATGACATCCTCTATACTGATACAGCCTACATCCTCATCTCTGCTGTCAATGCTGACTCTTCGATTATCACCCATACAGAAAATTTTCCCTTCAGGAACCACCAGACGCTTTATCTCACCAGAAGTATAACCTTCTTTGGTGTAGTCCTCTTCTAATTTCTCATCGTTGATGAACACCTCTCCGTCGATAATATCGATGGTATCGCCGGGCAGACCGATAATACGCTTAATCAGCATCTTCTCTTCGCCGTTTTCCTGTACCAGTGAAGAATGCACTACGACGACATCTCCGCGCTCCGGCTCGCCGAACAGTGTATAAGACTGCTTGCTCACAAAGAGATAATCATTTTCATAGAAATTCGGCTCCATGGAACTCTGCTTCACAATGGTCGGTTTCACAAATTGTATTACTATTACAGCAATCACTACCGCGAATAAAATGTCCTTAATCCACTCTTTCATTTCTTACTAATTCCCCTCTATTCATCTTGTTCAAAAATATATTTTTTTATTCCAGTAAAGGTTTCCGGCAGCTGCGCCCGAATTTCTTTTCCGCTGAGATAGGAAAAGTCGCCTGTACAGCTGCCAAACTCCAGTCTGTACGCATGAAGCAGCTGACAGGATAATCCGAATTCTCTGCCGGCGGCGGCATTTATCTTTCCGTCCCCGTACTTAGGATCGCCAAGCACCGGATAGCCCGCTCCCGCCAGATGCGCTCTAATCTGGTGGGTTCTTCCGGTAATAATTTCGACCTCCAGCAACGTGCAGTCCCTGCCGCAGAAGGTTCCATGCTGCAGCGGTACGGCGATAGTCTCCATCTCTTTGCCGCTGCCCTCCATCGGCACTACAGTAATGCGGTTTTTCTTTTCATCCTTGGTCATCCTGTCCTTCAGATGCAGCGGCTTTGTCACTCTGCCGCTGACAATGGTCAGATAAAACTTATGGATCTTATCCTTTTCCCGCACCATCCGGTTCAGCGCCTGCAGAGACGGTCCGGTTTTTCCAAAGAGCACCAGTCCGCTTGTATTTCTATCCAGCCTGTTTACCGGCGCCGGCGTAAAAGTTCTTTCCAATCTGGGATTGAACGCCCCTTTTTCAATGAGATAGTCCACAACCTGATTTGCCAGATGATTCTTTTTCTCACTGCTGTCTCCATGAGTCAAAAGTCCCAGCGGTTTTACCACCGCCAAAAGGTTCTCATCCTCATAAGCAATTTCAAACTGCCTTCGCGTCCTGCTCTGCTGTCTGCGCTTCCGAAACTTCTCAAAATCCCCATCACTGATATACAAGAGTACCTCATCGCCAAGGTGCAGAATCGTATCTTCCTTTCCCCTCTTTCCGTTGACTTTGACATCCTTTCGGATAGATTTGTAAATGAAGCTCAGAGGCGCATTTTCCAAATATTTTCTGAGGAACTTGTCCAAACGCTGTTCCTGCTCGTTTTTACCGATTTCAATCCTAATCATACCCTTTATTATACAACATTCGCCGCTTTAAAGCAAAATGTATTTGTCCTTTTGAGTAAAGTATGTTAAATTATATATGAAGAAAAAAACGAAAGGAGAATCTTTATGAAAGGATTAAAAGATTTTTTCTACGACAAAAATGATATTATCATTGCACTTGCGATATTAATGATAGCCGCACTTCTCATCGTGTGGCGCATGGAGGTCATCATGGACTATCCAGAGACCCTCGCTTTAGAAACCGGCACCATCGACACTACAGAACCTTCTGCTGTTGACGATTCACAGACACCGCAGCAGACAGACGAAATCTGGACGGACGGCACACTGGCAAAGGACGTTACCGTTACCATCCAGGGCGGTTCAGCCACCGATGCTGTGCAGAGTCTCATCGACGCAAATCTTTTCGACTCCTATGCCGAGTACGAGTCAGTCTGCAGGGCTGCCGGGTACGCGCCGGAAAACATCAAGGCGACAGCCTTTACGTTCCCCGCAGGCAGTACCCAGACAGACATTGCCAGAATGGTTACACAGTAAATATTACTTTTTCAAAAGCTCGATGATTTTTGTCAATCGAGCTTTTTGCTGCCCGTTCATCATAGGCATTAAGCTCTGTACCGCTGCCATCTGCTTCTCATAAGGAATATTGGCAGCCTCCAGTTTTTCCTTAATTTTCATAATCTCTGATACCAGTTCTGCATCACTTTTCTGTTCGTAGGATTTGACCCTGGCCGCAGCGCTCTTTTTATCAGCTGAAAGCCCCAGCTGCCCTGCCAGATCCTGAATCATCTTGTCATCTAATTGCATGAATCCACATCCTTTCTACTACACTATATGCACAAGTCGCGTCGGTATTTCATAATATGATATAGAAATTACGGAGGTGACATATGGCAAACAACCCTATTCCAATTCTGGCTGTGCTGTTTCTATTGAAAAACAAAAATACCGGAGCCGGTTTCAGACCACCGGTTATGAATACCTTGGAACTGGAATCCATGCTGGACAACGCCCATTCTATGATACATACCATCGAAAAACTCCGCGGTTTTGCCCAAGCCGGCGGACAAGGCGCTCTTCCTGATATGAAAAAAATGATGGAAATCGTTGAAAAATTACCGCTTTAGTGTATAATAGACATATACATTTTTAAGGAGGTATGACATGGCTTTAGTAACAACAAAAGAAATGTTCGCAAAAGCAATTAACAGTGACTATGCAGTTGGCGCTTTCAACGTAAATAATATGGAAATCATTCAGGGTATCGTTGCGGCAGCACAGATTGAGCAGGCTCCACTGATTCTGCAGGTTTCCGCAGGTGCAAGAAAATATGCAAAACCGGCCTACTTAACCAAACTGGTGGAAGCTGCAATCGAAGATACCGGTGTAGATGTAGCCCTTCATCTGGACCACGGCGAAGACTTTGAAATCTGCAAAAAATGCGTCGACGATGGCTTTACTTCCGTTATGATTGACGGCTCCAAATATCCTTTGGAGGAGAACATCGCTCTGACCAGGCAGGTGGTGGAATACGCTCACGCCCACGGCGTTGTAGTAGAAGCTGAACTGGGCAAGCTGGCAGGTGTAGAGGACAACATCAAAGTTGACGCTCGTTCCGCCACTTTCACCGACCCTGACGAGGCAGCAGAATTTGTAGAAAAAACCGGCGTAGATTCCCTTGCCATCGCCATCGGCACCAGCCACGGCGCATACAAATTCAAAGGTGAGCCTTATCTTGACTACGAAAGACTGAAAAAAATTCACGCTTTGATTCCCAATACTCCGCTGGTTCTCCACGGTGCTTCCTCGGTTTTAAAGGAATTTGTCGACAGATGCAACCAGTACGGCGGAGAAATTCCGGGCGCACAGGGCGTTCCCGAAGAGATGATTCACGAAGCCGTGAAATACGGTATCTGCAAGGTTAACGTAGATACAGACCTTCGTCTTGCTATGACCGCCGAAATCAGAAGAGTGCTCGCTGAAAACCCGGGAGAATTCGACCCCAGAAAATATCTGGGACCGGGCAGAGACGCCATCACCAGAATGGTACAGCACAAAATCAGAGATATGCTCAACGCATCAGGAAAAATGTAAGAAACGTGTTCATAACGGAATCAAAAATTCCTACAAAAAAGGGGCTGCCTGCGGCAGCCTCTTTTATACTTTCGGTTCTTTTTCTTCTCTAACAATGCACACCGCTTCTACTCTGCTCTTAACACCGAGCTTTCTGAACAGGTTGTAGACATGGGCTTTTACCGTGCTTTCCGAAATAAACAGCGCTTCAGCAATCTGCGTATTTGTCTTGCCGCTGTAGATTTCTCCAAGAATTTCAATCTCTCTTTTCGTCAGTTCATATTTGGACTGCACATTGGCAAGGGCCTCGTGGAGTTCCATTACGACTGGAGCCTCAGAGGTATAAGAACTTCTGAAATCCCGCTTGTACTGCAGCACCAAATTTGCTGCGTTGATTACCAGCCAATAATAGATGGTAATGTTCATGATGATTTCTTTATTACCGTCAATCCAGCCGCTTTCACTGATGAAGTAACTGATATAGTTTACCGTCATAAAAAAGGTAATCACGGCCTTATATGCGATAAACCGCTTGGGCGCTTTGCTGCGGATACTGTTTAAAATACTGCTGATACTGCCCACAATCAGCAGGCCAATGAGAGGCACATCAATAATCAGTCTGATCCAGTAAATTTCTCTAAACAGAATCACCGCTGCCAACCAGATAATTCCATAAAAAAATACGTAAACTGACGCAAAATCCGTAAACCGGCTCTTTTCCTCTACCCCGGTAATACTGTTGCTGACCCGAAGCCACAGGTATACAAGAACCGCGATGAAACAATCACCGATACTGATCAGCAGTGAGGTGTCCATGTGTATAATGTTGTCGCAGTAGTAAATCACAAAGTCATACACGTTCATAAACAGGAGCATGATTACAAAGGGTTTCATGGAAGCAAACTGCTTTTCTTTATCTCCTTTTCCTGCCAGCCACTGTATGGTCAGACCGCAGGCCCCTATCAGAATTGCAAATATATAAAGAAAGACAATTATATGTCGCATACGAGTTCCTCTCTATTCAAAAACTTACTTTTATTTTACTATGGAATATACCAAAAGACCAGCAAAAATATGCTGGTCTTTTAAATTTTATTGTCAGAAAACAACAAAGGTCCCGGACACTCACCCGAAGCTCTGCTTGCCGAAAAGGTGGATTCTTTATTCTCAGCAGCCTACCGCACGGTATGCGCTTCTAAAAGTTGGTTCTTCATATTCCACAGATTCTGGGACAAATCCACATAATAGGTCTGCGGATTTTCAAAACGCAATGTCTCACTCCACAGCGTCTCTATCTGCTGTGCGCAATAGGACCTAATCTCTTCGATTGACGGACTTTTATACACGCACTTACCTTTATCAAAGAGCTGTACCCTGAGGTTCTTTACACAGAAATTATAAAGTTTTTTCTTCTTCCATACTGCATTGGGATCAAAAATTTCATATCCATCCACTTCAGGAATTACTTCACCATCTACAGTTAAAACGTCCGCCAGCGCTTTTCCTGTCTCCTTATCGAAAAGACGGAACAACGACTTAAAACCAGGATTAGTAATCTTTTCCACATTCTCGGATATCTTAATCTTTGGAATGATTGCGCCGTCCTGCTCCAGTGCTGCCAGTTTATATACACCGCCAAAGACCGGTTCCGACTTGGCTGTAATCAGTCGCTCACCAACGCCGAAGGAATCAATTTGCGCGCCTTCCATGATGACATCTCTAATGATGTATTCATCCAGCGAATTAGATACTGTAATAGTACAGTCCGTAAGTCCGGCCTCGTCCAGCATTTTTCTGGCTTTCTTTGTCAGATAAGCTACATCGCCGCTGTCGATACGAATCCCCATTTTTTTTGGCTGCACTTCCTTAAACACTCTGATTGCATTAGGGACACCGGACTTCAGCACATTATAGGTATCCACCAGCAATGTACAATTTTCCGGATAAATTTCAGCATACTTTTTAAATGCCTCGTATTCAGACGAGAACATCTGAACCCAACTGTGCGCCATAGTTCCAAGGGCAGTAATGCCAAAATCTCTGTCTGCGATGGCACATGCTGTTCCTGCGCAGCCTCCTATATATGCCGCACGAGCGCCATAGACTGCTGCCGCAGTACCATGTGCTCTTCTTGTTCCAAACTCCATGACAGGCCTTCCCTGCGCGGCTCTGACAATACGGTTCGCCTTCGTCGCAATCAGGCTCTGATGATTTATAATTAAAAGCACCATTGTTTCGATAAACTGCGCCTGAATCACAGGGCCTCTCACCGTCAGAATAGGTTCATGAGGAAAAATCGGCGTTCCTTCCGGCACCGCCCAGACATCACAGGAAAATTTAAAGTTTTTCAGATAATCCAGGAAATCTTCACAAAAAATTCCTTTCTCTCTTAAGTAGGCAATGTCCTCCTGTGTAAAACGCAAATCTCTCAAATAGTCAATGAGCTGTTCTACACCCGCCATAATCGCATAACCGCCGCCATCGGGCACTTTTCTAAAGAACATATCGAAATAGGCGATACCTTCTTCCACATTACCTGACTGAAAATATCCATTTGCCATGGTAATCTCATAGAAATCTGTCAGCATTGTCAGGTTTTCATTTTTCATCATTGGGATAATCTCCTTTAATATACAATCCAAATCATCTCTCCTCCTCTCTGCGCAAAATCCGCGCCCGTTGAGAGGAACAATAAAGGTACAATTTAATATTATACACTATTTCAGAATTTTCTTCAAGAACTCTCCCGTATAAGATTTTTCGCAGGCTGCAATCTCCTCCGGAGTTCCTGCAGCAACGATAGTGCCGCCGCGATTTCCACCTTCCGGTCCTAAATCGATTACATGGTCTGCCCGCTTGATGACATCCAGATTATGTTCGATGACAACTACGGTATTGCCCGCGTCCACCAGCTTGTCCAGCACGGTAAGCAACTTATCTACGTCCGCAAAGTGAAGACCTGTGGTAGGCTCGTCTAAAATATACAGCGTTTTTCCCGTACTTCTCTTGGAAAGTTCCGACGCCAGCTTGATTCGCTGCGCTTCGCCGCCGGAAAGCTGCGTCGACGGCTGTCCCAGTTTGATATAATCAAGTCCTACCTCATTGAGGGTATCCAGCTGTCGTTTAATCGTTGGAAGGTTTTTGAAAAAGTCCAATGCCTCCGATACGCTCATATCCAGCACGTCAAAAATACTTTTGCCTTTATATTTCACTTCCAGAGTTTCTCTGTTATATCTCTTCCCTTTGCACACTTCACAAGGCACGTAAACATCAGGCAGGAAGTGCATTTCTATTTTGATGATACCGTCGCCGCTGCACGCCTCACATCTGCCGCCTTTTACGTTAAAGCTGAATCTGCCCTTTTCAAAACCACGGATTTTGGATTCCGGAAGGCTTGCAAAGAGGTCTCTGATGTGGGTAAACATGCCGGTATAAGTCGCCGGATTGGAGCGCGGCGTTCTGCCGATTGGCGACTGGTCTATATTGATAACCTTGTCGATGTGCTCAAGTCCGGTCATAGTCTTAAACTTGCCGGCTTCGTCCTTAGTTCTGTTAATCAGCTTTGCTGCGCCTTTATACAGAATCTGGTTGACAAGGCTGCTCTTGCCTGAACCGGAAACACCGGTAACACAGACAAATTTTCCAAGGGGAATATCCACATCCACTTTCTTCAGATTATTCTCCTCAGCACCTTTTATGGTGATAAACTTCCCATTGCCTTCCCTTCTTGTCTTCGGCACAGCAATAGACTTCTTGCCGGAAAGATACTGTCCTGTAATAGAGTCAGGACATGCCATGATATCCTCAACTGTTCCCTGCGCCACCAGTTCACCGCCGTAAATGCCGGCAGCCGGTCCTATATCAATGATGTGATCCGCCGCGTACATGGTATCCTCATCATGCTCCACGACCAGCAGGGTATTGCCTAAATCAGTCAGCTCCCGCAAAGTTGCCAGCAGCTTTTCATTATCCTTTTGATGCAGCCCGATACTAGGCTCATCCAGAATGTAAAGCACGCCCATGAGGCTGGATCCAATCTGAGTTGCCAGGCGAATTCTCTGCGACTCGCCACCCGAAAGGGTTCCCGCTGCCCGTGAAAGAGTCAGGTAATCCAGTCCTACGTTAATCAGGAAATTCAGTCTTTCTTTAATTTCCTTGATAATCTGTCTGCCAATGATAGCTTCCTTTTCTGTCAGCTGCAGCTGATTGATAAACTCATAAGCTTCGCGAATAGAAAGGTCGGAAAGCTCTGCCAGATTCTTTCCACCTACGGTAACGGCAAGTACTTCCGGTTTCAGTCTCTTTCCTTTACAGTCAGGGCAATCCTTTACCTTCATGTATTTTGCCATACGCTCTTTCATGAAATCAGAATTGGTTTCACGATAGCGCCGCTCTAAGTTGTTGATTACCCCTTCAAAAGGATGATCTCTTTCGGATTTGCTTCCGCTGCTTCTGCTGACATAGGTGTATTTCAGATGACGCGTGCCTGTGCCATAGAGCAGCTCCTTCTTGAACTTCTCAGGTAGTTCTTCATAAGGGGTATTCAAGTCCACACCGTGGTCTCTTGCCAAAGCGTCAATCATCTGTCTGTAAAATCCAGAAAATTCCATGGACGCAAAAATATTGCCGAGTGCTCCTTTGATAATGCTCTTGTCCGTCTGGATAATCAGCTCCGGATCAATTTTCTGGGTAAATCCCAGCCCGTTGCAGGACGGACACGCACCGAACGGACTGTTAAAAGAAAACATTCTCGGTTCCAGCTCCTCAATGCTGACCCCATGTTCCGGACACGCCAGCTTGGTGGAAAAGGTCTTTTCGGCGGAGTAGTCCTTATCTACAAACTGCACCACAACTAAACCATCGCCCTGATGCATAGCCAATTCTACCGCTTCCGAAATACGGCTTTCCTGTCCTTCTTTGATGATAATACGGTCTACTACAATTTCTATGGTATGCTTGAATTTTTTGTCCAGTTTAATTTCTTCTTCGTTAATCAGCCTGATTTCCCCATCAATTCTGACTCTGGTAAATCCCTCTTTTCGGATTCTTTCGAGAATCTTCTCGTGCTCGCCTTTGCGCTGTCTGACTGCCGGCGCCATAATCATCAGTTTGGTGCCTTCCGGGTATTCCATAATGGTATCCACCATCTGATCCACAGACTGACTGGTGATAGGCTGTCCGCAGACCGGGCAGTGAGGCTGTCCGATTCTGGCATAGAGCAGTCTCAGGTAATCGTGGATTTCTGTCACCGTTCCCACTGTGGAACGGGGGTTCTTACTGGTGGTTTTCTGGTCGATAGAAATCGCAGGTGAAAGACCTTCAATCAGTTCAACATCCGGTTTGTCCATCTGTCCCAAAAACTGTCTCGCATAAGATGAGAGGCTCTCCACATATCTTCTCTGTCCCTCTGCATAAATCGTATCAAATGCCAGAGAAGATTTTCCTGACCCGGAAAGACCGGTCAAAACAACCAGCTTATCCCTTGGAATTTTTACGTCGATATGTTTCAGGTTGTTCTCGTTGGCACCTTTTACAATAATCTCGTTTGCCATATATCTACTCCGTTTCTGTAAAATTATCACTGCTTGCGCGATGCTCCGGTTATTCTGTTTCTACGACAGCCGGCTCTTATATTCAAATATCTGATCACGCAGCTGTGCAGCACGTTCAAACTGCAGGTTCTGCGCTGCGTCCTTCATTTCTTTTTCTAATTCTTTTACGTAATCTTTCAGTTCCTTCTGGGTCATCTCGATTGGTTTCTTGCCTTTATATCTGCCCTCATCCTCAGCAGGCTTGGTCGCTTCGATGACCGCACGAACCGATTTCTGTACGCTTGTCGGCGTAATTCCATGTTCCTCATTATATCTGTTTTGAATACTGCGGCGCCGCTCCGTTTCATCGATGGCAGCTCCCATAGCCTTGCTGACATAGTCGGCATACATAATTACCCTGCCGTCCGCGTTACGCGCCGCACGTCCGATGGTCTGAATCAGTGAAGTTTCTGTTCTCAGGAAACCCTCCTTGTCAGCATCCAGAATTGCTACAAGGGATACCTCCGGAATATCCAGTCCCTCTCTGAGCAGATTGATGCCTACCAGCACATCAAATTCTCCAAGGCGCAGGTCTCTGATAATCTCAAGACGCTCCAGGGTATCCACCTCCGAATGCAGATATCTGACCCTGATGCCCGCATTAGTTAAATAGGTGGTCAGACTCTCTGCCATCTTCTTGGTCAAAGTAGTGACAAAGGCTCTCTCTTCTTTGGCGGCGACAGCTTTCAGCTCGCCGATGAGGTCGTCAATCTGGCCTTCTGTCTTCCGCACTTCAATAGGCGGATCTAAAAGTCCCGTCGGTCTGATAATCTGCTCTGCCGTAATGCCGCCGGCCATTTCCTTCTCATAAGGCGCAGGCGTCGCGCTGACATATACCGCCTGATTGACAAGTCCCTGCCATTCCTCAAACTGCAGCGGTCTGTTATCCAGCGCCGACGGCAGTCTGAATCCATACTCTACCAATGAAGATTTCCGTGAACGGTCCCCTGCGTACATAGCGCGAAGCTGCGGCAGCATGACATGGGACTCATCTATCATCAGCAGAAAATCATCAGGGAAGTAGTCGATTAAGGTATAGGGTCTGGTGCCCGGCGCAAGACCGTTGATATGTCTGGAATAATTCTCTATTCCTTTGCAGGTTCCGATTTCTCTGAGCATTTCCATATCATATCTGGTTCTCTGCTCAATTCTCTGCGCTTCCAGCAGTTTGCCCCGATCCTTAAACCAGCGCACTCTCTGCTCCAGTTCCTCTTCTATGGTAACCAGCGCCCGTTCCATGTTCTCCTTGGAGGTAACATAGTGGGACGCAGGATAAATTGCAATGTGATTTCGAAGTCCCAGAATTTCTCCGGTCAGCGGATTCATTTCCTTGATACTTTCTACTTCGTCGCCGAATAGTTCTATACGAACGGCTTTATCCGAACCTGCCGGAAAGATATCTATAATATCTCCCCGCACGCGGAACGTGCCTCTCTCAAATTCCAAATCGTTTCGGGTATACTGAATATCTACCAGCTTGCGCAGAATTTCATTGCGGGGCTTTTCCATCCCCGGCCGCAATGAAATCATCTGATTTTCATAGTCAAAAGGGCTTCCCAATCCATAAATGCAGGAAACAGACGCTACGATGATGACATCGCGCCGCTCGGCCAAAGCTGCTGTTGCCGAGTGGCGCAGCTTCTCAATTTCGTCGTTGATATCGGAATCCTTCTCAATATAAGTGTCCGTAGACGGCACATATGCCTCCGGCTGATAATAGTCGTAGTAGGAGACAAAATATTCTACCGCGTTCTCCGGAAAAAACTCCTTGAATTCGCCATGCAGTTGGGCTGCCAGCGTCTTGTTATGGGAAATAACAAGGGTCGGTTTCTGTACCTTCTCGATAATATTTGCCATGGTAAAGGTCTTGCCTGAACCAGTAACGCCCATCAGTGTCTGGTGTTTCTTTCCGCTTAGAATACCGCTGACCAGCTTGTCTATTGCCTGGGGCTGGTCACCCGTGGCCTGATATTCTGAATGTAATTTGAAATCCATACCTATACCTCTCACATACTTTCTGCCTGAGAAACAGCACTGCATTTTCTCCTCTTCATGATGATGGCACTTTCAACAGTAATTTCTATCTTATCGCAATATAAAATTCTTTGCAAGTCCCATTATCAGGCACTCCTTCCATAAAAAAGAGAGCTTTTTCTGCTCTCTTAGTATACCATAGGCCGCTCAAAAACGCAAACAAATGTTCTTATTATAAAAATTTTCTTCACATCCCTAGTGTGTCCGTTTTATCGCGGTTCATACAGAAGCCTCTGCTCCATCTGCTTCATCCTGCGCATACTTTCCTTCCAGATAATTGCCGGCAAACATACACGCCATAATCACCCCGCCTCCGATAATACCGGTAAAGCTGAGTCTTTCTCCCAGCGTAAACCATGCCAGCACCGCCGTAAACAGCGGCTCCCCGCAAAGCAGCAGAGAAACCATAGAGGCCGAAATGTGGCTGAGCGCAACATTCTGCAACGCAAAAGCAGCTACCGTGCAGAGAATTGCCAGATATGCGACAACCATCCACGCCGCCGGCTCTACAGCAGCGAAATCCATGTTTCGTTCCCAAATCAAAATGCCCGGAATCGTTCCCAGAAACGCCAGAGCCGTCTGTACTGCAGAAATTGTCACAGCATCCAGATTTTTCAGCCCTTTTTCACCGTAGACAAAACTGATTGCCGAAGAAACGGACGTCAGCAGCGCCAAAATTTCTCCTGCCCCGAAAGCAAAGAATCCGCCGTTGGAGCAGAGAAAATACAAGCCTATCACTACAGCAATCTGCACCGGAATATAGCCTGCCCGATAACGGCGTTTCAAAACCACGGCGGCAATCATAGGCGTAAACATGACAGGAAGCCCCATGAGAAACCCCACATTGGTAGCCGTAGTCAGATCCAGTGCCACATTACTGAATATAAAAGCGCCTGCCGCTCCCAGTCCTGCAGGCAGCCAGTCGGAAACCCTCGCTGCCGAAAGCTGGGCAATCATTTTCTTTCCCCAGAACAGGCAGAAAATCAGCAAAGCAATGCCGAATCTGAAAAACAGGCACCAAAATGGTGTAATACTGGTATAGGCGAACTTAGTAATCACATTTCCGATACCAAAAATGGCCGCCTGTATCAGTACAAATATGTAATATGTCATTTTACTGTCTTTCATCTTGTGATAAATGCTCCTCTCTCTGTGAAATTCCGTGCAGTTCCTTTTCTTCTTCATTTCCTGCTGTATCTTTACTGCCGCGATATTCTTTATTTCCCTATCACCGTTTAGTCATTCGGCCTGTTATAGAACCAGCCGCCAATCTGCTCGGTCTTAATGACGTTGACAAAAGCGCCCGGATCAGCGTCCATGATAGCCGCCAGAACTTTGCTCACTTCTTCACTGGAAACCACCGAGTAAAGCATATTCCGCTCCGTGCCCTGATAGCAGCCGATTCCTTTGAAATGGGTCGCGTCATGGTTGGTAATCTCTTTGATTCTTCCGTAAATCACATTGGGCTGCTCCGTGATAATGAGCAGGGTATGTTTCTGATATCTTTTGTACAGTATCTGTATAATCTGCGTCGAGCAAAACTGAAAAATAATCGAGTACAATGCTTTATCAAAGCCGAAAAGAATTCCTGCCGCGACAAGAATACACACATTGCCCATAAAGATATAGTTCCACGCGTCAATCCCTTTCTTCTGAGAGAAGTAAATAGATATGAAATCAGTTCCGCCTGCACTGGCTCCCACGTAAAGCGCCAGACTGATTGATACGCCGTTTAGAATGCCTCCGAAAACGCAGATCAGAAGTACATCATAGGTAATCGTCACAGCTGACAGAATATCCGTCATAAAACTGCTCAATACAATCACATAGACGGAATAAAATGTAAATCGTTTTCCCAAATACTTGATGCCTATATAAATAGGAACTAAATTCAGCGGAATATACAGTACCGTATACGGAATGGACAGTCCCAGAAATGTATCCGCAATCTGCTGAAGCAGAATCGTAATTCCCGCAAAGCCTCCAGGAAACAGTCCCCCTGTTCTAACAAAGCTTCTCAGATTAAAAGCGTAAAGGAGTGCCCCTGCCGTACAGAAAAGGATTCTTCGTAATTCTTTTTTTACTCTCTGTTTTTTTATCAGTTCCATGCAGTTTACTCCTGTTCCGGCAATTTGCTCACATCAATCCACGCCTCTGACCTGGAAAACCTGAAAATCTCATCGCAAGTCAGTTCGATGGCACTGTTTGCACTGCCGCAGGCGGGAAACACCGTCTCAAATCGTTTCATAGACACATCACAAAAAATCCGCACTTTCGGATTTTCAACAGCAAAGGCACAAACGCCGCCTACCGCATGACCCGTATATTCCAAAACCTCTTCCGGCGTCAGCATCTTCGCTTTCATGCCAAAGGTTTTCTTGAACTTTCCATTATTGATTTTGCTGTCTCCCGCAGTCTGAATCAGAATACAGCCATCTTCACTTTTGAAGGACAATGTTTTACAAATTCTCGCGCCTGAAACCCCTACTGCCTGTGCCGCCAGTTCCACCGTCGCACTGGAAACATCAAATTCCTGAATTCTGTCTTCTATTCCATATTGCCTGAAATATTCTCTTACTTTCTCTATTGCCACAAGTTCGCCTCCTATCAAAATCTTTCTAAACTAGTATACGTGAAATCCAACTAAAGCTCAATAGGAATCCATCAGAAAAATTCTTTTCCTACAACTTGAAACCGGAATGCTCCTCCGCAACACATTGCATGTAATTCAGCGCAATCTATGCATTTTTGTGAAAAGTAACTAAAAAACTCCCTCTTTTTTATTCCGTTTTTTTAATTGTCAGATTTTTCTTTGTTCAGACGTGTATACATGTTGACTTTTCTCCCACTCTTCACATATAATACAGTTGTATAAGTTATTTTTATGCATTTATTTTATCCTAATTAGGAGGTAGTTCAATGGACAACAAGAACAACAAAGGCTTTAACAGTAACTTTGGATTCCTGATGGCTTCCATCGGATCTGCTGTAGGTCTGGGTAACCTTTGGTCCTTCCCGTTTAAGATGGGTAACATGGGTGGATTTGTATTCCTGCTCTGTTATCTGTTCTTCCTGGTAGTCGTAGGTTATCCTCTGCTGATGGGCGAATTTGCCATCGGTCGTAAAACAGGCAAAGCTGCAATTGAGGGCTTTGAAAACACAAACAGGAGTTTCAAAATCTTTGGTATCATTGAAACAATCGTACCTTATTTCCTGGTTGCATTCTACTGCACATTCGGCGGATACATCACCAAATATCTGGTTGCATCCATCGGCTGGCTGTTTGGTGCCGGCGATCTTGGTACTTCTGATGCCGGTGAATACTTCGGTGGTTTTATTTCCAGCGGTATGCCAGCTATTCTCTACATGGTAATTTTCTGGGCACTGACTGTACTTATCGTTTATCTGGGTACATCCGGTATTGAAAAGTTTTGTAAATTTGCAATTCCTGCCCTGATCGTATGTATGATTATCATCATTATCAGAGCAATTACTCTGCCGGGCTCCGGCGAAGGCCTCGCTTTCATTTTCAAACCTGATCTGAGCGCATTTAAAGGGCTTGGATGGATTGGCGTTCTGGGCGCAGCAGGAAACCAGTGCTTCTTCTCGCTGTCTCTGGCATCCGGCTGTCTGATTGCATACGGTGCTAAACTGAACAAAAGCGAAAATCTGGAAAAGAACGCAGCAATCGTAGCTGTTGCAGATACTCTTGTTGCAGTTATGGCAGGCGTCTGCATCTTCCCGGCAGTATTCGCATACGGTCTGGAACCAGGCGCAGGTCCTGGACTTCTGTTCTCCACCATGGTAACTGTATTCCAGAACATGGGTGGATTCGGTCCTATCTTCAGCGTAATCTTCTTCCTGCTGGTATTCTTCGCAGCTCTGTCTTCCTCCATCGGTATGATGGAAGGTGGTATCCAGGCTATGGTAGACGCACAGGAAAGAAAAGGCAAGATGGGCGGCAGAGCAAAATGCGTTGCACTGACTGCAGTAATCGCCCTTGCTGGTAACTTAATCGTAACCGGTGACGGTCTTGGTTCTTCCTGTTGGTGGAATCCGCTGGCTGCACTCCTTGGACCTGAAGCAGGCAAGGTATGGCTGGACTTCTTCGATCTGTTTGCAGAAGGTCTGCTGATGCCAATCGGCGCTACTGGTATGGCTATCATGCTTGGCTGGACCAGACTGAGATTCCTCGATGAGGAAGTTGCAGAAGGTTCCGACTTCAAGACAAAGGGCTTCGTACATTTCTGTCTGAAATGGCTGGATCCAATCATCTGCGGTATTTTAATTATCGTATCTCTGGACGGATTCTTCAACTTCACAGATTTATTCTAAGACGTACATAAACGAGCTCAGACGGATTTTATAGTACCGTAACTGCTGACCCCGAAGCCTTTCGGCTTCGGGGTCTTTTGATGTTTCTGCCCATATTCTCTACGACGTTCTTTCGGAGAATTGTTTTAAAAAACAATTTTCCTTTTCGTTTTTATGTTTTTGTTGACAAAGTTTTATTCCATCTGTATAATGGTACTTGCGAAATTATTATATACTTTAGGAGGACTTTCATGGAACATCAACATGAGAAAGGCCAGTGGGGCAGCAGCTTCGGCTTTTTAATGGCTGCGATCGGCTCTGCGGTAGGCCTGGGGAACTTATGGGGTTTCCCTTATAAAATGGGTATGAACGGCGGTTTTGCCTTCTTACTTTTATATGTAATTTTAGTTGTTTTCGTAGGCTACGTAATTTGTCTGGGAGAACTTTCTCTGGGTCGTCACTACGGCAAAGGTGTTGTCGGCGCTTATGAATCCCTGAGCAAGAAATATGCTTTCATCGGCTGGTTTGGCTGGATTTCTCCGCTTCTGATTCTGGGCTTCTACTGCATGCTGGGCGGCTACTGCCTTAAATATGCAATTGCCAATGTCGGAGATTTCTTTGGCGCAGGCTTTGGAGTAGGCAGTGCAGACAGTGCTGCATATTTCGGCGCTTTTACTTCCGATATGCTGGAAAGCTCTATTTACACCATTATCTTCGTAGCGCTGACTGTTCTCATCGTAAGAGGCGGTATTTCCTCAGGTATTGAAAAATTCACCAAAGTTGCTATGCCTGCTCTCTTCGTAGCACTGGTAGTAGTCATCCTCAGAAGTGTAACTATGCCGGGTGCTTCCGAAGGTCTTTCCTTCATGTTCAAACCGGACTGGAGTGTATTTAAAGGCGTAGGTTTTGTGAATGTACTGGCTGCAGCTGGCGGTCAGATGTTCTTCTCCCTGTCTTTAGGTATGGGTATTACCATCACTTACGGTTCCTACATGACAAAAGATGCCAGCTTGGAAAGAAGTGCACTGATTATTCCATTTGCCGATACTGTCATTGCAATCATGGCAGGTCTTGCAATCATGCCGGCAGTATTCGCTTCCGGTTTGGAACCCGGTCAAGGTCCAGGACTTCTCTTCGTTACATTACAGACTGTATTCTCTGCAATGGGCGGATTCGGACCAATCTTTGGCTTCATTTTCTACATGCTGGTATTCATCGCAGCCATTACTTCTTCAATTGCACTGTTAGAAGCAGTAAGCTCCACAGTAATGGACAAGCGTTTAGAAAAGGGCAAGTCTGTTAACAGAAAAAGCATCGTTACTATTATGGGTATCATCATCGGTTTAGAAGGTGTATTCGTAGCATTGGACGGTTTAGGTGCAAACGGCTTCCCACAGATTTTCGGTCAGGACTGCTGGCTGGACTCCTTCGACCTGGTTTCCGAAGGTATCCTGATGCCACTGGGTGCTTGCTATATGGCAATCATTCTGCCAACCGAACTGGTAGACAAAGAAGTTACGCTGAACGACAATAAGTTCAGAACACAGAAGTTCTTCGATTTCTGCATCAAGTTTGCAGCACCATTACTGATGGTACTGGTACTCTTAGGTCAGATCGATACCTTCTTCAAGTTAGAAATCTTCTCCTAATATAGAGAAATTATACGAGGCTGCCTGCATTAACGGTTATTTCCGTTAATGCGGGCAGCCTCTTTTCTATGCTTTATCATTAGACAGCAAAAGAGGGCTTCTGCCGTTTCCGGCGTCGCCCTCTTTTGCTGTTATAAATTTAAGAATTGAAGTATTGATTACGCTTCAGACAGTTTTTTATAGTTTTCGTATTTTTCCTTTGCGTCTTCCTCGGTCATCGCAAAGAGTTTATCCGCCTTCTGCGGGAATTCCTTTGCCAGGGAAGCATATCTGTTCTGGCCCATGATAAAGTCTTTGAACGGCTTGCTAGGCTCCTTAGAATCCAGAATAAACGGATTTCTGCCCTTCTTCTTCAGATCAGGGTTATATCTGTAAAGGTGCCAGTAACCGGACTCTACAGCGTCCTTGATGTTCTCCTGAGATTTGCCCATGCCTTTCTTGATGCCGTGGTTGATACAAGGCGCATAAGCGATAATCAGGGAAGGTCCATCGTAGGCTTCCGCTTCTGCAATGGCTTTCATGAACTGTGCTTTATCAGCGCCCATGCCGACCTGTGCTACATATACATAACCGTAGGACATCGCCATCATGCCAAGGTCTTTCTTCTTGATTCTCTTACCGGAAGCCGCAAATTTCGCGATAGCTGCCGCAGGGGTTGCCTTGGAAGCCTGCCCGCCGGTGTTGGAGTAAACTTCGGTGTCGAATACCAGCACGTTGATATTTTCGCCGGAAGCCAGTACGTGGTCCAGACCGCCGTAGCCGATATCATATGCCCAGCCGTCTCCGCCGATTGCCCAGATGGATTTCTTTACCAGATAATCCTTGTATCTGAGGATTCTGTCGCAAAGCTGCTTCAGCACTTCGTCAGTGGTGCTCATGCTGCCTATTGCGTCCAGAACCTTCCTGCTGGCTCCAATGGACTCTTCGCCGTGGTCTTTGTACTCTAACCAGTCTTTGAAAGCGTCTTTCATCTCGTCGTCGATATCCAGCTCCAGAAGGGCTTTCATGTTGCTTTCAATCTTATCGCGAATCTGCTTGGTTGCCAGAACCATACCGTATCCGAACTCAGCGTTGTCTTCAAAGAGGGAGTTTGCCCATGCAGGTCCGTGTCCCTTTTCATCTGTGCAGTAAGGCATAGACGGTGCGGAAGCGCCCCAAATGGAGGAACAGCCTGTCGCATTGGCAATCATCATTCTGTCGCCAAAGAGCTGGGTGATTACCTTCAGATAAGGTGTCTCGCCGCAGCCTGCGCACGCGCCGGAGAATTCGAAGTACGGCTGATAGAACTGGCTGCCTTTGACACTCTTCTTGTCTACAGAAAGTTCTTTCTTTGGAATGGTCATGGCATAATCCCAGTTGTCCGCTTCAGCAACTACATCGGCATAGGCTTCCATCTTCAGTGCCTTTTCCTTAGCAGGACAGATATCTGCGCAGTTTCCGCAGCCCATACAGTCGAGGGCGGAAAGCTGCATTCTGTAGTGGAGTCCGTCAAGCTGCGCACCCTGCGCCTTGATGGTTTCAAATCCCTTTGGCGCAGCTGCCAGTTCCTCGTCATTCAAAAGTACCGGTCTGATTGCAGAGTGCGGGCAAACGAAGGAGCACTGATTGCACTGGATACATTTTGTCATATCCCACTTCGGCAGATGTACGGCTACGCCGCGCTTTTCGTATCTGCTGGTTCCAAGAGGGAAGGATCCGTCCGGATGGTTGATAAAGGTGCTGACCGGAAGATCCTCGCCTTCCTGCTTGTTCATCGGAATCAGCACTTCCTCTACGAATACCGGCAGATCCAATACTTTTTCCTTCGGATCTTCAGCATCCAGCCAGCTTTCCGGAATCTCCACCTTCTGGATTGCGTTGATACCTTCGTCAACAGCTTTCCAGTTCATCTCGATGACCTGCTGACCTTTTTTCTTATATGTCTTTTCGATACCTTCTTTCAGGTATTTGATTGCGTCATCTACAGGAATAACCTCGGTCAGTTTGAAAAAGGCAGCCTGCATAATCATGTTGATTCTGCTGCCAAGACCGATGGCTTCACTGATTTTCCACGCATCGATGGTGTAGAAGTTGACTTCTTTCTTCGCCAAAGCGCGCTTTACACTTGCAGGCAGATGTTCATCCATCTCTTCCGGCGCCCATAAACTGTTGAGCAGGAAAGTGCCGCCCTTCTGCAGGTCTTTCAGCATATCGTACTGTCTCAGGTATGCCTGGTTGTGGCAGGCAACGAAGTCGGCTCTGTTAATGCCGTAAGCCGACTTAATCGGATTTTTACCAAAGCGCAGGTGGGAAATGGTTACGCCGCCGGACTTCTTGGAGTCGTAGGCAAAGTATCCTTGCGCGTATAAATCAGTCTTATCGCCGATAATCTTAATGGCTGTCTTGTTTGCGCCGACTGTACCGTCAGAACCCAGACCCCAGAATTTGCACTTGATGGTGCCTTCCGGTTCTCTGGAAATGCCTACGGTATATCCGAGGGAATGACCGGTTACATCGTCTTCGATTCCTACAGTAAAGTGATCCTTCGGATGCTTGTGATATAAATTGTCGAAGACCGCACGAATCATGCCCGGCGTTACATCCTTAGAGCCCAGACCATATCTGCCACCGTAAACTTCCGGCGCGTACTTTTCGCCATAAAGCATAGTCTTGATATCCTGATATAAAGGCTCGCCGATGGCACCCGGTTCCTTGGTTCTGTCCAAAACCGCGATTCTCTCAACAGTCTTCGGCAGAACGTCCATGAAATATTTCTTTACAAAAGGACGATACAGTCTAACCTTAATCAGACCAACCTTGTGACCGTCTTCCAAAAGTTTTTCCATGGATTCTTCGATGGTTTCACAGACAGAACCCATGGCTACGATGACATTTTCAGCGTCAGGCGCACCGACATAGTCAAAAGGTTTGTATTTGCGTCCTGTAATTTCACCAATCTTGTTCATATATTCCACTACGACTTCCGGCAGTTCATCATAGAACTTATTGGAAGCTTCTCTTGCCTGGAAGAAGATATCCGGATTCTGCGCCGTACCGCGAATTACCGGATGTTCCGGATTAAGTGCTCTCTTTCTGAACTTATCCACTGCGTCAAGATCGATGAGTTTTCGCAGTTCATCATATTCGATGGTTTCGATTTTCTGAATCTCATGAGAAGTTCTGAAACCGTCAAAGAAATGTACGAAAGGCAGGCTGCCCTTGATTGCTGCAAGATGTGCTATAGCGCCTAAATCCATGACTTCCTGCACGGAACTTGATGCCAGCATAGCGAAGCCTGTCTGTCTTGCCGCCATCACATCGGAGTGATCCCCGAAGATGCAGAGGGCGTGGCTGGAAACGGTTCTCGCTGCTACATGAAATACTGCCGGCAGCATTTCCCCTGCAATCTTGTACATATTGGGAATCATCAAAAGCAAACCCTGAGACGAAGTATATGTAGTTGTCAAAGCGCCGGAAGATAAGCTGCCGTGCACTGTACCTGCAGCGCCGGCCTCAGACTGCATCTCCGCAACTCTGACAGTTTGTCCAAAAATATTTTTCTTGCCGTATGCTGCCCATTCATCTACTACTTCAGACATCGTGGATGAGGGTGTAATCGGATAAATGGCTGCTACATCGGTAAAAGCGTAGGAAACCTGCGCTGCAGCGGTGTTGCCGTCCATGGTTTTCATTCTTTTTTTAGTCATAAGATTTTCCTCCAATTCTCTTTTCTCATTGCTAAAAAATAGTTTTAAACTCTAAATTTTTGTAATAATTTCCGTAATGTATCTACATTAATACAGAAAAGCGAATTTGTCAATATTGTACGACTAAAAATACAATATACATATATTTATACACCAAATATACATTTAGTTGCATAATAAAAGCAGCGTAACAACGCCAGGAACCCCTAAAACGCCTACTGTTAAAGAATTGACAACGTTAATCGGAATGAGAATTCCAAAATTCATTCCAATGTAATTTATTACAATCATCAAAACAGCGCCGACCAGACTGTTAGCCAGCAGCCGCAAAATCACTTTCACCGGAACAAGCAGTGCTTTTCCCAGCAAAAAAATTAAAATCAGCGTGCCGCCAAAAGTCAAAAATACGCTTAATTCTGTGCCCATAATAGCTCCTCCGCCCTAAATAATATGCTTCTTGTATAAAATATGCGCAAGTGGAATAAAATAGAATAAAATAACTGTGAAGGATGTGATTCCATTGAAAAACCAAGAGAACCAAATTTTGTCCTGTATCAAAATCGCCCGCTCCGAGATGGAAGCAGCGACAAACCTTTTCAATGAATTGACCGATACCGCCGCCATCGACTGCGCTGCCTACAGCCTGCTGGCGGCGACTAAGAAATATGACTATTTTATGCAGATTGCAAAGGATGAAGGACTACGGGTACAAGGATGACAATCGGCTCGGTAATTCTGTGCCGGGCACAGAAGACCAGACGCAGAAGTCTCTGCATGGCGGCGAGCCGCCCCTTTACCCTCATGATTTCAAAAAAAGGGACAGATTCCAAAAATCTGTCCCTTTATAATGTTCTGCGCCCTTCCATAGCTTTCAAAAGTGTTACTTCATCGGCATATTCTAAATCGCCGCCTACCGGAATACCGTTGGCGATTCTGCTGACTTTGATTCCCGAAGGTTTAATCAGACGCGCAATATACATAGCTGTCGCTTCTCCCTCGATATTGGGATTGGTTGCCAAGATTAATTCCTGCACTTCACTATTCTGCAGCCTTACAATCAGCTGCTTCAGGTTGATATCCTCAGGTCCTATGCCGTCCATGGGAGAAATCGCTCCGTGAAGCACGTGATAAAGTCCGTCAAATTCCTTGATTCGCTCCATCGCCATTACATCTCTCGGGCTTTCCACTACACAAATCACATCCTGCCTGCGGCTTTGATCGGTACAAATGCTGCACGGATCCTGATCAGTCAAATTCCCACAGACAGAACAGTATTTCATAGTTTCCTTTGCCTCTAAAACGGCATGGGCCAACCCCTGCGCTTCTCCATCCGATAAAGACAGAATATGAAACGCAAGACGCTGCGCTGTTTTTCCGCCGATACCCGGCAGCTTGGACAGCTCATTGATTAATTTTCCCAGCGGCCTTGGATACTGTCTCATTACATCAGTCCCGGAATGTTCAGTCCGCCGGTCAGCTTGCTCATTTCAGTATTAGAAATCTCATCAATCTGACGCATTGCTTCGTTGACAGCGGCAATCACCAAATCCTGCAGCATTTCCACGTCATCAGGATCCACAATATCTTTATCCAGATTCAGCGCGACAATTTCTTTCTTTCCATTTACAGTTACGCTCACTGCACCGCCGCCGGAGGTTGTGGTAATTTCCTTTTCTTCAAGCTCTGCCTGCATCTGCTCCATCTGACGCTGCATCTGCTGCATCTGTGCAAGCTGTTTCTGCATATTACCTGCGCCTCCGCCGACTTTCGGCTTCTTTCCTGCTCTCATTCCTTTTCCCATGTCTTTATCCTCCTATGGTTTACTCTTTATTTAATTGTGATGTCTACACCCAAATCCAGCTTGCTGCGAACTTCTGATGCCAACTGTTCGGCTTCCTGTCTGTGCGGCGAGACCTCTTCATCCTGCTCCTCTGTCTTGCAGACCAGCTTTAAGCTCTTCCCTGTAATCTTCTCCATCAGCTGACAAATATGCTGCTGGTTACTCTCTACATACTGTTTGGTAAAAGCGTTTTGCGCAATTACCTTAAACTGACTGTCATTAATCTCCGCCAGTATGGCACCGGTGCGAATCAAATTAAAACTGCCTTTGATATCCTCGCCTTCTTCAAAAATGCGCTCCCAGATTTCATCCAAATCGTAATTCGGCATCTGTACTGACTGGGACTGCTGCACTACATTGACCGCAGCCTTTTCTGACAAGCCTACCGGCGCTGACTCTATCGCCTTCACCGGCTCAGCCTGAGTCTGCGGCAGCGGTGCTGTCATACCTGTTCCTGCAGGTGCTGACTGCGCCAACTGCGCCTGCCCTTGCGTCCTTACACTCGCCTGCTGCACCTGACGAACGCTTTTTCCTACAGGCGCCGCCTCTGTCAGCCCTGACGCAATGGTTACGATAGCCAGCTCCAGCAATATCCTCGGCTGACTGGAATATCTCGCGTCATTGATGGTTCTCGACAAAGTAACAATGCCGCTGTTAATCTCATCCAGCGAGATCTGACTGCTCTGATCCCGGAGTTTTTCAATATTTTCTGTGGACATGTTCAGCATGTCTTCTGCATTTTTGATGTATTTTGTAATCAGAAGGCTCCGGTAGTGACTCATCCAGTCTTTCATCAGCTGTTTGACGTCCTTTCCTTCCTGCAGCGCTTCATCTAAAATCACCAGCGCACCTGCAACATCGTGAAGGGAAACTTTATCCGTCAGATTGATAAAAAATTCTTCAGAAACTGTACCCAGAAATTCTAAAATAATATCTCTGTCAAGTTTCTTATCGCCCGCTGACAGGCACTGATCCAAAATACTGAGTCCGTCACGGACAGAACCGTCCGCATTGGCTGCCAGAAGCCGCAGCGCCCGCTCTGTAATTTCGATGCCCTTTTCCGCACAAATTCTGCCCATATGGTCAATGAGTACTTTTTCCGGCACCCGTTTAAAATCCAGACGCATGCATCTTGACAAAATCGTTTGAGGCAGTTTCTGCGGATCAGTCGTTGCCAAAATAAAAATTACATTTTCCGGCGGTTCCTCCAAAGTCTTGAGCAGCGCATTAAATGCGCCTGTAGACAGCATATGAACCTCGTCTATAATGTAGACTTTCTTCCGACCTACTGCCGGCGGATATTTCACACTTTCTCTGAGTTCTCTGATATTGTCAACACCGTTATTGGACGCCGCATCGATCTCAATGACATCCATAAAAGTTCCATCTTTGATTGCTATGCAGTTTGCACAGTGTCCACAGGGTTTATCTTCCTCTGTCAGACAATTGACTGCCTTGGCTAAGATTCGCGCAGTGGTAGTCTTACCTGTACCTCTGGTTCCGCAAAATAGATATGCGTGGCTGACCGTTCCTGTCTGAATCTGATGCTTCAGAATTCTGACGATATGGTCCTGACCGATTACCTCGGAAAAGACCTCCGGTCTCTGCGCCCTGTATAAAGCTGTATACATGAAGTTTCTCTCCTGTTTCTTAGCTGATTCGTGGTGTTGGTTGTCGTGGTTTAGCTGCGGTGGTTGGCACGAAACGCTGAGTGGCTCCACGGCGGCCGTGCATGGGCTTCGGCGTTTGTACACGAGCTTCGGCGTTTGTGCACAGGCTTCGGCGTTTGTGCACGGGCTTCGGCGTTTGTGCACGAGCTTCGGCGTTTGTGCACGGGCTTCGGCGTTTGTGCACGAGCTTCGGCGTTTGTGCATGGGCTTCGGCGTTTGTGCACGGGCTTCGGCGTTTGTGCATATTTTTTTAAAAATCGTTCAAAATATGCACGATTCCCCCTCAACTTCTGCATATTTTCAAAAAAATGTTCTAAAATATGTATTTTTCACTTCAAAAACCGATGAATAATACCGCAACATACCTCTTAATTCAGTGATTGGTGCAAGAATTCTGCATAAATTTTGCTATTTTTCCAAATCTATGCACGCCGATGTGCATATTTTCAGCATTTTTCTATCAGATATGCACATCCTGCTTTTCCGCCTGTCTTCGAATAGCAAAATTGCCCTTTTATAGCTCCGCAGGCGTTGGAGAAGGCTGATCTGCGGCACATAAGAACTTCCGCTTATTGCTGCTTCCTTCCGGACCTGACAAGGTTCACGGCATCCCATTGCGCAGGACCCAAACCATACCAGGCGAAGCTATAAAAGGGCAATCATTCAGTTTTTTTATCAAATATGCGCAATTGAACCGCACATATTATTATATGGGTTTTGGACGGGATTGTCAAATGGTATTTGAGGAGATTCACAGCAAACACACAAACAAACAAAAATGCAGGAAGAATAACTAATATGTTTGCTGTGAAGAAATCAGAGTGAGCTTACTAGCTAAATCCCCTTAAACTCAACTCCTGATTTCCCAATATCCTTTTCGATCGGAGCCAACTCTTTTTATTTTCCCACCTTCACGAAGTTTTTTAATTATACGGCTTATTTTTCGTGTACTGCAGCCCAGTTCCTGACTCAGCGCATTTGCTGTTATCTCAGGCCGCTCCCTAAGTATAGAAATCACTTTATTTTCATCGCCATTTTCATCGCCATTTTCATTGCCATTTTCATCGCCATTGCAAAAAATCGAATTTTCCTCTTTTAAAGAAAGGAAAATTAACTTTTATAAAATGCTCTGATATCTCAAAAATATCCTTGTCATCCGCCTTGAGAATTCTGCTCATTCCAGATCTCAACTGTTCCACCAAACCGACGTCCTTAAATACTCCCATTAATTCGCGATTCCGAGGCATACTGCTGTCTTCCACTTAATATAGTTCCTCTCTGTTACAATCTCCATCCTGCCATTTTCATGGAGGTAGGTCAGCATGGCTTTCACTGTAGTCCCGTTCAAAACATACTGCCCCAGGTCAAAGCGAAGGCTGTACTTCTCAAATAGTGCTGCCATAATGTCATCGAAAATCAGCGCCTGTTCAGCGCAAAAATCCAAAATATCCTCCATGATTTCTAAAGTATTATCGATATTCGCCTGTGCCAGCGGCACGATATCCGTGCAGGCTGCGCCGTGGGACGGAATAAAGAGCGCAGCCGAGAGGCCTTTGACCATTTCCAGAGTTTCCAGATATCTTCCCACATCAAAGATATGAGAAATCCGGTATTTATCCAAAGTTTCCTGCCCAACAAGACAATCCGCCAGAAATACCACATCATCACAGGTTCTAAGTCCAAACTGAGCATCGGAATGCCCAGGAAGTTCTATAATATCCAAACCGTCCGGAAGCAGTTCCTCTGTCAGCTCTGTTACTGCACTTTCCTTCGCCATCAGAAATTTGTTCTGCAACTCATGGGGCGGACAGGAGCCGAAGAGAAACGTCGGCTCCAGCAGCGGCCGCGCCACGAAGGCGCGGTCGCTGCCACGGCTGCACACGGTGCAGCCGGTCCGCTGCTGCAGCAGTTGGTTTCCGCCAATGTGATCTGCATGGAAATGGGTATTGATCACCATCTTCAGCTTCCAGCCCTGCCCCTCAATGATGCGCAGGGCTTTTTTTGCGGCGTCCTTATCATTGCCGCTGTCAATTAAACAAACTTCTTCATCGTTTATGTTAAACAGACCCATCTTTGCAGGGCACTCTATGTAATAGGTTCTTTCACCAGCCTGTATCAATTCGTACATCGTTAATCTCCTTTTCGCACATCGCCGCAGGATACTCCCAAGGCGTTACAAAGGCGTTACAAAGGCATTGCCAAAATATCACAAAGTCATTCTTAACCCAAAATGTGATTTTTACAAAAAAGTGTATAAAAACCGCTGCGTGTAAACCGGCAGCACCATATTTATCCTCTAAACTCCACCTAAATCACTGCTATATCCAGCCATATACCGAAAAAAACAATTTTGTCCTGCCGAGTCTTATACACTTTTGAAGTTTTTTGGCGATTTCGGTTAAGATTTGCGGGTCTCGTTATACATTTTTTCGCTGTTTTCCCGTATCAGGTTAAGTTTCCAATCACGGTCATACTTTTCTTATTTTACCACCTTATACAGCTCATCCGGCTCAGGCGGCGTAATTTCTTCCCGCTGGCCGCCGCAACGCACCAATGTCAGTCCTGCCTCTTTCGCGCAAATCTGCCCAATACAGCAAACCGGTACGCCGGCTCCTGTAATCGCTTCCAGCAGCGCCTCCTTCTTTTCCGGCGCTGCCATAATCATCATACAGCCGCTGGAAATCAGCCGCAGGGGATTGATGTCAAAATGTGCCGCAATTTTCAAGGTAACATCATGGACTGGAACGGCTTCCTCCCAAAGTTCCACGCCAAGACCCGCAATATGACACATTTCCCAGACTGCCCCCAAGATGCCTCCCTCAGTTACATCGTGCATGCCGCCGGTTCCAATCCTTCCGGCTGCAACACCTTCTTTTACTACGCTTACATCGTTTAACAGCGATTTTGCCTCAGCAAGTTCATCTGCAGTCAATACGCCGGATAATTCCTCTTCATAATCTTCTGCGATAATGCCGGTACCTTCAAGACCTGCCCATTTTGTCAGGAGCACGTAATCGCCGGAGCGCATATCCTCTGCCGACTGGCAGCTGCCAGAAACGGCTCGTCCAAAAGCAGTCGATACGATAACCGGCTGATTTACTGCCGGGGTCACTTCCGTATGACCACCGATAATTTCCACACCGGCAGCAGCGGCAGCTTCCCCTGCCTGCTCCATAATCAATGCCACATCAGAAGCGGTGGTTCCAACAGGCAGCATGACTGCTAAGGTAATACCTAGTGGTTCTATACCGTTGCTGGCAATATCGTTACAGGAAATGTGAATCGCCAGACGACCGATTTCAGAAACCGCCGCAGTGATGGGGTCTGTTGAAATGACGCAGTCATATGCGCCAAAATCAATGACCGCACAGTCTTCGCCCACACCTGCACGGGTTTTCACCTCAGACCGGCGATAAGCAATTCTGTCCAGTACGATTTCCTGCAGCACATCGCTGTCCAGCTTGCCGACTTTCAGCGGCGTCAAACCTTCCCGCGCCGCACCTGCCGCCGCTTCACTCTCCGTCTTGCCACTGCCCGCCGCAGCCGCTAAATCCGTCACAGACAGCGCTGCCTTATCCGCTCCATCTTCCTCAGCGCGTTGCCCCAAATCCGGCTTTTCCTCATATTTCACAGCGTCCGCAGTCACCGAAGTCGGCTTTCTCTCGACTTCCACAGCGCCTTCCTCCGTCGGATTATGCCTTTCCTCACCTTCCGCCGCGCTTTCCGCAGCCGAAGACATTGCCTTGATTCCTTCCTCTTCCTTACACATCTTCTATCACCCCTGTTTCAAGCCAGTTTCTAATCGTTTCTTCATCTATAATTGGAATGCCAAGTTCCTTTGCTTTCTTGTTTTTTCCGGAAGTGGACTGTACATCATTGTTGATCAGATATGCGGTTTTTGCACTGACAGACCCGGCTACCTTGCCGCCTGCCCTCTCAATTTCTGCTTTCAGCCCATCCCGGTTTTCATAATGCTGCAGAGAACCGGTAATGACAAAAGTCTTCCCTGACAGGAAATCCGCAGTTTCTTCCTCTGTCTCATCAAGGCGCACCATGGCGCGCACATCTTCCGCCTCTTTGCGCTTTGCTGCATCGTTAAAAAACGACACATAGGCGTCCGCCATGATTTCACCGATTCCGTCGATTTCTATGAGTTCTTCCCGGGTCAGCGCCATGGCTTTATCCCACTTGCGGCCGCAGGCTTTGATAATCACCTTGGCGTTGGCAACACCGATGCCCGGAATGCCCAGACTGTAAAGGAGCCGTTCCGGCGTTGTATCCCTGGCTTTTTCAATAGATGCCAAAAGATTCTCAAAGGATTTTTCTCCAAATCCTTCCATAGCTGTAATTTCCTCCCCGTACTGCTCCACTGCAAACAAATCCGCCAGCTCGCGAATCAATCCCTTTGCAATGAGCTTTTCGATGGTCGCCTCCGATAGACCGTCGATATTCATGGCATCTCTGGAAACAAACAGCGTAAACCGTTTAATCTGCTTTGCAAGGCACGCCTCATTGGTGCAGTGCAGGGTTTCCACGCCATTGTCGTTTTTCACCGAGGTTTTCTCACCGCAGACCGGACAATATTCCGGCACCTCTATAGTATCACTTCCCGTCAGATTCTCTGCAATCTGCGGAATAATCATGTTTGCCTTATACACCGTGATCGTATCTCCCAGCCCCAGCTTCAGATCCCGCATGACGCTGATGTTGTGTACCGATGCCCGGCTCACCGTAGTGCCTTCCAGCTCCACCGGCTCAAAGATTGCTACCGGATTAATCAGGCCCGTTCTCGATGCGCTCCATTCGATTTCCGTAAGGGTCGTCTCGGCAATCTGATCCTGCCACTTAAAAGCAATAGAATCCCGCGGAAACTTTGCAGTAGTTCCCAGACTGCGGCTATATTCGAGGTCATCCATCGTCAAGACCAGCCCGTCGGATGGCAGGTCATTTCCTACCACCGCTTCCTCAAAATACTCTACTGCGGAAACTACGGTATCCGCAGTCACTTCTCTATATTCCACCACATCAAAGCCCTGATCAGAGAGCCACCTCATCTGCTGGCATCTGCTGCCTGCAAAATCCACGTCACCTGCGTCTTCGCCCGCTTCCACCAGACTGAAGGCAAAGAAATTGACATTTCTCTCCGCAGTAATCCGGTTATTCAGCTGACGCACAGAACCGCTGCACAGGTTCCTCGGATTTTTATATTTGGCGTCGGCATCACCGATTGCAGCATTGATTTTCTCAAAATCACTGTACCGGATTACCGCTTCTCCCCGCAGCACAAGTCTGCCTTTATAGGGAATTTCCACCGGCACGTTGGCAAAGACGCGGGCGTTGCTTGTAATCACCTCGCCCACATCTCCGTTTCCTCGGGTCAGCGCTTTCGCAAGCTTTCCGTCCTCGTAGGTCAGCACGATGGTCAGACCGTCCAGTTTCCAGGACAAAAGCCCCTTCTGTGTGCCCAGCCATTCTGCCAGGGCCTGTCTGTCCTTGGTCTTGTCCAGAGACAGCATACGCTCCGGATGCCGCTCCTTGGGCAGATCCGAAAGCACCTCATAGCCTACATGCTGGGTAGGACTGCCGGCTAAAATCATGCCTGTTTCTGCTTCCAAAGCGACTAGCTCATCGTAAAGTTTGTCGTACTCAAAATTGGACATCATCTCCTCGGCATCCTGATAGTACGCCTTGCTTGCCCTGTTCAAAATCTCTATTTTCTCTTTCATTAAAGACTTTTTGTCTTCCATGGCTATTTTATCTCCCAGATTTTTCTATCTTCTAAATTTTCTTCAGCGGAGCAATACCTTTGGCCATTTTTTTCTGTCCTGCGGCGTCAAAAATGACGGTCATGGTTTTGTCATCCTGATCGATAATCAGACCTTCTCCGAATTTTGCATGGCGTACTCTGTCTCCGATGGCAAAATCCTCGCCCCCTGCCGCGGCGCTGACATTGGCGCGGGTTGCCGCCTTTGCATAGCGCAGGGCATCGTAAGGCTTCGGACTTTCCTTTGCCGCGTAGCCATCGATGGAGCCGGTGGACACGCCAAGCCCTGTATCCCGCGGCCTTCTCTCAAAGATTGCGTCACCTTCCAGCAGGCGCTTATCGACTTCACGCAGGAACTGAGATTCTCTGGTATAGTCAGTCCGTCCGTAAAGGGTTCGCATGGCGGCGCTGGTCAAAATCAGCGTTTCCTTTGCGCGGGTCATGCCTACATAGCAAAGCCGCCGCTCCTCCTCCATACCCGTCGGGCTGTCAAATGCCTTGTGTCCCGGAAAGAGTCCGTCTTCAAGGCCCGGCAGAAATACCACCGGAAATTCCAATCCCTTGGCGCTGTGCATGGTCATCAGCACCACAGCGTCCTGACTTTCATCGTGGTTGTCCACTTCTGCCATCAGGGTGATTTTCTCCATAAATTCCTCAATGGTCGGATTTTCTGCGTCGTCCTCGTAATCGAAAATGACCGATTTGAATTCCATCAGGTTTTCGATACGTCCCTCTGCCTCTACAGTATTTGCATCTTCCAGGGCTTTCATGTATCCGGTTTTCACAAGGAGATTGTCGTAAATGTCCGACACCCTGAGGTTCTCCCGCTCCTGCCTGCAAAGGTTGATGCACTCCACCATGGCCTTTACACCGGCATAAGCCTTCCCCGGCAGCGTAGAAAGGACTTCCTCATCGGACAGCGCCTGCAGCAGGCTTTCGCCTCTCACCTTGGCAAATGCCTCAATCTTCTCCACGGATTTGTCTCCCATGCCCCGCTTGGGCTCGTTGACAACCCGCTTAAAGGAAAGGTCATCATATGGATTTACCACAAGGCGCATGTACGCCATCACATCCTTGATTTCTTTTCTGTCGTAGTAGCGCAGTCCCGACAGCACTCTGTACGGGATGTCCCTTGCGGTCAGCGCCTCTTCAAAATGTCTGGACTGGGCGTTGGTTCTGTAAAGAATAGCAAAATCGCTGAACTTTCTGTCTCTCGTCTTCATTAAATCGATCTGCTGCGCCACAAAACGCGCCTCGTCCTTTTCCGTGTCGGCGCGGTAATATTTAATCTTATCTCCGGCTTCCTTTTCGGTCCAGAGTTTCTTGCCTTTTCTGCCGCGGTTGTTCTCGATGACGGAGTGAGCTGCCGCCAGAATATTTCCTACAGAGCGGTAGTTCTGTTCCAGCTTGACCACCTTTGCTTCTGGAAAATCCTTTTCAAAGTCCAGAATATTTCTGATGTCCGCACCTCTCCACTGATAGATGCACTGGTCGTCATCGCCCACCACGCAAAGATTATGATGAGCCTCTGCCAGCATTTTTATCAGTTTATACTGAATATGGTTGGTATCCTGGTACTCGTCCACCATAATATAGCGGAACCTGTTCTGATACTTCAGCAAAATTGCCTCGTCCGCTTCGAAAAGTCTGACTGTGTTTAAGAGCAGATCATCAAAGTCCATAGCGTTGTTCTTTCTAAGTTCCTCCTCGTATGCCTTAAACACATTGTATATGATTTTCGTCTTAAAATTATCCTCCATGGTTTTCCGGTATCCTTCCGCATCCACAGCCTTTTCTTTAAAAGAGCTGATTATGCTGAGCAGATACGGCGCGCTGAACTCTTTGTCGTTGATGTTCTGCGCCTTGATAATATTCTTGATGATAGTCTTCTGATCGGTGCCATCATAAATGACGAAATTATGATCATAGCCGATAATCTCACAGTGATAGCGTAAAATCCTAAGGCACATGGAGTGGAAGGTCATAATCCACATGTCGCTGCAGTTTCCAACCAGATCCTCTACACGGCTTCTCATCTCAGCCGCCGCCTTATTGGTAAAGGTTACAGCCAGGAGGTTGTAAGGTGATATTCCCTGCTCTATCATGTATGCGATTCGCTCTGTCATGGTGCTGGTCTTACCGGACCCCGCCCCTGCCAAAATCAGCAGCGGGCCATCGATCATCATGGCTGCCTGTCTCTGTTTGTCGTTCAATCTGTCTAAACTCATCTATGTAAACTCTCCTTATTCTAAATGCTCTTTTATTCTACCACAAACAAACGTTCTATGCACGAAAATATTCACAAAGCCATGCAGCACTTTCCTCGCACTGTCTGCTTTCAATCGTCATCGTTACATCCTGACCGCACTGCTCTAAAATTGTCTGCAAAACCTTTTCCATATCCATAGCGCCCCGGTGAACCGGTCCGTGGGAGTCTGCCGTGCCATCATTGTTGTGCAGATGAAAATGTCCGATATAAGGGCCCAGCACGGAAATCCAGTCGAAGATATCGTATTCCGGCAGCGTGCAGGCGTTGGCATGACCTACATCGAGACAGATCCGCGCTCTGGGATCATCAAGTCCCTCAATCAGCTTTTTCATCATATATGGTTCATCTTCAAAGACATTTTCGATATATATGGTGAAATCCTCCGGCTTATCTTCCAGAAACTTTTTCCAAAAATAGAGAGATTTCTCATGATGCCATTCCTTAAAATATAAAAGGGGCTGATATCCGCTGTGCACCACCATACGATTTACCCCCAGCCTCCTGCACATGCTGTACGCCTCTTCAAGCCTGGTTAATCCTAACTCCACCGCCCTGTGATCGATAGATGCCGGAATAATCTCCGTAAAAGGGCCGTGCATAATTACAGTTTTTGCCCGCGAGTCAGATATTTCCTTTTTCATTGCCGATATGGTATTTTCTTCCTGTTCTGCATCCAGTGCCTCCGATATACAAATGTCGTTGAGTTCTATGCCAAGACCATATTTGTCAATAACCGCTGCAGCGTTTTCCGAAAATGTCGCAATACAAATTTTGTCCTTCATCTCTTCTATGTTCCTTTCAAAAAATAGCTGAGGCAGGCTGACGATACCTGCCTCAATCCGTATGAAAAAAGAATGAAAAGCCGGTCATCCACGCTTCAAAAAAAGGGCTGTGGATAACCCACAGCCCGTATTTGCTGTACTCTTCGCGGAACTTCGGTTCACCGCCGAATCCGGAAATTCATCTCATGCAGGTCTCCTGACTTGGGGCTCATCATTTCTTCTGCCTTCCCGGAAAACTCCAGTGGCACTTTAGAAGAAACTCCTCCCTTACAGTGGCGGGACCGTACAGGAATTGCACCTGTTTCCCTCTTAGCCTCCTGCGCATCGGAATCTATCGCAGAAAGAACATGAGATTGTGTTGAATTACAGTTTTATTATAGTGTATTTGCCGCAGAAAGTCAACGGTAAAACAGATTTACCTGCATCAAGCTGCCTTCTCAGTACAGCTGTTTAACCCAAAACAAACTTTTTCAAAAAAAATGTATAAGACGATGGCGAATTCTTAACCGAAAATAAAGAAATCCGAGAAAAATGTATAAATCCATTTAAGAACATTTAATTTGAGTCTTTCCTCATTCGCATCTGTCCTCGAATTTCCCGCTGCCTATTGCATTTTACGTAAGCTTTTTTCAAATTTTCCCGATAATCTTGCGTAAAACGCAAGCTATTCAAAATTCCAAGGCAAACTGCTTCTACTCGCTTATACACTTTTTACAAAAAATCGAGATTTAAGTTAAGTTTTCTCTCTGTATACGGCACAAGATGCTGAAGTTCTCACTGCTCCACCACAACCTGATCTGTCTCACAGATAAAAGAAGTCACCACCTTCACCAGCTCAGACAGGGGCAGCTGATGACTGACAAATTCGTAGTGAACATCACCAAGGACGGAAAACCTTTCTGGAAGTTACAGCTTCCACACAAAAAATACATAAAACCATCCAATTTCTTCTTGCTATTGTCACAAAAAACAGTTATACTTGAAGTGTCAAAAGTTAATGGTTTGCACACTTTTGAACGTTCTTTCTTAATTAGATACTAAATATCGCAAGTGAAAGACTCTGCCGCCACGCAGAGTCTTTTGCTTTATAAAAGTCACAGAGGAAGGACTGGGTTCTCATGAGCGGCATGTATACATAAAAAACAGTAAACGACCCGCACATGCGGGTCGCTTCATTGAGCAGACTAAGTTTACCCTGCTCGCTATTTTGCCATTTTTATGATGCAGCCTTTCTTGTACAGGGCGATGCCGTACTTTAATATCGGTCGGTAGCCGTCTGCGGCAAGGGGCGCTGCATAATCCTGCTCCTCTATCTGCGCAAGAGCCTCTTCGCACTTTGCTCCCATCTCTGGAAAACTCTTTGCTGCCTTTAATTCTATAATCATCGCTCTTCCCATAAACTTCTTTTCTTTCAGAATCAAGTCCGGTCTGCCCGTTCCGCTTTCCCTGTTGGAAAGAATCGAATAGCGCCCATTGTTTTTCAGAAGTCCTGTCAGAAATCCGTGATAGTAGCTCTCCGCATAGTCGAAGTAACTGATGGTGTCCATCAGCTGGGCTGAGATAAAGTCCGCGGCAGCCTCACAGTCGCCCTCCTCCAAGGCTTTGATGAGGGGGCTTCTGTCAACACTTTCAATCTTCCTGTCAAACCATTCTCTGATGCTTCTCTCATAAATCGTCGCGATTTCCTCATTTGGAATGGACATTTCGATGTAGATATCCCGGTTTTCTATCCTCTGACTTTTCATCTTCAGATATCCTGTAAAGAACAGAAAGTTCCACAGATTATCTCTGGAGGAATGTATATCGCCATAGGTAATTTCCTCGTGGACCGGTTTTTCGATGGTTCCTCCGTCCATAAGAATTTCCAGTTCTTCTCTGGTAATATCATCGGCGTCCTCTATCAGTTCTCGCACGATAGCGTTGTCGGAGGTGTTGGACCAGTAAGGCTTTGTCGCAATCTCATTACCGGACCGGACACTTTTCGCATAGCTGAGAATGCTCCATGGATTATAGATTTCCGTATTTCCAAACAGATAGCCATCGTACCACACTTTTGCTTCTTCAAATCTGTCCGACAGGCCGTAATATGCCAGCATATCCCGCACTTCCGCATCGGTAAAGCCAAAACAGCTGCTGTAATCCTTGCTGATAATAGAATGAATTTCAAGATTGTTCAGCCCTGTAAAAATACTCTCTTTGCTGATTCTAAGGCAGCCTGTCACTACACCCAGTTTCAGGTAAGGATTGGTTTTTAGCGCTGACTCAAAGAGAGAGCGGATAAATCCAATCATCTCATCGTAGAATCCTTCAAAATATGCGTTTTCTAGCGGCACATCGTATTCGTCGATGAGTATGACCGCTTCTTTTCCGTGATATTTATACAGGCACTGAGACAGAAAGCGCAGTGCATCGAGATAAAGCTGTTCGTCTTCCGTTCCGCTCATCAGAGCACAGAAATTACTCCGTTCTTCTTCCGTAAGTACATCTTCCTTGAGCACATACTGATGCCGGTTAAACTCCTCTTTAATGCGTTTTCTAAGTTCTCCGTATGCCAGCCGGTATTCCTTCTGTTTCCCGGATTTCAGCGACAAGGAAATCACCGGATACTGTCCCATATGGACAAGATATTTTTCTCCCGCGCCCATAATGGCAAGCCCTTCAAATATACTGCGGTTGTCGATTTTCTCACCCTCCGGCGTTCTTTCATCCTCAAAGAAGCGGCGAATCATGGAAAGGTTCAAGGTTTTTCCGAAACGGCGCGGTCTTGTAAGCAGGGTCGCTTTACTGCCATCTAGTATTTCCTGTATCATCTGTGTTTTATCTACAAAGTACAGATTATTTTCTCTAATTTCTTTAAAATCCTCAAATCCAATGGGAATTCTTTTTTTATCCATCTTCGCCTCACCTCGTTTCTTCGTAGTTATAGTATACGTGAAAAACGGGAAAATCACAAGTAAGTTTTCTTTCTGCTGCATAGCCAAAAAGAGAACATCCCCTCGGACCAATGTCATTAAGTTAAGCTGACATTGGGAAACCGAAGGCCTTCTTTGTTTGTTATTGAATTAGAGTCTTATTTCAAGATTTTGCCGCTCGCCGGTACTATTTAGCCGTAACATATCTCTGATTACTGCTTTTAGGTCTATCGGGAATGGTCATTTTAAGAATTCCTTGATCCACCAGAGGAAGCACGTATTCTTTTATCCCATAAGCCGTTGATTTTAAGCCAAGAAATTCGCAGATTTCCTTCCTGCTTCTCGGAGTTTCACAAAATCTGACCAACGTCTGGTATTTTATATCTATCGTTTCGTTTAATACACCCAATTTATGTTCAGCTTTTGATTCTCTGGAAAACTTAACAACAAAACTGCCTCTTTCATCTAAAAATATCGGTTCTGGAAGCCCATACTCTTCCATTACTTTTCTTATCGTAGGAATACCTGAATAACGGTTTTCTGTGATTCCTAAAACTTCCAGCGCTCCTGCCAGAACGGGATTTCTGGTATCCGGCTGCACTTTTCCAAGCTGATTAATTTTTATTCTGCCATAGATGCCGCCCGGATTGCGAACTTCCATATGATCCTCAAACATAATCAACTGAATTGGCATTCCCTCAGTATTAATACTATAATCCCTGTGAACTAAAGCATTTACAATTGCCTCTCTGACCGCAGTAATCGGATAGTCTGTCCTGTCCTCTCTTTTTCCTGTCTCAGGGTTGATAATTGTTTTGGTGCGCATATTCTTCCGCACAAATTGAATTGCCTCATCCAGCATCTGAGGAATGCTTCCCTCAATTCTTCTATTATCAATAAATCTTTCACCGGCATCTCCCAAATCTCCTATTTCTTTCCCCGGTACTACAATCGCTATGATGCACAGCTGCGGGAAATATGCCTGTGGATATGGACTGAACAGAAGCGCCGCATTTAAAGTGACTTCTCTTTCTCTGGTAATGCTCATTAACTCGTAGATTTCTTCTTCGTCCAGATTCGCTAAATTAGGTTTGCCATGTTTCAGCCTTTCAATATACGAATTTAAAGCTGCCGTATCCAAAGAAGACAACGTTGCCCTTTGTACAGTCCTGATATCATCCTGATATTTTTTCCTGAAAGCATCGAAACTATATATTTCATACTCTGTCATCTGCTCATCGCTGTCTCCGATTCTTATGAAAGACCCCCTTAACCTTCCGTGCCCTCTATAAAAGCATGGTCTTTCAGCCAAATCCATCCCGGGAATCTCTGCTGATACAAAAAAGTGCCCATTCTTTTCTGCTGTTGTCATCAGCGGACGCACTACAGGCTCCATCTGCAGCGCCTGTTCATTTATTTTTTTCTGCAAATCCTGCACATTATAAACCCCGACTTCTTTATAGTCTTCGTCCTCTTTAATGCCAAATACAATGATTCCACCCTCATCCTGATTCGAGAAACTTGAAAATGTATCGTATAGTCTCTTCGGGCAGCCTGACTCGGCGCTTTTTAACTCTAGTGTATTGGTCTCACACTTCATTTTTTGAACTCGTTCCAAAAGTCCAAGTAATTCTTCCGTTGTCATCTTCGTTTCTCCTTTCTTTTTTAGATTTTACCATTGAACTTGCTTTAATTCAAGAAATACATAAAAAAATCGAGCAGTTTTTTCACTTTCTATTTCACTTTCTCCGAAATAAGTGAAATAAATGTCAAAACAAGTGAAACAAATGTGAAATTAACTCAATTTTATTTCACTTACTGTCCTAAACAGCACAAACATGCGGATATTCTTTGCCCAGGGCAGAAAAGAGAACAATAAGAACAATTCAGTTCAATCGCATTGCGCCCTATCCTTAAATGTAGTATACTTTTATCAACGATATCAGAAATTGCAGGAGTGTGCAGCCCATGAAAAAAGTAATCATTCTTTACAGAAACGCCAAAGCTTTCGTCAATACCCGCGCAAGCGAATTTATATACAACAATCTGCACTCGGTCTTCGGCGAATATATCGCTTTCGAGAGCTGCTTTATGGCAGATTTAGAAAAGAATGAGACACTCCACGCCGACGCTTTTCTTGCCGTTGATGCAAGAGTCTTTCAAAAAGCGAAAGAATACGTCGCGGATTTCAGCAATGTCATCAAGATGAACAGGAGCATCGAGCAGAGCGCGTTAATTACCCTGCAGAATATCCCCGCAGATACAAATGTACTGGTCGTCAACGACTCTTACAGCACTGCAGTCAATACGGTGAACATGTTTTACGAGTTAGGCATCAGCCATTTAAACTTTGTGCCCTTTGACAAGAAACTGGAACACACCACGATTTATGACGACTTAACTCTTGCAGTTACGCCTTCCGAGAGCCATTTTGTACCGCCGCATATCGAAAACATTATCGACATCGGCTACCGCAAAGTCAGTTTTGATACCATGTTCAGACTGATGAAGATGCTGGATCTGGATAACAGCGTTGTCAACCGCAACCTGTTCCGATATATGCAGTCGCTGGCAGAACCTGACGCTTCCTTTAATACAAATTATGTCTATGAGTATTTAAAAACGCAAACGCTGAGGTTTGTCACAAATTCCAATAAGTCCTGCGTGTTTCTGACAGACCAGCACATGAACATCATTTACGCAAATGATAACGCTGAGGATATTTCCCGAAAAGATAATAGTATCCTGTTAGGCTCAGACCAATTAGCGGAATTAGAAGATTCCTCAGGCACTGAATCCGGGAATCTTTATACCACCATAGACGGAACAAATTATTATTACGACAAATACCCGATAAAGCTCATAGACGAAATCATCGGATATTTTGTTGTACTAAAAGAAAAAAATCAATTGCTGCCAGTCAATAAGATCAACCAGCAGAAAGGATATGTGGCAAAATATCATTTTCAGGATATCGTTCACGTATCGGAAGAAATTCAAAACTCAATTCAGACTGCAAAGCTAATCGCACTGGCAGAACACACGGTATTGATTTATGGCGAAAGCGGAACGGGCAAAGAAATCTTTGCCCAGGCCATTCATAATGCCTCTCAGCGGGCAAACGCTCCTTTTGTTGCCATAAACTGCGCCGCTCTGCCGGAAAATCTTTTAGAGAGTGAACTGTTTGGATACGAACCCGGCGCCTTCACCGGCGCCATTGCAAAGGGAAAGGCCGGACTGTTTGAACAGGCAAACTACGGAACGATTTTTCTTGATGAAATCGGTGACATCTCACCGAATCTGCAGTCAAAACTTCTGAGAGTCATTCAGGAAAAGCAGGTCATGAGAATCGGAACGGACCACATCATCGACATTGATGTGCGCTTAATCGCCGCGACAAACAAAGATTTAAAGGAGGCAGTCCGGGCCCATACCTTCCGCAGCGATTTATTTTACCGTCTCAATGTGCTGCCCATTCGGATTCCACCCCTGAGAAAAAGGATGAAAGACATCGTTCCTTTGCTGAAGCACTTTCTCGGCACGTCTTATGATAATCTGACACCGCAGGAGGTTTCGCAGCTTACATCCTACCCTTGGCCCGGCAATGTGCGGGAACTGGAAAATTTCTGTACATATTATAAGACCCTTTCCTCTTTTCCTGAATATCTCTGCGAAGAAATCCCCGTGACGGAGGATTGTCCTTCCGCTGCGCAGGTGCAGACAGAAATACTGAAGCTAATCAGGCAAAACACGAAAATTTCCCACGGCATCGGCCGAACGGGTCTGGCGGAGCTTCTGAAAAAACAGGGACTTTATCTCAGCGACAGATCGCTGCGCCCTATACTGAACCAGCTTCATCAGGAAGAGCTCATTGAAATAGGCAAAGGCAGACATGGAATGCGTATTACTAAGAAGGGCTCCGCTCTGCTGACTTCCGATTCCGGCGAAGAGCAATAAGGGACTTTTTAGATGATACATTAAGATGAAACAAGGGGCTGTCGCATTAACGGAAAATAACCGTTAGGGCGCAGCCCTATCTTCATACAATGAAAATGACGGATGCACCAGATGATGGCACTCCGTCATTTGTTCTTTTTGTGAAACACAAATAGGGACAGCTTGACTGTCCTA
>JALEOD010000023.1 GCA_022767345.1 Emergencia sp.
TCATCGCCGGAGAGTATCTGGAAAAGCCGATTCATGAGGAAGTCACATACGGGGATATTCATGAATCAGAGGATAACCTGTGGAACTTCCTGTATTTTACGGGTTATCTGACATCCTGCGGACAGCGATACGATGGCGAGGCTACCTTTGTAAAATTGAGAATACCAAATACTGAGATTCGAACGATTTACAAAGATACTGTGCTGACCTGGTTTGACAAAAAGATAAAACAAACAGATTTGAGACCGCTGATAAAGGCCATAGAGTCAGGCGACTGCGAAAAGATGGAAGACATTCTCTGTGATCAGCTGATGGATACAATCAGTTTCTTCGACTACAGCGAAAGCTACTATCATGGATTTCTGGCAGGGCTTTTAAAGTCTGCGGGAGGTTACCGGATTTTGTCTAATCGTGAAAGCGGAGAGGGACGGACAGATTTGATTATGAAAGAGTCCCGTTTTCGAGGCCGCGCGGCTATCTTTGAAATTAAAACGGCCAGAGAGTTCGACCAGATGGAGACAAAGTGTCGGGAGGCGCTGGCGCAGATCGAGGAAAAGGGGTATGAGACAGAGCTTAAGAAGGAAGGCTGTCGTGAGATCCTGAAATATGGAATCTGTTTTCTGAAAAAAGGCTGCATCGTGATGAAAGCAGAAGTATAGCCTGGAGATGGATGTTCGGGCTATGCGACTGTGCAGTACTGTGTGTTGGCTGAGTATATTGCATGCATTAGAATAGAAAAATATTTAAGAGGCTTCGCTTTGGGGTCCCTGTTATGTTACCGTCACTCCTCATCCGAAGTAAAGTCATGCCTGTGGCAGGGAATGGCATGTATATCTAAAGGATTTGCCGGATAGCGGGCGTATATAGAGAGCAAACAAAAAGAGACGAGAGTAGAGAAAATTTCCACTTATCTTGTCTCTTTTGTAAAATTGTGTGTTAAGAAAGGTTATTCTATTAAACCCGCTTGCCAAACCAGTTTTTATCAACAGGTTTGGATAACCCTTTAACATAATTCAAAAAGGAAAACTGTCAGTTTCGAGGCATTTCATACATTTAACATTACTTAGACAGCTTTGCACTTTTTGTGCAGTTAGTAATAATCTCGTTCCAGAGAAGAGTAGGTTTTGGATTCAGATAGGTTTCCAGAGTCTCCTCACCTCTGCGTTTACATCTTTTAAAATATTGTTCCATCAATTTTTTCATAGTTCATTCCTCCATTTTATATATAATTTTCTAAATAACTTAATATAAAAAGCAGTTAGTTGAATCCCTCCGGTTCGGGACTGCCCTGCTGTGCTGACAGCGGGATGTTTAAACGGGTTATGATGTACAGGTATGATAATGGATGATACATGATTAAAATCTCTTTCTGTTAAATTAATGGTTCGTTGTGTTTCATCAGTAAACGGGCCCTTTTTGCGCATAAAAATAACCTGACTTTCGGGAATCAGGTTATAAAAACGACAATTTGCATTACAGCATGAAAAATAAAAAACTGCACTAATAACTAATAGCGCAGTCCGTATTTCTGTCTTATTATATATCATCAATAAACCATTTATCCCGTGGATTGATATTCTTCTCATGCAGGTCTCCTGACTTATCGATCAACATCGCTGTGTCACCTTCTCGAAATCAATTCAATGGCTGCCTTTTGGCATGACACAGTAACTCCTGACTTACAGTGGCGGGTCCGCTCCGGATTCTCACCGGATTCCCTCTTAGCATATGCGCAGAACGCATAGAACATGGAAGTTATTAAATTTTCTGCCCATATTCTAGCACAGATATTCGGATTAAGCAAGGAATATTTTTATAATCAAATGCCAATCAAATGCCAATGCAAATGCCAATTCCACTTTGGCGAAATGGAATTGGATGGAAGATATGCAAAGCTGCCGGTTCTGTAATCGGGCATAGAAGACCGGGCGTGAGAACCGACAGCCATTTGCTTAATACATCAGGCCGTTGATGACCTGCTCGCAGATCAGCAGACTGCCCGACAACCCCAAATGGGTTTTAGGGATGACGTCGGTGTATCCCAGCGAAGGCAGGCTGATTTCAATTCCGCTGAATGAATGGTGCAGCGCTTTGAGTTTTGCGATAATATTACCGTCAGAGAATACAATCTGGGCATTGGTTTTCAGGATGTCCTTTTTTAGCGCGTCTGACATGTAAACGGTGTGAAGCAGCTTCTGCAGTTCATTAAAATCTGCGCTGCTGCAATCCTGATTGATTACACTGATGGAATCCGCAGACATGCCCAGATAGTGTATCAGAAACCGGCTGTAAGCCAGGCACTGGGAAGCGGTGCCATGCACAGCAAATTTCGCGCCTTTTGGAAGACCTGTGAGAGAATTCAGTCTGGAAAGGTAGATATAAGCTCGGGCTCTTGCTTTTTCACTTTCCACGTCAAACTTACTGCTTTGCAGTGACAGGGCGCAGCTGACAGTATGTATGAACCTTTCGGTATCGCTGAAACCTACGGGAAGTCCTGGAAGCGATAGATACGGCATGTTATATCTTTGCTTCAGTATTTTTGCTGTTTCAAGACCGTAAACCGGATCGACGACGACATTGAGAGATGCTTTGCGCAGGTTTTTGATTTCCTCGACAGAGCAGTCGCAGCAAAGACTGCAGTTAACATCAATTCCGCATAGGGCAAGCAGTCGTTTCAGCTCTATGATATCACCCTGGTAGTATTTATGAAAGATGGACAGTCCCAGAAGATTGACACACTTCATATCATCATCTGAAGCAAACCGGCATTTGGAAGGTACAAGCCTGTCGATCAGATCAGAACAGGCCTTGCTGTAGCCGTCCCAGATATGGCGTGAGTAGCCGGGACTTTCTAGAGCAATGACAGGCCGGTCCTGAATGATTTCGGAAGCGATGCGTTTTAAATCGTCTCCGATCAGGGCTGCACCAGGAGAATTCACGACGGCAAGCAAGTCAAAGTCCACATGATCGCGCATAAATTGCATTGCCTCCACTTTCAGAAAGAGCTGCGGAAATGTTGGCGCTTAGAGTGGACTTGCCGATTCCGCCTTTGCCGTAGATTGCAATTTCTTTCAATTTATAATCTCCCTTCAAAAATATATAGCTTATTATACTTGAATTATATGTGAAAGTCTCGAACTTTTCAATAGCAGGCTGCGCATTGTCGTCAGGCGGAATCACATGGTCCAGCTTCATTTTGACAGCGGAACTGGACAGAATAAAATTGGTGAAAACAGGCAGATACGGATTGAAAAAAGTGTTGTTAAAAGCCTGAGAAAGAGATATAATACAAAAGGAGAATTTTTTGCAGGAGCATTGCTCGGAAAGGAGGACGGAAAGATAAATCTCCAAATTTAATTAAAAACTAAAATAAAAAGCATTTTGTGTTCTTCTTTCTGAGAAAATTTCTAATAGGAGTTTTTTGGAAAAGAAGCTAAGAGGGAAGCAGGTGAAAGTCCTGCGCGGACCCGCCACTGTAGTTGGACTGTTTTGATTGATGACGGAAATTGTCACTCACTGGGGAGACCTGGGAAGGGAAGTTAAAACGATAATCCATGAGCCAGGAGACCTGCATGAAATGAGGATCAGCGGCGAGGTAACCGTAAGAATCTCTCATATAGATACAGTGAATTCGGACTGTAGGTAAGCCTGCGGTCTTTTCTTTTTTGCGAAAGCAAAATTGCAAAAGACCTGGGCTAGTAACTAAAACGAAAGGGATTTTTTATATATTGCAGGAGAATCTGAACGCAGGTAACGCAGGAACGCAGGCAATGTCAAAAAATTGTATTGATTTAATGTATTTTCCGTGATATGATAGAAAATAAAGAAAAAACTGAATGATAATATATGTACTATGTTCTTCCGTAAGGGAAGCTAAGAGGGAAGCAGGTGAGAGACCTGCACGGACCCGCCACTGTAATTGAAGAATTTTGCATTGCGGCTCATGCCATCCACTGGGAAAGATTTCCGGGAAGGAGATGCGAAATGAGAATTCATAAGTCAGGAGACCTGCACAGGACATTTCGTCATTGCCGACGGGTACTTTCGGAAATGTGACGGGGAAATAGAGATTTTTTGTAACAGTAAATACGGACTGTGGCTTATTGCCGCGGTCTTTTTTGTTGTCAAAAATTGAAATATTTTTATCCGGTATAGGGCGGTGCAAAATGCAGTGTGCTGACTGGAGCAGAAAAAATTTACATAAGTTCGGAGATGCAGACTCCGAAGCGAAGCAAGCATACACAGTGGAAGCTGCAAATTCATGCAAGTAAGCAGGTGTGTTTTGCAGCAGAGGCTTTGTAGATACGGCAGGCAGTGGCCGAAAAGAAAATGAAAAACAAAAATACGAGAACGAGAGCTGCATACTGCCATGTAGGGATCGACTCGGAAAAGAAAGGAGAAAAAAATGAAGAAGAACTTCAAAAAAATCCTTGCCATCGTAATGGCACTGACTATGGTGTTTGCCATGAGCGCAAGCGCGTTTGCAAGCACGGATGCGGGAAGCGCAACACTTGACTTCTATATCTACGACGAGTCAGAGGACACATCCTGGAAGGTGGACTCTGTAACTGTCGATGCAGGGCAGAGTGTCTATGACGCATTGAACGATCTCGAGTATTACGAGCCGAATTGGCAGCCGGGTACGGACGTATTTAATGGGGATACCGTATATTATCTTACCGACTTTATGAACGAACCGAGCAACGTGAATGTCGACCATCAGTACAATTCTGATGGAAGTGGCTGGTCCATCGACTGGGGTTGGCTATATACGGTCAATGACGTAATGCCGTCTTTCCCTAACGAGCCAAACCATGGCATGGCTATGAATCAGTACACCATTCAGAGCGGTGACTCCATTGATGTAGTCTATACTTTGACGAAGACTACGTGGAATGCTAGCTATAATACGGAGTACGAGATTCTTCATCCGTGGAAGTAGTTGTAACCGGCGATGAGGGAAGGCGTTTGCCTTCCCTCTATTATCAATCAAGAGGAATTTGCATATGTTAAGAAATATTAGTTGTAATACGGTGATGAAAAAGACCATGAGCGTTTTGCTGATTGTGGTGCTTTTGTTTACCTTGTTTCCGGGGCTAAGCGGGATTGCTTATGGAGAAGAGAATACGGCAAAGAATGGATTTGTGGAACATATTTTTTTGTATGAATATGCGCATAGCGGTCCAGGATTAAAGGGTTACAATTTTGACAAGAATACGAGAGAATATGATGTTGTTTTTCCAGATTCAAGAGACGGCAAGGCAAATATAAAGATTACAATACCGAAGAATCAGGTTGATGAGGAACTGTATTTTGCAGTTTTGATTAATGGTAAAGAGCAAACTATTCAGGGGCACGAGACGGGGCTGACACAGGAAATTCACCGTCTGACGCAGCAGACGACACAGTATGGATGGTATCAGCTTTTTACTACGACCAATTTTCCTGTTGGTGAGAAACGTGATTTTATTGTCAGAGTAGGGAAATATAATGAGGAAGAGAAAACATGGGGAGAACATGAAGATTATACTTATCATGTGACAAGAAGCCTTACCTTAAAGTATAATTTATCAAGCAGCACATCGTCGAAGAATAATGGATTTATGGTTAAAGCAGGTAATATGGATGTATCTCCTACTTACGATCCTCGTGAAGATCCATATACTGACGACTATACAGTGGTGATTGGAGATGCGCAAACTATTAGCCTTACCTTGACACCAACTACCAAGAATACGAAGATATATGTAGGTAATGACAGTAACAGGGTTGAATGTACTTCTGGCAAGTCAAAAGAGGTTAAAGTGGAAGAATTTTACGTTGATGCAGATTCTAAGAAAGCAGAAATTCCAATCACTTTGGAATACGGTGTGGGCGAAAGTAAGCTGACGAGAACCTATACACTGCACACAGACCCAAATTCTTATCCGCCAGAGATTATGACGCAGCCAAAAGATATTGCTGTAAATAAAGGAGAAGAGGGTCCTTTGTCCATTGAAGCTAAGGTACCTGAAGGAATCGAGGGAAAGCTGACTTATCAATGGTATAAAGGAAATCCGGGAACAGGATCGAAGATCAGTGGTGCGACGGAAATGACTTATCAGCCGCCATCGGTCTATGCAGGTTCGACGAGTTATTATTGCGTTGTTACCAACACCATCGGTAAGGCGGCTTTTTCAATTGTTTCCAGTGCAGCAACTTATACCGTAAACCTTGATAAACTTACCGCTCCTGAGTTTGTTGCGCAGCCCTCTGTTGACGGGAACGGGGGCAGCAATATCTTTGTTCAGAATCAGAAGCCAACGCTTTCTTTCAGGCTTATTTCTGACAAAGACGGAAATCCAATTGAAGGTGCCGATTATGAATTCTTTGTATACAGAAATCAGGAAAACTCAACCGCTGTGGAGCAAAGCGAAGCTGTGGGTGTCGTGGTCACCAAAGGACAGCATGGTTCGTCTTCAAGAACCTATAATGCTGTCCTGGATTCACAGGATGTGACAGGAAACTGGTACTATTTTATAGTTGTTAAAGCGATGAAAGATGGACTGGAGCCTGACACAGAAACCAGCGAGACGATAAAGCTGGTCTTCAAAAATGCCGGTGATGTTGTTACAGGTCTGGAAGGTACAGGTTCTCCTAAGGATCCATTTTTAGTAAAAGACATAAATGACTTGAAGTATGTCAGAGATATGGTAAACGGAAAGTTGGGAAAACCCTACAGCTTCGAAGGACAGACTCTTAAACTGACAGGATCAAATTATTCCTTGGGAATGGATTGGGAGCCGATTGGAGTCCTGAAAGAAGGCTGTACGACTGAGGCCAATGGAGTAAATATACTTCCGTTCAGTGGAATTATCGATGGCATGCATGAAGATGGGACAGTCGCACAGGTTACTTCGGGCATGAATGGAAAGCCGCTTCTGAATTATGCCCGCAGGGCTACGGTCAGGAATATTGCTATTTTCGGCGCGAAAATAAAAGGATATGGCTTAGTGGATAAATATGTCGTTGACTATGGAGAGAAAGGTATTTATGTTAATGATCCTGTAAAAAACAGATGCATCGATATTGAAAATGTGACCATTAAGGCTAATACGAAAATATTAAAATCCGGTTTTATTGGAGGGTTTGCATCTGGTGTAAATACGGTAAATATCAGAAATTGTACAATTGAATCAGCTGTGCAGATCGGAGATCCAGAAACGGGATTTTGGGGAGATTTAGGTGATACATCCTACGGCTATGGATTTATCAGTGAAGGTTTCGACCACCGGGACAATATCGGCTCCTTTGCCGGCGCATTTAACGGAACCATTACCAATAGCGTCAGCTATGCCACTGTATATGGACGTAAGAATGTTGGCGGTCTCGTCGGCATGAAGGGACAGTCTATGGGACGCTGTGATATATTGAACAGTTCTTTCCAGGGAAAAATCATTGCTACAGGAGATCGAGTCGGCGGTATTGTAGGTGCAGGATATATTTCCAGCAGCGCGCCTGGCACACCAACAGTGGAGGTTCATAACTGCTTTGTAAAGGCCGACATTAAAGGTAATGATAAGGTTGGCGGAATCGTAGGTTCTGAAGAAGGCCACGAGAAATTTAATGATACAGGCGACAGCTATGGCATCACAGGGGCTTTGTCTGTTTCTGATAATCACTTCTATGGAAGACTGGAAACAACGGACAGCAATGTTGGCGGCATCCTCGGTTATGTCCACGATTTCACCAAGAGAAGCGGTGAGACAACAAACTTCTATCTGGATTCCTGTGGAGCAAAGAGCGCTATCGGCGGAGCGATTGAGGGGACGGTTACAGGTGCCGATAAATATGGAGCTCCAGCCAGTGAAATAGAGTTTTCAGGTGGAGATGTATTAACAAAGCTAAATTCATCGAAGACCAGCTTCCAGAATTGGGAGCAGGGTACTGATTGTCCTGTCACAACGAATGCTTCGGTAGTCACCAGTCTGAGCCTTGAAGGTGAATACAAGACAGAATATGTCTTAGGTGAGGCATTAGATTTAACTGGCCTTGAAATTTACGCAAATTGGTCAGACGGCAGCAAAACGAAGCTTGATTTGGAAAAAGATGGCGTTATTGTGTCAGGTTATGATAAGAATACCCGTGGCATGCAGACCGTTACATTCCAGTACAAAGCGATCAAAGGAACTTTAGGGGTCACTGTATTGAAACCGGTTACTGACCCAAATCAAAAGATTACTGTGAAATTCACCATGTATGGGGATAAGATTCATGGTGATATAGCTGAAGGTGAAACTGCACATACTCTCTCGTCAGGGAATCTGGATGCTTGGATTACCACAGAAGAATATCAGATAGGCATCAATGACACCTTATGGGATTTGTTGCAGCAGGCAGAACAAAAGCGCAGTAGGATGATTAAGTTCCATAATCAGGGCAACTATATCGACTACCTGTATTACGACAGCAGCAACAGCGGTAAATTTGATAATACGACGAAAATTGGAGAATTTACCAACGGAAAGTTATCTGGCTGGATGTATACACTGAATGGAATACATTCATTGCTGGGTGTTGAAGAACAATATTTGAACGACGGCGATGTAATCGTCTTCCACTATACTGACGACTATACCAAGGAAGAAGGCTCTGATAAGTGGGATGCACCTTCTGACGGAGCAGTTACCGAAGTTACTACGGACACTTCCTCCGGCTCGGCTGTGACCACAACGCCTACCGAGGTTTTGGTCAGCGGTTCCACCGCTGCAGCGACAGTGAAGAGTGAAAATATGACAGAGCTTTTGAAGCAGGCAAAGGAGAACCAGGCTGATGAAATCGTGATGCAGGTGCTGCCGGCAGATTCCAAAGGCGCTGAAACGATTCAGATGCAGCTGGATGCGTCTGCAGTAAACGACATCGTCAAGAATACATCTGCAGTGGTAACGGTTTCCACCGAAAACGGAAATGTGACACTGGACCAGGAAGCTATGAAACAGACAGTTTCCGAAAGCAACGGCAAGACCATTACACTGGAAATCGCAAAGCCAAAGCAGGCAACAGAAGCGCAGAAAAAAGTAGCTGGAGAAAGCGCAAGCTTCTTACAGCTGGTACTGAAAGCAGGAGACCAGGTCATCACAAACCTTGACAAGGGTCATGTTACCGTCAAGGTAGAAGTACCGAAAAACCTGCAGGACAAGATGATTGCAGCAGTGCTTGTGGGAGAAGACGGCAAGCTTGAAGTGCTGAACGGAAAGACGCTGACAGAAAAGGAAAAGATGTACTATCAGTTCACAATGTCTTCACTTGGAACCTTCGCACTGGCAGATACAGAAGAGGCAGGCATAGACGTGCCGCTGGATCCGATACCGGAAGAAGTTAAAGCAAAACTGATTACCGGCGTCAAGGCGACAAGTGTTAAGCTGAAATCAGCATTGAACAAGACTTCTGTCAAGCTGACCTGGACCAAGTCCAAAGGCTACAAGGTGGACGGCTACCAGATTTACAGATCCACAAAGAAGTCTTCCGGCTACAAGAAGTATGCGACAACGAAGAAGCAGACTTATACCAACAGAGCGGCCTTGAAGAAAGGCACACGCTATTACTACAAGGTACGCGGTTACCGCAAGATTGACGGTAAGACCTATTACACCAAGTGGTCTAACTATGCGACTCGCAAGGCGAAGGCAAACTCCGTAGACTACGGTGTGAAGAAGACCACTGTCAAAGCGAAAGCGACAGCTGCAAAAGGCAGCGTGAAAGTAACCTGGACTAAATCCAAGGGTTACAAGGCAGACGGCTATCAGGTATACCGCAAGGCAGGAGCAAATGGAACCTACAAGAGGATTCTGACGACTGCAAAGACAAGCTGTAAGAATACCAAATCCCTGAAGAAGGGAACAACCTATTCCTATAAAGTGCGCGGCTACCGTATGCTGGACGGCAAGAAGTATTACACCAAGTGGTCTTCCGTCGTCAAAGTAAAAGCAAAATAATCATACGAGAAGCAGGAAAAACGGCTGAAATGCCGTTTTTCTTGTGTTTTCAGGGGAAGCAGGGTATAATAAAGGAAGGAAAAGGAGAAGAGGATATGAGCAGCACAGAACGGATATACAACAAGAGAAAGAAAGTCATCTCCATCGGCATGGAAGATTTTAAGGAGATTATCAATAAAAACGGATATTTTGTAGAT
>JALEOD010000038.1 GCA_022767345.1 Emergencia sp.
AAATGTGTATGCCTGGAGATAACGTAACAATGACAATTTCCCTGATTACACCGATCGCAATCGAAGAAGGACTGAGATTCGCTATCAGAGAAGGCGGCAGAACCGTAGGTTCCGGCGTTGTTACTGAAATCATCGAATAATTACGATATTGAATCAGTTTGAATTAATTCGAATAAATGAGTAGCTAAGACCTGCGAGCAATCGCAGGTCTTTTTGTGCTTTTAAAGCAGTTTACATTCATTTTACACTGTCATGGTGACAGATTTGACGAAGGGCAGCTAAGATATATATGGAAAGAAAATGAAAGGCGGTATGCGCAGGTGAAGCAGCGGAATTATTTATTGGAAGACATAAAGAAAGTGAGCAGTGAGGAAAACAAAGGACATAGAAGTATTGCAATTTTTCTCCTTGCGTGCTGCACGTTGTTTTTGTGCGCTGCTGCCTTATTTGAGTGGAACAGCATAAACAGTTATGTATCTTATAACACAGAGACGATGCACTATGTAAAAGCTCAGGTGGTGCGCATTGAAAAAGAGACTCTGGAATACAGTCGCGAGGATCAGCGTTATTTGGGAACGCAGACTCTGACTGTTCAACTGATGGAAGGTAATGAGAAGGGAGAGGAAATTGAAATAGATAACTATCTGACCCGGATACATAATATTCATGTTTCGCAGGGCAGCCGCATCATTGTCTGTGCCGATACGCCTCAAGATGCTGCTCCCTATTATACTGTATTTAACTACGACAGATCTATTTCACTGCTGGCGCTTATCATAGTTTTTTTCATCGTCATGGTTCTGATTGGAAAAAAGAAAGGCATCTATTCCCTGCTCGGTATGGCATTTACGCTGCTCATTGTCGTGCTGTTTATGGTACAGGCGATTTATCATGGATGGCAGCCTGTTCTTGTTACTGTGCTGACAATTCTGCTTTCCGCCATTGTTACACTGGTTCTCCTCAACGGAGCAGGCGAAAAAACGCGGGTTTCCTTTTTAAGCACCCTGGCAGGAGTCTGCGTTACAGGCATTCTCTTTGCAATATTTTCCGCGTTTCTTCATCTTTCCGGATATAACATGGATACCGCGGAAACTTTGCTGATGGTAGGGGAAGCTACTGGACTTTCGATTCAATCTCTGCTTCTTTGCAGTGTGCTGATCTCTGCTTTGGGCGCGGTGATGGATGTGGCGGTTTCGCTTTCGGCTGCTATGGCAGAATTAATTGCTGTGCAGCCTGATATCAGCCGCAGCGCTCTCGTGCACTGCGGACTCAATATTGGAAAAGATATGATAGGGACGATGAGCAATACTTTGATTTTAGCCTACACCGGCACCGCATTAAACACGATGCTGTGTTTAATCGCATACGGTTATCAGGTCAATCAGCTTCTGAATTCTGATTATTTAACAATTGAACTGGTACAAGCGCTTTGCGCCACCATTGGCGTTGTACTGACTGTACCGATTACTGCCGCTGTTGCAGCGGCGTTATATACACGCATATCCTCACCTTCTATCAAAGAGGTGCAGAATAAGAATTCATAAAGAAAGGAAAGACAATATGAAACGTACAACGATTACAAAGAAGTTTTTGGCAGGTCTGTTAATACTGACAATGGTATTAACTGGGTCCGTCGCTGCACTGGCTGCTGAACAGCCGGCGGCAGATTTGAACACACCGCAGGCAGCGGGGACAGAGCTGCTCAATCTCGAGACAGAGTGGAAGTATCTAGATGACAACACCGATCCTGCAGAAGGAGGAGAACGGACTTCCTGGACGGTCAATGATTTTGACGACAGCGGCTGGAAGAGCAGCGCGGGTCATTTGGCTAAATTCGGCGCAAAGAACGGAAAAATCACAGATTTAGGGAACAATTCTATTCCGGATGTCCTGCTTGCGCAATACATTGGAAATACTTCCAATGATATTCCGGCCTACTTTTTCAGAACGAATTTTAGTCTGGATTGTAAGCCGGAGGGGATGGAACTTACAGGAACTTTAAAGTACGATGATGCTGCCATTATTTATGTGAATGGCGTACAGGTTGCTGCATTTGATGTACCGGAGGGCGGATTTGCTTCCAATCTTTCTTATGGCGGCTCCAATGCAGGCTCTCCTATCGATGCGAGTTTTCATGTAGACGCATCCGTTTTACGTGAAGGCAGCAATACCGTAGCAGTAGAACTTCATCAGGGACGTGCATCCAGTTCTGATATCTATTTCGAGTTGTCTGAATTGACGCTTGCGGAGAAAAAGCCTTTTGTGGCTGCACAGGATTCAATCTTTCTCAGCGTCGGTGCAGATGAAACGCAGATGAATTTCACTTGGTATTCCAATGAGCCGGAAAGTGGTTTGATTTATTTGGCAAAGCAGTCTGAACTGGTAGATGAAGAAATGCCTGAGGATGCAAAGACTATCTCCGCAGAAGCTGTTGCTTCCAATAGAGCGGGATATTACAGCTATCAGGCAACTGCGACTGAACTGGATAGGAACACAACGTATGCTTATCAGCTTGCAAATGGTGATACAAAAGGCGAGATTATGACTTTTACAACAGGAAAGTCCGGCGCGTTTTCCTTTGCCTTTGTCGGCGACCCGCAGATTGGAGCAAGCGGTGACAATACCGGAGACAGCTCTGGCTGGGACAAAACACTTGGAATTATCGGTGAGAACAGTATTTTCGCGGATACAGACTTCCTGCTGTCAGCAGGCGACCAGGTAAATACCGCTGACAATGAAAAACAATACACTGCATTTTTGGAGCATGAACCTCTGCAAAGTCTGCCGACAGCTACTGTAGTTGGAAATCATGACAGCAATTCCGGCGCTTATGATCAGCACTTTAATGTTCCGAATCAATCCTCCTACGGTGCAACTTCCGCCAGCTCTGATTATTACTTTGTTTATAATGATGTGTTGTTTTTCATATAATCATTTAATAGATTTCTAATTATCTCTTTAGATGTTCTTATATGCCGGTATAGCCCGTTATTCCGGGCTTTTCCGGCACTTTTCATATCGGAAGAACCTCACAAATCTTTTTATTACCCCTCATGTTTTCACCCTCAAAAGTAGTAAAAGCAGTAGTAAATTCTGCGTACTACTTATGCAGCCTTGGCTTCCTTGGCGCTTTCCGACGCAGGCTCCGGCTTGGCTTGCAGCCGTTCCATTTCCTCCTGTGCGGAATGGAAAGTAGCGTGGGCGTAATAGTTCAGCGTCATTACAATGTTGGCGTGTCCCATGATGTACTGCAATGCCTTGGGGTTCATGCCCGCGTTTGCCATTCTGGTACAGAATGTATGCCGCATGGTGTGCGGCGTCATTACATCGGGTAGCGGCTCCTTGTGGCACTTGTTGTACTTTTTGGCAAGGCACTTGAACATAGCGTCATAATTGACGGCGGTTTTGGGCAGGCCGTCCCGGTTCAGGAACAGGAAGTCCTTATAACCGTCCACCTCAATGCACTTGCCGTCCCTGCGTTTCTTCAACACGCGTTCAAACGCTTCATAGGCGGCTGCGCTCATGGGCACTTGACGGAATCCGCTTTCTGTTTTTGGTGCTTCGATATAGTAGCCGTCCTCGGTGCTTCTCAAAAGCTGATGGTCTACATTCACAAAGCGCTTTTCAAAATTCAGGTCGGCGGGCGTCAGGCCGCAGAGTTCGGAAATACGAAGCCCGGTTTCCAGCAGGATCAGTACCTCGTCATAATACTTGGCATAGACGGGATCACCCTGCATGAAGTCCAAAAGCTCTTTTTCCTGTGTAGGGGTAAGCGGCACCTTTGGCACGGTATCGTCGTTGATAACCTCATTGATCTGGAAGTCAAAGGGATTCTTGCGGAGGCAATCGTCCTGTACGGCCATATAAAAGATGGCTTTCAGGGAACGCTTGCCGTTGCAGATGGTGTGATAGGCCACGCCCTTTTCC
>JALEOD010000039.1 GCA_022767345.1 Emergencia sp.
GGGCTGCGCCGCATATGAGCTGAAATTTGTCAAGTATTTTTTTTAAACATAAAAAACGGACATACCACTTCTCAATGATATATCCGTTTTGATTGTGTCGGAAGCCTCTTTCACAATGTCAGCTTAACTTAATGACATTGCCCTAAAAGGATACCTGCTCGATTTCATTTTCTGCTATATTGAGAACTATTTCAGTTCAATCTTAGCTCCAACTTCTTCCAGCTGAGTCTTGATTGCTTCTGCTTCAGCTTTGTCAACGCCTTCTTTGATGTTGGAAGGAGCGCCGTCAACAACTTCCTTAGCTTCTTTCAGGCCCAGACCGGTGATTTCTCTAACAGCCTTGATAACCTTAATCTTTTCTGCGCCAACTTCAGCCAGAACTACTGTGAATTCAGTCTGTTCTTCCTCTGCTGCGCCGCCTGCAACTGCACCTGCAACTGCTACTGGAGCTGCTGCGGATACGCCGAATTCTTCTTCGCAAGCTTTAACTAATTCGTTTAATTCTAAAACGGACATCGCTTTGATAGCTTCAATGATCTGTTCTTTATTCATTTTCTTTTCTCCTTTATTTCGATTTAATTCAGTTTAAATTCAGTGCATGTGTACCATGCGAATGCTTTACGCTTCTTTTTCTTCAGCAATTGCTGCCAGAGTTCTAACGAACTTGCTAACTGGGGACTGAATGCTGCCCATGAATTTAGCAATGAGTACATCTCTGGACGGAATATCAGCAACCTGTTCGATACCTGCTTTATCGTAGTAAGTACCTTCTACAACACCTGCTTTGAATTCCATTTTTTTGTATTCTTTGATTAACTCGTTGAGAGTTCTTGCCGGAGCTGTTGCGTCTTCTGCGCTGATAGCCAGTGCGCTCGGTCCGTCAAGTACTTCTGCAAGAGGAGCGTAATCAGTGCCTTCGATTGCTCTTTTGATTAAAGTGTTCTTGTAAACGGTATAATCAACATTTGCTTCACGAAGTTTCTTTCTCATAGCATCAGCTTCTGCAACGTTAATACCCATGTAGTCAACTACAACTGCGGCCTGTGCATTTTCCAGCTTCGCTTTAATTTCGTCAATGATTACCTGTTTCTGCTGTTTAGCTTCTACTGACATACTTTTTGTTCTCCTTTCTGGAATTGCCCGAGGCAACTCGCGAGTATGGTACGCAATAAATAAAGGAAACCCTGCCTTGTAGACAGGGTCAATATCTATATATTGTACCTCGGCGGGAAATTAAGCCTAAAAAGACACCCGCTGTCTACGGTTAAATCTCAAATTTAGTTTTGATTAGCCAATCAGTGCCGGATTGATTTTAATTCCAGGACCCATTGTAGCTGCAACTGTAACGCTTCTCAGGTACTGACCTTTTGCAGTAGCTGGTTTTGCCTTTACGATTGCTTCCAGAAGGGCTTTGAAGTTTTCTTCCAGCTTTTCCGGACCGAATGAGCTCTTTCCGATTGGAGTATGGATGATGTTCTGCTTATCCAGACGATATTCAACTTTACCAGCTTTAATCTCTGCTAATGCTTTCTCAAGATCCATTGTTACTGTACCTGATTTAGGGTTTGGCATTAATCCCTTAGGACCTAAAACTTTACCTAATCTACCAACAACACCCATCATGTCAGGTGTAGCAACTACTACGTCAAAATCGAACCAGTTTTCAGTCTGAATCTTCTGAGCCAGCTCTTCTGCTCCAACGTAGTCTGCGCCAGCCTTTTCAGCTTCTTCAGCCTTAGGGCCTTTTGCAAATACTAATACTTTTACACTTTTGCCAGTTCCGTTAGGCAGTACGATTGCACCTCTAACCTGCTGGTCAGCATGTCTTCCGTCAACACCAAGTTTTACGTGAACTTCTACAGTTTCGTCAAACTTAGCTCTGGAAGTTTCGCAAGCGAGTTTCATTGCTTCGCTTACTTCGTGCAGCTTTGCTTTTTCAAATTTAGCAGCTGCTTCTTTGTAACCTTTGCCTCTTTTTGGCATGTCTCTTACCTCCTTGTGGTACTAACAACCCCTGCTTGTCTTTTTTACCAAATCCTGCGTTGCTCGCCGGTTTTCGGTACTTGAAGCCCTAGCCCAATTTCTATAAGAAATCGTTGGCAGGTCTCATGCAAGAAATGCCCAAATCTTGATTTGGTGCATTTTACTGCCACGTACCTTAACAACCCGCCGTGCGCCTTGACTTTAGCAAAAAATCCTTCGCAGTACGACCTGCATTCTCTCGCGCAAGTCTCGGTCTCCCATCTCATTAGCCTTCAACAACGATTCCCATACTTCTTGCAGTTCCCTTGATCATGTCTGTTGCTGCTTCAAGAGATGCTGCGTTGAGGTCTGGCATCTTTGTCTTTGCGATTTCTTCTACCTGTGCATAAGTCAGTGTAGCAACCTTTTTCTTGTTAGGTTCTCCGGATGCTGCATCTAATCCTGCTGCTTTCTTCAGTAAAACTGCTGCCGGCGGTGTCTTAGTCACGAAAGTGAAAGATCTGTCCGCATATACAGTAATCACTACCGGAATTACCATTCCCGGCTGATCCTGTGTTCTGGCATTAAACTGTTTGCAGAAGTCCATGATGTTCACGCCCTTCTGACCCAGTGCAGGTCCTACCGGAGGTGCTGGAGTCGCATTGCCGGCCGCAATCTGAAGTTTGATATAACCTTCAACTTTTTTAGCCATCTTTCTTCTCCTTTCTCTATAGTCTGTGCTATAGTTTGTCTACCTGTCCAAACTCAAGTTCAACAGGGGTATCTCTACCGAACATTGAAACTTTGACAGTCAGTACCTGTTTCTCTTTGTTGATTTCCATCACTTCACCCATGAAGCTTTCGAAAGGTCCATTGATAACACGTACTGTATCTCCGATTTCAACGTCCAGATCGATGTAAACTTTTTCTATTCCCATTCTGGCTACTTCTTCATCAGTCAGAGGAATAGGGTCGGAGCCATGACCTACGAACCCGGTAACACCCTGCGTATTTCTCACAAGATACCAGGATTCATTGGTAACAATCATCTTTATAATTACATAACCCGGAAACATCTTCCTGGTTTTGATTTTTCTCTGGCCGTCCTTGATTTCAACTCTGTCTTCTGTCGGCACGATGATGTCTAAAATTAAATCCTGCATACCGCGGTTTTCAACCATCTTCTCGATATTCACTTTTACTTTGTTTTCATGACCCGAATAGGTATGCACCACATACCACTTGGCCTGGCCATCTCCTCTAATACCTTCGCCCATCAGCGGGGAAGCTACATTGTTGTTTTCAATATCAGACATATTACGTACCTTCTTCTCTCAAATTAGTTTAGGGTGATACCTAAAACCGCTCTCAGAGCAGCCAATACACCTGTATCAATTAACCAGAATCCCAGTGCAAAAACGGCACATGTAGCAATCACCACACCTGTGAAGGTGCCCAGTTCTTTTCTGGTAGGCCATACGACTTTGCCCATTTCCAGCTTAATGCCTTTGAAATAATCCCTGGCGCTGGTCTTCTTGGCTTTGTCCGCAGCCTTCTTAACTTGGTCTTTGTTTGCCATGATGAATTCTCCTTATTTAGTCTCTTTGTGAAGAGTCTCTTTTTTGCAGAATTTGCAATACTTCTTTAACTCGATACGATCAGGATCGTTTTTCTTGTTTTTCATGGTATTGTAGTTTCTCTGCTTGCACTCAGTGCATGCTAATGTAACTTTAACTCTCATGTCGATTGTCCTCCGTTTAACTCAAAATTCAGAGCCAGGGAAACCAGCTCTGTTACGAATAATCATAAAGTTGCCTATTAAGTGTATCAAAGCACGCTGTCAATGTCAATGTTTTTTTGAATTTCTTTGCAAAAAACTGCTAAATTTCCAATCTATTGATTTTTTCCTGCCCAACGATATAATAGAATCATAATCTATCAGAAAAGGAGCACAACAGTCCATGGAGACAATCAACAGAAAAAAGAGAATTTTTACCATCATTCAGGTCGGCAGCCGCAGCGATATTCCAAGCAGAATTTACGATATTGCACTGGTCGTGGCTGTGCTTGTCAACATTTTTATTGCTCTGTTTGAAACGTTCCCGCAGTCAGCGCCTTTTCTGCTGCCGCTGCGCATTACAGAAGGTATCACTGTAGTGTTCTTTACCATAGACTATATCCTGCGCATCTGGACCGCTTCCTATCTCTATCGCGGTGTTTCAGTCTCCCGGGCGCGCATAAAGTTCGCCCTATCATGGGCCGGCATCGTCGATTTTCTGTCCTGCGTGCCGTACTACCTGCCATTTTTCTTTACAAAAAGCGCAGTCGTTCTGCGCATGTTCCGTATCATCCGGATTCTGCGCATCTTCCGCATTCAGCACTATGCCGATCCGCTCAAAGCCATCGCCACTGTTTTAAAAAAGAAAAGAGGGCAGCTGTTGTCCTCCATTTTCATCGTATTGATTTTAATGATTGCTGCCTCGCTCATGATGTACAGTCTGGAGCACGAAGCGCAGCCCGAAGCGTTTTCCAACGCCTTTTCCGGCTTCTGGTGGGCTGCCAACACCCTGCTTACGGTCGGCTACGGTGATATCGTTCCCGTTACGCTGGCAGGAAAAATCTGCGGCGTCATTCTTACCTTTCTCGGCGTCGGTATGGTCGCCATACCCACCGGTATTCTTTCCGCCGGATTCGTTGCGCAGACAGAATCCAAAAAATCCGAATCCGAAAAAATCCGCTACTGTCCCGGCTGCGGCCGCAAGCTGGATTAATAAAAAAAGTCATAAAGCCAGCCGGCAGCACTGCCTTTCCACAATAAGCAAAAAAAGAATCGTCTCATAATCCAAATAAAACGATCCTTTTCTATTTTTCACTACAGCTTTCCTAAAATTTCCACTTCCATACCGGCATAGGTTTCAAAGTAGTCTTTGATTTGATCCACGTACTCGTCAGTTGGCGGCGCAAACTCGATTTGCTCCCCGCCGATATGTCTTTTTTTGGAAATTCCCAAATTGTGATACGGAAGCAGTGTCACCCGCTTAATGCCGCATTCCTTGTAGAAGGCGGCGGTTTTCTCAATGATTTCCCATGAATCGTTGAGGCCGCTGATTAAAGGCATACGCATTTGCAGTTTTGCGCAGGTTGCCGGATGAGCAGAAAGCCGCTTCAGATTCTCCAAAATCATCTGATTGCTTTGTCCGACATATTTTTTATGCACTTCATCATCGATGGACTTCATATCGTAAAGCACATCGGTGACACACTCCCTGCCCGCAAGGCTGACAAGCCAGTCGCCGCTTCCAAAGCCGGAAGTATCCAGACATGTATGAATCCCCTCTTCACCGGCCGCGTCCACTAAAGCACTTACAAACTCCGGCTGGGAAAGCATTTCTCCGCCGCTGACGGTCATGCCGCCCCCGGTGGTTTCGTAAAACCCCTTGTCTTTGCTCACTTCATGGAGAATCTCTGAAACGGTCATTTCCTTTGCCACAGGCAGAAGTGCCCTTGCGTAGCAAATCTTTGTACACGCCAGACAGCTGTCACACTTGCTTCTGTCAATTTTTATCACATTTTCGCTGTCGACGAAGACGGCATGATTCGGACATTCCTTGACGCAGTAGCCGCACTTGATACAGCTGTTTGGCATTTCAATGACCTGCTGCGCAAAATCAATCAGTTCAGGGTTGTGACACCACGCGCAGTCCAGCGGGCACCCTTTGAGGAATACCGTCGTTCTGATTCCCGGCCCGTCCTCTGTGCTGAATTTCTGTATGCTTCCGACCAAAGCGGTCATTTCTTTGTGTTCCATCTTCGTCTCCAACTCTCAAAATTCAAAATTTAGCTCTGTTTAAAGTGGGTGGTTCTGTAAATAATGGTATCCTGCGCGCTCTTGTCAAGCTCTGTGAAGTAAGCCATATAGCCTGCTACACGAACCATCAGGCCTTTATAGTGTTCCGGATTTTTCTGAGCAGCTTTCAGGGTCTCATCGTCAACTACGTTAATCTGAATGTGATTTCCGCCGTTGTTGAAGTAAGCCTTGATGACACCTTCAATTCTCTGAAGTCCTTTTTCGCCGGCTACCCCCTTCGGATCAAAGCGCAGATTAAACAGTGCGCCATCGTGGAATTTATCCTGACCCATGGAAGCTACGGATTTTACAGTAGCAGTAGGTCCGCTGGTGTCACGGCCCATCATCGGAGAAGCGTTGTCGCAGAAAGGCTCTCCTGCCAGTCTTCCGTCCGGGGTTGCGCCGCAAACCATGCCGTGGGATACGTTTACAGTCTGGGAGTGCACGTTGAAGGAGAACCAGCCGCCTCTGGCGTCCGGCCAAGTCTGTACGTTGTCTGCGATAAAGTGCATCATTTCTTTGTAAACACCGTCTACGTGCTCATCGTCGTTGCCGAATTTCGCAGGCTTATTCAAAAGCAGCTGACGCAGTCTTTCCTGTCCCTCAAAATTATTATCAATGGCTTTAATCAGTTCGTCCATGGTAACGTCTTTGTCTTCAAATACGCATTTTTCAACGGCAACGATGGAGTCAGCCAAGTTTGCTGCGCCGGTGATATACATGCCGGCAGTTGTGTATTTCGCACCACCGTGCTGAACAGATTTTCCGCTTTCCACACAGCCGCGGGTTACCATGCCCGCAAAGATAACCGGGAATCTGGTCATGTGCATGCTCTGCATGACTTTGTAGCCGGTCGCAACCAGTTTGTAGTGGTGCAGAATCTGCTTTTTCAGTGCGTCTTTAAATTCTTCGATGTTCTTAAAATCTCTAGGATCTCCCGTCTCAAGTCCCATCAGCTTGCCTGTGGACGGGTCGACACCGTTGTGCAGTACGAATTCCAGCATTTTTCCCATGTTGACATAGCCCGCGTCAGGGGAACCATCGGTAGAACCGCCGCCCGGACCCGGCTGTACGCAGCCTACAATGGTCCAGTCTCTGGCTTCTTCCATGGAGCAGCCTTTGCCCAGTGTCATCTTCATTGCCACATCGTCGTTGAAGAATCCAGGGTTTGCCTGACCGTCCTGAATCATCTCGCAGCCTTTGCGAATCAAATCCTCAGGTGTTCCTTCCCAAACTCTCACGCCCATAACCGGCTGTGTGGTTTTCAGCTGATTTGCAGCTTCCAGACACAGGTAGGACAGCTCGTTGGTCGCATCTCTTCCGTCCGGCGTCTGGCCGCCGACCAGCAGGATTTCCCACATCGGATAGCCCGCAAAGGACGTTGCATACCATTTATCTCTGACTTCGTAAACTTCACAGGATTTCAGATAGAGGCATTCCAGCATTTCCAGCGCCTCTTCCTGGGTGATATTCTTTTCGTCGATGACGTCTTTCTTGTAGTAAGGCCACATGTACTGGTCGAATCTGCCGTAGCCGTTTGCGGTAGTGCAGACTTCGATATGGAAGTAAACGTGGGCAAACCAGATCATCTGCAGTGCCTGCCAGAAAGTCTGCGGCGGATTTTCCGGTACGACGCGGCAGTTTGCTGCGATACCGAGAAGTTCTTTCTTTCTCTTTTCGTCCTTGCATTCCGCAGCCTGGCGTTCTGCCTCTTCAGCCATTCTGTGAGCGTAAGTAATCAGACCCTGACACTGAATAATGCAAGCCTGCCAGAAATTTACTCTCTCCTCATCCGCCTGACATTCGCAAATCGTGTTGTCAATATTTCTCTGACACTCTTCCATATAACCACGAAGACCTACGGTCAGCAGTTTTTCGTGGTCGCAGGTGGTTTCGCCGGAAACGCCGTTGCGAAGACCCACTGTGATAATGTCGTCCTGAATACATTCCTCAATGTGTGCAGGAAGTGCTGTCTTGGACATATCTTCCATGGAGCGACCTTCCCAGTACGGCAGGGTTTCCAGAATCAGCTTCTTGTCTTCTTCTGAAATGTCGTAAGGGTCTTTGGTTCTGGTCGCGAACTCGTCGATGTCGCTGATGTACCAGGAGCTAGACTGAAATTCAGGATGCAGGTTAGCGCCTCTGTACTTGTTGGTGGCTGTGCCGACAATCAGCTCATCTTCCATAATCAGCGTAGTCATATTTTCCATGATGTGATTGACAACTCTGGCTCTGAACACCGGAATTGCATCGCCTGCAAACTTCTGATACGCCTCAGTGGCAAGGACCAGTCTTTCCGCAGTGATACACGGTCTGGTATTCCAAAGTTTATCTCTCATGCGTTCTACTCGTTTATTCATTAGAAAACCCTCCTGTCTTTCCTTAATACTTTTCTTAATACTTCTCCATCAAAATCTTTTTGGTCGGCGCCGGAAACGATGCTGAAAGCTGTTCCAAATCTTCCTCCGTCAAAGAAAGGGCCAGAGCCGCCGCATTTTCGTCGATATGGTCAAAGCCTACGGCCTTTGGAATTGCAACCATATCTTTTTCTTTTAAGACAAAGGCCAGCAGAATCTGTACCACAGAGGCGTTATGCCGTTTTGCCACTGCATTGACGTTTTTGTCGCCCATAAGCGCCGCCTTCGATACGCCGTCCTGAGTCACCTGCGCTCCTGCCTGACCCACAGGTCCATATGCTATAAAAGGCACGCCGTGCTCTCTCTGCCAAGGCATCAGGTCGTACTCGATTCCGCGGCTTCCCAGATTGTAAAGGACCTGATTGATGGCGCAGTTTTTGCCGTCAGTCACTTTCCAAAGGTCTTCCATGTCCTCTACGTCAAAGTTGGATACGCCCCATCTCTTGATATAGCCTTTATCTTTCAAATCTTCCATGCAGTAAACCACTTCCGCAAGGTCCGCATCTTCTCTCCAGTGGAGGAGATACATATCCAGATAATCCGCATTCATCAGCTTCAAAGAGCGCTGCACGCTGCTGTAAATTCTGTGGCGGTTTGCGTTTTCAGGATAAACCTTGCTCAGAAGATATACTTTTTCTCTGTCAAACTCTTTAATTGCGTTGCCGACAATGTTCTCCGCTTTTCCGTCAGCATACATTTCGGCTGTATCGATTAAATCTATGCCCATTTCGATACCATGTTTCAGTCCGTCAACTTCTCTCTGAAGTTTTTCATCATCTTCTCCCATCTGCCAGGTTCCCTGTCCCAGCTTGGACATGGTAGAACCGTCAGGCAGCAGGATTCGGTTTCTTTCAGTGACTAAGCTCATCATTCATCTTTCCTTTCACCAAATTGACTGCACTCTTGTTGTTATTTCAATTTTAATAAAATTTCTTTGCCATAGCAATCATTTTTTTGCTGCAAACCTTAATTTGTTTGCTATAATAAAGGCATGGAAATTTACACCTGCCGGTGGATTTCTATTATAATATATCTAAAGCCGGAGGTTTTACATGCTGTACGAGAAAACTACTTATTTGAATGACTTTCCTATCAACATCCGTGTCGCAAAGGTAAGGGAGTATCCTCTCCATTACCACCACGATGTGGAATTTGTTTACGTGCTGCGAGGCGAAATCAAACTGAAGAACGGAACTTTTGATTATCTCCTGAAAGAAGGCGACATTTTCACCAGCAGCGGACACGAAGTCCACGGTCTTTACGCAACAGACAAGGACAATGTGGTCGCAGTCATTCAGGTCAGCAACTGGTTCTTCACCCAGTACTTTCCGACCCTGAACAAAGCATGTTTTCGTACCTTTGTCAACAAAGACAGGTTTCTGCAGATGGACGCTCTCCGCCAGCTGCTTTTGCGGATTCTTTTGGATTACCTGCGAAAAAGCTTCAATTACAAGAATCAATGCACTTTCATGATGATAGAAACCATCGAGTACCTGAATAAGAATTTCAATCTATTCTCCTTCGAGGACGAGGTGGTCGTAAACTTTAAAGACAACAATCCCGTTACGGTTTCCCGTATCAGCCGGATTATCACCTATATCTTTGAAAATCACGCCCAGAAAATCACTCTGGATACGCTGGCGCAGCAGGAGCATTTGAGCAGTTTCTATCTGTCACATCTGATTAAAGAATATGTAGGCATTTCTTTTCAGGAATTCCTTTGTTACGCCAGAGTGGAAATGTCCCTGATTCCCCTTTTGGAGACGGACAAGAAAATCAGCACCATTGCCAAAGATGTGGGTTTTTCCACGACGGCATACTATAACAAATACTTTGAAAAGTGGTTCGGACACAGCCCTATTGCGCACAGGCAGCAGTTTCAGACCCAAATCTTCAGCACGACCAATCAGCCAAAGTTGGATTTATTGTCGCCGAACCCTGCCATCAATCTGGTAAAGCGCTGTTTGTCCGCCATCGACAGGCCAAATCCAAATCCTACTACGGTCAGGCATCTTCAGCTTTCGATTGCCGTTGAGCCTGAAAAAGCGCCGATTATGGAGTTATCCCACCGGCTGGAAGTTACCGTGACTCCTGAGGATTATCAAGTATTAGGTAAGCAGTTTCCTACCGTTTTAAAGGCAATGTCACCAGCCAAAGTCGTTCTTTCTGCGGCAGCAACAGGTGAAACCGGCAGGAAAAAACTGCATCCTTTGAAAAAGCTGCTGGAGGCGGAGGGTTTTTCCGTAGATTTGGCTTCGGACAACGATCTGACTCTTTCCGGCGTATTCGGCTATGATACCATTGCAGGATTTTTCCATGTTTTTAAAGAGTACTTTCTCGCAAAGGAACGGCCGGTTTCATGCAGACTGAGAGATCAAGGCCCGCCTGAAATCCTGCTGAAAGGCTGTCCCTCCTGTTTTACGTCAGGCATGCTGCCGAAGCCGTCTTACTACGCCTATCAGCTGCTCCGCAGTCTTCGCGGCAGTTTGCTGTACTGGGGCAAGTACTATTCGGTCATTAAGACTCATGGGGAAAGCGACAGCTACATACTCCTCGGTCTTCATTTTAACGATGAAATCGAGCGTCTGTGCCTGCGCAATGCCGGCATTTACGAAACCAACGATATCATAGGCGGCTACATCGATGAAATCAGCCTGGACTTCGACCTGCCGCTGACCGATGGCACTTATTCCATCATAAAATACGCATTTACCAACGAAAATACAATCTTTAACTATATGGCACAGCTGGGATTTCCCGAGAAATCCCCTTTATCCGACCACTGGCTTCGTCTTTTGAATACCCTGCCAAGCGCCCAGGGGCTGACGGAAACCGTTGCAGACGGCAAACTTTCGGTAAGCCTTAATATGCGCGGCGCTGCCGTACAAGTTGCAGTCATCACGCCTGCAGAAAGAGAGGAAATTTATCATGGATAACAGAAAAACTGAACTGGCTTCTGTACTGGGCCTGCTCATCGCCGCCCTTTTATGGGGTATCAGTTACCCTCTGACAAAATGCGTAGAGGACTGCCCTACTTTTTACACCGTGTCTCTGCGGTTTCTCACAGCAGGCATTTTTATGGCTATCGTCTTTTGCAAAAGACTGAAAAAGATGAACAAAACCATATTGAAATACGCATTTCTGCTGTCCTTTGGGCTGACCTGCATGTATATATTTTCCACCTTGGGAATCAAATACACCACTTCTGTACGGGCATCCTTTTTTACCAGTCTGTCCTTTGTCATTGTGCCTCTTTTAAATCTGCTGATTTTCAGACTGCGTCTGACGAAAATCACCGTAATCAGCGTGCTGATCTGCACGGTCGGCATGTTCCTTTTAACCTATACACCGGATATGGGCAGCTTCGGACTGAATCTGGGAGATTTTATCTGTATTCTCGCCGCAACAGCCGGTTCACTGCACATTATCCTTTTGGACCGGGTTACGAAAAAAGAAGGCATGGATCCCATGCTTTTCACTACGATGTTGATGCTGTTTATCGCTCTTTGGGGCACGCTGATTGCCATTCCTACGGGCGCTTTCGCATACAAAGGCACGGGTCTGCAGCTTGGAACTATCGTCGCTTTAGGGCTTCTCTGCAGCGCTGCTGCATTTCTTTTGCAGTCCATCTGCCAAAAGTACGTGCCTTCCAACCGGGTCGGTATTATTCTTGCCATGGAACCGGCTTCCGGCTGTATGCTTTCCGTCCTGCTTCTGGGCGAAGTGATGAGCCTTGGGGCATGGATCGGCGCCGTTGTTATCATGGGCAGTCTTCTTTATATGGAAGTTGCCACCAGCAAAGAAGAACAAAAAATAAAATTGAATGAGGAGGCAGTTTAAATGTACAAGATTGAACGATTCACCAAAGATATTCCTATCTCTGAGTTTATGGAAAAATATTTTGAAGGCGAAGTAGTGCTGCAAAAATGCCGGGAATGTTCCGGCTTTGCAAAGACCTGGTCCTGTCCGGATTTTGACTTCAGCACAGCGGACTACTGGCAGAAGTACGCGGTCTACCGTATCATCTGCGACCGAATCTCCATGGAGGGAATCGACAGTCCCGAAGCTGCGGAGCAGCGTCTTTACGCAGAAAAGCCCCGCTTTAACAAAGAAATGCTGACGCTGGAAAAGAAAACTCCGGGCAGCAAGGCCCTTTACGCCGAGGAATGTGACGAGTGTAAAGAGTGCGCGCGGCTTATAGGCCAGCCCTGCAGACTGCCTCATATCATGCGGTATTCCATTGAATCTCTCGGCGGCCGCGGCGTAAAAATGGTGAAAGAACTGTTTGGCTTCGATGTGGTTTGGAGCGACGGAACATCGATTCCAAAGTACTACATACTGCTGGGAGGATTACTACTGAAATAGCTTTATCTCCGCGGTACATCAATAAATATACGAAGCAACACAGACACCGCAGAGCATTGCCCTGCGGTGTTTATTACTTTACTTATGAGATTTTTTTGCTTTTCTCGCTTTGGCTTTCTGTTCACGAAGCTGCTGCTGTCTTTTCATTTTCTCTTTTTCCATCTGTTCCTGTTCCTCAGCAGTAAAGCTGTCTACAAAGATTTCAGGATTCATCGTCTTTGCAAAGTCCATCACCGCCTGACAGTCTTCCGGAGTAAAGATAAATTTACGAAGGGTTGACCCTTTCTCAATCAGCAGTTCTGCATTTGGCCGTGATTTGATAAAATCAGGCTGCATTGCCGTAATTTCGTCCCATGTCCAGCGATTCAAAGAAGTGATTCCAAATAGACTGTACTTAATGTCAACGCCTTTTTCGGATACAATATGTTCCTTCTCATGAAACACCGCCATAAACAGCAGCGCTGTAAATGGAATGTAGAAATACTGTTTACTTGTGTACTCTATGTACAGCAGCAGGATACATCCAGCCAGAAATAACATCTTTCTGGATTGTGTTCGTGTTTTTACAATACCTTTATATACCATTGCGAATTACTTAATGTCCTTATATGTTCCGTTTGCTCTCAGTTCTGCCAGAGCTTTCAGAGCAATTTCATGTGCTTCTTCTGGAGCTTCTGCCGGATTACCCTTCTTCAGTTTTCCAAAGAAAGTAGTGTAAGAACCGTCAGCATAGAGCAGGTTGCCGCCCCAAGATGCTGTCAGAACGGAAATGATAGGGTTTACAATATTGCAGAAACAGTATGGTATGTAGGAAACAGTGCTTACCCCCAGCATGCTGGAGTGATATGCTCCGCAGGAGGACCAAGGCACCATTGGTGACCAAAGTGTTCCGCCGTCTTCCATAGATCTGGAAAGCAGATTTCTGGAAAGACCCATTTCGTCGTATTTTTCCTTGTACATTGCTGCCGGAACAATCAGACCTAAGTACTGGTCGCACATGGAGGCGATGCAGAACATAGCTGTCAGAATCGTAACCGCAACCATCTGGAACGGAGTCTTCACGCTTCTGATTAATCTGCCCAGTAAAGATTCTACTGCGCCGATGTAGCTGTAAATACCGCCGAAACCGATTGCGATCAGCGCTACGTTGATAGTCCACATCATACCGTCCATACCGCCTCTGTTCATCAGAGTGTCAGCCATTTCGTTACCGGTTTCTGTAGCATATCCGTAGTGTACCATTGTGATACAGTCAGAGAAAGAAGCACCCTGGAAGATTACTGCGAATACGCAGCCTACAGCAGATACCAGAAGTACGCCAGGTACAGCCGGCATTTTAACTACTGCAACTACGATGATTACCAGAATCGGCAGTAACAGAATCGGGCTCATGTGGTTATAGTTTGCAACGATTGCATCGGATAATCCGTTTACTAATGTAGGGTCATATTCACCGGTTTCACCAAAGATGGAGATAGCGGAGAATCCAACCAGTGCAACAAGGAATGCAGGGAATGTAGTCATAACCATTGCTCTGATGTGGTCGAACAGACCGGTCTGTGCGGAAGCAGCAGCCAGGTTTGTGGAGTCAGAGAGTGGGGAGAACTTGTCGCCTGTGCATGCGCCGGAAAGAACGCAGCCGGCAATCAGACCAGGGTTGATGCCCATTGTCTGACCGATTGTCATAAATGCGATACCCAGTGTTGCGGATACAGTGTATGAGGAACCTAAGGACAGACCTACGATTGCGCAAAGGATACATACTGCCGGTAAGAAGATTGCCGGAGTAAATAACTGTAATCCATAGTATACCAGTGCAGGAATTGTTCCGCACCATTCAAAGGAACCTACCAAGCATCCTACAAACATCAGGATGAAGAAAGCTTCCATGGACTGGCTGATAGCGTCAACAGCTGCAGCAATCATGTCTTTAATGCTGCGACCGCAGAAGCCACCAACAAAGCAAGCAGAAACTGCTGCTAATAATACCGGAATGTGTGGGTCCTGGCCCCATTTAAAAATGAAGTTACAAATCATCAGTCCAAGGAGAACGATGATAGGAATGCACGCTTCAAACTTATTAGGAAGGCGCACTTTTTTTGCTTCTGTCATGTTTTACCTCCAAAAATAAAATAAAAATAAGTAAAGTAATTACTGATAAAAATTTTCACGAATCTTTCACAAATTTGTCAAAATTTCTTACCACCCTTATTGTAATCCTTATGGCCGATATTTTTTAGGATTATTTTTAGAGATAACAGTATAATCTCTAGTTTTCTGACTTTTTCGTAAAATGTTTTAAATGCGACAAGATATGACAAAAAGTAACCAAAAGAATTAACACAAAAGCAAATAACATAATTTAAAAAAATAAAAAGCGCTGCGTCATGGCATTACAGCGCTCTTTATGTACATATTTTTGAAGATTATACCGATAATATGCACATTATCGTGCATATTTGGCAGCTTTTTCGCGAAAATATGTATTTCGCAAGTTTTTCATCTTATATTATTCGCGACCGTCTTCCATAACCGCGATAATCCGGTCAACAGCTGATACAATACTTTCAGGATTCTGCAGCACGACAGAAGCGTAAATGTTCATGCCATCCAGATAGCAGACTTCGCTGCTGGACACACCAACAATACTCTGTTTTTCAATGTCCCACGACGGCATTCCATCGGTCTGCATCTTAATCAGCCTGCGGATATCCTCCTGAGACATGTTGATTTCTACACAGTCTTCGATAGCATCGAGGATTGCGGTATATCTGGTCAAAATCGTCGTACTGGACAATGCTTTCTTCAGGATGCCTTCCAGAACCTTCTGCTGGTTCTTGTTTCTCTGCAGGTCTCCATCGCTGAAGGATTTACGCTCTCTGGCAAAGGCCAGTGCCCTTGCCCCGTCCAGATAGTTGCTGCCTTCATAAAACTCGTAGTAAACGCCCATTCCATGGGTCACAAAGGTATAGTCTGATTCTACATCAATACCGCCGATCGCATCAACCAGAGAAGTTACTGTGGTATAATTAACTTTGACATAATAATTCATGTCGAGTCCGGTCAACTTTTCGATTGCAGCTACAGTTTCATTAATGCCGTGAACACCGGTATGGGTCAGTTTATCCTTTGCTCCGTCCGTATTTGGCAGTTCCAGGTAGTAATCTCTTGGAATCGAAGTCAAAAGTACCTTGTGTGCCTTTGGATTTACGGTCACAATCATATTTACATCGGAGCGGGAAACTACATCGATGGCCCCTTCCGTATCAAGGCCGCTGACATAAATATTAAAGGAGTCCTCCGTCACGTTGACGTCTTTCGCGATATTGGCGACCTCAATAGGCACCTTCACCGTATGTATAATCTTGCTGCCTTCTTTGAAATTGGTATTCTCGCTGCACATGGTTGTATAGTGGGCCTCGCTGATAAAAATCAGTTCATAGGTTTCATCCAAAACACCCGATGCCAGAGCGCTCAAATCTTCAATCATTTCGTAATCAGCTCCGGCTTCTTCCTGCAGCATGTTCTTGGCTTCGGAATAGTTGATTTCGTTAGTCAGGAAGGTCTGCACAGTCTTCCCCCTGACAGACTCGGCACCATCGTAAGAGCTGTCTGCCTTCGCCAGCACGTAGTAAGGCTCCGTCTGCTCCTTCACCGTCGTAACCTTGTCCATAAAATCAATGGTTCCGTTTATATACACAATCCCTGCGCCATAGGCTCCAATCAGCGCAATGGAAATAATCAGGGAAATAATTCTTCTGGAGTTTTTAAAACGTTTAAAAAACAGCGCCGGAAAGGTGAGGATTAAAATCACAACAATCAGCCCTGCTGCCATGCACACATATTTCATTGCCAGCACGTCCATATATACAAAAAAACTAAAAAAAGCAATGGTCACCAGTACATAAAAAATTGACCAAATCTTAGTAAATGTTCTAAACGCGCCTCCGCTCTTTTTCTTCTCGTGTCTGTCCTGTCTCATCGGTACCCTCTAAATATCTCTTTCAGAATGTTAGAATTGTCACAATCTGTAACCATAATATTTTACTATGTCTGTAGAAATTTGTCGATACCTCTTAAGAATTTTTTAGATTTGTATTTGCAGCTTCAAAAATGCAGAAAAAGGAGAAGGAAAGTCATCTGCAGACAGACTTTCCTTCTCCTTCTAAATATGATGAATTACGTTGTACGCCAATTACAGGCAGCAATTTCCTTTAATTTTCACTTTCTTCAGCCGTTTCTTTTTTTCTGAATTTCATAACGGCTATAACCACAATTGCTGCACCAGCAACGAAAGCCAGCGCCGCACAAACCGTATTACCCAGCGACCAGCCGCTCTTTTCAGGTACTTCCGATATATCTGCCAAAGGTACTGCCTCATCGTCAATACGAGTCAGCTCTTCTTTGTCAGCAGCAGTATCTTCCTGCGATTTTTCCTCTTCTAAAACGTTAGGAGGCGCTGCGTCCTGCGGGTCTCCTGCCGCGTGCTCATCCTGTATATCTTGTCCTTCTTCTGTCCCCATATCAGCGGGTTCTGAAGGTGCTTCTATCTCTACCTCCGTCTCTGAATCAGCCGCCGTGGCAGATTCAGGCTCATCTGCATAGACCCATGAAGCCGGAAACAGTATAAGAAGCGTCATAATTAAACAAACCAATACTCTTGTTTTTTTCATCTGCTTTTCCTCTCTTTTATTGTTGAAACAGTGTAATCATTTTTAAAAATGCTTAGCAATTAACTCTGTCATGTCATATTATAACACAGCATGCTTAGTTTTTTGTTATTTTTGGTGTGGCTTCTCTTTTTTATCTATTATAAGAGAAGACCTGCGACTGCTCGCAGGTCTTAACTACTTATTTATTTGAATTTGTTCAAACTGATTCAATATCGTTATTATTCGATGATTTCAGTAACAACGCCGGAACCTACGGTTCTGCCGCCTTCTCTGATAGCGAATCTCAGTCCTTCTTCGATTGCGATCGGTGTAATCAGGGAAATTGTCATTGTTACGTTATCTCCAGGCATACACATTT
>JALEOD010000019.1 GCA_022767345.1 Emergencia sp.
ACCTCAGACAGCCATTACGGATGTTTGAAGTGCCCTATTTTTACTTAGTCCCCACACGATTATTTAGAGTGATTAAAAAATCTCACCCACACGATTATTTAGAGACGTTCGGAGCGAACCCACACGATAGTTTAGACTACCGGTAAATTCTTGTCAAGATTCTGACAGTAATTTCCTCACGGCAGCCATATGCAAATTCACGGAATTCTTCACAAAACAAAAACTGACCGTATAACAGCAAAACAGCACAAATACGGTCAGCTCAAAAAATCTTGTAACATCAAAAATGACCGTAACACTATCGTTTAAAGCAATTACGGTCATGAAAAACGCAAAGAACGAATTTTTACAAGGAAAACTCCTTTAACAGAAATCCATTTCTGGAATTTCCATCCAATTACCTGGTACAGATTGTAATATCGCTGTATGGCTGACATAGATTCTTCCCATCTAAGAGCGATGCACCTTAATTTTCTGACCGTATTGGTATAAAATCAGCCTTTACGGTCAGAATCACTATAACAAAATTTTTAGGACTGACCGTATAGCACTTAAATCAGCGAATACGGTCAGAAATCCATTTCCCATAATAGTTTCCACCTAGAAAAGTATAAATTATGTCAAAATCTGCATAACGCGAGTTTCACACACGGTGGCTTGCCGCAGCAATTTACTCATGGTATCCCCTTTCACGGCAGCCTCTTTCAAAACTCATCTTCATGGGCCTTGAAAAAATCGAAATACCTGCGCACGTTTTCAAGTTCAGTCCACCTGCGGGCAGCAACCGGAATCGTATCCAAATCATAAACCTTGCTCTGCCTGGCCGCTAAAATAAAAGGCGAGTGGGTCGCTATAATAAACTGGCAATTATAAAATCTGGCGGAATCTTCGATAAATCCGACCAGTTCCTGCTGATAAGCAGCCGATAGACTGTTTTCCGGCTCATCCAAAAGATAAATCTGGTTTGCTTCTATTTTTTCTGTGAAGTACATGAGCGCGCTCTCCCCATTGGAGCGGCCCCGCGCGTTTCCCGGCATACTCTGCCTGATAAACTCCGACTTCGTATTTCTGCGGGCCGCGTTGACCTGCTTCAGCTTCTCGTAATCATCGAGACTTTTCAGCTGAAATTTTTCCCGGCGCAGCTGATAATAAGAACCCACCAGTTCATCGCGCTTCAAATCCACCCCGTCATTTAAGGCACGCAGGTCGAAAAGATATTCAAATACATCATCGCTGGTTATGATGGTGCTGTCCTGATAGAAAGACTCCCAGCCTGCCTCACACATTGCGGAAAAATCTCCGAAGAAACTGCTTTTATTGTAAGGCGCGCTCCGCAGCGCGCCGATGGTCTCAGCAATGACGTTCAGCAGCGTCGTCTTTCCCGAGCCGTTGCTGCCGTAAAATATGGTAATCGGTTCAAAATCTACAGCAGAAAACCCCTTCGCCGGAAAAATGCCAAAGGGGTAAAAATTGCTGTAACAAGTCATCTTGATATCATTTAGAAATCTTTCCTCCGCCGAAACATCCGGCAGTTCAAAGCGCTGTAAATATACCATGGGATTTCCTCCTTACAGTGACTTAAACTTACAGTCTTAACGTCTCCTGCTCCATCCGCAGCAAGTCCTGTATAATCTGATTGATCTGCCAAGCCGCCTGATTTACCTGTTCCTTTGCCTGACCGATTTTAGACTGCACAAAGACATCCGCCAAAATGCCGTCAAAGAAAAAGTCCGCAAAAGTCAGAAATCCACCGATATCAATCTGAAAATTCAATACACCGCTGACATCGCGCAGTTCTTTCTGAAAGTTCATCACCTGCCATTTGGCCGCCTCCAGCTCTCGTTTGGCATTGTTCAGTTTCATGTGTTTGCCGATTCCACCAATCAGGTCAAAGCCCAGCATATCAGCAATTCCAAAGCCGGAAGCGCTGTCCAGTTCCTGTCTGGCACGATTCAGATACTGCAGAGTCAGTCTGCCCGCGTCAATCGCCTCTCTAATTTCTTTCAGTCTCTGTTCTCTCTCCATCACGTACACTCCGTAAAACTTCCTACTTCCGATGCAATATCTTCTCTGCCCACTCAGCTTCCTTAAAGCCGGTCAGCACATAATCCTCTCCAATGACAAGAGGACGCTTTACCAGCATACCGTCACTGGCCAGAAGGGCAATCTGCTCTTCTTCGCTCATCTCAGGCAGTTTCTTCGAAAGCTCCATCTCTCTGTAAATCATACCGCTGGTATTGAAAAACTTTTTCAGAGGCAGGCCGCTCATCTCATACCAGCCTGCAATCTGCTGCCCGTCCGGATTCTGCGTCTTAATATCAAAGAGTTCATATTCCGCGCCGTTTTCATCAAGCCACGCCAGGGCTTTCTTACAGGTAGAACACTTTGGATAACAATATACCTTCATCTTTCAATTACCTCCATCAATCTCTGCTCTGCCCTGATATCTCCCAGAGTCGGGTATTTATTCAGGGTTTTCTCAAAACTATTTCTTGCTTTTCGTGCAGCCTCTTCATCCTTGCTAAAGCGAACCGCGTAAGCATAAAGAGTTCTCTGGGTATTTGGATACCCCTTTACAGACTTCATAAACTTTTTCAGCTGATTTGTGTACAGCCTGTCCACTTCTTCTTGTCTGCACGGTCCGATGAGTTCCAGAAAGAGAAGCTCCATCTGTACAAAATTCTTATAGTAGGGCATCAGCTTTGCCGAGCCCAGCAGCTTCTCACCTGCCGCCTGCGCCTGGCTGAATCTGCCCTGATCCATCAGTCTCTGCATTGCCATGACCGCGATACCCTCTACCAGTGGATTTCCGTCAAAATCCCCCTCCGGCAGTTCAAAATAGCCTTCCGGGATTTCAGCAAGGCGCATGCCGTCCGTCTGCTGCAGTTTATTGATTCGCATCTGCGCCCAGAAAGCATCCGCGCTTTCTCTATCCTTTCGGAAAGTCCTGATATTGCATCCATCGTTGGCAACACCGCCCACCTTCATCGGAAAGAGATTAGTCGCTGCAAAGTATAATCCCGCCAGACCCAGAATCAGACACACCGTGCGTCCTGTGGTTTCCGGCGGACACAGCGCCATCCCTATAAAACCTATGGCACTGAACAGCAGATTGGAAAGTCCGCCGCCAAGATTATACAAAACAGCCGGATAATTTCCATGCTCATCTTTATCAGGCGGATCCAAAAGACACTGTCCGCCGGTTCCGGGAATGCTGAACTTCTTTCGAAGAATCTTATCGCCCCGTTTGACAAAAATGATGCTGCCGATTCTGAAAGAAACGAACTTATAACCGGAAAGCAGTCCGCATACCAGATGTCCCGCCTCATGGGTGATAATCAAACCGTACACAATCACGACAAAACTGAGTATCAATATGGCAATTTCCAGTCCGTTGCCCTCAAAAATTCCTTCCATTCCAAAATATCCCAAAAATCCGCCGCAAACTGCCCCGATTGCATAAGGCAGCAGCCCCAGAAGGCTCCTCTTATTTTTCTTTTGCTTTTTCACAGAGTACCTCCATGGCCTCCACGTAGCCGTCGAAGCCCTTACCCATGACTGTAGCCACACAGGCCTTGCGCACATAGGAAACCTGTCTGAAATCTTCCCGCTGCCGCACATCGGAAATATGCACCTCTACAGCCGGGATTCCCACCGATTTTAAAGCGTCCAAAAGAGCTACGCTGGTGTGGGTGTACGCCGCCGGATTCATTACAATGCCGTCAAATTTACCGTAAGCCTCCTGAATGGCATCCACCATGGCGCCCTCGTGATTGGACTGAAAAAAAGCGACTTCCACGCCGAGCCGGGAAGCCGCCTTTTCAACATATTCCATCAAATCGAAGTAGGTAGCTTTTCCGTAAATTTCCGGCTCTCTGATGCCCAGCATGTTAATGTTGGGCCCATTGATTACCAGAATTTTCATCATTCTCGCTCCTCGTTATTATTGATGTAAAAATCGCTCCAGTAGGAATAGGCGTCTTTTCGCTCCTCGTACATCTGCGCAAGAGGCATGGACTTGGAAAGTGGTCTTCCATCGGTCTCCAGCTTGTCGAGGTCACGCTTAATCCAAATGACGATTCCATTTTGTTTTAAAATGTTGTAGTTGACTTTTTTCTTGACAACGCCGCCGCCGGTTGCGATGACAAGACCGGTCTGCACACAGGCTTTTTCTAACATTTCGGTCTCCACCCTGCGGAAATAGTTTTCGCCTTTCTGGTCGAAAATTTCCGGAATGGACATACCCTCGTGCTCCACAATCATATCATCGATATCCACAAATCTGCGTCCCATTCGGTCTGCAATTTCGCCGCCCAGCAGAGTTTTTCCCGCGCCGGGCATACCGATTAGAATCATGTTCATTGTCTCGCTGCGAACTTCATCAATCGCGCTGTCGATTTCTTCATCTTCAATTTCTTTATTCTGGAACAGTTCACTGGCCTGCTTTCCCTGGGCAACCAGCATTTCCAGCCCGCCGGTTGCCGGAATGGACCGCTCCATGGCATCCAGCACCAGCTTGGTTTTATTTGGATTATAAATCACATCCACAACGCCGCGGCAGTTCTTAAAATCATCTAAGTTAATCGGCGCTCTGCCGTTATTGGGATACATGCCTACCGGCGTAGTGTTGACGATAATCTCCGCATCAAAATGCTGGCTGATATTCTCGTAATTATGTTCACCGCTGCGCGAAATGACAAGAATTTCAGCCGCACCTAAATCTTTCAGGACTGCTCTTGCGGTCAGAGACGCTCCACCACTTCCAAGTACCAGACATTTCATGTCCTTCACTTCAATCCTGGTCTTTTCAAGCATATACTTGAAGCCAAAATAATCTGTATTATAGCCGTGCAGTCTGCCTTCCTCGTCTCGGATTACTGTGTTGACGCAGCCGATTGCCTTTGCGGTATCGGAAAGTTCGTCGCACATTTCCATAACAGTCTTCTTGTATGGAATCGTCACGTTGAAGCCTCCATAGGCTTCATTGTGCAGCATACTTTCCAAATCTTCCGCTTTCGTCTCACAAAGCTCAAAGGTATAGTCGCCGAATTTGCTGTGAATCAGCGGTGAGTAGCTATGCCCCAGCTTGCCCCCAATTAATCCAAATTTTTTCATGTTAAATCTCCATATAGCTTCCTAAGTACTTGAATTCCTGTGTCAGGTCTTCAAGCTGGTTCATCAGCCGGACAAACTCCTCGGAATATACTTCGGATACGATGTCGAAATAGAACATGTAGTCGAAATCTCTTTCCGGAATCGGACGGCTTTCCAGTTTGAAAATCTGAATACCAAGTGCATTAAATCTGGCCAGTACATTATACAGAGAACCCGGTTTATGGGAAACTACAAGTTTCAGGCTGGTCTTATCAGCACCCGGATAAATCTCAAGGTTTTTGCTGATACAGATGAATCTGGTATAGTTGTTTCCGTTGTCCTGTACCCCTTCTTCCAGACATTCCAGGCTGTAGAGCTTGCCGCATTCGTAGGCTGCCAAAGCCGCAACATCTGTTCTGTCAGATTCTGCTACCATCTTAGCCGCTTCAGCGGTATTTTCACAGATGGTAATCTTTGCGTGCGGGAAGTGTTTCAGATAGTCGTCGCACTGCATAATTGCCTGCTCGTGAGAAAAAATCTCCTTGATATCTTCTTTCTTTGTTCCTCTCTTCGCTAAAAGACTATGGTCGATTTTCAGCTTGATACTTCTGACAATGTAGAAGTTGTACTTCATCATTAAATCGTAAATCTGGTTCACTGAACCTGCCGTACTGTTTTCGACAGGCAGAATGCCGTACTGGCAAAGTCCTTTGTCGATGGCTGCAAAAACGCCGTTAAAGTTCTTTACATACATAATCCTCGGCATTTTGAACAGTCTTTCGCAGGCCTCCTGAGAATAAGCTCCGGTCACACCCTGGCAGGCTACGCTGGCCTTTGCAGGAAATACTTTCGGTGTATTTTCCAGTGCGTCAGCGATGGATTTTGCCAAAGGTGATTCCCTCTGGGTAATCTTTCTCTGGTGGTCCTTGCTCATCTCCATGATAGTATTATATAATATTCTGGTGTAAGATGCCATATCTTCTGACGCTAAATCTGTTAATTTATCAATTTTTTCTCTTTCTCTCATGGCATCCAGCACCGGAAGCTCGTTATCTTTCTTGAAAAGAGCGATTTCTTCCGCTACTCTCATTCTCTCTTCCAGCTTTTTTACAATTTCTTCGTCAATGGTATCAATTTTGCTTCTATAGTCGTCCATACTCATTTTCTTCAATCTCCTTTATTTCTCATAGTATCGGTATCGATATTGATATAATTCATAAATCGCAACAGCTGCCGCCGCTTCCACGCACGGTACTGCTCTCGGCACGATACAAGGGTCGTGTCTTCCCTCTACTGTAAGCAGCGTATTCTCGCCTTTTTCATAGCTGATGCTGTGCTGCTCCGTTGAAATCGATGGGGTCGGCTTGACTGCAACGCGAAATACGATTGGCATCCCGGAGCTGATTCCGCCCAGAATTCCGCCGTGATTGTTGGTCTTCGTCTTCACCGTATCATTTTCAAAATAAAATTCATCATTATTTTCGCTGCCGCAGATTTTTGCCGCCTCAAATCCTCTGCCAAATTCAATGCCTTTGACCGCAGGAATTCCAAAGACCGCTTGGGCAATCTTGTTTTCCAGTCCGTCAAAGATCGGCTCGCCAACGCCAGCAGGAACGCCAGTCACGGTACATTCGATAATGCCGCCCACCGAGTCTCCCCGCTCCATAGCATCTTCAATAGCCTTCGCAGGCTCCTCGCTGTTTCCGCCGATTTCTTTAATTTTAGCTGAAATTTCAACGCCTTCTTTTTCAAGAAGCTGCTTCATAATGCCGCCTGCAATGCAAAGAGGTGCAGTCAGACGTCCCGAAAAATGCCCTCCTCCGCTGACATCTTCAAAACCGCCGTATTTTACATGTGCTGTATAATCTGCATGACCCGGTCTTGGGATATCTCTGATATTGTCGTAATCCCTTGAGCGGGTATTGGTATTTTTTATAATCGCTGTCAGCGGTGCACCGCAGGTGGTATTTCCTACAAGACCGCTTAAAAATGCCGGCATATCGGCCTCTTTCCGGGGTGTACTGTACTTGCTCCGTCCAGGGGCACGCCGGTTCATAAAGACTTGCAGCTTTTCCATGTCGATGGAAAAACCTGCCGGAAGTCCCTCAATGGTTACGCCGATGGCTTCCGAATGGGACTGACCGAAAATCGTAATTTTTACATGATTTCCATAAGAAGAAGACATGTCTTTTCCTTTCTCCCTACAAGCAATAACTTATCTGTTTCTAAATCCTGACGTTTTCATCAAGGTTCAACTTTCTTAAATCTTTGAAAAAATCCGGATAGGATTTATGTACCGCCTCTGCGCCGCTGATTGCAACGGGATTTTCGCAAATCAGTGAAGCGATGGCCGCCATCATGACAATGCGATGATCGTTGGCTCCGTCTACAGCGCCGCCGCCAAGTTTTTTTCCTCCAAAGCCTTCTATGATAAGCCCCTCGGAAAGTTCCTCCACCTTAGCGCCCAGGCTGTTTAAACCCTGCGATACTGTCGCAAGACGGTCGCTTTCTTTGATACGCAATCTGCCCGCATTTTCAATGACGGTTCTTCCCTCCGCCCCACATGCCAGCACTGCCAGCACCGGCACCATGTCAGGAATCTGGGAAGCATCTATGGTAATTCCTTTCAGCTTTGCCGGCTTTATGACAATGTCCTTCTGTCCTGCAGAAACCTCCGCACCGAAGTTTTTCAAAAGGTCAAGAATTTTCTTGTCACCCTGCAAAGACTCCCGGGATAGATTTTTGACACAGATACCGCCTTCTAAAAGCGCGCCTGCCGCCAGAAAAAAGCAGCTGTTGGACCAGTCGCCTTCTACAGTATAGCGCTCAGGGGCTTCGTATTTCTGTCCGCCCGGCACGTTAAAACCGTCACCGGTTTCTTCTATCTTTATACCGAATTTTTTCATAACCTGCAAAGTCATATCCACATAACCGCGGGATTCCAGTTTTCCTGCAAGCTGAATTTTGCTGTCGCCCTCAAGAAGGGGAAGTGCGAACAAAAGCCCGCTGATGTACTGACTGGAAACGTTTCCCGGCATGGTATACGTTCCCGACGCCAGCTTTCCGCTGATGGTAAGTGGTATACTTCCCTTCTGGCTCAAAGTACAGCCGTGGGCGGTCAGTTCCTCGTAAAGCGGTGAAAGGGGACGCTGCGGAAGTCTTCCCTCCGCATAAAATGCCGCAGTGTGTCCCAGAGCACCCATCACAGGCAGCAGAAATCTGAGGGTAGAGCCGCTTTCGCCGCAGCGCATGATTTCTTCGCCTGCAAGGAGTGCCGATAAGCAGGCTTCCGTTGCCTCGATATCCTTTGACGAGCTGCCTACATCAATGGTGCAGGTTTTGCCCGATGTCAGCTGCGACAGCGCCGCGCAAATCATGGCTCTGTGGGCATCGGACTTTGAGGCTATGGCTGTAATCTCCCTCATAAAATTTCTCCCAGTTCTTCTATGGTTACTCGCTGAAGACGGCACTTTCCGATTTTCTCCGGTACGACCAAATCGATATGGCCGCCTTTGCGTTTTTTATCTGTCTTCATTATATCATAAAGCACATCTTTCGATTGTGCAACAGAAAGGTCAAATTCATAGAGATTCAATACTTCTATAATCCGCCGGGCGGTTTCTTCACTGCACCAGCCCTGCTTTTTTGAAATCTCTGCAATCATGGCCATGCCCTTTGCTACGGCCTTTCCGTGGCTGACAGTAAAATCTGCCGCCTTTTCAATGGCGTGACCGATGGTATGGCCGAAGTTCAGCAGCTGTCTGACCCCTGTGTCGAACTCGTCTTCTTCCACAATGCGGGTTTTGATTTCCGCACAGCGGTCGATGATTTCGTTCATCTGCGAAGAAGCCGCCGCTTTGTCGCAAAGCAGGTTGAACAAATCAGAATCTGCTAAAACTCCGTACTTAATGACCTCTGCCATACCGTCTTGGTAGATTGTTTTCGGCAGGCTATCCAAAAGTGTCGCATCCCGCAAGATTAGGGCTGGTCTGTGAAATGCGCCGACAAGATTTTTACCGGCAGGTATATTGATTGCCGTCTTGCCGCCGATGGATGAGTCGACTGCCGCAAGGAGGGTTGTAGGTACCTGAATCACCGGAATGCCTCTAAGATAAGTGGCCGCCGCGAAACCCGCTAAATCACCCACAACACCGCCTCCCAGTGCTACCAGGGCATCGGTCCTGGTCAGCGGTATTTCTGCAAGTGCATTCATCAGTTTCAGATACTGCATCCCGCTTTTTGACTCCTCGCCGGGAGGAACCACAAAGCTATATACATCAAAGCCTGCGCATTTGAGGCTTTGCATGCATCGATTTAAATAAAGTTTTTCTACGTTTTCGTCTGTGACGACGACAATGCTGTTTCCTTTTACTACGGCTTTAGCCTGATAGCCAAGGTCCTCTAACTGCATTTTTTCTCTACCTCTATCTTTCTCTCTCTGCCCTCTTTCAAAAGCCTGAGCATTTCCTGCTCATCACAATCCTCAAGGGCTTTACTATATTTAGAAAGTTCTGCAATGAGAACGTCTAATTCGTGTTTTAAGTTATCCCTGTTTTCTAAAAACAGTTCCGTCCACATCTCAGCGTCAAGGTAAGCCACTCGCGTAAAGTCTCTGTAGCTTCCCGCCGACACGGCCACGCCCATCTCAAGGGCTGTATCGCTTTTAATAAAGGCGTTGGATACTACGTGGGCCATCTGGGATGTGAATGCAATCATCTTGTCATGCTCCTCTGCGGTGGTGATAACCAGCTTGGTAAATCCCGCCGGTAAAATCAACTTCTTTGCCTGCTCCATAAATCGCAGGTCATTGTGATTCGGCGGCACCAGGGCAAAGATTGCACCCTCGTAAAGGTCTGCTCTGCTGTTTTTAAAACCGCCGAACTGGTTGCCCGCCATGGGGTGACCGCCGGCATAGGTAAATCCGTATTCCTCTGCCAGCTTAAAACCTGTTTCGCAGATATTTCTCTTGGTTCCGCAGCAGTCGATGACCAGTGCATCTTTGGGCAGCTTCGGTGCATTCTCTGAAAGCCACTTTGCTGCCGGCACCGGCGGAATCGCTATCATGATTAAATCACATTCTTCAAATCTATCTTCACTGAGTTCATCGTCGATGGCTTCTGCCAGTTTTGCAAAGGCAGTAATCAGTCTGTCTTTGTCAAGGCCGAAAACCGTTGCGCCGGCTTTCTTGTAAGCCTTCGCAAGGGAGCCGCCGATGAGTCCCAGTCCAACAATTCCTATTTTCATCTTAGATAACCTCTCTGATTTTGTTTACGGTTTCCATCACATCAGCAAACTGGGCAGGTGTCAGGGACTGCGGACCGTCACAAAGGGCTTTCGCCGGATTATTGTGCACCTCGATCATCAGTCCGTCAGCACCGCAGGCAGTAGCGGCAAGTGCCATCGGCTTCACCAAATTCGCATGACCTGTCGCATGGCTCGGGTCGATGACAACCGGCAGATGGGTCAGATTGTGAAGCACCGGAACGGCTGATAAATCCAAGGTGTTTCTGGTATAGGTTTCAAAGGTTCTCACACCTCTCTCGCAGAGAATAATATTCTCGTTTCCCCCTGCCATGATATACTCAGCGCTCATCAGCAGTTCTTTAATTGTATTTGCAAGACCTCTCTTGAGCAAAATAGTCTTTCTGGTTTTTCCTAATTCCTTCAGCAGTTCAAAATTCTGCATATTTCTGGCGCCGACCTGAATAACATCTACCTCTTCAAAGAGTGGAAGATGGTTGGCGTTCATAATTTCTGTTACAATAGGAAGTCCTGTTGCCTTCTTGGCTTCCAGCAGAAGTTCGATTCCCTCTGCTTTCATGCCCTGGAAATCGTATGGAGAAGTTCTAGGTTTAAAAGCGCCGCCCCGCAGCATCGTCGCTCCTGCCGCCTTTACACCCTCTGCAACTTCTTTAATCTGCTCTGGATTCTCTACAGAGCAAGGACCTGCAATGACTGCAAAATGTCCGCCGCCGCATTTGGCGCCCATGACATCGATGACTGAATCTTCCGGGTGGAACTGTCTATTTGCACTTTTAAACGGATCTGAAATCCGTGCGACCTTTTCTACGATGTCCAGAAGCTCCAGCATTTCCACATCTATATTGTGGGTATCACCGATGAGTCCAAGCACTGCCATCTGATTTTCTCCGATATAGGAATGTACCTGCACACCCTGCTCTTCAAACCATTGTATCAGCTGCTCCCTCTGTTCATCACCGGTGCCCGGCTTCAGTACTGTAATCATTTTTTTACCTCCGTAATGTTTTATTTCTAGTTAAGCTATCAGTTATCATGTTTAAAACGCGAAAACTCCGCCAGCCAGCAGGCTGCGGAGTTTCTCAAGTAATTTGTTATTATTTTAGGATTTAATTATAGCAATTACTCAAAACTTTTCTGTGCAGCACAACCGACTCTTCCTTATTAGTAAAGAAAAAGTAATAAAAGTAATATGCAGCTGCAAAGATGAAGTTTCTCATAACTTTTGTTTCCTTTCATGAACTCGATGGTACTACTTTAACACAGCCGCCTGGATAAATCAAGTGTTTTTCACAATTTTTTTATGTTTTTTTGTGCGCTTTCCACAATTTTGTTTTTTCGAGTGTGGCGGCTCGGGTGACGGCCAAGGTGAGGCTGGGCGCAGGTGGCTGGGCGGCTGTGACGACTAGAGTGACAGCCAGATTTGGCACGGCGGCCTGCGGGCTGGCGGCTGCGCTGGGTGGTCGGACGACGACCTGCAAGCTGACACCCTGCGGTTTTCCCACTTCTGACCGCATTACTCGTTTTTGAAACTTTACGGTCAGATTTTAAAATCTTGTTTTGTAGATTCTGACCGTATTTACTGATTTAGGCACTGTACGGTCAGATTTGCTTTAGTATAGTAAAGCACCGGTCCCTTGTTTCGGTTGTTTGCTGCTTTATTTACCAGTTTTTCACATAGAACTATGCCGTTTCTTTAAGGAAAGGCTAACGTCTTTCCACTTTTTGTTGGTCATTCTGACCGTATTTGCCTGTGAAATGAACTTTGCGGTCAAAACCACCGTTACAGAAATAAAAAAAATGACCGTTTTTCCTCTAAAATAAGGATTACGGTCAGAATCTGAAAAACAAAAAATCTCCCTTGTTAAAACGGCTGGCAAAGCTACCTCTCCAATTGTGCGTCAAAAAAATCAAAGAGTCGTTCTGCGCTTTCGCTGGAAATGAAACTGCTGCTTAATTCATCTGCCATCAGCGTATTGTTAAAAACAGTAATTCTATGCTCGTCGCTGTTTCCGTCAAGGATCTTTATAACCAACATTGCGCCATAGCTTAATTCTTCATTTTCTTCGGTGTCCTGCGGCACCTTTATCTCTGCCGACTGCAGCAATGCTGCAAACTCCTTCATCTGCGCTTTGTCCAGTACCTTTACAGATCCATCCGTCGGGATAACGGATAGTTCGATACGTGTAATTCCATTGATATTCAGCTTTTTTACAGAAATATTTTCTGCAGATTCCGGGTTATACCGCAATGCAAAACAAAACAGTATCACAATTACCCCTGCAAAAACTGCAAGGGTAATATATTTGTTTCGCTTTATGCGCCTGCGCTCCGTCATGCTGCTTCCTCTTTTAATTCACCGCTTAAAAAATCGTACTCCCAAGCCTGTATTTCCGTTAACACACCCACCTTCGACGGATGAATCAGCCGGGCAGCAAGACTTCTTTTGTCCCTGCTCTGGCGCCTTCCTGTCAAAAAGTGCAAGCGGTTATGCTTTACTTTTAATGCGCAGGTGTATTTATGAACGGAAAACACTTCTGTCGCCTGTCCAGATGCCTGGTCTATCTCCAGTAGTGTGCCGTTTACATCGACCATCGCATAGTAAGTTTTATCTGCTTTAAGAAATAGAAGATGTTCGCCATATGTTGGAACCAGCTTTTTGTTTATTGCGGTTTTGAGCTGTTCCGGCATTGATTCCAGTATCTTTTCCGACTGGATTCGATCTTGCTTCGCCAGTCGACCTGCGTCCTTTTCGCCGGGCATAATCGGATCCCGTAAAAAACAAATCCAGAGTAGCGCCAAGCACAGGAGAATCAAAAGACCCATCCACATATGTTTTCGTTTCATGCTGTTAAAGATTCTCATCATTTATATTTCTAAATTTTCCCAACATCTTTAAAAAATTTATAAATTACCCCTGCAGCATCAGTTTGTGCCCTCTTCATCGTGTTCGCTGCCGCAGTATTCATATTTGATGTACTAGTTGAGTTTGCATTTGTATAATTGTTCCTTGCTAACGTAGCTGTTGAATCCGCAATTGATTTCGTAAATTTTGATGTATAAGCAGTTAAAGTCGCACTAGATACACTGGCTAACACATAAGTGCTAAATCGTGCTTCCACGTAATCCTCAAATTGAGTATGTCTTGAAAGACCAGCAACTTTATTCATAGCATGATGCGGCATTGCTATATCGTTTATATAATGAAACGCACGCCCTAATTCTATTAAATCGGCTGAAGCGGATCCATTTTTAAATAATGACACAGCTTCATTATAATGCCGATTAAAATTCCAATATGCAGTCATATCTCCACCATAGTAATTTTTTCCATCTGGCCCGTAAAAATGTCCTGCAAATACATCTGTGGTTTCATCTTTAAACTCATTTCATTACAATTCATAATTATTCAAAGTTATATCTTAACAGAATACCACATCGGAATCTCTCCTCTCCCGTATCTCTCTATGCCCCTTACATAAAGAGTCATTGTCCGAAAATTCAATCTCTATCCTTGTCACTACAATATCACAATTTTTTATATATATCAATAAAAAATATATAAAATTTTCATTCATATCTGATTTTTTTACATAAAGAATTGGCTTGTGTTCTTTTCGGGATATAATATATCTATAGGATGAATTAAATAGGAAAGGTTTTCCATGAGAAAAAATGAGGATACAACTAATCACAGAGACGTGCTGAATAATTTCGAAGCGCAGTTTAAGAAATCCACGCTTCCCCTAATGGTACTCGCCATTTTATCAGAGCGGGGACAGATATATGCTTGCGAGATTACGCAGGAATGTCTGCAGCGCACAAACGGCATTTATAAAATGCCCCTTCTCTATACCACACTCAGTAAACTGCAGGAACAGGGATTTGCAGACGAAGTAGGCAAGGTCATTTCAGAGAGTAACCGGGTCAGGGTGTACTATCGCATCACAGAAGAGGGAATTACACATCTGCACAGGATGAAATCTCTGTATATCAGACTGAGTGAGGCTGTTCAATCCGTCGTTTATACAGAAGCATCTACAGAATAAAGAAAGGTAAGACTAATGTATACGCCAAACCAGATAATCGAACAATATCTGCAGCAAATCAAAATAGCGATTTACCGTCTTGCAGATGCCGATGACTTTATCGACGGACTCCGTCAGCAATTATATGATTATGCCGAAGGACACACTCTGCTCTCCATTTCTGACCTCATAGATGCATTCGGAACACCGGAGGAAGTGGCAGCAGATTTTTTAGAAACGCTTCCCGCTATACATCCAAAGAAAGTTGCTAAAACCAAGAAATGGAGTTGGGTTAAGACCGTAATCATTTTGATTTTAGCTGTTATTGCAATCGGTGAGATAATCCATCTTAACGATATAAAAAAGCATAAGCAGGTCATGGCAACTGATGTCATCACCATTTATGAACCTGTCGAAGGAGGTACAGACGATGAAACATAAACTACTAACAATTATAACAGGCGCAGGACCTTTCCTTTTTATGACGGCCGCTGCCTTTGCAGAAACGGGCACAACAACTGTAGAAACGGAATATTTTCCTGATGGTTCCTACGCCGTTATTACAACCAACATCGAACCTGTTTCTGCTACAACCTTTGCAACAGAAACTACAAAGTCTGCCAACAGAACTTACACTTACTACGCTTCTGACAACAGCAAAGAATGGACCTTCACTCTAACAGGCACATTTACTTATAACGGAACTACCGCTAAAGCAACAAAAGCCGAAACCAGTTACAATATCTACGTTTTCGGCTGGAAATGCATCTACAAACACGGCAGCGTTTCCGGTGCGGTCGCTACCGGACAAGGTACATTCCAATATAAGTCGGGGCTCACAAAAAATGTTTCTCTTAGTCTGAAATGTTCTCCGACAGGGATTATCTCCTCCCTATAAACTCAGCAACCACGATACTGCAAATATATCCAATCAAAAAAACTGCCTGTATTACGCGATTCGCAAAATCGCACGCAGGCAGTTTTTGTTTCAGTTCATTCTGCTGACTAGATCACCTTACAGGTCCAGTCCTCAATATTCCAGACGTCGGTGACGATGTCCTCGTAAAACTCCGGTTCATGGCTGACCAAAATCACCGTGCCTTTAAAATCACGGACTGCTTCCTTGAGCACGTCTTTTGCCACTGGATCGAGGTGGTTAGTAGGTTCGTCCAGTACCAGCAGGTTCATCGGTCTTTGCATCAGCTTACAGAGGCGGAACTTGGCATTTTCGCCGCCGGACAGAACACGCACCTGACTTTCGATATGCTCATTGGTCAGTCCGCATTTTGCAAGAGCCCTGCGCACCTCGCCGTTATCCAGCGCCGGAAATTCATCCCAAAAATCCTGCAGCGCAGTTTTGTCACTGCCGTCGTGTTCCTGCTCAAAGTAAGCAGGCTCTGCATAGTAGTCCAGCTTTACGCTGCCGTCAAAGGCAGGAATAATTCCCAGCATGGTTTTCAGCAGCGTAGATTTACCAAGACCGTTGACACCTTTAATCGCAATCTTCTTTCCCCTCTCCACATGGAAAGTCAGGGGTTTTGTCAGTGCGTCATCATAGCCCAGCACCAGATTTTCTGCCTCGATGACGTATTTGCCCGGTGCACGGGAATATTCAAATCGGAAAGTCGGCTTCGGTTTTTCCTTCATCAGCTCAATCTTTTCCATCTTATCCAGCTTTTTCTGGCGGGATTTTGCCATATTGGTGGTAGCGATTCTCGCTTTGTTTCTGGCGATAAAATCCTCTAAATCAGCGATTTCTTTCTGCTGTTTTTTATATGCCTGTTCCAGCTGCGCCCGCTTGATGTCGTACATATGCATGAAATCGTCGTAGTTTCCGGTATAGCGGGTCAGCACTGCGTCCTCCACATGATAAATCACATTGACCACATCATTCAAAAACGGAATGTCGTGGGATACCAGAATAAACGCATTTTCGTAATTCTGTAAAAATCTGGTCAGCCAGACGATGTGGTTTTCATCCAGATAGTTAGTAGGCTCGTCTAATATCAGAATCATCGGATTCTGCAGAAGCAGCTTTGTCAAAAGCACTTTGGAACGCTGTCCGCCGGAGAGTTCCGACACATCCTTGTCAAGACCGATGTCAGCAAGCCCCAAACCACCCGCAAATTCCTCTATACGAGAATCAATGGTATAAAAACCGCTATGCTCTAAAATATCCTGAATCTCTGCGGCATCTTCCATGAGCCGCGCCATTTCATCATCAGACGCCGTTGCCATTTTATCATAAGCTTCCAGCATTTCCTTTTCCAGATCAAAGTAGTAACCGAACGCCTCCCGCAGCACCTCTCGGATGGTCTTTCCCTGGGTCAGCGTTGTGCGCTGGTCGAGATAACCGGTAGTAATATGATTACACCAGCTGACCGTACCTGCGTCCGGCATAAGGTTTCCGGTTATAATATTTAAAAATGTAGTCTTTCCCTCGCCGTTAGCGCCGACAAGCCCTACATGTTCTCCCTTATTTAAACGAAAAGAAGCGTCCTCCAGAATCTGTCTGCCGCCAAATCCGTGAGACACTTTTTCTACTGTTAAAACACTCATCTATATTTACTCCTTCACAAATCAAAGTGCATATTTCATTAAATTTTATCATTTTTGGGGTGAGCCTGCAAGTAGATATTCCGCACATAAAGCTGACACGCAAAAGAATTGCAGACATTCCAGAACAGATGGCGCGGGTCAGTCTCGCAAGGAATCTTCGGCATAGAGGTTTGGTGAAATGCATGATACACCGCACTTTCGATGTGTCCGCAAAACTCATTGTATGCCTTCTCCTTCTCATTGATTCTAATAGAAAGTTTAATCAGGCGAGAAATCTCCTCGATGGTATAAACCGGCTTCAATATGGCAATGACAAAAAGGGAAGCCACAGCCGTTCTGTCGTATTTCTTATTGACTGGCGGCGCAATAAACTTCTGTTTGACATAATTATTTATCATGGTCTTTGTCATGATTTTCTTACCATCGAAGGTCAGGTAAGGACCAAGCCACTCCTCCAGCAAAGACAGCACCTGATCCAGATATAGGTCGATAGAAGGCAGTTCCTCCCATCGCGGCAGTCTAAATTGTTCCAGTCCTTTGCTTTTTCCCATGGTTGTTTCCTTTCCTCCTTTTTGCATTATGAAAATCATACCATAAGAAAAAGTTTCTGTCAACCGTTGACAAAGTCATTATAATGAGTTAATATAGTTTTAATAACTACGTAAATATTGTGGGATTTGTAATGTCAATTTTTACATGCAAGGAGAATAGAAAGTTGAAAAAAATTCAGGAACTTAAACAAGTCTTTCATCCTGTATTCCATGAGGATTTCAGGGCACTGCTGGATTACAGCGCGCAGGCTTATCAAGGCGATGACGCCTTTATTGTAAAACATAAAAAAGGAAAGAAAGAAGTCTCCTACGAACACATTACCTTCGAGGAATTTCGTCACCGGGTAGACTGCCTGGGCACCGCCTTTTTACAGCGGGAATTTCAGGGAAAGCGTATTGCTATTATTGGAAAAAACTGCTGCGAATGGATGCTGGCATATTTTTCAACCCTTTGCGGAATCGGTATCAGTGTGCCGCTGGATAAGGGGCTTCCTTATGAGGAAGTGGAATCCTCTTTGATTCGCAGCAAGGCAGACGTACTGGTCTTTGATCCCGCTCACCTTGACATTGTAACTGCATTGAAAGAAAATCAGAATACCCAAGTGGAAAGTTTTATTTCCATGGTGCCTCTGGACGGGTACGAAGATATTCCGGCGCTGCTCAAAGAAGGTCATGACGCACTGGCCGCAGGTTCGTTGGAATATCGTAAATTACCGATTGACGGAAAAGCGACTTCGATTATTCTTTTCACCTCCGGCACGACTTCCATGGCAAAAGCGGTTCAATTATCCCAATACAATATTACCGCAAATGTCTTTGCCATGCTGAAAGTAGAGGATATCCGCCACGGTGATATCAACATGGCATTCCTGCCGTACCATCACACCTTCGGCTCAACAGGTCAAGTGGTTATGTTGGCGGCTGGCGTAACTACCACTTTCTGCGATGGTCTAAAATATCTGCAGAAAAATATCGTGGAGTATAAGGTTTCTCTCTTCGTCTGCGTACCGCTGCTAATCGAGTCTATCTATAAAAAGATTATGGTGACAGTAAAAAAACAAGGACTGGAAAAGAAAGTAGCATTCGGGCTCAAACTGTCAAAATTCCTGCTGAAGTTTGGTATTGATGCGCGCCGCAAACTATTTAAACAAATCCTAGACCAGTTAGGTGGTAATTTACGCTATGTCATCAGCGGTGCATCTGCCATCGATCCGGAAGCGCTGGAGGGATTTAACAACTTTGGCATTACGGCTGTACAGGGCTACGGCATGACAGAAGCTTCTCCTGTACTTTCTGCTGAAAACACCTGGCAGCGTAGAACAGGTTCTATCGGTATGGCGATGCCCGGTGTGGAACTTGCCATCGATGAACCTAACAGCGAAGGCATCGGTGAACTTATCGCCCGCGGTCCAAATGTAATGTGCGGCTATTATGAAAACGAAGAAGAAACCGCAGCTGTTCTTGCAGACGGCTGGCTGCACACTGGAGATCTTGCTTATCTTGACAAAGATGGTTATATCTTTATTTGCGGCAGAAAGAAAAACGTCATCGTTTTGAAAAACGGCAAGAATGTCTATCCGGAGGAACTGGAAATCCTCATCAGTAACCTGCCTTATGTAGAGGAAAACATGGTCTTTGGTCAGCCCCGCAAAGCAGACGGTAATGAAAAAGACCTTGCCCTCTGTGCGAAAATCGTCTATAAAGCAGATTACATGAAAGAAACCTATGGTACTGACGATTCTGCAGAAATCGAAAGGATAATTAAGAAGGACATTGATGTCATCAATGAAGAACTGCCAACTTACAAGCAAATGCTTCGCATCATCGTCACCGACCAACCGATGATTAAGACCACTACCGGTAAAGTGAAACGGCATGAAGAAATTAAACATATGTGAAAAAGTGCGTACCGCACATCAACACCCCCTACCCCCTCAATCATGAGGGGAAGGGGTTTCCTTTTTCTGAGTTTTGTTGCATAATCTAAGTATGAATATTTTACAGACAATCTTTCGTGAACATTATGAAGAAATCATCTATACGCTGCACCTACGACAAGTTGAGCCTGAAAATATCACCCGCCTGGTTGACTGCGGCCAGCCCGATGCCGGCGGTACTCTTTTCTGCCGCCCTCATTGCGGAACGTTCAAATTTGTTCCTTTTCACTGTCACAGCCGTTTCTGTCCCTCCTGCGGAACTCTTTACGCTCAGAAAAGAGCTACTGCCATGTCTTTAAAGCTCATTCACTGCAATCACAGGCACTGTGTTTTTACGATTCCAAAAGAACTCCGTCAATATTTTCTCCTCAATCGCGATCTCCTGGGCTGCCTGTTTCATGCTGTTTCCATCGTCATTTTCTACATATTCCGCAAACTCAACAAGCATGAAAACTTTACTCCCCGGCTTCATTCTTGTTCTGCATACCTTTGGACGTGATTTGAAATGGAATCCCCATATTCACTGTATTCTTTCTGAGGGTGACGCCGGTAACTTTTCTGTTTGGCGTCCTGTCAAACATTTCGATTATACTTTACTTCGCAACGCCTTCTGTACCGCTTTGCTCAACGAAATGGAAAAAGCGATTGGTCCTTCTTTTAATGCAGATCCTTTGGAATGTCCAAATTGCAGTGAAACTATGGAGTTTTTTGAAATTTGGTATAAAAAAACCGGCACACCCTGCGGGTGTGCCGTAAGAATGTACCGATTCTAAATCTCAATGTCTTAAACTTATTTCAGTGGTGCCAGACCCAGAATTTCTCTAGCTTCAGCCGGTGTAGCAACTTCTCTGCCTAACAGTTTAGCCAGTTCTACAACCTTAGCAACCATCTGTCCGTTGGATTCAGCTAAAACACCCTTTTCCATGTAAAGGTTGTCTTCGAAACCTACACGAACGTGTCCGCCCAGGGAAATAGTAGCTGCAGCGATGTGCCAAGCGTTCTTTCCAAGACCGGTTGCAGTCCAAGTGGAACCTTCAGGAATGGATTCTACCATGTAAACCAGGTCTCTGATTGTAGCGCTCATCTGTACGCCCAGTACGAAGTCCCAGTGAATCGGCTTAGGCAGGAAACCCTTCTTGTGTGCAGTCTTCATAGCGATGTCGATCATACCCTTGTCGAATACTTCACATTCAGGTTTGATGCCTCTTTCCTGCATAATCTTTGCAAAGTTTACGATTGTGTTGTCAGTGTTTACAAAGATTTCGTCTCCGCCGAAGTTGCAGGTACCGCAGTCTAAAGTAGCCATTTCCGGAGTCGGAACTACTTCTGTGGACTGTAATCTTTCCAGGTCAGTCATGCCAACAGCGCCGCCGGTGGAAGGCTGGATGATTGCATCCGGACATTCCTTTCTGATTGCGTCGATGCATTCCTGGAATCTGCCCTTGTCCTGAGTCGGTGTACCGTCATCCCATCTAACGTGCAGGTGGATTAAGGACGCACCAGCGTCATAAGCAGATTTTGCTTCTCTAACAATTTCTTCTACAGTGTAAGGAACGTTCGGGTTCTGTTCCTTGGTTACTTCTGCGCCGCAAATGCAAGCACTGATAATTAATTTGTCCATTGGTCTTCTCCTTTATAAATATACTCTTCACGCAAGATAATCTGCGCAATTCTCCTCTTCAAACTAGCATACATGTAGTATACCATAAAATCCCCCTTCTGGGTAGGGGCGAAATTCAGAAATCCCCGTATCCGTTCCTATAATTTCCAGGTGAGTCGACAGCGAATCACCTGCTCGCAGACCTTGTATCCCGTAAATACGTAAAATCAGAAAAACCTTCAAAAATATGCACACCTGTGTGCATATTTGCGGGATAATTGTCAAAAATATGTACATTTAATCAGATTCCAACGTAAGAATCGACGTCTTCCATCCGATTTTGCTCCAAAATCTGCATATTTCCCTTGATTTCATCAAAAATACGCACAGCGCCATCGATAAGTCTGCATATTTCAGAAGAAAATCGCGATTTTATGCACAACGCTGATTAACTGCACAACTCCCTGGTCGGTGCCCCGCCGCTGCACATCCTAATTGCTGCACAGCCCCCAGCCAATGCACAACTCCCAAAGCTCAACCGCACGCATCCCAACTCACAACTTACAAATCCCTATGCCGCAGCGTCACCCGATAACCCTTCTCGCGGAAAACCTCCGCCATGTGATTAGCCATAGAAACAGAGCGGTGCTGTCCGCCGGTACACCCGAAGGCGATATTCAGATGATACTTTCCTTCTTTTATATAACACGGAATCATCGTGTCCATCATCACAGTAAGCTGCGCCGCGAAATCCTTTGCAATCTGCTGCTTCATCACGTACTGAAAGACCTTTTTGTTGTTGCCGGTCAGCCGTTTCAGACTGGGCACATAATACGGATTAGGAATGAACCGCATATCGAACACCAGATCCGTCTCAATGGGAATCCCATGCTTATAACCGAAAGATGTCACGTTCACTGAAAAAGATGTCTGCGCATTTTCGCCGACGAAAATCTTTTCCATCTCATTCTTAAACCCAGCGGTCTTCATATTTGTGGTATCGATGACATAGTCCGCCCGTTTGCGAAGTTCCGAAAGCTGTTCTCGCTCCTTTTCGATGACTTCACGGGTGGTGGATCCCGCTGACAGAGGGTGACTGCGCCGAGTCTCGTTGTATCTCTTAATCAGCGTTTCGTCGGACGCTTCGATGAACAGAATCTTGCAGCTTACTGCAGGACTTTCCGCCAAAAACTCCAGACACTGATTCAAATCACCAAAAAACTCACCGCCCCGCACATCTACTACGAAAGCAGCTTTTTCAATACGCTGTCCGGAATACGCCGCGAGATCGATAAAATTTTTCATCAGAGCCGGCGGCATGTTGTCCACACAATAATAGCCCTGGTCCTCGAACCAGTCTGCCGCGTTGGTCTTCCCTGCGCCGGAAAGCCCGGTCACAATGACTACTTTCATCTTCTCCATGCAAAACTCTCCCTATTACTACTGTCCTCTCTCAGCAGCCTGTCTCTGCTATATTTACAATTCTCTCTATGTCAAGACCTGCCTCACAGGCCCTTTCCAAGCCTCCCGCAAAACTCCCCACTCTGCCTGGCGTATGGGCGTCGCTGCTTATCACAAACTTCGCTTCTGTCTTTGCCGCAATTTTAATCTCTTCCACAGTCAGATGAGCATGCCAGGTGCTGATTTCCATCAAAGTATCAGTCTCAGCGCAGGCCTTCGCAATGGCAGCGATATCAAACTTTCCCTTATCTCCCGGGTGGGTCAGAATCCGAATGTCGTTTTCGTAGAGAGCCTTCAGCGTCATATCCGTATTCTTAACCAAAAGTTTTTTCCCCGCAGAAACCGGCGCCAGCCCGTGAGCATCCAGCCAGTTGCCGACACAGTATCCTTTAGGGATACCGTAATGATACCCGGCTATCAAAAAGTCAAAATACGAAAGTTCCGAAGGTATCACGTCCAGATAGGGCGCCTTAGAAACCACATTTGCCTCCACGCTGAGAAAAATCTCTATCTGCGGATAAGCCTGCCGTAGTCTGTCTACCTCCGCCCGCATCACAGGAAAATTCTTTCGCTTTACGCCATAGGTCAGATGCCCCGGACCGTGATCCGAAATCGCAATGCCCGAAAGTCCCGCAGCCGCGGCTGCTTTTACATTGTCCTCGATGGAACCTTTCCCATGGGAAAAGGTGGTATGGGTATGATAATCAAACAGCATTTTGTACTGTTTTCCATTAATCTCCAATGATTCTTACCTCCGGTTCCAGCTTAACGCCGAACTTGTCAAATACTGTATTCTGCACCAGGTGCATCAGGTCGATGATATCCGTCGCCGTAGCGCCGCCTTTATTGATGATAAATCCGCTGTGCAGCTCCGACACCTGCGCGCCGCCTACAGAAAGACCCTTAAGCCCTGCATCCTGAATCAGCTTGCCTGCGAAAAAACCTTCCGGTCTTTTGAAAAAGCTTCCGGCACTTGGATACTGTACCGGCTGTTTCTCGTTGCGCCGCTTCGTTAAATCCCGCATAGTTTCTGAAATCTCCGCAACATCCCCCTTGGAAAGATGGAGTACCACCGAAACAGCCACCTCACCGGTTTCCTGTAAAATACTGTGTCTGTAGGAAAAGTCCATCTCCTCCCCCGATACGGTTCTGAGCACCTTTCCATCTCTGCTGACCAGGTTCACGCTTTCGACAATATCTTTCATCTCGCCGCCGTAAGCGCCGGCATTCATAAATACCGCGCCGCCAATGCTGCCGGGAATGCCGCTCGCAAATTCAAATCCTGTCAGAGACTCTGCCAGCGCAGCCTTTGCCACAGAGGACATCAATGCGCCGCAGCCGCAGACCAGCTTTTCACCGCTTTCTCCATGAATCTTCACCTGATGAAAACTCTCGCCCAGCTTTACCACCGTACCGGAAAAGCCGCTGTCCTTAATCAAGGTATTGGAACCGTTTCCCAGCATGAGATAGGGCCTCTTTGCCTGATCAATTTCAGCAAGTATCTCCCTCAGCTCTTCCACCGATTCCACAATTACCATCTCCGCGGCCTTTCCCCCTGCCTTAAAAGACGTGTAATCCTTCATCTCTATATCTCTGAATCTCTCCATTTATAATATGTCCTTCCTGTTTATGTCATATTTATTAAAGTCTTGATAATCCACCGTGTCCGCTGGCAGTCTCTTGCGTATCAGCCGTTTTCTCAGGTACTGATTCAAGTAGTAGAATGCTACTGCGCATACCGGAACGCCCAGCACCATGCCGACAAAGCCAAAGAGTCCGCCGCCCATCAGAATGGCAAAAAGTACCCAGAAGCTTGCAAGACCGGTAGTTCCTCCCAAAATCTTCGGTCCCAGAATATTCCCGTCAAACTGCTGCAGCGCCAGAATCAAAAGCAGGAAATACAGAGCCTGCATCGGGCTGGAAAAGCAGATAATCACAGCTGATGGAACCGCTCCGATAAACGGTCCAAAGAACGGGATAATATTGGTAACACCTACAATAGTACTTACCAGCACCGCATAAGGCAGGCCGAAAACGGTCATCAAAATGAAACACAGAATGCCGATAATAAGGGAGTCAATCAACTTTCCGTTGATGAAGCCGCCAAAAGTTTTGTTGCAGAAGTTTGCGAATTCCTGCAGTTCCTCCCCCTGTTTTCTGCTCATCGTCGCCGCAATCAGCTTCTTGGTCTGCGCCTTAAACAGTTCCTTACTGTTTAAGAAATATACGCAGATAATCACGCCGATAAACATATTCATCAGGGTGCGCACCGTCACGATAACTCCTTGGGAAATCTGCGTCATGTAATCACCGATTTTAGGCAGAAACTCATTTTCAGTCCAAAGCATAAAGGAATCTCTTGCTCTGCTCAAAATCGTCTCAGCCGCTCCCGCGAGCTCCGGAAAGCGCTCTGCTGTAAATGTATTTTCAATCCAAAGAATCAGGTCGTTAAACTTATCCGGCGCCTCCTGCACCAGACCTACAATACTGCGAATGGTCTCCGGCAGTACCATGGCAAAGAGTCCTCCGACCACACCGAAGAACACAAAGAGTGAAACCAGCGTACCTACAACTCTGGCAAGGCGAAATGCCGTGCGCTTCTGTCTGAACCTGGTCTTCGCAAAAGAATACATCCTGCGCACCACCGCATTATAAATCGGGCAAAGCAAATATGCCACTACCAGACCGAAAATAAACGGAAATAATATGGAAGTAATTTCCGACCACGCGTCCCTGATACTATCTAAATGTATGATGCCTTCATACAGCACAGTCAGCGCTGCACCGGAAGCAAAAATAGTAAGCCCCAGTTTCGCGTAGTGACTCTGAAAACGTTCCTTCAATGCTCTGCACCCCTATTTTCAAATTCTCGCTCAGGCAAATCGCCATCTCTTCACAGCGTCTGCCTATATACTTCTATACTACCACAAAACTCACATCTTTACCATAATATCTCCAACAGAATATTCATAAATAGTTTTAAATTTTTATAAATTCCCCCTTGACAATTTTGTCATTGGATGTATAATTATTTTATCAACCAAATAAACATACGGAGGATGCAAGTCATGCAAAAGCAAATTCATGCAGAATGTCCTACTTATCTTGAACTGGAACTGATTGACAGTGAAATTTCTACAATCAACGGTAAAGAACTGAACAAAGAAGGCGTCAAGCACGTTATCAACTATCTGGGACAAGAAGTAGATGTAAAGGCAGAAGACGTATTCAAAAAAGTCCAAATGCTAAACACTGTAAATGGTGTTGTTACTCTCAAACTTCATGACGGCATGATTACTGCTGTTTAACAACTTCATTTTATTCTACACTAAAAAGAACTGTTTTCCAGCCGGGAATCCGGCACCCCCCAGGAAAACAGTTCTTTTAATTATATCCTCATTAAAGCGAAGCTTCCTTGCTCTCTGCCATCAGCTTATTTAATTTGAGATTTTCCAGAATTTCCCTTTCTTTGCCAAATCGCATATATTTTGCCAAAGCCCCGTTATACTCGGGTTCGCTCAAAGTCAGCGGATACAGATCCAGTCCGCAGTAAAGCAGTTCATACTCCATGGCAGCCCTTGCAATCAGCTCGTTAAAACGGTCGAAAGGATAGATACGAATCAGCTCGTTGTGAACATGGACCGCAGCTTCCAGCCCGTTTACCACAGGGTGGGCGTGAAGACCGCGAAACAGCCTTGCAAGTTCCTCCTCAATTTCCTGCGGCAGCACCGGATTATAGCTGAGGTGGGGCAAAATCGGCGTCCGTTTGCGAAACACGCCCTCCTCGCCGCCGGAAAACACTTTGTAAAATCGCTGCAGCGTGCCTTCGCAAAGTTCTTCTTCAAGACCCAAAATCCGCTCTATCTCTGTCAGTGCTTCCAGCAGATTGGTCACCAGCAGATGCTCCTCCAAGGAAGCCTCCAGCACATATTCTCCTCCCGCAATTCTTGCCGCCTGCTCCATATCCATGGCGCTTCCGGAAAGGCGCAGATTCATCAAAACCCATTGTATTCTTTTTTCATCTCTGTTCATATCTCGTTTCATATTATTATTTTAACACAAAAGTGCGCAGGTGTGTTATACTATCTTTACGGAGGAACAATTTATGAAGATTTTTTTAACCAGCGACACCCATGGCTCTATTACAAAAGCCCTGAATGTCCTTGAACACCTTTCCGATATCGACCTGATTATCCACTGCGGCGACTATGCAAGCGACGGCCAGTGGCTCAGCGACATCACCGGCATTCCCGCAGTCAGCGTTCACGGAAACAGCGACCAGCGCGATCTTTCCGATTTCACCACGGTTGACACCCCGTACGGCAAAATCCTGGTGATTCACGGTCATATGCAGCTGGTGGAATTCCGTCTTGATAACCTGCTTTATTTTGCAATGGAAAAAGACTGCGTCGCAGCCTGCTACGGTCATACCCACATTGCGGCTTACGAGGAAATTGACGGCATCCACCTGATTAATCCGGGCAGTCTGTCTGATCCAAGAGACGGCACCAGCGGCACTTTTGCCCTCATCACCTGCAGCGAAGACGACTTTTACGCAGATATCGTCCGCTACGACACCTTCATGGCCTCCCATAAAAAGGCGGGCCCTCCCGCCGATTCCAGCTCCGGCACACAGAAGAAAAATGCGCCGAAAGCCAAGGGCGGCTTCCTGCGCAAATTACTCAACTATAGCGACCGGTTTTAACTACGGCGCATAAACGCAGACTTAAACCCTGCCGTTTATTTTCCCATCGCATAATAGCCTTGCATTTCTTCTTCCGGCACCATACTGCCGCCGGTAGCCCAAAGGATATGTGTGGCGTTTTTTAGTTTATCCTTTAGATTATTTTTAATGAGATAACCTTCTGCGGAAAGCACATGCCCCGGTCCTGTAAAAGAAGCGCAGGCTGACGGCTCAATCCACAAATCCTCAGAATCTGCCAGCTTTGCCAGATACGGATATAACTTCTCATCTTCGATGGTATAACAGCCATCCAGAAGGGTTTCCATAATGCTGCCCACAAGTCTGGAGGGTCTTCCCACAGCCAGTCCGTCTGCAGCAGTTTTTCCGTCAAGGCCCACATCGCCGACAGAAATCTCATCGTGAAGTCCTGTCAGCATGCCCAGAGTCATACATGGCGCATGGGTCGGCTCAGCAAAGAAGATGTGAATATTCTCGCCAAACAGCATTTTCAGCCCAAATGCCACACCGCCCGGCGCGCCGCCTACCCCACACGGGATATACACGAAAACAGGATTCTCCTCATCACAGGTAATCATCTGCCGTTTGAACTGATCCGCAAGCCTCTTTGCGGCTACTGAATACCCTAAAAACAGATCCGAAGACCCCTCGTCATCTACAAAGTGACACATAGGGTCCTTGCCTGCCTCCTTACGGCCCTCTGCCACCGCTTTCTGGTAATCGTCCTGATATTCAATGACTGTGACGCCCTTCTGACGCAGCAGATTCTTTTTCCAGGCTCTCGCGTCGGCGGACATATGCACCGTCACTTTGAACCCCAGCTTTGCACTGATAATCCCGATAGAAAGCCCCAGGTTCCCGGTGGAGCCTACGGCTACGCTGTATTCCCCAAAGACCTTCTTAAAACGATCTTCAGCAAGGACTGCGTAGTCATCTCCCTCAGAAAGCATGCCCCGCTCTAAAGCGATGGTTTCCGCAAGCTTGAGGACCTCATAAATGCCGCCCCGTGCCTTAATAGAGCCGGAAACAGCCAGATGACTGTCACATTTTAAAAACATTCTTCCGGGAATTTCACGATTCAACTCCTGTTCAAAGACCTTCTTCATCCTGGTAATTTCCGTAAGGGGTGATTCGATGATGCCATCTGTCTTTTCCGTTTCAGGAAAAGCAGCCCTGATATAAGGCGCAAACCGTGCGAGCCGTGCCTCTGCGTCTTCAATATCCGCCATGGAAAATGGCAATTCTTTCTCACCGCCGACCTTTGCATTCAGCCAAAAAATCTCATCACAACTTATCATATTCTGTATTATGGGATGTTCCACAATTAATTTATCAATATCCATTGTCCGCTCCTTTCTATATATACAAAGAGTCGCTACTATTATACACTATTTTCCTGCGAAAAAAAAGTTTCAATTTCGGTACGATTTTCTCTCATTTGACCCATAATCGGCTCAATTTCATCAAGTTTTTCCGTAAATTTTTCAAAACTCAATCCGCGTCAACATTTCTTTGACTCATTCATTCACAAAAACACTGAAAAATACACATTTCTTTGACGCCGAAAACTTGATGGTTTTTTTCGAAAAATTCCACTCTTTTTGGCACGGTTTATGCTATAATTAACAGTAATCAATATAATTTTTCTTTCCCTATATAAAATCATGGAGGTAAAAAAATGAGCAATACAGTTATGCTGAAAAGAGCTTTTAATCAGGCTGTTGCCACTGGCGCAGTTCGCTTTACCGATGCAGACACCGACTTATTGGTTATCAAAACCTATATTCTGGATTATGCAAAGAAAAACAATGTCGATGTTTCCGCCGCAGAAGTTGAAACTTTCATCAAGGAGCAGCAGAAAAAGTTAAAAAGTCTCTCCACTAAAATTACCGGCGATGGTGTGCATGTAGATATAGAGCAGATTTCCGAAAATTACAAGCCGCTGGAAATTTCCAAGGATGAGATGTTAAAAGAAGCATTTGCCCGCGCCGCTGCAAATCCTGCTATCTCCTTTTATGACAAACAGCTGGATTTCACCATTATCAAAAATGGCATGGAAACATTTGCCAAAGAATGCAGTGTCGAAGTCACCGAGCAGGAAATCGTAGACTATATTAAGAAAGCATTCCACGAAATGAACGAAGCCGCAAAAGATTTTTCCTATGAATTCAACGCAATGAAATAACCGTTTCCACACCAAAAAAGCTGCGTTTTCCTTTTCGAATCCGCAGCTTTTCTTTTATTTATAATCCGTATTTCAATTTCTTTCGCGCAAGGGTGGTCTGGGGCAGTCCCAGAAGTTCTGCGGCCCGCCTGGTGGTCCCCTCTTTTTTCAGGGCATACTCGATAATCTGCTTTTCCTGCTGTTCCATCAGCTGATGAAAATTCAGACTGTCGCTGCGCTCAAAGCTCTTTCTAATGTTAATCATCATATCCCCATAGGCGTTTTCGTTGAGAATCTCGTCCACGTCCTCCGCCGCAATCACCACATTCCTGCTGCTGATAATTAAACGGTGCATGACGTTTTCAAGCTCCCTCACATTGCCCGGCCAGTGATACTTATAAAGCTGCCCCAAAGCCTCCGGCGACAATTCTTTATGAATCTTGTATTTCTTCGTCCAGTTTGCCGCAAACGCCTCGGCCAGACACAGCACATCTTCTTTTCTCTCACGAAGCGGAGGCACATCAATTTTACAGATGTTCAACCGGTAATACAAATCTTCCCTAAATGCCCCCTTCTCTACCAAATCCTTTAAAGGCACATTATTTGCAACAATAACCCGTACGTTGACGCAAATCTGTCTGGTGCCGCCTACCCGAAAGAACTGATTCTCCTGCAGCACCCGCAGCAGCTTGGACTGCATATTCATGGACAGGGTGCCGATTTCATCAAGGAACAAAATACCTCCGTCTGCAAGTTCAAAATATCCGGCCTTACCTGATGAGGCAGCACCGGTAAAGGCGCCGCTTTCGTAGCCGAAAAACTCCGATTCCGCCAGACTTTCCGCGATAGTGGCGCAGTTAATTTTTATACAGGGGTTCAGACAGCGGTCGCTATTTTGATGAATCAGTGAAAGCACTTTTTCCTTTCCGACACCGGTTTCTCCCTGAATAATTACGTTGCAGTCGTACTTTGCCACATTCATGACTTCCTCAATCATACTTTTCGTCACTTTGCTCTGATAGACAAAATCGTCCTCTTTGCCCGCCGCAATCCGCATGATGTTTTCCGACTGGCTCCTTGTCAGCACCTTCTTTCGATTCTTTTTTTCATAAAGTCCATTGAGGTCGTCAAGCTGTTTCTTGATTTTTCCTACAATGCCCATGGTAAACTGTGGATAATCCTTCAGATACTGGTCAAAGGCATACATCGTAGTTATTTTTCCCAGCGATTCCGCCGCCAGCTGCGCCGCACCGTAATGATTTTCTACCGAAGTAAAATATACATCGCCAAAAGGCTTTATCATTAGGACTGCCAAGGTTTCTGCGCCAAAAATATCCTCGGCTACAATGACCTGATCCACCTGACCCAAATTCGGTTCTATCTGCCGTAATCTCTCAAAAGAATCCACCGGCTGCGCTAAATCCGTAAAAAACACTTCCTCAACAAGGGGCTTCATAATCTCCTGAATTTCTCTCTGGGAAAGTCCCTCTCTGCTGTCCTCATCCATGATAACCCTTACATGAGAACCGCTCACCCCTGCCTCTCGTAGAGCAGCAGCATAAAGCAGCGTTCCATAAACCGTTCTTCCGATAATTACCTGATTCTTGTTCTCGTGCTCCAACGCAATATTGTATGCTCCAAAGAGGCTGCCGGCCTCATCAATAGCCGCCAAAGTATAATCAGGGCTAAGATCCTCGTTCATCTTATAGATAGGCGAGGTTTCAAAGAGAATCGCATAGCCGCTGCAGACAATCTGTCCGTAGTTAAAATCAATCTCCTGAATTTCTTCTATATATACAGGAATACTGCTTAAAGAAGCGATACAGCAAATCCGGTCTCCCGTCACTGCGCCTACCTCCGAAGTTAAATCTTCTGCAATCTCCTCTACCGTTCCAATGAGCACACCGCCGGAACCGATAAAAGGATTGTGCAGTTTACCCCGTTTCTCCACTAAATCCAGAATTTTACTGCGGATTTTGTTTTCATCATATCCGCTGCTGGTGCAAATCTGCTGAAAATTCCCCCATTCCAAGTGAATTCTCTCAAGCGATACTCTCGCTTCCTTACTGGAAAGGGCGCGACTATTGTCAATTTTCCATGCTGTCGCCGGCACAACACCTTTGGGTTCTAATACCCGATTCAAACCATAATTCCTGTCCATTCCTAACTCCTATTCCTTAACAATGCAAGGCTATCCTTTTTTAATCCTATGATAGAATCAGAAAAAAGTCAACCCTTTGAGTCATTTTTGGTGTGTAGTTTTTGAAAATTTCTCAAAAACGGTTCGCATGTGTAATCAAACCATAATTTTTCTATGTGCTTAAATCCCCTTTTATCCCTTGCAAATACTGTCTTATTGTGTAGTTTTCAGACACTTCTCCGTTCTTGGCACAGATATTGCTTTTTTATAATTGGAATTTATTAATTAAGTAAAGGAGAATAAAATGAACATTTTAAAAGCAATCGTGAAGTTCGTGCCTATTTTTATACTGGCCGGACTCATGATGTCCGGGCAGAACGCCCTGCTCGCGGCTCCGATCGCGGCTATCGCGGCCGTAATCATCGCGAGATTGACAGAACATCTCAGTTTCAAAGATTGTATGGACGCTGCCATCGACAGTGTCAAGAACATTATCGTAGCGCTCTTCATCCTGATGTTCGCATACGCAATGGCGAATGCTTTCATGTCCACAGGCGTAGGAGCATCTGTTGTAAACATCGCGCTGTCCTTAGGCATCACTGCCAGGATCGTCGCGGTAGTAGGCCTGTGCGTAACCGGCGTTCTTTCTGTAGCGACCGGTACTTCCTGGGGAACCTTCGCTGCCTGCGCGCCGATCTTCCTGTGGCTGGCGCATATCGTCGATCCTAACGCGGCTGAATCCGGCACTCTGCTGCTGACCACCTGCGCCATCGCCGGCGGCGCCTGCTTCGGCGACAACATCGGTCTGATCTCCGATACCACTATCGTATCCTCCGGTATTCAGGGCGTAGAGGTCGTAGACAGAATCAGAACACAGGGTGTATGGTCCGTTTCCTGCCTGATCATCGCCGCTGTCATCTTCTTCATCGTCGGCGCCGCTATGGGACTGCCAAACGAAACAGTTGACGCTTCCAGCGTAATGAGCACGATCCCTCAGGAAGCTATGGACTTCTTAGCAGAAGAAAGACCGCAGGCCATTGATCTTCTGAGCCAGGTACAGAACGGCGTTGCCACTTACATGATCATTCCTCTGATCCTGGTAATCGGACTTGCTATCGCAGGTCTCAATACCTTCGCATGCATCGGCAGCGGTATCGCTTCCGCATATATCTTAGGTCTGTTCGCAGGTACTACTTCTCTGCATCCGATCCTTTCCAGGGCAGATGACGTGACCACCGGTCTGCAGGCATATCTGAACATGTGCATGGACGGATTTGCTGAGGCAGGTGCCTGGGTCGTTGTCATGATGATGTGGGTCGCAGCCTTCGGCGGCATCATGGGCAAGATGAGAGCCTTCGATCCACTGGCAGCTCTGGTCGTAAGACTGTCTCACAACGTAAGGACTCTGATGGGCTTAAATGGCGTGCTGTGCCTTGCCGGCAACGCGATCCTGTCCGATGAAATGGCGCAGATCGTAACAGTAGGACCGATCATCAAAGAGATCACCGAAGAAAACGTCGAAGCGGAAACAGAAGAAGACATGTACAAGCTGAAGCTGAGAAACGCCACCTTCGGCGACGCTATGGGCGTATTCGGCTCCCAGCTGATCCCATGGCATGTATACCTGGGATTCTATGTAGGCATCGCCGCCGGCGTATATCCGTTTTATGAATTCGCAGGTACTGACTTCATCAAATTCAACTTCATGGCGATGGTTGCTGTACTCTCCATGCTGATCCTGACCTTCACCGGACTCGACAGATTCGTTCCATTGTTCGGACTGCCAAGAGAGCCAAAGGTCAGCCTCAAGAAAAAAGCCGACAACGAAGATATTGCATAAAACAACCTAAGTATAATTCCGATAAAAGGACGCAGTTCTCTGATTCAGAGAACTGCGCCCTTTTGCTTTTCTGTATAAATTGATAGATGAAATATTAAAGGAAATTCCTCAGATATTTCAGCGTTCTTACCATCTGAGACACGTAACTGCATTCATTATCATACCATGCAACCACACGAACCTCGTAAATCTTGGTGCCGCATCTTTGGGCAAGAGTCTGCGTTGCGTCAAAGAGGGAACCGTAGTTCATACCGATGATGTCGCTGGATACCAGTTCTTCCTCTGTATAGCCGAAAGACTCGCTGGCAGCCGCTTTCATGGCAGCATTAATACCTTCTACAGTAACGGTCTCCGTCTCGTCTTTCAGGGTAGCATCCAAAATTGTGATGGAGCCGGAAGGCACCGGCACCCGCTGCGCGGAACCAATCAGCTTTCCGTCAAGCTCAGGAATGACAAGACCGATAGCCTTTGCTGCGCCGGTGCTGTTTGGCACGATATTGATTGCGCCGGCTCTGGCACGGCGAAAATCACCTTTTCTGTGGGGTCCGTCCAAAAGCATCTGATCACCGGTGTAAGCGTGAATGGTCGTCATAAATCCGGTACGAATTTCACGGTAATCGTTAAGCGCCTTTGCCATTGGCGCCAGGCAGTTTGTGGTGCAGGATGCTGCGGAAATGATATCATCTTCGGCAGTCAGTGTTTCGTGGTTAGTTCCGTAAACAATAGTCTTCAAATCATTTCCCGCAGGTGCGGAAATGAGGACTTTCTTTGCGCCGGCACGAAGATGGGCCTCTGACTTTGCCTTGGAGCAGAAAAAGCCTGTGCATTCCAGCACGATATCTATGCCCAGTTCTTTCCACGGCAGCTGCTGCGGATCTTTCTCCGAGAGAATAGTAATCTTCTTTCCGTCTACTGTGATGGAATTTTCATCGCTGGTCACCGTATGACCCCGGTATCCGCCCTGCACACTGTCATACTTCAGCAGATGTGCCAGCATCGCCGGTTCTGTCAGGTCGTTGATTGCTGTGACCTCCATTGTTTCATCTTCAAAAATCTGTCTGAATGCCAGTCTGCCGATTCTTCCAAATCCATTAATTGCAATCTTTGTCATGTTTCACACCCTCCTCATTGTACTGCCCGTTTTTAACATGCGCATGTAATCCCCTGTCAGCAGGCAGCCTGTTAGGTATAGTATAGCACAAACCCAACCAAAGTTAATCACAAAAAATCAAGTTGGGGGTGAATAATTTAAATTTTTTAAAATTTTCCGCTGCAGGGGTGGTACAGAAAAGTCCAAGATGAAATTGTAATTAGACCTGTTGAAAATACACTTTCTGACCGTATAGAGGTCAGATTGCCCAAATACGGTCATCCTTGAAAACTTTGTAACGGCAGTTTTGACCGTAAAAGGCAAATTGAGAATCAATACGGTCAGAAAATCAGAACATACACTGATAAATTCCATAACTTCAGGCTTATTATTCCAGATGATTACAAAATTTTCCATAAACTACCGACAAAAAATTTCAAACTCCATCTCTGTCAAGTAGATTTTACCTGTAGAAACTCTCACATCATTATTTTTCTGACCGCAATACGTCACACAGACACAATTACGGTCATTTTTGGAGTTACACGATTTTTAGAGTTGACCGTAACTTCCTTTTTCGCTGCGATACGGTCAAATTTGCCGTTTCTAAGAAAATCCAGTTTCTCCATCGGAGGTACAGAAATCATCTATCATTATCACTGCAGCGTTCCCATGGGCATATGAATTTCCTGTCCGCCGACCGCCGCCTCGATGGCTGCCAGAAGCCCCTTGACCATGTCAGAAAGTTCCATGGACGGCGTATCAGGTTTTCCTTCTGTCTGTTCAGGAACGAAAGGCACATGGATAAAGCCAGCCTTCATCTGGGGATAAAACTTATCCGCTAAATACAGCGCTTCATATAACAGAGTATTGCACACATAGCTTCCCGCAGAATAAGACAGCTCTGCCTTAACACCAGCCGCCCTGATCCGCGTAGCCATGGCCTTCACCGGCAGCGTGGAAAAGTAGGCATTCTCCCCATCTTCTCTAATAGGCACATCCACAGGCTGTTTTCCATCATTGTCCGCAATCCGCGCGTCAATCAGGTTGATTCCGATTCGTTCTACAGCAATAGCTGCAGCGCCTCCCGCCTGCCCGACACACAGCACCATATCAGGGTGGTGCATGCTTACTTCCTCTGCCAAAACTTCTCTGCCTCGGTCAAAGGCCACCGGAATTTGTTTTTTTATAATCTGTGCGCCCGCGATTTCATCGGGTAGAAGCCGCACCGCCTCCCAGGAGGGATTCATCGCTTCTCCTCCAAAAGGTTCAAAACCCGTTATCAGTAATTTCATCTATTATGACTCCTTCGTTTGGTTGGACATGTTCGTCAAGCAACTTATTAAATTTTTTTGCAAACATAATTCGCCAACATCATTCGCAAGTGTTTTCTATGTCAATCCATCGTACAGCCGATAGGTTTAATCCTTTCAATGAGAACACAAACTTCAGACTTATCTCGGAAAGAATTTTTGCAGCTCCTTGGTAATCTCCTGCACGTCCCTGGCAATCTTTTGTGCTTTTGCTGAAGAAATGCACGCGTTTTCCGCTACTACTAAAATATCTTCCATGCCCGGATTCTTTCCATTTCCATTTACGCAGGTAGCATGCTCACCGCCAATACTGCTGCTGTAGGTCAAGTCATATGCAGGGGATAATTTCCACACACCTTTTTCTTCATCATAAAGATAGCTGAAGTTTCTGGCATGATCGTCCCTGTTATGGGCAAATACATTAAAGCACATCAAACGGTACAGCTTTTCTATCTCTTCAAAACTTCCGGTCATAATCTGTGTCAGCTTCATCAATAAATGATAATCCAGATTCGGAATACGATGGCTGGTCTCCAAAAGTCCGCCCGCAGATACCATATGAATTTTTTTAATCTTTGCCCCTTCATCTTTTTCTCTGTCAAATCGCTTCGTACCGAAATACCCCTGACAGCGCCTTGAAGAGAACAGCTTTGTTTCCGCCATTTCTATTCCGCAGGCTTTCGCACACTGCGCGTACTCAAATTCTATCAGCCCGATTTCTCTGCTGTCCAAGGATGAGGGGAATTTTATAATCCAGTCTTCACCTTCATAGGTCGTTAAAATTTTAGGCCGCGCACCGCCGGAGGAGCCTCCAAGGTTAAACAGCCTGTCTAAATCATCTGAGCTTTCTGTTTCAAGGATTTTCTGGCATTCCTGTGCAATCTGGTCTAAATCCTCTGCATGAGCTGTCTCTCCAAGCTCGATTTCCGGTCTGTATTCCAATGCACCCATACCACTGTTTCCGACAATTGCAAGTCTGGTTATAGGCTGCACTTCTTCCGGATTCACTCTGTTTCTTATCAGCAGCCGATCTAAAAGCAGCCGACCCCACCCATCAGGCAGACTGTCGTCAAACACGCCAAGCAAACCTTCAAAAGGATGGTACTTAGAAAAAAACACCTTTTTTTCCAGGGGCAGGCTCAGCGGATTAATAGAAAACCCTTCGGCCAGCCAGTCATCTTCATATTGAAAGGCAGTCAAATTTCGTTCATATTTTGCCAAAGTACCGATTTTTCTTCCGTCAAGAAGGACAGACAGTACATTAATCTCTTTCATGAATAATCTCCTCAATAGACCTGTATCGCCTCTGTGTGAACAGTTTCAAAAAATCCTCCTGATAATCCAGTGCTACAGCAATTTTAATCAGAGACTCCATAGATATCTTCCCCTTATTCTCAAAGCGTTTTAAAGAGCCAAGACTGACCCCGGACTTTCTGGCTAGTTCCTCCTGAGTAAGCCCCGCCTCTTTCCTTCGCCGCCTGGCATTTTTTGCAATTTCCAGTTCTATCTCTCTGGGTGTTTTCATTAAATCTAAAATCGTATTCATAGATAATATTTTAGCCAAAAACACCGTTTTTGTCAAGTTTGGATAATATGTTAGCTGTTTTGTATGTCGCCCTAGCTGTCCTTTTGCAAAATCGTTGTTTTTGTCATTAAGACACGCTTTATCAATTATCATTCATTCCAAATTCCCTGGATAGCAATTTGTTTTTGTAAAGCGCTTCACACTGTATCACAGATTCGTTAGATGTCGACTTAGGTAAAATCTGCAAAATTGAAAATTGAAATTTGTGATACCGCTCAGGTTCCTTGCGAAGAAGCTCTTTGATTTTCTTATTTCCCCCATCTCGTGTATCTATGTATGCTTTCCATCTGCCGAGAAGTCCATCATCTCCATAAGCAGAGCCTACATATTGCTGTCCGGAAACCGTGTCCACAATTAAATAGACAGCTTTCACCGCTTCAAGTGCCGTATGCCAGGATTCATAAACCGGACGATTGTTAATAATTGTATTCAGCTGGTCAAAAGACAATATCAGATTCTCGTAGCCGCTGAATACTTCTGCTCCACGTGACTGAATTGCCACAACCGGCTTTTCCAAAGAACCACTCTGATGCCATGCCAGCGTGCCTCTACCCCAATCGATAATTAGCCGGTCTTCATATTCCTGCAGCAAATCCACATGTTCCAGATTAAAGTATCCATCTTCCCCCGTAAACCAATCGACATGAGGAAATCCTACAGGCATAACCTCCGGAGTTGCTGGTACAAATCCATCTGCTTTATATAATGCGTAAAACCTCGCCATCGTTCCCGCATCGCCAATAAACACAGCCCAGTAGTCAAAATCCTTTGCAAAATTCCGGTTTTGCGTTCTTGTATACTCCAAAATCATTCCTTTTTCATAGCAGATTTTAAACGTTTCTCTTGTCAGTGAATGACGAATCATTTTTACTCTTTTAGGGTCAATTCCCACTTTCTGCAAAATGTCAGCAAAATTCAAGATTGCCATAAAACACACCTCTTCAAAAAGGGAGGTTCTCTCCATGTGAACCTCCCTTTGTCATTACATTATTTAGTCTACCACTACGCCATCTTCAGCTATCGTAGTTACAATTTCACATCTCTTGCCGTTTTCCGCGAACATAATCATGCCCTTGGACTCAAGACCACGCAGCTTGCGCGGTTTCAGGTTGGCAACGATGATGACTTTCTTTCCTACCATTTCCTCAGGCTTAAAGTCTTCCGCAACGCCGGAGATAATCTGGCGTCTTTCGGTGCCCATTTTAATCTGGAACACCAGAAGTTTGTCTGCCTTTGGATGCTTTTCTGCCTTTTCGATGAGACCAACACGGAAATCAATTTTATCAAAATCGTCATATTCAATTTCCGGCTTTAATTCCAGCGGAATATTTTCCTCCTCCGGCTCAGCACTGGCTTTCTGCATAACGTCCAGTTCCTCAAGTTCCTTTTCGATGTCCAGTCTAGGGAAAATTGCTTCGCCCTTTTTCACCTGTTCCTGATACATCATATCGAAGGTAAACGCGTCTTCCCAGACCACATCCGCATACCACAGACCCATCTGCTTTCTGATTTTGTCAGAAGTCGTATGCATGAATGGGTGAATCAGAATCGAGATAATACGCAGGGATTCTGCCAGATTATGCAGGCAGGTATCCAGTTCTGCTTTCTTTGCCTCGTCCTTTGCAAGAATCCAAGGCGCTTTTTCGTCGATATATTTATTGGCACGTCTAACCAGTACCCAGATTTCTTCCAGCGCCATGTTGAATGCAAACTTGTCCATCTGCGCTTCAACCTTAGCAGCTGCACCGGTTGCGATAGCCTTTAAGTCCTTGTCGATATCGTCTTCGGTCTTGCTTTCAGGCACTACGCCGCCGCAGTATTTCTCAATCATGGAAGCCGTTCTTGACACCAGATTTCCAAGGTCGTTGGCGAGGTCGTAGTTCATGCGCTTCAGCATGACTTCGTTGGTGAAAACACCGTCCTGTCCAAAAGTGTATTCGCGGAGCAGGAAGTATTTCAGCGCGTCGATACCATAGCGGTCGATGAGTTTTACAGGGTCAACTACATTGCCCTTGGATTTACTCATCTTGCCGCCTTCAAGAAGCAGCCAGCCGTGACCCAGTACCTGCTTTGGAATCGGCAGTTCCAGCGACATCAGCATTGCCGGCCAAATGATAGAATGGAAACGAACGATTTCCTTTCCCACAAGGTGCACGTCAGCCGGCCAGTATTTTTCAAAGAGAGCCGGATCATCAGGATAGCCCAGCGCTGTGATATAGTTTGAAAGGGCATCCAGCCATACATAGATAACGTGCTTCTCATCGATTGGCACCTGAATCCCCCAGTCAAAAGTAGAGCGTGAAATACAAAGGTCGTCAAGACCCTGTCTGATGAATCCCAGCATTTCATTTCTTCTGGTTTCCGGTTCCAGGAAATTGGTGTTTTCCAAAAGGTCAATCAGCTTGTCCTGATATTTGGAAAGTTTAAAGAAGTAGGCTTCCTCTTTGGCTTTCTGCACCGGTCTTCCGCAGTCCGGGCAGCAGCCGTCCACAAGCTGACTCTCTGTCCAAAAAGACTCACACGGCGTGCAGTACAGTCCCTCGTACTCGCCTTTATAGATATCGCCTTTTTCGTACATTTTATTGAAAATCGCCTGTACCCGCTTTACGTGTCTGTCTTCGGTAGTTCTGATAAAATCATCGTAGGAAATTTCCATAGTCTTCCATAATTCCTTGATGCCTGCAACTACGCCGTCCACATACTCCTGCGGGCTGACGCCTTTTTCTTCTGCAATGGTCTGGATTTTCTGTCCATGCTCATCTGTTCCTGTTAAGAAACGCACATCATAGCCGGATAATCTTTTGAATCTGGCCATAGCGTCCGCCATGACGGTGCAGTATGTGTGCCCTATATGAAGGTTGGAGCTCGGATAATAAATCGGGGTCGTAATATAATAGGTTCCCTTTTTCTCAGTCATTTTAATTCATTCCTTTCATCTCCTGCGCCGAATGGGGCGAGGCAGTTTCTATCTTTTAGAATACCACACAATGGCAGGATTAGTCAATAAAAGGAAAGAAAGTTTGGCTGCTTTCGCGGTCAAGTTCCCGCGGCCTTTGCTGGCGAGTTTGGCTGCGGCATTCGCTGGCGAATTTGGCTGCGGCCTTCGCTGGCGAGTTTGGCTGCGGCATTCGCCCCAATTTTGCTGTCATGTTTGCTGCGAATTGCAAAATCTGACCGTATTTCAGCAAATAGAGTGAATACGGTCAGCCAAAAAATTTTTGTAACACCAAAAATGACCGTAAACCCGTCGTTTAGACTAATTGCGGTCAGAAAAAAAGTGCAGAACGAATTTGCACTAGGAAATCGCCTTTAACCGAAATCTATTTCTGGAATTTTCTTCTAATAATCTGGAAGGGATTGTAATGGGATTTTATATTGCTCAATAGCGTACACCGACTTAACCCATCTATGATCGATGAAGCTAAATTTTCTGACCGTATTGCTGCTAATTCAATCCTTTGCGGTCAGAACCCTCATAACAGAATTTTTAGGCCTGACCGTATTTCAACAAAAAGAGCAAATACGGTCAGAATCCGCAAAACCAAATTTTCAAATGACTTACTGCAACAATTAGCACTAGAATTTTATGATGGTAATCGGCCTTTTGACACTTTATGCAAAAAATGACGCTTTCCACTCTGAAAAGCATGGATTGTGTCAAAATCCCCATAACACGACAATATTGAACTGCTCGTTAGTATGCTGCGAAATCGCGGCGCAGCAGGTAGATGCCTGCCAGAGCGAAACAGGAAGCGCGAAAGGCGCACTGCGAAGTGGGCAGCACAGCGAGTATCATTTACACAGTAACCCTTGAAAATGAAACAGGTGTTGAAACCGGAAATATCGAAAAACCGATATTTCCTGCATATAAAAGAAGAACATGCCGACATCATAATAAATGCTGTCTGACATGCTCCTTCTATATGCTCTTATCCTTCTAAGTCTTCTTCTGCCCAGTCATCTCGTGACCATTCTTCATCAGGCCAGTCTTCATTGACAAAGATTTTTTTCATGATGTGGTCCATTCCCACTACCAGCGTCGTGCCTGCTACAAAGCCTACGCCCAAAATCGCAAGGGCTACCTTTGCTGCTGCAGATGTGCCGTCTCTTCTGCCTCTATCAGCCTTGTTCGGCTCCAGTTTGTTTTTCTTGCTCATTTCATTTCCTCCGCGGTCGGACCTGCCGACCAATCCTTAGCAACTTATTTATATGTTCTCTTGTTAACGTATTCCACAATTAAGTTTGCAGCCTCTTCCTCTGAAATATAGCTGCTGTTGATTGCCAGATTGTAGTTGGAGAACTGTCCCCATTTCTGGCAGGTGTGATAGTTATAATAGTTTGCACGGGCCTTATCGTAAGTATGCACAGTCTCTCCAGCCGCTTCTGCATCAATACCGTAAACATCAATGCAGCGGCGAATCCGATCTTCAAGTTCCGCATAGACAAAGATATTGGTGACACCTGGCATATCTTTGAGAATGTAATCCGCGCAGCGTCCGACAATCACGCCTTCCCCCTGTTCACCAATCTGATTAATGACATCAAACTGCGTAATAAACAATTTCTCGTTGACAGAAACCGGCTCACTCATGATGCCCTCACCGAAATTCATCGCTGAAGAAAGACTGTAGGAAAAGCTGCTCTTTGCACGAAGCTCCGCAGTCTCCACAATTTCCCTGGACAGACCGCTCTTCTCGACCGCCATATCAATAATTTCCTTATCATAAAACGGTACGCCAAGTTTCTCCGCAACAAGCCTTCCGATAATTCGTCCGCCGCTGCCGTATTCTCTGCTGATTGTAACTAGTTTCTTCATAAAAAACACCCTTTCTGTTCTCTATCCTATCCCTTTGGATACTTCTATTATACCGCAAAAGTGTTCTAAAGTGAAGAATAAGAAAGTCGGCTGCGCCAATTTTTTTCAGTGGTAGACTTTCTTGATATTCCAGAAATATCGCAAAGTCGCTATTTCCTATATAATAAAAAATCTGTCACTGATTTTTTCCATCAATACGCCGAGCAAAAGCTGCGGCTTTTTCCTCCAGATTTTCCACTGAAAGAATGCTGCCCGGATTATTGGCTGTTTCCACCAGTGCAAAATTCCCAGGTAAAATGAAATTCTTATTAAAATTCATGGCGCCGATAATCTGTTCCGCAACAATATCACCGCCGCTATAGCCTGAAATCACCAGCGCAAATACCCGCTTTCTTGAAAAATCATGGGTGCGGAATACCGCAGTCAGCCTGTTGATAAACGCGGTAATATTAGCGCTGACCGCATCATTGTAATTGGGACAGACCATGACCAGAACATCGCAGCTGATAATAGCAGGATAAACTTTTTCCACCATAACGCCTCCGTAAAAACAGCCGTCCTGCTCTCCAAAATGCAGGCAGGTTTCATACTTACAGCCGCGGCAATCCAGCAGCTGTCCGTTGCGCAGGGAAACCTCTGTCACTTCGACATCCTCCCCAAAATGGCTGCGCACCTTTTCCCAAAGCAGCAGACTGTTGGAAGTTTTTCTGCTGCTGGCATGTACCATAAGAATCCGCTTCGCCTTTGGCTCAGGCATCTCAAATACCAACAGACGTTGTATCAGATCTCTGGTCTGTGTCCGATAGGCCTCAGCCAGATCCGTATGCAGCACTTTGCTGATAACCTGAAAGTTCTTCAGCGACCCCGTCGCCTCTACCAAAGGTTTCCCTAAAAAAGTACAACCTGCTGCGTTAGCTGAAAACACCAGGCGCCGGGCGAGGCTCTTCGTGAAGAGCTCGCCGCTGCCGTCCACCAGGACGGCAGCGCAGGTGCCCTGCAGGCACCCCGGCGCTTTGCGGAAATATTCCAGCATTCTGTAATATTCCAGATTAATACCGGCTTCAGAAAGGCAGACGGCAAAGAGCAGCCGTCTGCCCCGAAGGTCCGTTTTTTCTAAATCGTCAGCAGTCAGAAGATATTCCACTTCCACATCTGAAAGTGCTTCCGAAAGCACCGTATCCATACGGCTCTCCCGTTTAAATTCTCTGCAAAATGGTTTAATGACTGTCAGCAAATCAATCGCCTCTTTTCCTTCCTTTTAAACAGTCTGTCTCCACGGTCGATATTTCTCTCACCTCTACCATAGGCTTCCCGCCAAATCCGGCGCTGCCTACCTGCACCCTGCTGCTTGCCTTCACTTTCCGCGCCTTTACGCTGCGCCTTACCGCAGGGCCAGCAGATGTTCATATGCATTTTTAATCCGCGCGTAAAGGGCCTCCGGCAGAGGCAAGTCCTCATAGACAGGACCCGCTTCTGTCATACGGTTTTTCAACCCCAAGAAAGCGCCAGTATTCTTATCACCCAAATACAGCGAGCTGTAATGCCATGCGCCCCGCAGAGTCAGCAGAATAGAGATGGCAGCAGACGAGATGGCAGGCGCGATGTACGGCTTAAATCCCAAGTCCCGTACTTTTACGTTGGCATTTACCGTCAGGGCCGTCAGTTCTTTCGACAGCACATCATTATAATGCTCAACACTGTCAGCAATTACCAAATCCTCACCGTGAGGTCCAAAGGCCCGCCCTTCCTCTTTGAAATGAGCCATTCTTTTATCTTTTCCCGCAAAGTACAAGGCTCTCGCGTTCATCACGCCAAGACCGTAGCCCTGAACCTGCGACGGCATAAGACCGCTGGCATCAAGAAATGCTTTGCAAAGGGGGTCAACTGGATCTGATACCACTGCTGCCAGTCCTTTGAAATCCGCCTCTGCCGCCATTTTTCCGTACCTGGCAATGAGTTCTCTGTTGGCTTCAAGCTGCGCCATGCGCACATCGCCCTGACTTCCCAGCGGCGGCACGCCTTTGCTGGCACAGAAAACAAACACATCGCAGTCAAAGAGCTGCGCCTCTTCAATTATCTCAACACCCGGCAGAACGCCGCAGAAGCTGCCGAATCCACCACAGGCGGCATCCGCCGCTTCCGCAAAAGGATACGCGATCTGATTCATTTCCATCTCAATGCGCTGCAGATTTTCTGCTGAAAGGTCACAAATGCCGATGGAAGAAATCACGTCGCCGCCCAGCAGTTTCAGTCCCAAAAGCACTGTTCGCCCCACATCTCCCAGCGCCAGAATATTGATTCGATGCTTCTTACCGGGTCTGACCGGCGCGCCGCAACCCTCCTGCAAGCTGACAGGATTCGTCACTCCCGCTTCCTTCCATAAATCTTCAATTCGTTTCATATTCTTCCGTTCCTTTTATCTTTTCCACAATATCACCAATATCTCAGTAACCTCTCGGCAATATCTCAATTCAACCGCTCCATGTTGACAAGTTTTCATCTTTTCGCTATTTTTGTCAATGTTTCATTCATTTTTACCTGAAAAATATCCAAAAAACTGCTCATTTTGTGACGAAATCGCCAAAATCAACGAAAAATGTCCAATCTGTCAACATTTTTCACGAAAAACGTTGACAAATTTGACAGATTTCAATTTTTTGTCAAATTTAGCAATGTCTAGCCGACCTCTCGCCTCCTCGCCCAGCTGTCCAAACATCAATCCAGCCTCCGGCGGGAGCCCCCGTCATGCCCCACGCACCTCCCAGCCTCACAAACTCCGCCAAATGAGCGGAGCGCCTCAGCCACCACCGGTCACCACCGACTGGGAGGCGGAGCGCCTCATTCTCCGATACGCGTCTCCCTACGCTCTATCCCCGCAGCCGCATCCGAATGAGCTTTTCAATATCGTTTTCCACATAAGCCGATGGCGCCAGATTTTCATCGTAGCTGATACCCTTTCCGATATCCGGACGGCGCGGATAGGTAATCACTTCTCCCAGCCGCTTCAAAGTCAGCTTCCTCTCAAATGTCGCCTGATATTCCTGCTCCAGCACCTTTAAAATATCCCTGGCGTTTTCCAGACAAGTCATGGAATAGTCGAAAGCAGCTTCCGTTCCCGCTTTGATAAAGGTCGGCATGGTGTAAGGCAAAATCAAATTGATGGAGGAGTCCTCGTTTTTCTCCATGCTGTCGCCGCCGATAAACGGATAGCTGTCCCGCTCGTTAATCCAAATCTGTAAAGTAGGCAGAAAGTATGCGCTCTCCGCCTTTCTGTTTCTCACCGCCATTAAATCCCTGCCGTTTCCGGTCATTACACCTACGATGAGTTCCTTTACCTCCACCTGATTCTGCTTTAAAATCGGATCCAAAATATTCATGCGGTAACCTTTGTGCAAAAGGTCGTCGATGAGAATAATCGGACGGTTAAAGGACTTGATGGTCTTCGCCTGATTGTCAAGGGCCGCATAGTGTTTCATCTCCGAAATATTAAAATGGTTCAAATCGCTGTCAAAATATTTTTCCGTATGCAAAGCTTTCGTTACCGTATTTGGAACCACCACGTCAGCCAAAGCCTTTCCAAAAGGCACCGACATATACGGACCCCGCTGCCTGTTTTTCGCAGGTTCTACCGGCACGCCGTTGAGCCTTGCAACCTTTTCAATAATCTTATTGTGCACCGCACTGGTATTGAAAGACAGCACCAGCTGACCCGGGTAAATGCCGGTCAGTACCCGCAGCAATCTATTATGAGCCTCGTCCAGGGCGTGAAGCACCTTAGGATTTTTGTTCAGCGGATTCTTAATCACCGTTTCCACGTCACGGAACACCACGATAGGCGAGCGCATATCCACCGCGTAAATCGGCGTCTGGCTGCCGGCCTCCGCGATATTGACAAAACCCTGCCTGCGCAGTGCTTCAATGACACGCGGGTTCAGCCCTGCTTCATCCACTGGGTGATATACCACATAAGCAAAATCCCGCGCCAAAAGCTCAGTCAAAATCTCCGTGATGAGAATCTGGTTCACATTGGAAATTGTCCGTCCTTTTCCTACAAAGAGGGCGCCGATGACCGCAATGCCGCCGGCAGCTTTATCTCTGATGTGAGAAGCGATGGCAGGGTCTGCAAATTCTTCAAGCAGACGGCTGGTTTCCACCCTGTGGGCAGCCGCAAATGCCGCCATCTTTTTCTGTCTCACACCGTTTTCAATGTAAAGGGTGCGCACATCCCGCCGCGACAGATAAGCGCCAATCCCCTCCATATCATAGCCGCGGGAAATCAAATCCTCCCTGATTCCGTCAAGACTTTCCACCTCTCTGTGCTCATAGCTGCTGATGGTGATTTCCTTCGCCTGCAGCACGTGCTTATATGCCGGCTCTCTCAGATAAAGATTTCTGTCGTAAATATAGTTTTGCGCCACCGTATCAATCAGGTTGGAAATATCTCTGTTCAGGTCGATGTTCTCTCGGATTCTGGTGGAGCTGATGTCTTCGTAGTATTTTTTCAGCCGCAGATGAATGACGTCTCCCGTAATCGGATAGCCCTTTTCCTCCTCCGCGCCCTGTTTCTGCTCGCCGGATTCTCTCGCAAAAGCGATGTGATTGAGGGTGTGAATAGAATCCTTCTCAGGGGGTGCTTTGTAGCAGGAAGCATTTTTAATCACGTCAGTTCCCACGGCGATGTAAAGTTCTCTGCCGCAGAAGGTGTCTTTCAATGCCTTGATATCCTGCGGGTTTGCGATATTGACCGGAATGTCCTCCGGAAATACGTAAATATCTTCCTCGTCAGCCACCGACATGTTCATAATCTTTCTTCTCTGCAAACGGGGCTGAGTGTTCTTCGACCATGAAAATTCGTCCAGCGCCATGTACACCGTAAATCCCATGTCGCGAATGGTGGTTGCAACGGCTTTGTGTCCTAAGCTGAACGGGTCAAAGGTTCCCGGAAAAAATGCCACCTTGCGACTTTCTGGAAAGACAAATTCTCCAGTTTCAATCTGATTCTGTCCGATATATCTGTAAATGTGGTTCAAAACCGCCGCATTATTATAGAATTCCAGCGTATTTTCCGTCTTTTCAGAAAGGAGCACCGCCAGCTTTTTACAGCACTGGCAGAAAAGCTGATTCTTCTCGTCAAGGCTCAAAACATTGCTTCCAAATACCCTCGTTCCCAGGGTCCAGAAGGCCTCTTCCGAGCAGACCTGATTGTATCCTGCATAGGCTTTCATCAGAAGATTTAAAAGACGGAACCGCCTTTTTTCAGAAGCGCCGGTCTTTTCTTTGAAGTTTTTCTTGTAAATACCGTAATGCTCCACCATGACCCCAAGGGTGTTCACCACCGAAGATGCCGCCATCTCGCTTCCGGTCTCCAGAATTTTTTGGAGTTCATCAACGGACTCATCAAGCTCCTTTGGCGGCAGATAAAGCATGATAACGCCCAGGTAATCAGGAATATATTTAGAAAACTGGTAATCGCCCAGTTCCAGTCCGTTAAACAGTTCTACAGTCAATTCATTTCTCTGTTCCGGCGGCATTTTTGCAATCATGTGAAGAAGTCCCTCACCGGCTGCACGGCGCACCGTAACCGTCTCGCTGACTTTTACCAGATTGGAAAGATGGGTCGCCACATGAAGCAGCTTGCCTCTATCGCCGCCTGCAGTAACATGCTTCAACATGAAGTCGATGTTTGCAACTTTTTGAATCCACGGCGTTCCCGTCTTCAAATCGTCGAGGAACATGGCTGCAAGGTGTGTATCAAAATCTTCGTCTGCCGGCAGATTCATCAGCGCCCGCAGGTCAGCGTCATAGCGTTCTTCCGTGTAATCGTCAAAATAGCAGCGTGCCGCGGAAAGCACACCGATGTCCACACTTCTTGAAAATCTGCCGAAAGTGACCTTTAGGAAGTCACCCATAGCCGCGATAAAATCGTCCGTACAAAGGCTGCGGTCGATGACTGCCGCCGCGTCCAAAAGCACCATGGCGGTACTTTCCGTATGATTTTCCGTATCCTCATAGAATTTTTGAAGAATATCAAAGTACTTATGCCTGCAGGACGGCTTGCAGTGGCTGACTGTAGCCCTTACAAAGCTGTCCAGGGTATTGGATATCCACTTCCTGTGCTGATCCGTCAGCTTGTATGCCGGCGTCAAAATCTTCGTCAGATACTGCTCCCATAGAGTCAGATTGCTGACAAGGCGATCCGGTAAAGTAATGTCGGTCGGTACTTCTTTTTTGTATTCCTCGCTGAAGCCTGCAACCATGCAGCCCATAATTTCTGCCGCTCTGCTTCTGATATCGCTTTCCTTATGGGAAAGCAACTCGTAGAGGAATTTCAGCGTCAGCAGTTTCTGTTTCTCCGTCATATAGGTGGAGTACTCGCCGAAAATGCTCACATAAGTACGCAGATTTTTCCACTGCTGCTCACTTCTGGCAGCTTCAATGAGACTGGCAAACTCGCTTTCATGATGGAAGCGGCTCATCAGCCTGATATTATGTCCAATGGCAGAAAACTTCAATTGGTCAACGATTTCGTATCCCTCCAAAAGAACAATTTCCCGTTCTTTCTTCGGCAGCGTCTTTTCTGGTTCTGCGGCGAAATCCGCAGGAAGTTCTGTCTGCACTCCGTTTTCTGCCATATAGTTTTCAAAGTCTCTCAGTTTGTCGTAAACTTTCTGATAGCGAAGCCTCTTAGCATCGTCCACATTGTCCAGCTTGCCTAAAATCACGTCATAAGCCTCTGCCAGGCTGTAAAAATGCACCACTTCCTCACCATCTTCATTTCTGCTGCTCTTGACCCGGAAGTCCGCATAAATCAAAAGCAGTGATTCCACGGATAAGTTTTCCAGTTCCAAATCCCATGTAGAGTGATTAGCTGCAATATGGCCGATAGTCGGCATATGAAAACGGTTGTAGCACAAATCTGTATAGTAATAATGCAGGTAAGGGATTCTCTTTTCTTCACTTTTGCGGCAGCCATATTTGCCGATATCATGACCTGCCGCCGCGCCGGAAATCAGAGCCAAATCCACCGGCACACCTGCCTTTGCCAGCTGTCTTGCCGCAAACATGGCGACATAATGCACACCGCTGATATGCCCCAATGTATTAAATGGTGTAATATCGATGCCGATTCGCATGAATTCATAGATGTATTTGCTTTTTACCAGCCTGTGCATGTGGATATACTCCTGGATATATCCTTTTTCTTCCACTTCGCTGTCTGTGAGAAACTGCATATCCTTGGTCGGGTCGAAAGGAAGATGTTCCCGCTCAAAGCTATATACACTGCGAAGCACCTGCAAAAGCCAGCTTCGTCCCTCGTGAAAGGCATCCGCCCCTGCCGGTTCTCCCATTTCAGGAAACAGCTGCGCAAGAAGATAGCTGTAGCAGTGACGCAGCCAGCCCTCCGCAGGCTCCTGCGACAGCTGCGGAATCATCTTTTTCGCGGCAGTCAGGACATCCTGCGCATTACATCGTCTATCTGCGATTCCGATTGCCGCCATATCCGCCGCCAGATGTTTCCATCGCTGCTTCTGCAGATTCTGCTCCATTTCTTTTCGGGAAACTCCGATTTCTTTTAAAAATGTCTTGTCCGTCAAATTCCGGCGCAATGCTTCGTAGATTAACACTTCCGTTTTCATAAGTCTCCCCCCTGGATTTGCACATATTATGTTTTATTATATCACGTTATTCAGATGGGGAAAATCCATTTTCATGTTCAGCTGTAATTTTTTCAGAAGCGGCAGCTGAAACATTTTTTGGTTTTGCAGAACTTTACCCTTTATTTAATCAAAAAAAGGAAAATCACACTGAGCTGAAGCGGATTCCCACGAAATCCCGACCATTTTGCAGGCTGATTTAGGAAAAATCTGCCTTTCTTCTGCTAAATTGCCCGAAGAATTAAGATAAAAACAGCGTTTTCTTTATATCGCCCAAGGCGTTTTCCTTTTTTTGAGCCTGCAAAGGGTAAAGTTCTGCAAAAGTTTTTTTACCTCGCCAAAATCCTGAGGCGAAAGTCGAAACCGAAATTCAGAAAGTAAGATTATGCCCAACAATAAAAAACGGCTTCAATCCTCTACTAAAGACCAAAGCCGTTTTTCCTTATTCCAATTCCTCAAACTGGGAATTATACAAATCCGCATAGAATCCGCCGGCTGCAAGAAGCTGATCGTGATTGCCCTGCTCGATAATGTCTCCTTCCTTCATAACGAGAATCAAATCCGCATTGCGGATCGTAGATAATCTATGGGCGATAATAAAACTGGTTCTGCCTTCCATCAGATTATCCATAGCGCTCTGAATCCGCTCCTCCGTACGGGTATCCACCGAAGATGTCGCCTCATCTAAAATCAGCACTCTGTTGTCCGCCAAAATCGCTCTGGCGATGGTGAGCAGCTGCTTCTGCCCCTGAGAAACATTAGAAGCGTCCTCGTTGAGTTCCATCTGATAGCCGCCCGGCAGGGTTCTGATAAAGTGATCCGCATGAGCCGCCTTTGCCGCGGCGATGACCTCTTCATCGGTGGCTTCAAGCCTGCCGTAACGAATGTTTTCCATGATAGTACCCTTAAACAGCCATGTGTCCTGCAGCACCATGCCGAAATAGTCCCGCAGGTTGTGCCGGTTAAACTCTCTGATATCGTGTCCGTCCAGAGAAATCGAGCCCGCCTGTACATCATAAAACCGCATGAGCAGCTTTACGATGGTGGTCTTTCCTGCACCGGTCGGTCCCACAATGGCAATTTTCTGTCCCGGTTTTACGTCGGCGCTGAAATCCTTGATAATCACCTGCTGCGGGTCATAGCCGAAACGCACATGATCAAAACGCACCGCGCCCTGCGGATTCGCCAGCTGCACTGGATTTGGAACGGTCTGCTCTTCCTCTTCTTCTGCAAGAAATTCAAAGACACGCTCGGAAGCTGCCGTCATGGACTGGACCTGATTGATAACCTGAGCAATCTGCTGAATCGGCTGGGTAAAATTCTTTACATACTGGATGAACGCCTGAATATCGCCGATTCCGATGGTTCCCTTAATAGCAAGAAGTCCTCCGGAAATGGCAACGCCGGCATAACCCATATTGCCTACAAACATCATCAAAGGATGCATAAGTCCGGAAAGAAACTGAGATTTCCAAGCAGACTCATAGAGCACATCGTTAGTCTCATCAAAGACCGCGATGGTTTCCTCTTCCTTGTTGAAGGCTTTAATCACCAGATGTCCCGCAAAGGTTTCCTCCACCTGACCGTTGATGTTGCCCAAATACTTCTGCTGGGTGCGGAAATGCTTCTGGGAAAACTTCACAACCACCGACATCAATCCTGCGGAAATGGGAAGAATCACCAGCGCTATTAAAGTCATCAGCGGCGAAATGGAAAGCATCATGACAAGTACGCCAATCAACGTCGCCGTCGATGTAATAATCTGGGTAATGCTCTGATTCAGCCCCTGTCCCAGAGTATCCACGTCATTAGTAATCCGCGACAACACCTCGCCGTAGGTTCTGCTTTCAAAATATTTCATCGGCATGCGGTTAATCTTCTCAGAAATTTCCTTTCGCATGCGGTAGCAGATTTTCTGGGTAATGCCGCTCATGATGAATCCCTGCACAAAGGTAAAGACCGAACTTGCTGCGTAAAGTCCCAGAGTAATCAAAAGAATCTGCAGGATTTTATCAAAATCGATACCGCCGGTGCCGCCGATTTTCCGCATCAGCCCTTCAGCAAGTTCTGTGGTCGCCCGTCCCATCACCTTGGGTCCAAGGACGTTAAATACCGTAGACACTGCAGCAAAAATCATAACTGCAAGCACCGCAAATTTATATCTGCCGATGTACGCCAGAAGCTTCTTAAATGAACCCTTGAAGTCTTTGGCTTTTTCGCCGCCCATCATGGCGCCCATGGGTCCGTGTCCGCCCGGACCTCTGCGCCTAGGCTTAAATTCTCTCGCATCATTCTTCACTGCCGCATACCCCCTTTCCATTAGATTCACTCAAATTCGCCGTCACTTCATGCTCCTCGGCTATGGCCTTTTGGTCTGCCTCGCATTGAAGTTTCGCAGGGGAACTTTCACCGGCCTTCTGCCCATTCCGTGACAGGTCTCCCAGCTCTTTTTCAGAAAGCTGAGAACTTGCAATCTGTCTGTAAACCTCACAGTTTCTAATCAGTTCCTCGTGAGTTCCCTTGCCTACAATCTCCCCATCGTCTAATACCAATATCTGTTCTGCGTGGAGAATGGTGCTGATACGCTGTGCCACCACAATCTCCGTCGTATTCTTCACTCTGTCAGCCAGCGCTTTACGAAGCCTGGCATCGGTTTTCATATCGAGAGCCGAAAAGCTGTCATCAAAAACAAAAATCTTCGGATTCTTTGCAATGGCTCTTGCAATGGCAAGACGCTGCTTCTGCCCGCCGGACACATTGCTGCCGCCCTGGGCGATATAGCTGTCAAATCCATCCTCTTTCTCTGCGATAAAATCCGCTGCCTGGGCAATCTCTGCTGCCGCAGAGATTTCTTCCTCTGTCGCCTCAGCCCTTCCAAACCTGAGATTAGATGCAATAGTGCCTGAGAACAGAACTCCTTTCTGCGGCACAAAACCAATTTCCTCACGCAGTTCATGTAAAGCCAGCTCTCTAATATCTACACCGTCTAAAGTGATTTCTCCCTCAGTCACATCATAAAATCTTGGAATCAGATTTACCAGCGTCGATTTTCCAGCACCGGTACTTCCGATGATAGCTGTTACCTTACCCGGCTCTGCTTTAAAACTGATATGACGCAGCACATCCTCCTCTGCACCCGGATAACGGAAGCTGACATCCTTGAATTCCAGCACGCCCTTGCGTTCCGCCAGTGCTTTCGGTTCTTCCGGCTCCTCAATAGAAGACTTTGTCTTAAGTACCTCATCGATACGCTCTGCTGCAACCCCTGCTCTTGGCAGCATAATGGACATCATCGTCAGCATGAGGAAGGACATGACAATCAGCATGGAATAGGTAATGAAAGCCGTCATATTTCCTACCTGCAGATCACCGCTGTCAATGCGGTGGGCGCTGACCCACATAATGAGCACAACCAGACAGTTCATAATCAACATCATGCCCGGCATCATAAAGGTCATCACCCGGTTGGTAAACAGCTGCGTCTTCTTTAAATTCTCATTGGCAATATCAAAGCGCTCCTCTTCGGTTTTTTCTCTGACAAAAGCTCTAATAACGGAAAGCCCCGTCAAAATCTCTCTGGAAACCAGATTCAGATTGTCGACCAGCGTCTGCATGAGTTTAAACTTGGGCATCGCAATAGAAACAAGCAGAAGTACAAATCCCATAATCACCAGTACCGCCATAGCAATAATCCATCCCATGCCGGCGCCGGTCTGTGCTACCTTGTAAATGCCGCCTACGCCTAAAATCGGCGCATAGAGCACCATACGAAGCATCATGGTAGTTACCATCTGTATTTGCTGTACGTCATTGGTGCTTCTTGTAATCAGTGAAGCGGTAGAAAATTTATCAATCTCCCCACTGGAAAATCCAACTACATTTTTAAATACTCTGCCGCGCAGGTCTCTGCCGACTCCTGCGCCGATTCTTGCAGCCAGATAAGAGGTGCAAACCGCTGCTGCCAGCATGAGATCCGCCATTAGAAACATGCGAAATCCTGCATTCCAGAGATAATCAGTCTGCACTTTGTCCATATCAATGCCTGCCGCCTCATTACAGGATGCAGCATAAGCAATGCCCATAGACATTAAAGTATCTTCACCTACGGAAGCAATCATCTCCTCCATAGAAGCTCTGGCGTTTCTGACAGCTTCGTCATCCATCTGCCCTTCTGCAATCATGCGCTCCATCAGAGGACGCATGTCAACGTAAGTCGATACATTTCCCTCTTCATCTTCCGCCTGAAAGCTGTCGATATCGATGTGCATGAGAGTTTCAATCTCTTCGATAGACATATCGTCTATCTGCGCCTCCAAACCTGCCGTCTGCGGATTCTGAGAGACTGCCTCTCTCATGGTATCTTTAAAATCTCCCTCACTCATGTGCCCCAGCTGATAGGTCAGTGCCACTGCGGTAATCAGCTTCTCATCGACTTCAGCGAGAGTCTCTTCATCTTCTATATTCAGCCTGTAATCAGCGCCGTCCTCCACATAAATCTCGTTCCACAGCGCAGCTTCCTCCTCTTCCATAAAAACCTGCGCTTCGCGAAATTCAGAAGCTGTGATTCTCTCCGGTGCGATATGCTCCACACCCTTTCCGGTAATGCCCGTATCGATAATGTTCGCTGTGTACTGCGGCAGCGCCAGATCGCAATATGCCTGCACGATAAGCAGAAGCACAATCAGAAGCACGGATTTCCAATAAGGCATCACATTCTTTGCAATTCTCTTCATTCACTTTCCCCCTTCTTTTCATTATATTTTCGTTTTTCAATTTCTATTTTGGAAGTTTCCACAAATTTCAGCAGATAGCTGTTTAACCTCTGCATGGTTTCAGCACCTAAATTCCCAAACACTGCGTCACAGAAATCTTCCATAATGCAGTCTGCCTCTGCAATGAGCCCCTCCCCTTTTTCCGTCACAGTGACAAAGGTGTTGCGCCGGTCTTTCTTATCCACATCACGCAGAACCAGTTCTTTTTCCTCAAGTACCCGCAGCGCCCTGGAAATTGCAGGCGGCGGCAATTGCATTTCTTTTACAATCAGCGAAACTTTTACTCCCCCTTGTTCCTCTCTGCTGCACAGCTGACAGCGCTGTATCATTTTCAGCACGCCAAGTTCTCCGTGACTGATGTCCGGCAGCATGCTGGAAAGATTCAGCTTCCTAAAAGAGTTCATAATATCAAAAAAAGTTTTCTGTTCCTCTCTCATTGTTCGTTCTCCTGTCATAATTTTATCGCTCGAAATATTTAACACTGTTAATTATTTTTAATTATCAATTATTCTAACATGCAACTTTATAGATGTCAACAGAATTTCCACAAATAAAAACAAGGCGCCCCGTCCTTTCAGCTGACGAGTCTTGCGCCCTGTAATTCTCTAAACCGGTATTCGGCATCCGTTATACAAATGCCTGATAAATCGCACGAATCGCCTTATCAAAGTCACGATTCTGCACCCCGACAATAATATTCATTTCACTGGAACCCTGGTCAATCATTCTGATGTTGACTTCAGCCTCTGCCAAAGCAGTAAACAATGTAGCCGAAACACCGCTTCTGCTGCTCATGCCGTGACCGACCGTCGCAATGAGAGCAATATCCTCAAAGGTTTCCATGTGGTCAGGACTCAGTTGTTTTTCAAAGGCTTCCAGCAGTTCATCCAGCCGTCCGTCCAGGCTTTTGTTGGAAACTACAACAGATACTGTATCAATGCCGCTTGGCAGATGCTCAAAGTTGATATCCATATCCTCTAAAATCGCCAGAATTCTTCTGACAAAGCCACGTTCACTGCTGAGCATATTTTTGTAAATCGCAATAACAGTAAAATCTTTGCTGCCCGCAATGCCGGTTACAACATTTGTATTGCTTTCATCGTGCTCTGCCGTGATAATGGTGCCTGGGTCCTCCGGTAAATTGGTATTTCTAATGTTAATTGGAATATCGGCGATTCTCGCCGGATAAATGGCATCCTCATGCAGCACCGAAGCACCCATATAAGAAAGTTCCCTAAGTTCTTTGTATGAAATTTTATGAATCGGCTTAGGTTCCTTTACAATTCTCGGATCTGCCATCAGAAAGCCGGATACGTCCGTCCAGTTCTCATAGATATCCGCATCTACCGCTCTTGCTACCAGAGAACCTGTTATATCAGAGCCGCCTCTGGAAAAAGTCCGCACCTTGCCGTCCTCCGCATTGCTGCCGTAAAATCCCGGAAGTACAGCCCGCTCATGTTTTGCAAGTTCTGCGCGAAGGGCCTCATCGGTAGCCTCCTGCATCAGTCTGCCTTTATTGTCAAACAAAATGAGCCCCTCAGCATCGACAAAATCATACCCTAAAAAACCTGCAATCAACACAGCGTTCAAATACTCGCCGCGGCTTGCGATATAGTCTGCCGAGCAGCCTTTTTTCAGATTCTCCTTAATAATATCGAAGTGCCCCTGTAAATCAACATTGACGTCCAGATTCAGCTGAACCGCCATAAATCTGTCCGTAATAACCTGAAAAATCTGTTCATAAGGCAAATTATGTTCCATATGCGTCTTGCACAGATACAAAAGATCCGTTATTTTATTGTCTCCATCAAAACGTTTCCCCGGTGCAGATACGACAATGTATTTGCGGTCAGGGTCTGCTTCGATGATTTGCTTCGTTTTCGTCAGCTGGATTCCGTCAGCAACTGAGGAACCGCCGAATTTTGCTACTTTTATTCCCATCTTCTACATTTTCCTCCATAATCAACAATCTTTTTTATTATATTACAACAAGGGATGTCTTGCAATGATTTTTTGTAGTTTGTCCACAAAAAATCATTGTTTTTGTGTGACTTCTTCATAATAGTCCCCTGTAAATTTCCTCCGTTGCTGTATCAAAGCACACCATCAGCACATCTTCAATGGTGCTGTCCGGATGGTTTTTAAGGTAGTCCTGTACCGTTCTCACTGCAATTCCTGCCGCCTTTTCTTTGGGATACCCGTAAACCCCGGTGCTGATTGCCGGAAAAGCCACCGACTTTACGCCCAGTTTTTCTGCCTCCTCAAGACTGCGTCTGTAGCAGCTTTCCAGTTTTTCTGCCTCGCCGCAAGTGCCGCCGCGATAAACAGGGCCTACCGTGTGAATCACATACTTTGCCGGCAGATTATATCCCTTTGTTGCCTTTGCGTCGCCGGTTTCACAACCGTGAAGGGTTCTGCACTCGGCAAGCAGCTCAGGTCCTGCCGCTCTATGAATCGCGCCGTCTACCCCTCCGCCGCCAAGAAGGGCATTGTTTGCCGCATTAACGATAGCGTCTACTTTTAAAACAGTAATGCTGTCTGTGGTAATTCTAATCATAATTCAGCTTCCTTTCTGATTTCCAGCCATGCCCGCAGCAGTTTCTCACCGTCTGCCCGGCTTTCTTTGTCCCCGTACAGATACATTTTTTCCGGATGCCATTGCACGCCCAAAATCTTTCCGCCGCAACCTGCCATTTCAATGGCCTCAACCACAGTATCTTCCCCATCATTCCAGAATGACGCTGCGATAAGGTCCCCGCCGATTCTGCCTACGCCCTGATGATGGCGAGTATTGACAAAGGAACTTTCTCCGTAAAGTGCATACATACAGGTATTCCGGTAATGGGTCACGCTGTGATAAAGTTCCGGCTCCCTCCTCTTGTGAGCCTCCGCGCATGGCAAATCCTGTATCAGTGTGCCGCCAAAATATACGTTGAGAAACTGCATGCCTCTGCAGATGCCCAGCACCGGCATTTCATGCTCCATGGCAAAATCCATCAAAATCAGCTGGGCGGTGTCCAGTGCATCGTTGATATCGTTGGAACCCTGGTCTTCTTCTCCCCAGAGTTTCGGGTTCATATCCTGTCTGCTTCCCGGCAGCACCAAGGCATCTGCCCCTTCCGCGTCCTCCTCTGACAGTGACAAAAAAGGCTCCGCGCCCAAAGTTTCAAAAGCTTCTATATAATCTTTGTACTCCTCTATGGCCGTCTTTGCGGCTGCAATCATAATCTTTTTCATAGATTTTATTTTAGCAGAGTCTGCCGTAAAAATCCAGTAGCAACGCCATTAAAAAAGCGAAGCATGTTTCCATGCTTCGCTCCTATTTCGGCAATTTATTATTTACTCAAATACTCATCAATGCCTGCGGCAGCAGTTTTCCCTGCGCCCATGGCTTTGATTACGGTAGCTGCGCCGGTTACTGCGTCGCCTCCTGCGAAAATGCCGGGACGATTGGTTGCAGCTGTGCTGTCTGCGCCGATACCGCCACGGTCATTGGCAGCCAGTTCCTCTGTAGTATCCAGAATCAAAGTGTTCAGCTTTGTACCGATGGACATGATGACCATATCTACCGGAATCACGTGATTGGAACCTTCCACTACAACCGGTCTGCGGCGTCCGGAAGCATCCGGCTCGCCCAGCTCCATGGTAACACATTCAATGCCTGTTACATGACCCTTTTCATCGCCTTTGATAGCAACCGGATTGGTCAGCAGTTTGAATACAATGCCCTCTTCCATAGCATGGTGCACTTCTTCCGCTCTCGCAGGAAGTTCTTCCATGCTGCGGCGGTAAATGATATATACTTCGCTGGCGCCCATGCGCTTTGCGCATCTTGCAGCGTCCATGGCAACGTTGCCGCCACCGACTACTGCAATTTTATCAGCGTGCTGAATCGGTGTATCGTACTCAGGCAGGTATGCTTTCATCAGATTGATACGAGTCAGGTACTCGTTGGCAGAACATACACCCAGCAGATTTTCACCAGGAATCTTCATAAAGGATGGAAGTCCTGCGCCGGTTCCGATGAAGACAGACTCAAAGCCTTCTTCCTTCATCAGCTCATCAACAGTAATCGCACGGCCTACGATAGCATTGGTGACAAATTTTACACCTTTTGCTTCCAGCTTTGCAACTTCTGCTGCTACGATTTCCTTCGGCAGACGGAACTGCGGAATGCCGTAAACCAGCACACCGCCGGTCTTGTGCAGACTCTCATAAACAGTTACTTCATAGCCTTTGTTGATTAAATCTCCCGCACAGGCAAGACCTGCAGGGCCTGCGCCGATGACAGCCACCTTGTGACCGTTGCTTTCAGCAGGTTTAATTTCTTCATCGCCGTAGTTTGCAGCATGCCAGTCAGCCGCAAAGCGTTCCAGACGACCGATGGCAACCGGCTCGCCTTTTACGCCGTGGACGCACTTGCCCTCACACTGATTTTCCTGCGGGCAGACACGGCCGCAAATTGCAGGCAGGCTGCTGGTTTCACTGATAATCTGATATGCTTCCTCAAATTCGCCTTCAGCGATTTTTGCGATAAAGTCAGGAATCTTAACCATGACCGGACAACCGCTCATGCAAGGCTTTTTACGGCACTTGAGACAGCGCATTGCCTCGCTTATGGCCATTTCCTCTGTATAGCCGCTGGACACCTCTAAAAAGTTCTTGTTGCGAACATCAGGTGCCTGTTCCGGCATAGGACATTTTTCTCTGGTTAAATTAATCATGGTAACGAACACCTCCTGTCAAGCGGCACACGTGTGCTCTGTCTTCTGCTTCCTGATCGGAATAGTATGCGCTTCGCTGAATCAGTTCATCCCAGTCAACCAGAGCGCCGTCAAATTCAGGTCCGTCTACGCATACAAATTTGTCTTCCCCGCCGATGTTGCAGCGGCAGCCGCCGCACATGCCGGTTCCGTCGATCATATATGCAGTCAGAGACGCAACGGAATGAATCCCGTATTTTTCCGCAATCTGGCAGGTGAATTTCATCATCATCGGAGGTCCCACAGCGATGACTTCATCGAATTTTTCACCAGACTGAATCAGTTCTTCCAGTTTTGCGGTGGTAAAACCTTTTTCACCGTAGGAACCATCGTCGGTCATGACGTAGAGTTCATCGACGCCGGCTCTGAATTCATCCTCCAGGATGACTAAGTCCTTGGTTTTAAAGCCTTCAATCATAACGGTTTCCACGCCGTGGTCGTGCATCCCGCAAGCCAGTGGATAAGCCAGTGCATTTCCTGTACCGCCGCCTACGACACAGACTCTTTTAAGACCGTCCATATTGGTCGGTTTTCCAAGAGGTCCTACGATATCGGCAAAGCAGTCGCCTACTTCCAGCTGATCCATCAGCATGGTGGTTCTGCCCACCGCTGCGTAGATCAAATCGATGGTACCATCTTCTTCGTTATGGCCAGCCATGGTGAGAGGAATTCTCTCGCCGTATTCATCAGTACGAAGGATGATGAACTGACCGGGTCTTGCTTTTCTGGCAACCAGCGGCGCGTAAATTTTCAGCCACACCATGTTGTCATTAAGTCTTCTTTTATAAGTTACTTCAAACATTTTCATCACATTCATCCTCCTTCCTTAATTATCAAAGCTCTTTTTCTGGTTCTGCAGGTGCGCATATCTGTCCATAGCCATTTCCTCTGCCTTTGCAAAGAGCTGTTCAGCTCTCTCAGGGAATTTCAGCTGCAGTGAGTTGTAACGAACCTCGCCCATGATAAAGTCTCTGTAGCTTTCACTAGGCGCAGGGCTGTCGATAGACAGCGGGTTCTTGCCCTCTGCCGCCAGCTGCGGATTGAATCTGAGCAGATTCCAGTAACCGGCGCGAACTGCATTTTTCATTTCCAGCATTGCCTTGTTCATACCGGCTTTGAGGCCCTGGTTGATACAAGGTGCGTAAGCGATAATCAGGGATGGACCGTCATAGCTTTCTGCTTCTCTGATTGCACGCAGGGTCTGCTCAGGATTTGCACCCATCGCAACCTGTGCTACATAGACGTAGCCGTAAGCCATGGCAATCTGTGCCAGATCTTTTTTCTTTACGGCCTTACCGGAGGCTGCAAATTTTGCAACAGCGCCGATTGGCGTAGCCTTTGAGGACTGTCCGCCGGTGTTGGAGTAAACTTCGGTATCGAATACCATGACGTTTACGTTTTCACCGGAAGCCAGCACGTGGTCAAGGCCGCCGTAGCCGATATCGTAAGCCCAGCCGTCACCGCCGAAAATCCACATGGACGGTTTGATGAGCATATCTTTATTTTCTAATACGTATTTTGCGTCAGCGTTTTCGCCGGCAATTTTTGCGCAGGCTTCTTCCAGAATCTTTCCTGTTTCTTCTGCCGCCTCAGCATCGTCCATGGAAGCAAGCCATGCCTTTGCAGGGATCCCCACTACGTCTACAAGACGCTCCACAGCTGATTTCATTTCACCGCGGCGTGCCTGCATGGACATCGCCATACCAAGACCGAACTCTGCGTTGTCCTCAAAGAGAGAGTTTGCCCATGCAGGACCTCTGCCCTCTTTGTTTACGGTGTACGGTGTGCTCGGTGCGCTGCAGCCCCAGATGGAGGAACAGCCTGTCGCATTGGCGATATACATTCTGTCGCCGAAGAGCTGGGTTACCAGCTTTGCATAAGGAGATTCGCCGCAGCCCGGACATGCGCCGGAGAACTCAAGAAGCGGCTGTTTGAACTGAGAACCCTTTACTGTATTCACGCCAAAAGGAACTTCCTTTTCGGTCACTTCGCTGAACAGATAGTTGTATTTTTCCTGTGATGCCGAAACCACATCGTCCTCTGCCGGTACGATTTCCAGCGCTTTCTTTCTTGCAGGGCAGACCTGTGCGCAGGAGCCGCAGCCGGTGCAGTCCAAAGCGGAAATACCCAAAGTGAAGAACTTGCCCTTTACACCTTTCATCGCCAGATAATCGCCGTTTACCGGATCGATTTCTGTCTCATCCAGCACAAACGGCCTGATGACGCCGTGCGGACAAACGTAGGAGCACCAGTTACACTGCATGCAGTTTGCCTTGTTCCATACAGGAACGTCTGTGGCGATACCCCTCTTTTCAAAGGCTGCCGTACCTGCCGGAATGCAGCCCCTTGCTGTTGACAGGAATGTGGAAACCGGAACATTGTCACCGGTCAAAGTGTTGGTCGGTACTAAAACATCGTTGAGGTAGTCGGTATGTGCCTGATCACGTCCCACAAGCTTCGGAGCCGGTGCATCGTCAGGCGCATCTGCCCAGCTTGCCGGAACTTCTACTTTATGTACATGCTCGATACCAGCGTCTACCGCAGCCATGTTCATATTGACGATTTTCTCGCCCTTCTTGCCGTAGGTGTTCTTGATTGCTGCCTTCATGTAACCTACCGCTTCCTCAATCGGAATGATGTCTGCCAGTTTAAAGAATGCCGCCTGCAGCACTGTATTGGTTCTTCTTGCGCCCAGACCGATTTCCTTTGCGATGGAAACAGCGTCGCAGGTGTAGAACTTAATGTTGTTTTTGGCAATGTATCTCTTCACCGTTGCCGGCAGGTGCGTATCCAGCTCCTCGTCGCTCCAGACGCAGTTGAGGAGGAAATATCCGCCCGGTTTTACATCCTGCACCATTTCATAACGGTTCAGATATGCCGCATTATGGCAGGCAACAAAGTCAGCCTGTTTTACATAATAGGAAGATTTAATCGGTTCGTCGCCAAAACGCAGATGAGAAATGGTCACGCCGCCGGACTTCTTGGAGTCGTACTGGAAGTATGCCTGTACTTTCTTATCTGTGTGGTCACCGATGATTTTTACGGAGTTCTTGTTTGCACCTACGGTTCCGTCAGCTCCAAGACCCCAGAACTTGCAAGCCTTTGTACCCTTTGGCGCAACGTCAGGATTTTCGCTGACAGGAAGAGAAAGTCCTGTCACATCGTCGGTGATAGAAATGGTGAACTCTTTCTTCGGTTCGTCCGCCCAAAGATTTTCGTAAACCGCCAGAATGTCCCCCGGCTGGGTGTCCTTTGAACCAAGACCATAGCGGCCGCCTGTTACCAGACACTCCTCAAAGCGGGTGCCCCGCAGCGCGGAAATCATATCCAGATATAAAGGCTCGCCTACACCGCCCGGCTCTTTAGTTCTGTCCAGTACAGCAATTTTCTTTACAGTTTCAGGCATTACGTTCAGCAGATATTTGGTGGAAAACGGTCTGTAAAGATGTACTTCCACAATGCCGACTTTCTTACCCTTTGCAAGGAGATAATCCACAACTTCTTCTGCCGCGTCGCATACAGAGCCCATTGCTACGATGATTTCCTCTGCGTCAGGTGCGCCGTAGTAATTGAACGGTTTATAGTTTGTGCCGATTTTGGCATTGACTTTTTCCATATAAGTGTTGACGATATCCGCAGTCTCAAGATACGCCGTGTTGCACGCTTCTCTGTGCTGGAAGAAAGTTTCCGGCTGTTCAGCAGAACCCATGCTGTGAGGGTGTGCCGGGTGAATGGAGCGGGCTTTGAAAGCCTTTACAGCGTCCCAGTCGACCATTTCCTTCAAATCCTCGTAATCCCAGATTTCGATTTTCTGGTTTTCGTGAGATGTTCTGAAACCGTCAAAGAAGTGAAGCATCGGCAGCTTTCCTGCGATAGTGGAAAGATGTGCTACTGCTGCAAGGTCCATAGCCTGCTGTACAGAATTTGACGCCAGCATGGCAAAACCTGTCTGACGGCAGCCCATAACGTCGGAATGATCTCCAAAGATGGAAAGAGCGTGGGTTGCCAAAGCTCTTGCTGCCACGTGGAACACCGTCGGTGTCTGCTCTCCGGCCAGTTTATACATATTCGGAATCATCAGAAGCAGACCCTGCGAAGCTGTAAAGGTCGATGTGTAAGCGCCGGCAGTAATAGAGCCGTGTACTGCACCTGCTGCGCCTCCCTCTGATTCCATTTCGATAATTTTTACTTTTTCTCCAAAGATATTGGTTCTGTCCTGGGAAACCCATTCGTCCATGCTCTCTGCCATCGGAGATGATGGTGTGATTGGATAAATGGCCGCTACCTCAGAAAAGGCATACGCCACGTGTGCAGCAGCGGTGTTTCCGTCCATTGTCTTTAATTTTCTCATCGCAATCACTCTCCTTTCCTCATTGCAAGAGCTGCCTCCTGCAAATAGTTGTACTCAGGCACTTCTCTTTCTTTGATAATGCCTCTTGCGCAGATATACTGGCATACCTGGCAGTTTTCGCAGATTTCCGGGTCGATGACCGCATGGGCTTCTTCCATGTAAATTGCACCATTCGGGCAGTTTGCTGCGCAGTCGCCGCAGCCGATACATGCGCTGTCACATACAGCGGCTTTGTCCTCGTAATCGGCGGTGGATACGCAAGGTACCATCTTTGCGCCTTTATACGGTACCATGACAATCAGCTTCATCGGACATGCGTATGTACAGTCTTTGCAGCCGACGCATTTGTCAGGGTCTACCTGTGCGCTGCCGTTTACGACTTTAATTGCGCCGTAGCGGCATACTTTCGTGCAGTCACCCTGTCCTGTGCAGCCTGTGGTACAAATGCCAAGGGACGCTGCATCCAGTTTTGCGGCCTCAGCGCAGGTTACTGCCCCTGCAGCCTGATAAGCCTTCTCATTTCTGCTGCCGTTACATCTGACAAAAGCAACTTTTTCTTTTAATTTGGTCAAATCATGCAGGGTGTCTACGATGATTTTTTTCTTGCACTTTACGGTACATGCCACGCAGCCGACGCACTTGTCATAGTCGATGACCGCATGGTTGTCGATGATTTCCACAGCACCCTCCGGACATGCACGAACGCAGTCACCACAGCCGATACAACCGAATCCGCAGATTTCTCTAACCTTATCGTCGTCCTCATCTCTGTTAGAGCAAGGGATGAAGTTAGTCGCGTCTCTTGGAATCATACGAATCAGGCCCTGTACACAGCTGTCTTCTCCTGCGCAGGCGCCGCAGCCGTTGCACTTTTCTGTATCGATGATTACATCACCGTCAGCCATCTTCATGGCGTCAAATTTGCAAGTCTTTGTGCAGTCACCGCAGCCAATGCAGCCATAGCGGCACTCACCTCTTAAAAAGCCTTCGCCTGCTGCTTCACGGCAGGTTTTTCCCGCAAAACGCTTTTTCCCTGCAGAATCTCCGCTGCAAGCTACAAAAGCGATTTCGTCCTTTGCGGCTTCACTTTCTCTTCCTGTCACTTCTGCAATGGCGTCCACAGTCTCTTGACTGCAGGCAGGACAAAGAGCTACGCTGGCTCCCTCTGCAATACTTTCAGCACAAGCCTTGCAGGTTTCCTTGCCACAGCCGCCGCGGCAGTCAACTCCCGGCAGAAGCGCTAAGATTTTAGCAATCATAATAGAATCCTCCTTCTACACAAAATCGTATTTTTACATGAAATATTCTGTATACAACTTTTCTTCATATTACATTCAGCATATTTTCAAGTCAACATAAAATGCCTGTTAATATTGAAAACTCAATGTTCTTTTTGTAGTACATGCCGCAGTTTCAAACAAAAATCGCCAATTTTCAATACTTTCACACTGTTAGGCACTAAAGCGCTTTAATTGGTTAAAATGTCTGGTTTTCGGACGGTTTTTGGATGATTTTCCAAATTTAACGATGTTAGTCGCAATACAGTTCCCCATCCATTTCGCGCGCAACCCTATGAAATTTTTATATCTGGTCACCTTCATTGCCGCGCCATATTTAAGTTCATTTTTCCTTCTTATGGCATCGAAGGATTGAAATACGCCATGTTCTATAGGCTTTTAACAAAGAATGGCGGCGGCACACCGTAAACGGATAAAATCTGCTAAATAGCGGCGCTGCGCCGCCAGGTTCATTTTGAATTAATGGAAACATGGCGCAATCTCCAAAGCAGATAATCATATACGCCTGTCATTTTTCTGCAATGCTTTATAAGTTCTGGATTTGCCCGCCATTAGTCTGTAAAAACACGATAAATATGGCACTTTTTATCACCTTAACGCCAGACTTTCAACAAACAAGACAAAATGTGGCGCCCATTTCCCTTCCATGTATAACACGCTTCGGATAGACCATTGAACTGAAACCCCAATTCCTGTATAATATCTATTATATTGAAACAAGGAGGCTCCTATGAACTACACAGATTTTCACGGGAAACAGATTTCCCGCCTTGGCTTTGGCATGATGCGCCTGCCTATGCACAAAGACGGCACCATCGACTACGAAAAAGGGCAGGAAATGATTGATACCGCACTGGCAAAAGGTATCACCTATATCGATACCGCTTATAAATACCACGATGGCGAGTCGGAAAACTTTGTCGGCGAAGCTCTGTCCAAGCACCCAAGAGACAGCTATTATCTGGCAGACAAAATGCCCTGCTGGCTCTGCGAAACCCCAGACGACTTACGCAAAATTTTTGAGGATCAGCTGCAAAAATGCAAAACTGACTTCTTCGACTTTTATCTGATTCACAGCCTCGGCGAAGGCGACCTTGAGACTGTGGAAAAGCTCCAGGTCGTTGACTACTTATCTAAGGAAAAATCCGCAGGCCGCATTCATCATCTAGGAGCGTCCTTCCACTGTGAACCTGATTTTCTCCGCGAAACTCTCACAAAGTATGGAGACAGCCTGGAATTCATCCAGCTGCAGCTCAATTATTTTGACTGGGAAAATGGTAATGCAAAAGATGTCTATGATGTTGCCAGAGAATTTGACAAATCGATTATAGTTATGGAGCCGATTCGCGGCGGCATGCTGGCAAATCCACTCAGCGGGAAAGCCTGTCAGATTTTAGACAATACAGGCACAGGCGCAAGTTACCCGTCCTACGCCCTTCGCTTTGTCAATGAACTGCCGGGAGTACTCTGCACATTATCCGGTATGTCGGAACTTTCCCAGCTTGAGGAAAACGTCGAAATCTTCCAAGGTCCTGCTTTAACCAGCGAAGAAAAACAGGCCATAGACAAAGCAGTCAAGGCCCTGCAGGCAGACATTCTGGTGCCTTGTACCGGCTGTAACTACTGTTATGAATGCCCGCAGGAAATCAAGATTCCGGATATTTTCAAGCTTTACAATGAAGCCGCCAGCAAAGGCTTCCATTATATTTGGGGCTCCCTTTCCGGACAGTACAATGCAATTACCCCCAACGGCAAGGACTGCATCGGGTGCGGAAGCTGCGAATCCCACTGCCCACAAAAAATCAACATTATCGAGAAATTAAAAGAAATTGACAATAAATACAAAGAACTGGCAGAAATCGGCGAATAATAAAAAAGACACTGCATTTCCCTTTCGGAAATACAGTGTCTTTTTAATGCGATATAAATTAATACAATCCTGTATCATAGCTGATATCCTGATTAATCTGCTGACAAGTATCAGAAAGCTGGTAATCTTCCTGCCCAAAAACTCGCTTGTGCAGCCATTTTACGTTAGACTCCAATGTCATCGGTACCACATAGGAAATACCCTGCAGCAGGTCAGCCCAGTATTCGTTCGGCCAGCTGACACTCTTGCCAAAATGATATCTCGGGGCCTGAATCACCGCTGTATACATCTGCGTCTGACTCATATTGGTTCTGATATTTGGAAATACCGTATCGGACAGTTCTTTTAATTTCCATGGGCGGGTCAGAGCCTTTTTCATAACCCCCGCAACCACGGCTTTGTAGCGTCTGCTTCTACCCGCGTCACCTCCGCTGGTTTTTCTGATTCTGCAGTAGGTCGTTGCCTGAACACCGTCCAGCGTCTGCTTACCGGTTTCCGTGATTTCATGATAATCACGGCCGACATTTTCAGCAGTGTCCGGTCCCCAATGATTCATATCGTTGATTTCATTGTCCTTGACGTTAACGGTGATGCCGCCCAGGCAATCCACCGCGTCTGCCACAGCTTTCCAGTTAAAGATGACAAACTCATCAATGTTCAAATCCAAACTCTGATTCAAGGATGCGCAGGTATTTACGCCGCCCGAATAGTGATGAGCATGAGTAATCTTGTCCAAAATAGGTGTGCCGTCCATATATTCCATTCTCAGGTATGAGTCGCGCATAACAGAAATCAACTTTATCTCTCCAGTAGACTTCTTGATACTCATAATAATAATCGCATCTGTCCTGCTTCCGTCATAGCCCTCATCGGCTCTGGAATCCACTCCCAAAATTGCGATGTTTCTATATCCACTCAAATCGTCTTCCACCTGCGGGTCTATAGCGAAAGCGCTTTTCTCTGTCTCCACCTTGTCAAAATTCCCTGTCAGCGCATAGAACAATCCTGTAAAGGCCACCAGAAAAACCATAAACAATACGAATAAATTGCGAATCAGTTTTCCCGGCCGGAATCTATATTTTTTCTTTTTCTTCTGTTTGCTTTTAGATGCTACCGAATTGGACTTAACAGATTTGGCAGATTTGGCAGATTTTGCGGAGCCTCTTGCGCTCTGGCTCTTTGCACGCTTATGCTTCTGCGCTTCCCGGGCATAACGTTCTTCTTCCTTCGCATATTCCGGGTCTGATAACTGCCGTATCAGTTCCTTGCTGTATTTCATGCCCTCATAGTTTTCGGTTTTCTTATTGCGATCGCTTCTCAAAACTTTATTTCCCCTCTTAGTATGCTTAACATCGTACTTCCGATTATACAAGGTTTTCATAGAAATTTCAATAAAGAGTCCTTGATGAAATTCTAACGATTTTCTTACAGATAGCTGCGAATATCCGTCTCACCTTGCAAAAGCAAAAAGCAGAAAAACCACCCTGTAGGTGGTTTCACTGTTTTGGTGCGCCATGAGGGACTCGAACCCCCAACCTTCGCATTCGTAGTGCGCTACTCTATCCAATTGAGCTAATAGCGCACGAACCATTTTGTTCGTACTTATTTATTATAGTTCAATTCATCCAATTTGTAAAGAAGTTTTTTGCTTTATTTATGATTTATTCCATGATAAAATCAAACCCTACATTATAACACCAGACTTTTCATCTATGATATATTGAGGAGGAATGGAGGTGGGAAACAATGAACACATACAAAACTGCGGAAGTTGCGCAATGATTGGAATACACCCAAATATAGTCTGTAAAGAGTGGAACCGTTTATGGGCTTCCTGTTACTGTTATGAATGCCGTTACACTCATTTGCTTTTGCATCGCTGTAAAGTATTTCAAATGGGAATAAAAATCCAAGGAACTGACAACAACCATGCGCTTCCCGTCGCTATTCCGTTTCAGACGTGTCCTCCGGACACTAAAAAAGCAAGTCACCTTCGTAACTTGCTTTTTACTGAAACCGGCAACGTCCTACTTTCCCAGGCAGCTTCCCGCCAAGTATCATCAGCGCTTGAGAGCTTAACTTCTGTGTTCGAGATGGGAACAGGTGTATCCTCTCCGCTATTGTCACCGGATTCTCTGCTTGCCTTTTTCAATCC
>JALEOD010000034.1 GCA_022767345.1 Emergencia sp.
AAATGCTGCTACGCACCGCTAACGCAGCAAGGCATTGACAATCTCATTCAGCCACGGCAAATTACAATTACGTGAATACATAGAATTGCTATGATTTATGACAACTGAAAAATTTACACCAAAAAAAGGACTTGACTATGAAAGTATGTATTTGTGATGATTTAGCAGAAGAACTTGAAGCATTGAAATCCGCTTGTGAGACATTTTTTGAGGAGAGAAACATACAGGCAGAGATTGTTTGTACGCAGGATCCGGAGCATCCGATCAACCACGAATATGACATTTTGATTTTGGATGTAGAGATGCCGAAGAAGAAAGGCACTGTTGTAAAGGATCAGCTGATGGGCAAAGAGCGGCCGCTGATTATTTTCGCTACAAGTTATCAGGAGAATATGCCTGATGCCTTTGGCCCTAATGTTATCGGGTTTTTAGCAAAACCGCTGGTATGGGAAAGTTTTGAACTGAAGATGGATTTGGCGGTACGGCTGCTTATGGCTGGCAGAATGCTGGAACTTTCTCCTGCGTCATATGAAAACAGCGAGAAGATTATCATGTTTTTCGCCGAGCAGCGGTACACCAAGGCGCTTCTTGCAAGCGGCGGTCAGACGCCTTTATCCGCAAAAAGCCTTTCGGCTTGGGAAAAAGAATTGGAAGACTTGTACTTTGTTCGTGTGGATTCGTCGCATCTGGTGAACTGCAAGCATATTGTAGACGCCTATGACGATATTTTCGTACTGCGAGGCGGGCAAAAGCTAAAGGTCAGCAGACGGCGGAAAAAGGAATGCTTTGAGAAGCTGCGTCAATATAATCTGCGGTTTTCTAAATTTGCATAAAAATGGGAGGAAACGACATGACACCGCTAGCACAGTTGCTGGAAATATTAGTTTTACTGCTTTTATTTAGAGGCGTTCTCGGCTACGAATTTAGAGAGGAGAGGCGGCTTCTTGGAATTGGCTTGATAATTTTGGCAGTTCGTTGTGCCATGCTGTTTATCTTGCCGGAGGATTATACTTATTTAATCTGGCGCAGTATATTGTTTCCGGCAGCGGCGATGCCGTTTTTCCTGCAGGGAAAGTGGAAAATCAATCTGGCAGCGGGAATCTGTATGATGCAGATGGTTTGGGTCATGTATACGCTGAATCTTGGTTTTTGGATTCTGGTGGTTAGGGGAGATATAATGAGAGTCGAACCACCGGCGTGTTATTATTTGGGGCTTGCAGAGTGTCTGGTGGCTCTCGGTGTGCTGAGCCTGACTCTGAGAAGAAAGAAGGAAAGCATTTTCACGCATATGGAGCTTTTGAATGTGTGGATGTTTGTTCCTTTTTTTGTTTGTATTTGGTTTTTAATAAACTATAGACCGACTTATATTGATGCACCTGAAAATTGGGGGTTAATTGTTCAAGGGAAAAATGATATTGTAAGTGGTATGATAGGACTTCTGATTTTAGTTATGTTCATACTTATTTGTTTCGTAAAGTTTCAACAACAGGAGACAAAACGGCTGCTTTTATTGAGTCAGAAATGTCTCGCTGAGCAGACGGAGCAGTATAGCAGGCAGAGCTTGATGGATGAGGAACTGCGTAAGTTCAGGCATGATTACATCAAACACATTACAACGCTGCAGCAAATTGCTGAGGGAACGGATATGGACAGAGTTCGGGTTTATCTGGAGCAGATTGCCGGAGAAAAGATAAAGAGTAAATCTTTCTTTTTAACCAATCATTTGGTCTGTGATGCGATTTTGAACAGATATGGGGATGCCTGCAAGAAACAGAAGATGAAAATGAGCGTGGAAGGAAAGTTCCCGGAGCATCTGTATATATCTGAGGTGGATTTGTGTATCATTCTTACTAATGGATTGCAGAACGCTTTTGAGGCGGCAAGCCTTTGCGGAGAAAGGGGAGAAATCGATGTAAAAGTTGAAAATAGAGAAAACTTTGTTACGATTTCCATTCGCAACAGCGCACTGCAGAAGCCGCAGCGGCAGGGAGACGGACTAGCAACGACTAAGGATGATAAAAGGAATCATGGAATTGGAACCAGAAATATGGCAGACGCCGCTCGAAAAAGTGGTGGAATGGTTGAATGGAATTTAGAGGAAGAGGGATATGTTACGACAAATATTCTGATTCGAGGAAAAGAGAAAGAATATGGAGGAAGATAGTATGTATTTTGTGCTTATACCAGTTGGATTTGGTCAATAGTAACAGTTTTTGGATTGGCATATGGAATAAATCGGTTGATTAATAAGCATGAGTATTATTTTGTTCCATTGTTATTTGCATCAGCAGGACTCTTCTTTTTGACATGTCCATTTATACTAGAATAGGAGAGTAGTCAGCTTTATGCAAATCCGGGTATTCTAAATTATCATGTGTAAACCTAACTCAAAAAATAAGAGCACTTGAAGCTAAAATGATAGCCAATAGTGCTCTTTTAAGTGGATTAAAAGGCAATTAGGAAAAGGGGGATTGACTTTGATTCTTTACAGAATATGGAAATTTTGACCAGTTTTCCGAAAAAACGACCACTTTTCCGAAAGTTCTTGCAATTTTGTTGACGTGCTCATATACTAAAAGTGTAAATCAACACAGAATAATGAATAGGATTAAAAAAGAGGTAAGAAAATGAAAAGAAGATTATTTTGTATGGTATTAGGTTTATAGCTAGTTATGATAATGTTGGTTGTACCATCGCTTGCAATCTCTGAGCTAGAGGGTCAGACTTCAATGTCAAAACAGGAAACAGCAGAAATCTTGTCTGAGAAATTGGATGAAGCGGCAGATGTTCTTGATGGCGAGAATATGGACATGGTGATGTGTTCGATGAGCGATGGAAGCCTATATGCAGTGAAGACATATGATATGGGAGATGGCTGTACATTGGCTGTAGAATTGAAAGATCAAAGTGAATTTGCAGCAGGAACTCCGTCTATCATGCCCCTTGCAACATCGGGAAGTAATGAGATGTGGAAAGATTACGGAAATCGGTACTTTACAGGAAAAGCAACGGTGACAGTAGGAGGAGCCAGTGTTACCTTGGGACTAGAAAATCATTATATATTGTCTGCAAATGGGATAGATGAGAACTTTGGAAAACCTGGAATGAGTAAATCAAGATCGATTAGTGTTAACCAAGGGCTTCCTGTTGTTTCTAACAGTTCTGCAAGAAGTGTAGGGTCTTCCGTCAGTATGCATTGCAGTTTTACGTGTAAAGGAATGGCAACAACTGCTACGTATAAGATGAACACCGGTGTTAAGTACCTGGCGCAGAACAAGACTGATAAACAGGTTAAAGTAGGGCATTCCTGGAATTTGACAAAAGTATCATAAGCCAAATCGGCGGTATTGGGGAATAGAGAAATTTGACGAAAGGAGAAAGGAATCATGAAACCTTTAAGCGGCGGATAGGCAGAGAAGACTGCAAAGAAAAAGAGTTTTCTAAAATAGCAGGTTGGATAGGAGCCCAATTTAAGTTATTTAGGAAAACTCTATGAAAAGATTATACGACAACTTTGAGGAAAAATCAAGACTTGAGGAGTTTTGATTGAAGTCGAAAGGAGAACAACATGAAGAAGGTTATAAGCATGTTATTGGCACTGACTTTGGTTCTGGGAATGGGAACAGCTGCATTTGCAGAGACAGAGGTAGTTACATCTCATGGAGAGAAATTACTTTTAACTAAGTTAGAGGATGATTCTTATTTGATGTCAAATGGGAATGAAACTGCAGTTATGAAAGTTGAAGAAAACACAGCTTTCGCAAAACTAACTATCAATGATAAAGAGGGAGAAAACTATTTTTACATTGATAAAACAGCAAATACAGTATATTCATCTTATACTGGAAAAACAATCAGTGTTGAAAAAAATCAAATGCAACCTATGGCAAACGGTGATGTAGTTGCAAGCAAAACTTATAAGGTTTCCTATAAACAGCTTGCAAACTTGGTATCAGATACAAGTAACTCATTCTCAATAGCTTCCGCAATCATTACACTTGTTGCAGCGGCATCAGGAGTCAATATTGCAACAGGAGCAGCTGTTGTGGTGGCTTAAATTTCGGGCTCTTTGACTGTTATTGCTGCTGGAATTCAAGGGGCAAGTCCAAGCCATGGAGTAAAAGTCACGGTAAATACAGAAAAAATCCAGCGACATCAGGGAGGAAATGTCGTAACTGCATATCGATATGTGATTGCAAGTGTTGGTACATATTAAAAGTACAAAAATTAGAGGGTTATATTTAACCCTCTATAGTAATTTTCAATAAAATAGTTGGGAGGAAATGATATGAAAAATGAAAACTATACAACTAAGGAAAAGCTATTTATAGTTTTTAACACAGTTCTAATTATTCTTGCTCTAGTGCCAGTGGTTTTTATGGAAACAACGATTGTTTTGGAATCTTTGCTTTTGAAAATATTATTCGGAGCAGATATAGTTTGCTGGCTGATTATAGTGTGCAAATGGAAAAAGATCAATCAGAAAACTAGAAATTTGTTAATAGTTAGTTTTGGCGCATTTTTAATAGCGGTATGCCAATGGCTAAGAGTAATTATATAAGAACTTAAGATAAAATACATGAGAAGTCCCTCTTCGCATAACCCAGTCAGGCTAATCAGTGCAAAAACTGGTCATGGTTCACTACTGATTAGTATCCGGTGTTGATAGGAGTTGGCATTCTTGAAATATTTCTGACAGACCGCAATCTATTTATATATAGGGAATATTTGAGAAAAGTAAACTAAGAAGTAGTCATAGGTTTGCACCAATAGAGGGCTAAATTTTAGCCCTCTATTGGTGCAGAATGGTTGTAAGCAAATATGTAGTGAAATGATATCTGATGTCCATAATACCAGAAAGCAGACTAGGTGTTGTTAAAAATTCAACACATATGATTGTAATGAGATAGACATACTTCTAATAAAATGATATGATTTAGAAAACAAATATAGAGGTTTGATTAAATTTCAATGTCTTCAAAAGAAAGGCTTTGAAAGGAGACCAACTATGAATAGTCAATAGTAAATGGAGAAATATTTCTAAAAAGTTTTGGCTAAAGCAGTGCATAACAAATAAAGCATCGGATCAGGTGCTTTGAAAATTTAATATAGTTGATAAGCAGGAACTAATCTAAA